>DUOH01000032.1 GCA_012838955.1 Bacillota bacterium | reverse complement strand
TTGCTGTTCAGTTGTCAAGGTCCAGAAGGTTTTTCCTCGCTTCCCAGGAGTTGCTCTCCCGTGAGGCGCATTTATTATCTTACCACATACTCCTCTTTGTGTCCAGTACTTTTTTGTGGAAGTTTTTGTCTCAAAGGAGCCAAGGGAAGATATGTGCGCCATAACTATCTTGTCATGCAGAATACTTATATAAATTAACACAGATTATGTCAGACGTCAAGCCTATTTTTATATAGATAGATTACAGGAGTCAGCTGAAGGACTTTTCGTGAAGAAAAGAGAAAAAATAAGAGCCTACTATAGATCGGACCACAAAAACCGGAGAGTATAGAGAGAGTATAGAATAGATCAAAGAGAGTTGTGCCAATGCGGAAATATACCATTACCGTAAATCAGAAAAATCGAGAAACACAACATTTATCCGCCACCCACGGTCAGAACCTCCTGCGTGTCTTGGCGGATGCGGGTTTGTCCCTGCCTTCACCCTGTGGAGGAAAGGGATTGTGCGGAAAATGCAAGGTTAAGGTAGTGTCAAGCGCACAAACCGGTGCCTCTCAATGCGTTACCGAAGAGTCCTTCCTCGATGAACAGCAGATCAAAGCAGGCTATCGATTGGCCTGCCAAGTTACTGTTACCCAGGACCTGATGGTTGATCTCTCTTCGCTGCAGCCGGGAGCTGCCCAGATCATGGTCGCCGGTGAGCATGAAGTTCCACTGCACCCGCTAATCAGGAAAGAAGTCCTCAGTCTTCCAAAACCCTCTCCGGACCTGCCTGTCAGCGATGTGGAAAGGGTGGAAACGGCTCTGGGCTTACCCGGTTCTATTCCCCCCGCTCTGTTTACCCAGTTGTCTTCACTCCTCCGGAAAGGAGACCGGACGCTCTCCGCCGTGCTGGCCGGCGATGAAGTGCTGTCTATTGAAGAAAAAGGGCAGCCCGAAATCTACGGGATGGCAGTTGATCTCGGCACCACTACCATTGTAGGGTACCTTATTGAGCTGGTCACCGGTAAACTGATTGATACTTATGCCATGCTCAATCCACAAAAAAACTATGGTGCCGACGTAATTTCTAGGGTGAATTATACAATAGAAAATGAAGACGGCCTGGCCACCCTGACCGCACTGGTCAGGAACGGAATTAATGAGATGATTCGCTACTTCTGCCGAAAAAATCCCGGCATGGCACGGAGAATATTCGATTTGACCCTAGTGGGCAATACGATTATGATCCATCTCTTCGCTGGACTTGACGTAAAAAATATGGCAGTCTCCCCTTATACTCCTGTGGTAGCCCGCAGTTTTCAATTAAACCCCTCCCAAACGGGAATCGAGATGCATCCCAACGGCAAGATTAGAATCTTGCCCATGATCGCAGGATTTGTGGGCGCGGATTCAGTGGCCGCAATTCTAGCTTGTGGAATGGGGAAAAAAACAGAGCTCAGTCTGTTAATTGATATTGGAACCAATGGAGAAATCGCCATCGGAAACAGCGAACGGATCTTAACCTGCTCCACCGCAGCGGGGCCGGCTTTTGAAGGAGCGAATCTCAGTCATGGTATGGGCGGAATAGAGGGTGCCATCAACCGCATATGGGTTGATCAAGACCTTGAATACAGCACGATCGGGAACAAACCGCCCAAGGGAATCTGCGGGTCCGCAGTCATCGATTTAGTAGCGGAAATGTTACGAGTTGGCTTGCTGGAACCATCCGGCAGGATGAAAAGCCCCGCTGAGATAGAAGACGAAGAGATCCCGTCGCTCCTCAAAAAGCGCCTGCATGAAGTCGAAGGACAGCCCGCCCTATTCATAACGGGCAAAAGTCATGGCGCCCCAGAAGATATCTACTTCACTCAGAAAGATGTGCGCGAGGTCCAATTGGCGAAAGCCGCAATTGCTGCGGGCACCCGGATCTTACTCCAAGAGATGGGGGTGACCGTTGAGCAGATCAGCCACCTCTATCTGGCCGGCGGTTTCGGTAATTACATTGATTATGACTCCGCCATCAAGATCGGCCTCCTGCCGAAGGCATTAAGGAAGAAGATTGTGCCCATCGGTAACGGCGCCGGTGTGGGGGCAAAAATGGCTTTACTCTCTCAGGAATACTACGCACTGGCGGAACGCATCCAAAAGCAAACTGAATATCTGGAACTATCCACGCGGACCGACTTTCAAGACCTGTTCCTTGATGCACTGGAGCTCAGTTTTCAATAGTTGCTGCCGGGCGAATTGATGACATTGGGAGAGCCGCGCTCAAAACCCTAACTATCTTACGGTGTTATGATTCCTCCTTCCTCCGTTAACTTCTACTTCGCACCCGGATTATCTCGTCCCAATCATAAACCCCGGTTATTTTCTCACCAGGTTCGACTATTAAGAAATCTTCCGGATCCCAGCTTCCATGAATCAACCGGGCCAACAGCGAAAGATCGCCCTTAAGCTCCAGGTATTCCCGGCCTTCGGCCACGGCCTTTTGCTGACACTTGGCTCCATACCCCAATCCGCTGGTTTCAGGAATGTCAATAAAAATTACTGGATCAGACGCTTTCAAATGGGGCTGATGGAGGGTTTCCCATAAATACTTGGCATTTTCCTCTCCATATTTCTTCACATACTCTTCGTATCTCTTGTCAAACCCTGGCACTCCCCTGCTGCCAGTCTCGTGCAGAAATGAGTCTCCGCGTTCGCAATACCCGGTAGAACTAAAGGCCAAACTGGGATTCTTCAAGAAATACATTTTAAAGCGCTCTTTAGACCCTAAAAAAAGGGTACAACAATCATGTGCTCTGGGGATGACCAGCTTAGTCCGGTTCGCCGCCAACCCGACGGTGGCGTTACCGCACAATCCATAACCCAGTAAAATCGCGTCATACTCCCGCTCAGCGCCCTCCGTCTGCCTTATTTTATCTTGAATCATCCTTCTGAGCCGCTTACTGTCTTGATGGGCGTCTTTCGGGGTGAATTCCAAATCTACCGGATACGGCGCCCTGGCGACAATATAACAAACCTCCCTGGTCAATACCTCGCAGGCGATTAGCTTAAAATGCATAACCCAATCTTACCACCTTTTTACTCCGCCTCTGCCTCAAGAGATATTCTTCGCTTTCACCCCAAAGACTCCTCTTCTATTTAAAGTACTAAAAATACCTGGAGCAACTTCCATCTCACCTCCTTTTCTCAGCAAATTATGGCCGTTCTATGGCTACACATGCGTTTCCTCCGGATAGAACAGTCCATCTTTATCACACTTTATCTCTCCGTCAATAACGGTCGTGGTCTGCCGGAGGCGTCAAGCTTTTTCACTAAAACCACACCCGCTTTTGACCGTTTATATCAACTAAACCCCAAGCACAAATGAAAGGCCGCCCAAAAGGGCGGCCTTCGCTTGTGCTCGTTTACCAATTGATGTTGGTAACTCTTCTATATCTACTCCTAGCAGATTAGAAATCCACTCTTAAGCGGAGAGTGATGTTATTCTCGTCGTCGCAGTTTACTACCTCTCCCTGCAGAGCGGTGGCAGGAGCAATCTTATATTTTGCGCCAGCTACGATCCGGTCTTTATCTTTACCAACCAGATCTTCAGCTGCAGTCATACCAAGATAGGCAGAGAGTTTATCGGTCAGGGCATAGTTCCCCTCCAGATAAAATCCGCTGTTGCTTTCACCGGCTTCTCCGTTCCGGGTTTCTTCAACGGAGATAAACTCAGCATATAAGCCCAGGTCTCCCCAGGTATAAACAGCATCAACGACCAGATCCAGATCGGAATCATCCGCATCCTCATCTTTTACATCTTGAACCACGCCTAATCCTAGGGTGAGACCATCAATGGGGCTGATTGTGCCACGTACTCCGAGATCAAAACCGGTTGTCGAGTCCTTTAGGGTATCACGGCCTTTATTCCCATTCGCGGCATTAACAACATAAGCGGTAAGGCTGTAAGCACCGGCTTTGATTCCGTATTTAAACCCAAGGCTGTTTCCTGGTTTAATCTCCCCACCCAGGCTGCCTTTGATGGTAGCAGATTTGTCCGCGTGCCAGGCGAGCGGCAGGAAGCCAACGTGCAATTCATCGGTGGTGAAGAGGTTCTTCTGATAATAGTAAGCGTGATCTAAGCGAAGATCATAGGCTTTATTCACATCGCGAACTTGTAATTCACTTTTGAAGCCGTTGTTGGCGCTGAGGTCCCCGCCAATGGAAAGGGCCAAGCGGTCAAAGCTGAAATAGTTGTCATCCTCTGTGCTTTCAAAACGTACCCGTAGATTTCCTCCGATACCAACAGCGGCCATGGATACTGCTGCAGTTGATACTACCATTACCAAAGCTAAAATAAGTACTAAGAGCTTTTTCACTTAATTACCCTCCTAAATCTTGGTGTTGTAATGCGCGTACTGGCAACGCGTGACGCATCTGAGCGCACAAATTCATGATGCGCAAGAAAGTCGCCTCTGATGTAGACCTGTTTACACCTCCTTGGTCCCGGCGAATATTTTAAGCCTTCAGACTTTTCGCGTAAAATTTCACCTTCATCAGGATATTTTAGGCAACAATTCGCTAATTCTCCAATTACCGCAGAGATCCTTCCGAAAGCTTAAAATAGCTCTATTTTAATTCTTCATAATATGATAAATTCAAGGCAAATAGAGATTTCTTCCTTAATTTCCAGGTTAAATAATCTTTAGCGAGAGAGCTTGAGCCCATCGTAGATATATTTTTGAATGAAGGCTCTGGCTTGTTTTGGGGAGAAGTTCCCCCGTTTCATCAATGAAAAGAGGTTGTCCGATCAGGACAACCTCTCTCTAGCTCGAAAATTATAGATATAGCTGCTTATTAAGGTGATTAGTCGTTTTTTGGTCGCATCAGCGGGAAAAGAATCACATCCCGAATGGAGGGCGAATCAGTAAGCAACATAATCAAACGATCGACTCCAATCCCCATTCCGCCAGTCGGCGGCATCCCTTGCTCCAAGGCGATCAGGAAGTCTTCGTCCCAGACCATGGCTTCCTCATTCCCCATGGCCTTTTCCCTGGCTTGAGCCATAAAGCGTTCTCTTTGGTCCAAAGGATCATTCAACTCCGTGAAGGCGTTGGCCATCTCCCGTCCATAGATAAAGAGTTCGAAACGCTCGGTCAACTCCGGGTTATCCTTTTTCTTTTTAGCCAGAGGCGACACTTCTACCGGATAGTCCGTTAAAAAAGTCGGTTGGATCAGTTTTGGTTCCACAAACTCAGAAATGATCTCATCCAAAATCTGCCCTTTGGTCTTCTTACCCTTCAAGTCAATGCCCAAGCCTTTCCCAACCTCTTGCGCTTCTTCATCTGTCTTCACTGTCAGCCAGTCAATACTGGTCTCCGCTTTGATCGCATCAATCATGGATATCCGCTTCCAGGGAGTGTTAAGGCTAATTTCAGTGCCTTGATAATTGAGCTGTAATGACCCGGTGACCTCTTTTGCCACAGTGGTAAACAAGTCCTCCGCCAAGTCCATCATATCGGAGAGATCGGCATAGGCTTGATATAATTCCAGCATGGTAAATTCTGGATTATGTTTGGTGGAGATCCCTTCGTTCCGAAAACACTTGCCAATCTCGTAGACCCGCTCCAGCCCACCGACGATTAACCGCTTATGGTAGAGCTCCAAAGCAATCCGGAGTGTTAGATCCAGATCCAAAGCATTGTGGTGGGTATTAAAGGGACGGGCATGTCCGCCGCCAGCGATCACACTTAAAGTCGGCGTCTCCACCTCCAAGAAGTTACGCTCGTCCAAGAAACGACGGATACTTGAGATGGTTTTGGTTCTCTTGATGAAGACTTCGCGTACATCCTGATTGCTGATTAGATCCAGATATCTCTGCCTGTACCGGATATCCACATCTTTAAGACCATGCCATTTTTCAGGCAGAGGTCGCAAGGCTTTGGTCAAAAGTTCCCAGGCGGATACTTGGATTGTAATTTCGCCTTTTCGGGTCCGAAAAACCTCCCCCGAGATTCCCACGATGTCTCCTAAATCCAGTTCAGTAAAGCGTCGATATAATTCTTCACCCAGAATATCCACTCTGGCATAGATTTGGATCTGTCCACTCAGATCGCTTACATGAGCAAAGCTGGCTTTACCGTGGGTACGCATGGAGATCACCCGACCGGCGATCTTTACCTCTTTTCCCAACATAGTCTCTCCGGCAGATAGGATCTCTTGTGCATGGTGTGTTTGGGGGAATTTGCGCCCAAAGGGGTCAATCCCGTCCTCCCGCAACTTCTTCATTTTGGCCAGGCGGTGCTCCATTTCTGCCGTACGTGCTACGTGATCCGCCCGTTCCTGATTCTCTTCCACTTAGCTTACCCCCCAATAAATTATGTACAAATTATGTACTACGTATGGGCCCCATACGTAAAATCTCTACATAAAGGAGGGGATGCTCCCCTCCTACCCTCAATCCATCACTATCGTTCTATTCGATCAATTCTATACCGCAGAATACCGACGGGGACATCGATCTCCACAATTTCTTTAATTCCCTTACCTAGCAGGGCTTTACCTACCGGCGACTCGTTGGAGATCCTTTGCGCGGAAGGGTCGGCCTCGGCAGATCCGACTATTGTATATACCAATTCCTCGTTGGTCTCCAGATCGGTGATGCAGACCTTTGAGCCAAGACTGACTTTGTCAGTCTGCACTTCCTCGTCGTCAATGACCTTGGCGTTTCTTAACATCTTCTCTAAAGAGAGAATTCTTCCTTCTATGAACCCTTGTTCGTTTTTGGCATCCTCATATTCGGAGTTTTCGCTGATATCTCCGAATTCTATAGCTTGCTTAATCCGCTCCGCCACTTCTCTCCGGCGAACGGTCTTCAAATATTCCAGCTCTTTCTCTAACTTAGCCAGTCCCTCCAGCGTTAGAACTGTTTCCTTCTCGTTAGCCATGCTCAAGCTCCCTTTCGATCAAAATAATAGTCCGCATTGTTTCGATGCTTCCGGCCCAAAAACAATCGGGCTCGACAAAAAACTACAAAAAAATAGTTCCTTTAATATTAAAAGGAATATTAATCATAGTTTATGGCCGAGCGTTAATAGACGCTCACAATATACTAGATATAATACGTAATTTACCACATATTATAAACAAGAAACCCGGTCTTTAACAAACCAAGTTTCAAACAAAAACCTCCGGTTAGTGAACCGGAAGGTATTTTTTGTATTATCATTATAACTGAGTGACTTTCCAGTGTCAAGCTTTAACAGGCTACTTACATAAAGGCGATGGAAACAATAACAAGTCTTACCAGCTTGTTGAAGTTCCACATACGCTGTATACCCCGTATACGCCGTATACGCCTTATCCACCTTTAACTGGTTGCTCTTCTAGTTTGCGTAACAACTCTAACACCGCCTCTTTCGACTCTGCGCTGTTAATTAAGTCCCGAAAACGGGCCGCTCCGGGAAACCCTTTCATATACCAGCTCAGGTGTTTTCGCATCTCGAGTATCCCTCGTTTCTCCCCACTGAATTTGATCTGCGCCCGAAAATGTTCCTTCATTAAGGCAAAGCGTTCTTTGTGAGTAGGCGGGGGAGGAACCGGCA
Organism: Bacillota bacterium; assembly: GCA_012838955.1. Lineage (GTDB taxonomy): Bacteria > Bacillota > UBA4882 > UBA10575 > UBA10575 > DUOH01. The sequence goes on along the minus strand of DUOH01000032.1, from coordinate 107,950 downwards.
CGCCACGGAGGACGGCGGTCACTTGTTTAATCAACCACGGATTACCCATCACGGCGCGGCCAATCATTACACCGTCGCATCCCGTCTGCTCCATCATAGCCAGGGCGTCCGCAGGGGAGGTCACATCTCCGTTCCCGATGACCGGAATCTTCACCGCTGCCTTTACCCGCTTAATAATGTTCCAGTCCGCCTCGCCACTATAAAAGTCCGCTCTATACCGGCTGTGAACCGCCACCGCCGCCGCTCCCGCCTGCTCGGCGAGGATCGCCAGTTCCGGAGCGACCTCTTGACCCCGTTCCCATCCGGCCCTCATCTTAACGGTGACCGGACAGCCAGCCGCCGCTACCACCGCCTGGATGATCGCAGCCGCCCGGGGCAGATCTCTTAATAAGGCGGCTCCCTCTCCATTCTTGACTACTTTAGGCACGGGACAGCCCATATTTAAATCAATCAGATCAATCGGGTAATCCTGCAAGATTCTTACGGCTTTAGCCAAGGTTTCAGGGTTCGACCCAAAGAGTTGAAGACTGATTGGGCGTTCTTCCCGGCTCACCTGCAGCAGATCCAGGGTTCTGGCGTTCCCATAGACCAAAGCCTGAGCACTGACCATTTCGCTACAAACCAAGCCGGCTCCCATGGCCTTTAGGATCCGGCGAAAAGGCAGATCCGTCACACCGGCCATTGGAGCGGGAATCACCGGACTTTCCAATTTTACCGTACCAATCAACAAGGTTTTCCCCTGGCGCGCGCGGGCTGACTCCGTATGTGTGCCGCTGCCAAGCTGAGTGGTGTTGTTCATTTAATCACTCCGAAGGTAAATAAGTACATAAACTGTTAGTTCTGCCATTATGACACAGTTTTCCGTCAATAAACCCCAGGAACCAAGAGGATCTTTCACCATCCCCGCTATACTCTGGTTAGGTCTGTGCAAAACTATATTTAATCCCCAATGCACATTAATAGTAAATAGTGTCCGCGCAGACCCCTGGCGCAGCAAAGCAGATCATGGTTTATTCTAACCTAAATCTGCAATAGGTTCAATTAACTTTCACTGATCTAAAGAGGGCAGGTAAAAAGTGAACCGCCCAAAATGCCAACACCTTTTTGACCTAATTTCCCAACTATAAACCTGGATTCGGTTATTGCCGGAGTAATCCGGTGTGATTTTTGTCAACTGAAATGAGCGGAGCTTTCCGGGTAGAATATAGATCTGGTTCTAATCCAAACCGGTGTTGATCTTAGAAAAAAAACGAAGGTGGTTTATACAGGAAAGATGCCGACTTTAACCTTACCCTTTGCAACACAGCTTTCATTGACTACCAAAGAAGAGTTTTCTCCAGAGCTGATCTTCACTGCGGACCAAAGCGAGATCCTCAAGAGCATTCACCGCGGCGCCTGGGATACCTGGGAAGCCTTTACCCTGCGTCTTCGCGCTGAGGAACTTGTTTTGCACCGGGATTTTTCTGACCTCTTGATCCTACCCAACCTGAAAGAGCGGTGGGAACAAGCAGGAATGGTGCCTTATGAGCATCAGATTAATACAGTGAAAAAGGTCATTGGCGAAATGCGCGGACGGGCCATTCTCGCAGATGAAGTAGGATTGGGCAAAACTATTGAAGCAGGAATGATCATCAAAGAATACCTGCTTCGGGGCTTGGTTAAAAAGACTCTGATCTTAACTCCGGCCTCGCTCTGTCGGCAATGGGCGGCGGAACTCTCCCAAAAATTCGCGCTCTACCCGGTCATTCCCAGGCACGAATTTGAATGGGCCAAATACGATCTGATCGTGGCTTCAATTGATACAGCCAAACAAGTAAAGCACCGTCAAGCATTGCAGGAGATCTACTTTGACCTGCTGGTGGTGGATGAGGCCCATAAACTGAAAAACCCGCTCACCCAGAATTGGCAATTTGTGAACAGTCTCCGCAAAAAGTTCTTTCTGCTTTTAACCGCCACGCCACTGCAGAATGATTTAAAAGAACTTTTTAACCTGATCTCTCTTTTACGCCCGGGACAGTTGGGAAGCTATAAGAGTTTCCGCCACCGTTTCGTCCAAGATAAGCGGATCGCCAAAAACCACGAGGAGCTTCGTACCCTTTTGGGACAAGTGATGATTAGGAACAAGAGAGGGCCCCAAATCACACTTCCTCCACGGAAAGTTACCACCATGCCGCTGACCCCAACTGCGAAAGAGATGGCTTTATACCGGGCGATCACATATTTTGTCCGCACGGAATACCGGAAGGGGGAAAGAGCCTCTGTCAACCCGCTGACCCTGCTCACCCTGCAGAGAGAGGTTTGTTCCAGTTCCTTTGCTGCTGCCAATACCTTATACAAGCTTTGTGGTAAAGCCACGGTGGAAAAGCAAAAAAGCATCCTCTCCCTGCTGCAGATGGCGGCCGGACTTAAAGAGAACACCAAAATGAACCTGGTAGAGGAGATCCTCCGGCAAGCCCCTACGGAGAAGCTGATCATCTTCACCGAATACCTAGCTACCCAAGAGTATATATTGGCCAGGCTGAAAAAGAAAGGAATTCCAGCTTTAACCTTCGACGGAAAGATGTCCGCCAGTAAGAAGGATTTCACCATCGGCCGGTTCCGGAACGACCCCCGTTATCCGGTTTTAATCTGTACCGAGTCAGGCGGTGAAGGAATCAACCTCCAATTCTGCCGCAGTATGATCAATTATGATTTACCCTGGAACCCTATGCGCCTGGAGCAGAGAATTGGCCGGATCCACCGTCTTGGGCAGACCCGGGAGACTTATGTGTACAACCTGGTAACACAAGGCACCATCGAAGAACGCCTCCTCCGGCTCTTAGTGGAGAAGGTTCGCCTCTTCGAAGTGGTCATCGGCGACCTGCAACGGATCATCAGTTGTTTTGGTAGAGCCACTTCCTTTGAGAGCAAAGTCTTAAAGGCTTTGGTAGAAGCGGATACCGAATCAGAGCTTGATCAGAACCTCTCTGCCCTCGGTGATGAAATAATACAAAAAATGAGCCAGGACAAAGAAGGTTCCCTCTGGTCAGATCTCTTATAGATGTGCAAGTAAAGGAAGAAACCTCAATCATAAAATTCCCCTCTTCAATACAAGATAATAATGTTATTCCTGTCTAAAATGGAGCATCTGTTCATTCCGGGAGATGAAATCATGGCTATAACCCCTACTCCCCAAGAGATCCGTTCCTTTGTCCTGGACACTCTTAGGGTCTCCGGTTATCCCTACCGGGAAATCGATGAACACTTACTTATGACCGAAGTGATTGTGGAGATTCCTCCGCTCTTTTTTGACCCGGCCCGTTTGGAAAAGCAGACGCTGAACTTGGTCTTCGAACCGGAATGGGCGAGGAAGTATCCTGGGGCCGAACTGGTAACCAAGGGCAGTTACCGCTTAGGCTGGTTTATAGAGGGTCTAAAAGAACGGGGCGCCGTCACCTTGCAGAGTTACGCGTATGATCTGATCCCGGCTCGCACCCAACGGGAGATCCTTAAATTACTCCAGATCAAAGAGGCGAATTTCTACTTTCACCAGCCCTGCTTGAAGATTCACCCGCATTTACTAGTCAACTACCGTCTTTCTTACCGGACCGACGAGATCGAAGAAGAAATAGTCAGTCTAGGGATTGATATGGTCACCGGCGAGATCACGGAGGACTTCTTATCAACCTTGCCCGGCTCGAAACTTACACCAAAAATTCCCAAGGAGAAAATTGAAAAACAGAGTTTTCCCTTGGAAGAAGCCTTTAGCCGACTTTCCCGACGCCTCTCGGAGCTGGTAAAGGAGAAAGACCCCTCATGGATCGAGGAGTCCAGGAAGAGATATGAAGAAGAACTTTGTTACTTATACGCTTATTATCAGGATGAAGAAAAAGTGGATACTCCGGAGTTTCGGGCCAGAGCTGATGAGATGTACCAAAAATACCGCCCGCAAGTATTTGTTCACCCGATTAATGTAGGTTTGCTATATCTCCCGGAGGTATTATATATCCTGCATCCTAAGTCCAGCGACACCACGCTTCCTCCGCTCCGTTACCGGCCGGCTTTATCCAAGGTCGACTGGGCGGTTTGAACCTCCTCCCAACCCCGTTTTGATAACCGCTTTGCGTTCGGAGTCTGTCCCGGCGTTGCTTACTTCTCGCCGTTGCGTCCCCAGTTGACTAAATGCAGCCAGGTTTATAGACTGTTCTCCCGCTCAGGGCTCCAGATCGTCAAAGTGATACAGCAACAAGGCGGCCAACACCGGGCCGACCGTCTCCGCCCGTAGAATTCTGGGACCTAAGGAGATCCGTTGGACTCCCCAAGCTGCAAACTGGGCAACCTCTGTAGCGGAAAATCCGCCCTCCGGACCGATCAATACAGCGACCTCTTCGATCTTTCCCAAGCTTTGCAGAGCTTTCTTCAACGAAGTGGTTTTTTCCCCTTCCCAAGCTACAAAAGTGGTAACCCCCTGTAGCGTTGCGCCTAGTGTTTCAACTTCTCTCACCGGCTCCACAGAGGGGATTAGTCCTCTCCCACTCTGCTTGGCGGCTTCCAGCACTATGCGCGCCCACCGTGTCCGCTTTTGCTCATAAGCGGACACGTCTTTCCGAACCACAGTACGCTCGGAGACAAAAGGATGAAATGAATAGACCCCAATCTCAGTTCCTTTCTGCAAAACCCAGTCCATCTTCTCTCCCTTGAGGATACTTTGGAAAAGGCGGATCCTGGTTTTAGGTTCGGCTTGATCCTGCTCTTGGCCGACGATCTCTCCTTCCACCAGTTGTGCGGTGGTCTTCGTCAGTCTAACTTTGAACAAGTCACCTTCACCCGAGGTGACCTCGATCAGCTCTCCGGGCCGCATACGTAGAGCTTTGGTAATATGATAGGCATTCTCCCCCTCCAAAGAAACAGCTTCTCCCCGTACCGCTTCCTTCTCCACAAAAAATCTGGGCATCCTATCCTCTCCTTGCCAAAAATGCCATCCAGCCGTCCTCCGTCAGCTCCCTTTTAATCAAAAACCCCGCTTCCGTCAGCGCTTCCCTAACCCGGCTGGCTTTACTGTCAATAATTCCGGAGGAGATAAATGCCCCCCGGCTGTTCAGTAAGTGACTCACCCACGGTGTAATCTTCATGATCACTTCTGCAATGATGTTGGCGACAATCAAATCCGCGCCCGCAGGTAAGTCTGTCAATAAATCCCCTTGGACCACGGTTACCTTTGTCTCCACGCCGTTCCTTCGCACATTCTCTCGAGCCACACCAACCGCTACCGGATCGATGTCTACAGCGATCACCCGGGCCGCCCCAAGTAGCGCCCCGGAGATGGCTAAAATCCCGGAGCCGGCGCCGATATCAAAAACCGTCTCCCCACCCGTAATTGTCTCCTGTAATAACTGCAGGCAAAGACGGGTAGAGGGATGCGCGCCCGTACCGAAGGCCATACCCGGGTCGATCTTAACTACCACCTCGTGATCGTCCTTTATCTCCTCAATCCATGAAGGCAAAATGGTGATCCGTCCAATGGTCTCTTTCTGAAAATAGGCTTTCCACGCATTGGCCCAGTCCTCTTCCTTCACTTCCCGGCAGGAGATCTTCCCCTCTCCCATCGGCAATTCTTTCGCTACTATCTCCAACATACTTTGGATCTGCGCCACTGTCTCGGCCAGTCCCTCCCTAATCGGTAGGTACCCACTGACCCGATATGGTTGATCCTGCTTAATTAAGTTTTCCGGGATAATCACCCCACTCCCGTCCTGGGCATCAGCGAAGACAAATGGATCATGATAAACAACCCCGCCACACCCGTGGTCGATTAAGACCTCCCCAACCATCTCCGCTGCCTCCGGGGTGGTGGTGATGGTAATCTCCAGCCAATACCCGGGCTTCTCTTGCTCTTTCTCAGTATTGTTCACTAAAGTCCCTAACTTTCCCCCGTCCTTCATCAATCTAAACAAACCACCTTTCTTCCGAACCCGTCTGTTATCGACAAGTGCGATCCGCATCACTCTTCACAATTATCCTTTGATACCTTGGTGAGTAAGGCCAGAATATCCTGTTTGACCATTCCAGTAGCCATGCGGGGTTGTTCTGCCGTAATCAAGACGGGAATCAAACGCAACTGGTGCACGCCATGTTGATCAAAGGCCGCTTGTAAAATCAGGCTCTGCCTGCGGCTAAAATCGCTCTGGTCAAAGACGAAGTTACCAAGACTATAAGCGATGACTCCCTTTTCACCAAACTCAATTCCTTGCAAAACATGGGGATGATGACCGATAACCAGATCCGCTCCTGCCGCAAGCGCCGTTCTTCCCCAGGCCTTTTGGTGTTCCGTAGGGTAATGTACATATTCATTGCCCCAATGGAAAGAGACGATCACCAGATCCGCCTCGGTCTTCGCGCGCTTCACATCCATACGGATGTAATCGGCCCGGGCTTCCGCTACCCCTGGCAACTCAACAGTAGCCGCCCAATGCTGTGGAACTCTGGTATAAGTAAACCCTGGTCCGATTTGAGTGTATGCCAAGAAAGCTACTGTTGTCCCGTTCACCCTGACGCTCTTGGGCGTCCGGGCTTCATTTATATTCTCACCTACTCCAATCGGGACGATGCCTTTTTCCTGAAGACACGCTATGGTATCAAAAAAAGCCACTTCCCCATAGTCAAAGATATGGTTGTTAGCCAGGGAAATCACATCAAATCCGGCTTCCGCCAAAACCTCTGCTACCGCCGGATCTCCACGGAACATATTGATCTGTTTTCCCCTGGTACTAAGCGGGCACTCTAAATTACCAAAAGCCAAATCAGCCTGGCGAAAGATCTCCGCTGTTTCCAGCAAGGGATAGTTGAGGTCTCCTTTTTGTTTCGAGGTCCTTGTTACCTTACGGTCAAAAAGTAAATCTCCTACCGCCGCCAGCACAGAGAGGTCCTTTCCAACCAGCCACTCTTCTGAGGAAAAATACTGCTGGAGAAGTCTGTTCATCCGTAGATTTTGTATACGTTTGAAAACAGATTGAAGAATACTGGTTGTGGTGGCGGGAAGTAGTCTCACTTCAGCAGTGAGAGGGTACTGCTGTTTCGCTTCTTTACTCCAAAACGGATGAACCACCCCTGTTTTCGTCTTGATCCCTACTACCTTTAACTGGGGATAAACACTGTTCCATGGTAAAACAGCTATCGTCCCTGGCGCCTCGGCCATCAGATCGACTAGGTCTTTCCGGTCAGTCACCCATTTGGCCTTGGGAGTAACCGAAGAAAAAGTGTGCAGCAGAAACTGTTTACATTCTACGGAACAGATCAAAGAAATCGGCCGCCTATGGCCGGTCAACGTCTCCCAGGAAGAGAGCTCTCCCTTGATGATCGCAGACAACTGTTCTACGGAAATTTCTTCTATTGTATTCCAAAAATCTACAGCCACCAGGACCGGAAGGCGTCCCAGTACATAACTGCCGGGAACAGCCTTTCTTCCCTGGGCCGCCTCCAACCACAGGCCATAAAAAAACTTGGGGTTCTCACTCTGAGCCCACAAGCTAAATCCGGCTTCCTGCAGTCTGTCACCGAGTCCATGACTTAACATCTCTGCCTGCTCCACCTTGATGTACAACGGACTAGTACGGACAGTCAGATAGAAGGAGCCGAACATTAAGGTGAGAGCAGAAGAGATAAGCAGTATTCTCCATAGAACCGTATACCTAAACCGGGCTTTCTTCTCCATACCGGGCTGGGTCATAGCGCCTCCACATTGTCTTCTTTTACTAAGATTACTTTCTCCGGACGGATAAATATTCCTGTCCCCTCAAAATAAATAGATGGAAAAGATCACACTAAATAAGAAATAAACCACCCATTATTTTTCCGGGTGGTTCACATCTTCTAGGAAGAGCCGTTGCTTATGTGGTCACGGTCTCTCTCAGATCCCCAATCCTTCTTCCTTCAGTACCCACTGAGTGACCGCCCTGATGAACTCAAATAGCGGTCCCCGGGGCCCGGTGTTTTCACCCAATGCTAATAATTGGGTTAAACCGGTACGCTTCACCAACCGGAAAATGAGGCGACCCAATACGGATTGGAGCTCTTTTCGGCCTTCCCCTCGCACAAAGTTTAGACCGAGCAGCAATAGAAAGAGTAGGATTAAGTCGCTATCCGCCTTCTCTGCAGTGGCCGATTCTTCCTGCGGCAGTTGCAAGGCTTTCTCCAGATCCAGGTAGCCTCTCCCCTGTACCAACCGGTCATATCCCCGATCCTCCGCTGTGTCCAGCAGGATCCTTTTAATCTGCCCCGGACGGTAATGAGGGTTTTGTGCTAAAAGTAAAGCACATGCTCCGGAAACCATCGGAGTGGCCATGGAGGTCCCGGAGAGACTAATATAGCCCCCACCCGGTTTCAGCGAGGAGATCGCCCCGCCGGGGGCGACAATATCCGGTTTGGACAACCGGTCAATTGTCGGACCTCTACTGGAGAAGTCATCTATTACATCATCACGCCTGGGGGGAGTACCCCGATCATTGATACTGCCGACCGTAATAATAGAGGGAGCAATCCCAGGAGTAGTTATTGTTCCTTTTTTTGGACCGGTGTTACCGGCTGCGGCGCACACCACCAATCCGCTGCGCCAAGCCATCTCCGTCGCCTTACTCATTGGATCGGAACGATATCCTTCTTCCGCCGGTCCCCCCAGAGAAAGGTTGATAATCCTGATATTATACTTATCTTTATTCTCAACCACCCATTGCACGCCTGCCACTACTCTGGAGACTGGACCGCCGCCCTTCGCATCCAACACCTTGACCCCAACCAGGTAGGCCTGGGGCGCCACTCCGACATATTTCCCTCCGGACTCCCGTCCGCTTCCGGCGATAATTCCCGCCACATGGGTACCATGGCCTTCATCATCGTAAGGCTCCTGCCGGTCATTGACAAAGTCCTTCCACCCGATCACCCGTGATTCCGGCAGCATCAGATCAGGATGGGGATCGATCCCGGTGTCAAGCACGGCAACGGTAACTCCTTTTCCGGTAAACCCGTGTTGTTGTGCGCGATCCGCATGAATCGCCCTGACCGCCACATCTAAACAAGGGTGCACCAGGAGGTCATTCCAGACCATCTTGGCCTTTGACTCCGGAACCAATTCCAACAAGTGATCCGTAGGAATCTCTACGGCAACACTTTTAATCAACGGCAGTTCATAAATGATCCGCATATCTAAATCATTGCGCAGCCTTTTGGCCTTTAAAAACCTGCGGTAATGAAAAGCAGTAGGAAACTCCAAGATTACATGCACGCTGACTTTTCTGCGCGCTGAAAAGAGTTCCTGGGTCAAACTTGGGGATATTCTATTGCCATAAACTCTCCTAAACTTGGTTTCGGAGATCATCCCTTCACCCCCTATCGAACAGCTTTTACATTACAATTTATGGTCTAGCTGTTCTGTTGGGAACCGAAGGGTGGAGATTCTACATAAGGCATAGCCTGGCTACTCGTTGCCAGATGCTCGTAGTTTTTCTGTATACGACATTACATACATATACGTAGTGCACGATTGATCGCCGCAGTTTACGCATTGGGTAGAAATTCGCCGCGCAAAAGTTACGCGCCCACCTTATTTCTGCGGAAGTTCGCCCCCGCGGTAGACCTCCATCATCTCCCCGGTAAACTCGCCCTCCTTATTATGTAAGTAAAAAGGTTTATAGATTAACAGCCCGGGTTTAGCGGCTTTTCTGCCCTCGATCAACACCCGATGCGGAGGGCAACCGTATTTCGGATGGACTAAAGCCAGGCGTTTCGGTACAAAGCCGTGCTTATCCATAATGGCCATTATCTCCGGTAGACGTTCAGGCAGATGAATCAAGGCCAAACGACCGTTGTTCAGCGTCAAGGAGGCGGCGGCTTTGACCACATCCTCTAAAGTACATGTTAGTTCAAATTTAGACCTAGCCAAGACCGGATTATCCATAATCAAACCGGCTGCGGGCTTTAAGTATGGAGGGTTGCTGACCACCCACTTAAAGTTGGGCTGGAGCACTTCCGGATCTGGCGCCCGTAAATCCCCATGGATGATCCTGATCCGATCCTCCAGACCGTTTAAGGTCACATTCTTCACGGCCAAAGCGGCGATCTCTTCTTGAAGCTCCAAGCCGGTTACATGCTGCACATCCCGATATCCGGCCAGCCACAGGGGGAGTACTCCCCCTCCGGTGCCCAGATCCAAAACCCTTTCCTTCCGATTAATCCGGCAAAAGGCCGCCAGTAGAATTGGGTCCACAGTAAACTTAAATACTCCGGCGCCCTGCATGATCCGGAGCCGCCCCAAGCCCAAACGGTTCACTTCCATCTCTTGTAACGCCTCCACCACCTTCTACCACTCCTCAACCGAATCTACCGGGAACTTACACCATAAGGAACTGCCTACGGTCGGAGTATGTACCAATACGATGGTCTTCTCTTCCGCTCCGCTCTCCGGATCCACCGTAAAGGTAAATGCCTTCACCCTCCGCTTCCAGTCAGGCAGAGGGATCTCACCGGGTTCCAGGCCCCGCCCGCCTCTGGCTTTTTTGGCTATTCCCTGCTCTCCGCGTACTTTTGGCGTCACCACCGCCTGTTGAATCCGTTCGCGCAAAGCAGAATCCTCCCTACGGAGCCATGAAGGTCCCGCCCCGCCCCGTTGGAGCAGGTGAAAATCCAAAGTCAATAAATCGATCAGCGCAGACCATTCATGGTGGCCAATCCCTAAGACGCTCTTGGCGCTCTGCAGAAAAAGAAAAAAATAATCGAAAAGGTCGGCCAGCTTAAGAGATCTACCGGTCAGACGCTGTTCTTCCCAGTACGACCCTAATAGCCGGAAAAAGTCCCAGGGTAAAGGGAGTTCTCCCCGGAAGATATAACGCAGAGTATTCCGAAAATAATGGGAGTTATAAAACCTCTCTACTAAGTCCTCGATCACCTTGACCTGAATGAGATCTTCAAAGGAAAGCCATTTGTTGGTCAGGATCTCATAAGGAGGCGCCTTGGTAAACTCATAGCCATACTCGCTGGCCCGGGTCCGGAGAGGAGAGCCTTTCAGTAACTTTAAGAAACCCAATTGGAGTTCATCGGAGTGTAAGCGAAAAGTGAAGTTAAAGGACTGCGCCAAGCCTGCCAGGTCTTCATAAGGAAGCCCGGCGATTAGATCCAAATGTGTAGTTATCCGGCCTGCGGCGGTAAGTTTGGAGACGTTCTTTTTTAACTTCTCCAAATTATGGAACCGACCAATCTCCCGTAAGGTTGGAAGGCAAGTGGACTGTACCCCGATCTCCACGCGAAAGCGACCGGACGGCGCGCTGTTTAACACCTGAATCTCTTCTTCCCCCAGCAGTTCTCCGACCAGTTCCAGATGAAACTCGGTGTCGCCCCCTTCCTCCTTGATGTACCTAAGAATTTCCAAGGCGCGTTCCCAGTGAAAATTGAAGGTGCGATCCACAAATTTAACAGTTTTAATCCCGGCCTGCACAAAACGGGCCAGATCCGCCTTTACCCTGTCTACCGGCAGCGAGCGCACTCTTCCCTCCTCCCATCCGGAGAGGCAATAGGCACAGTTGAAAACGCATCCTCTGGAGGATTCGTAGTAGACCAATTTGTTTTTAAACAAAGACAAGTCTTCATAAGGAAAAGGAATGACCGCTAAGTCCGGAAGCGGAGCACGGGACGGGGTGATTTGAATACGCGAGCCTTCCCGGTAGGCAAGGCCTGCAATCTGAGAGACTTTTCCCACCCCATGCGCCAAATACCGTAATAACTCCAGCAGGGTCTCTTCCCCTTCCCCCCTGACGATATAGTCTATTCCCGGCTCCTCTTCCATGATTTCTTGAGGATCGGTAGAGACCTCGGGTCCTCCCAGAATAATTACGGTCTCCGGCCGGAGCTTTTTTAACCTATTCACCAACTCAAGCTGAAGAGTGATATTCCAAATGTTAGTGGAAAGACCAACCACTGCTGGCTTTGTTTGATAGATCTGCGCTAGGATCCAGTCTAAATCTTGATTGATATTGAATTCCAACACGGAAAGATCAGGAAATTCTCTCCGGCAATAAGCCTTTAGGGTATAGAGGGCCAAAGAGGTCTGGATATATTTTGAATTTAAAGTCGTTAATAGAATCAATCGGCATCTACCTCCGCCTACACGCAAGTTATGTTCTTCTGCCATAAGTATTACCGGTTTTTAACTTATAATCAGTAGGAATCATCGCTCATCTGGAGAAGACTACTGTACCGACCAGTCCGGACACTTATTCTCTTCTAGTAGACCAGCAAATCTTCCTTTATTAAGCGTTCCTGTCAAAGGAGATAATTACATGAAACGAGCATATATCGACTTTCACAGCCATGCCTTTGCCGATAAAATTGTAGACAAAGCCGTCTCTTTTCTGCAGGATTATTATGGTATACCTACAGAGGGTCGTACCGGCTGCTTAACGGATCTCATAAAGACTGAATCCAAGGCTGGTTGCGCCTACTTTGTGCTCATGGTCTCCGCCACCAAACCCAGTCAAGTGACGGTGGCCAATGATTGGTCCCTGCGCGTCAGCCGTCTCTCCCGGTCGGAGTTGTCGACACTCTCAGGCCTCTCCGACCCGGCCCGGCCGATTGCGTTCGGTACCTTACATCCGAAATATATGGAGATGGAGAAAGAACTCTCTCGATTGAAGGCCGCAGGCATACCAGGTTTGAAGATTCATCCGGAATTCCAAGGGTTCTCCCTAGATGACCCACTGCTCTACCCTTTATACGAGTTGATCGGAGAGGATTTTATCCTTTTAACCCACATTGGGGATAAAAGCTTTTCCCAAGACAACTACAGCACTCCCAGGAAATTAAAGAAGGTGTTGAGTGACTTCCCCAGACTGAAGGTGGTCGCCGCTCACCTTGGTGGCTATAATTGCTGGGCTGAAGCCCGCAAAGAACTGGCTGGTTCTGATCTCTATCTCGACTTGTCCAGTACATTAAGGTATATCGACCCATGCTTATTGGCGGAATTCGTCAAAACTCACGACCAAGATAAACTACTTTTCGGATCTGATTATCCGTTAGGAGATCCCCAACAAGAACTGGATCTCCTCGCCGCCAGCAAGCTCTTTACCGGCGCACTCTGGGAGAAGGTTACTAGAAAAAACGCGGAAACGCTCCTCAGTAGCGTTGGCTTTCAGTTTGATTTCGGTAAGTAGATTGATTTACAGAAACAGCCAACATAGAGCAGGTTAAGGGTAGTACGCGGAAAAATTTCAAAGGAAAAGAACCGTCGAACCATACCGGTTCGACGGTTCGTCACACTAACAAACTCAATCAATCCAGCCTTCCCTGTCCGTTGGGCTTCCGGGGGTTACACCTCGCCGGTACGCCTTTTACCGGAAGAATTACCGGCACGAAATTATACGGAAGAAGTCGGCGTTGAAGGTGAAGCCGTTGCCGGTGGAACCGCCGTCTTACCATGCTGCTCAACTGGAGTTCGATACCGGATAATACGGTTGACTGCATTTAAGTAAGCCCGGGCGCTAGCTTCAATAATATCAGTGGAAACACCGCGACCGCTAAAGGTGTGTCCGTTGGCTTGTACCCGCACACTGACCTCACCCAAAGCATCCTTGCCTCCGGTTACCGCTTTAATGTTATATTCCTTCAGTTTAATCTGGATCCCGGTGATCCGCTCCATGGCTTTGTAAACTGCATCAACCGGCCCGTCTCCGCAGGCTGCCTCCTGAATCACCTGATCCTTGGTTTTCAAGCGAACCGTAGCAGTGGGAATGGTCTTATTCCCACTGGCTACATGGAAGTAGTCCAAGGAGAAATAATCGTCGACCAGAGAGAGTTCTCCCCGGACCAAAGCCTCTAAATCCTGATCAGTTACTTCTTTTTTCTTGTCTGCCACTTCCAAGAAACGTTCATAAGCCTTCTGCAAATCCTCGGCGGAGAGGTGGTATCCCATCTCCTCCAGACGTCCGCTAAAGGCATGCCGCCCAGAGTGTTTGCCGAGAACCAATCTACTGGTGGGCACGCCAATGGATTCCGGGGTCATGATCTCATAGGTCAATCTGTTCTTCAAAACTCCGTCCTGGTGAATTCCGGCCTCATGGGCAAAGGCGTTCTCTCCCACAATGGCTTTATTCTTTTGCACAATCGACCCGGTCAGAGCGGATACCAGTGTGCTACACCTGTATATCCGCTCGGTACGGATGGCCGTGTCGTAATTGAAAAACTCTTTCCTGGTCCGTAAGGCCATGACAATCTCTTCCAAGGCGGCGTTTCCCGCCCGCTCGCCCAGACCGTTTATGGTGCACTCCACTTGATCCGCGCCGTTCATGACCGCAGCCAAGGAATTGGCCACGGCCATCCCCAAATCGTTATGGCAGTGCACGGATAAAATGACCTTCTCCATCCCCGGGGTATTCTCCTTGACATACTTGATCAACCGACCGAATTCTTCCGGGATGGAATATCCGACCGTATCAGGCACGTTGATGACAGTGGCTCCGGCTTTGATTACTTCGGCAAAGATCCGACACAGGAAGTCCCAATCGCTCCGGGTGGCGTCTTCCGCTGAAAACTCCACCTCCGGACAGAGGTTTCTGGCCATCTTCACGGCCTGAACAGCCATGTCAATAACTTGATCGGGCTCTTTTTTCAACTTATATTTCATATGAATATCGGAAGTGGCGATAAAGGTATGGATATAGGGGCGCTCAGCGGCTTTTACCGCCTCCCAAGCCCGTTCAATATCCCCCGGCACTGCCCGCGCCAAGGAACAAATAGCCGGACCTTTCACTTGCTTGGCAATGGTCTCGACCCCGGCGAAGTCACCGGGAGAAACCACGGCAAAGCCCGCCTCAATCACATCCACATTTAACTTGGCCAATTGTTTGGCGATCTCCAGCTTTTCCTCGACATTCAGACTGTTTCCCGCGGCTTGCTCGCCGTCCCGCAAGGTTGTATCAAAAATCCGAATCATTCTGGACATCATAATCCCTCCTCATCTTTGTTGATCCGTAGTTCATCATAGTCGCGGATCGTGTGCATATCCTATCCGCGGCGCCGCTTCCAGCCTTCTCCTTTCGGGCCCAAAAAGGAGTAAGAGCGGGTGGTCTATCCCACAGTGTAGACAAGTAAAAAACCCCTCGTCCCGTACGTATAGGGACGAGGGGTATTCGTGGTACCACCCTACTTTCTGCCGCACCTGATGATGAACGACAGCTCAACCAAGTCTCAGCTGCGCCACGCAGGCCACAACCAGACTCTTCGCTGTAACGGGCCGGGCCAAAAGACCCCCCGGCACGAACTACTCGAACCGGAAGGTTCTTTCATTCATGCGGCTGATGAGGGGAGTTCGGATCCTCATCGGTACCGGTTCTCACCACCCACCGGCTCTCTTTAACCTCCGAACGCGCTTTTGGCACTGGATCCTACTATTCCTCGTCATAGCCTTTTAATAAGATGGATTTATATTGAAGGTAATTATATGTCAACACATGCTGAATTGTCAAGAGGTTTTTCAAAAGTTTTCTTTAAGTTCCAGCCCGCTTACAACCTTACTTGTCTGGCGTCTTCTACCCCATCGACCTTCTTGATCTTCTCCAGTACATCCTGGGGCACCGGGCCATCCACAGTCAACGCCATAATGGCCGACCCTCCTACTTCTTTCCGGCCCACCTGCATAAAGGCGATGTTAATTCCTGCTTCACCCAATAAGGAACCCACTTGTCCGATGATTCCCGGTCGATCGGTATGAGGAGCAATCAGAATATTGCCATGGGGTACTACATCAAAATGATATCCATTGATCTCTACTACCCGCTCGTCGTTCTGCCGGAGAAGAGTACCGGCGATTACGATCTCACCTTGCGCGGTTACGGTGCGTACTTTAAGCTTATTGGCATAATCGGCATTGGAAACCTCTTTCCGTTCGGAGATCTTTAACCCTCTCTGTTTCGCCAGCACAGGGGCGTTTACCATATTTACCTCCCCATTCAACGCCGGTCGGAGTATACCCTTGATGATCAGTGTGGTCAACGGAGAAACATCATAATTGGCGATCTCGCCGGAGAATTCAATCTCCACCTTGGACATACGTCCATCTGCCAGTTGGGTAAGGAACACTCCCAATTTTTCCGCCAGGGAAAAATAGGGTTGTAAGACTTTCAGCACCTCCGGGCGGACCGAGGGAATATTCAGGGCGTTTTTAAAAGATTCGCCTTTTAAAGCTTTGGACATCTCAACCGCCACATCAACGGCTACATTAACTTGGGCTTCTTGAGTAGAGGCGCCCAGATGCGGGGTAGTCACGACCTGCGGCAGACTAATCAACCGGGGGTTGGTGGGAGGCTCCGTAGTGTACACATCCAAAGCGGCCCCTGCCACATGACCGGCTTCGATGGCGTCGGCCAGCGCCTCTTCGTCCACAATCCCTCCCCGGGCGCAGTTGATGATCCTGACCCCCTTTTTAGTTTGGCGCAAGGTCTCTGCGTTCAATATACCTTTTGTCTCAGGGGTTAAGGGAGTATGCACGGTAATATAATCGGCTTCGGCCAGTAATTCCTCTAGGCTGACGAGACGAATCCCCATCCGTTCCGCTTTTTCTTCAGTCATGAAGGGATCAAGGGCCAAGACCGTCATGCCCATTACCATCATCCTTTTTGCCACTTCCGCGCCGATTCTGCCCAAACCTATGATCCCTAATACTTTTCCGTTGACCTCCACCCCGGTGTACTTCTTCCTGTCCCATCTGCCTTCTTTTAAGGCGGCATGCGCTTGCGGAATATTCCGGGAAAGCGCCATAATCATCGCTACCGTGTGTTCCGCAGTGGAAATAGTATTTCCATCCGGGGCGTTCATCACAATAACCCCCCGTTTAGTGGCAGCATCCACATCAACATTGTCCACTCCAACCCCGGCCCTGCCGATCACCTTCAGCTTCTCACCGGCGTTGATCACTTCCGCCGTTACTTTGGTTTGACTTCTGACGATCATCCCCTCATACTCCGGAATTTTAGCGATCAATTCGTCCAAAGGAAGAGTGGGGGAGACGTCCGCTTCAATTCCGTTTTCCCGTAAGATTGCCACCGCTTTTTCGGATACTCCATCCAACACCAATACCTTCATAAGTAAACACCTCCTGATCATAATCAACCATTTAACACAGATAAAAAAAAGAGCCTCTTGTCCTTATAGGGACGAGAGGCTCGCGGTGCCACCCTAATTCCCCTCCTACACCGGACGGGGCTCTCCGACACAATGAGTGTCCGGGGGTAACGGTCCCTCCGGCTGAACCTACTCGCGCTTCCTAACGTAACGCGCCACCCTACATTAAGTATTACCCGTTATTTACTTCTTACTGAACGGAATCTTCCATTAATGTTTGTGGTTTCAGCTCAGCGACTCCGGGTCGGGAAGAAATTCATCTCCAATACCGGCTCACAGCGACCGCCGACTCTCTGTCATCGCAGATGAATTTGGTACCCATCATCATCGTTCTTGCAAAAATCTGTTAGTTGATTTTGTATTATTATATATTTCACCAAACCGGAAGTCAAGACAGAGGGCGTAATGTTAAACAAAACATTTACTTCTGTTGAATCCAGGACATCATGGAACGAAGTTTCCGCCCAACTTTCTCGATTAAATGCTCTTCTTCTCGCTGGCGTAAGGCGGTAAAATGAGGCCTACCGACTTTATTCTCTAAAATCCACTCCCGGGCGAAACTTCCGTCCTGAATCTCTTGGAGGATCTTCTTCATTTCTTTCCGGGTTTCGTCCGTAATAATCCGTTTTCCTCTGGTTAAGTCACCATACTCTGCGGTATCACTAATGGAATACCTCATCCGGGCGATTCCGCCTTCATAAATCAGGTCAACGATTAATTTCAGCTCATGTAAACACTCAAAATACGCGCTCTCCGGCTGGTAACCTGCTTCAACCAGCGTATCAAATCCGGCCTTAATTAAGGCGGCTACCCCCCCGCAGAGTACCACCTGCTCGCCAAAGAGATCCGTCTCGGTCTCCTCTTTGAAGGTAGTCTCCAGCACTCCGGCACGGGCGCCGCCGATTCCTTTGGCATAAGCCAAAGCCAGTTCTTTCGCTTTCCCGCTGGCATCCTGATGTACAGCAACTAAGCAAGGAGTCCCTTTCCCTTCCGTATAAACCCGACGTACTAAATGTCCGGGCGCTTTCGGCGCCACCATAAAGACGTCAATCTCGGGCGCGGGAACGATTTGGCCGTAATGAATATTGAACCCGTGGGCAAAGGCCAAAGCTTTACCGGGTTTCAGATTCGGCGCGATCTGATTCTTATAGAGATCAGCCTGATACTCATCGTTTACCAGAATCATGATGATATCAGCCTTCTGTACTGCCTCCTCCACTGTAAACACTTGAAAGCCGTCTTCAATCCCGGCATTCCAAGATTTACCAGGGCGCAGACCCAATACTACTTGAACCCCGCTGTCTCTCAGATTTTGCGCATGGGCGTGTCCTTGACTGCCATACCCGATCACCGCCACTGTTTTACCGTTTAAGATTCCCATCTCCACATCGCGCTCATAATAGACTTGCATCCTATCTACCTCCTTAAATTTTAGCGTGTCGGTAAGCCGACACGGACCATCCTCAGTCTTTTCCCTTACGCCCTCACTGCCGAACGCACCAGGGCAACCTTTCCCGTACGGGCGATCTCCACCAAACCAAAGGGTTTGAGTAAGGCGATAATAGCCTCCACTTTATCCTGGGTCCCCGTCACCTCGATGATCACCGCACTACGCGAGACATCCACAATCTTGGCGCGGAAAATATCCACGATCTGCAGAATCTCGGAACGATTCGCAGAACTGCTCTTCACCTTAATTAAGGCCAACTCCCGCTCGACGGAGTCATCCAAGGTAATATCGCTAATTTTAATCACATCAACCAACTTATACAACTGTTTTGTAATCTGCTCCAGCTCATGGGCGGCTTCCGCCTCCACGACCAGGGTAATCCGGGACACCTTGGGGTCTTCCGTTTCCCCCACGGCAATACTGTTTATATTATACCCCCTACGGCTGTATAAACCGGCGATCCGGGCCATGACGCCGGGCTGATTCACTACTAACAGGGCTAAAGTGTGTTTCAACTCTCCATCACCCCCATCATTTGGTTGATGGCCCCATTCGGCGGAACCATGGGAAAGACGTTTTCTTCCGGGTTGACCCGGCATTCCACTAAGACCGGACCGGAGACGGCTAAAGCTTCAGCCAAAACATCCTTGATCTTTTCCCTTTCGTTCAGCAGAAAACCTTTAATTCCGTAGGCTTCCGCCAGTTTGATAAAGTCCGGATTCTCCAGGAAGGTCCCGGCGTAGCGTTTCGCATAGAAGTGTTCCTGCCACTGCCGGACCATGCCCAGATAACTATTGTTTAACAAGATAACCTTGACTGGTAGACGATAAGCGGCGATTGTGGCTAATTCTTGGATATTCATCTGTAAACTCCCGTCTCCCGCCACATTAATTACTAACTGATTGGGCCGACCGATCTGCGCGCCGATGGCAGCCGGCAACCCGTAGCCCATGGTGCCCAACCCACCGGAGGTCAAGAAAGAACGTGCTTTAGTAAACTGGTAATACTGGGCTACCCACATCTGATGCTGACCCACTTCAGTGCAGATGATCGCCTCCCCTTTAGTCAGCTCCGATAAGATCTCAAGCACTTCTTGGGGGGCTATATACTTCTCATTGCGCTCATAAGAGAGGGCATACTTTTCTTTCCAGGCGCCCGTCTTAGCCAGCCAGGCCCCGGTATCGCCCGGGGTCACCAGGGGCAGTAAGTCGGTGAGGACTTTTTTGATATCACCCACGATCGGAATGTCAACAGGAACATTCTTCCCGATCTCCGCCGGATCAATATCAATCTGCACAATCTTGGCCTGTGGCGCAAAAGTCTCTACTTTTCCGGTTACCCGGTCATCAAAGCGGGCGCCGATTGCCACCAACAGATCACACTCGGTCACCGCGTAATTGGCGGCTACTGTGCCGTGCATGCCCAGCATACCCAAGGCCAACCGGTGGCTGCTGGGGAAAGCGGCCATCCCCATCAAGGTGGTGACCACTGGAATCTGAGTTTTTTCCGCCAATTCCAGGAGTTCCTGCTCGGCGCCGGAGATTGTGGTCCCGCCCCCTACGTATAAAACAGGTTTTTCTGCTTTACGCAGGGCGGAAGCCATAGCTTTGATCTGTTTAAAATTTCCATTATAGGTAGGCTTATACCCAGGTAGGCTCACCTTCTCCGGATACCTGAATCTTGTTTTACCGTCACTGATATCACTGGGTAAATCGATCAGCACCGGGCCGGGACGACCGGTAGTGGCAATATGGAATGCCTCTTTTATCACACGAGGCAAATCTGCTACATCCCGCACTAGATAATTATGTTTAGTAATTGGCATGGTAATCCCGGTAATATCCGCCTCCTGAAAAGTATCTCTGCCCAGTAAGGTAGTGGGCACCTGTCCGGTAAAAGCGATCACAGGAACCGAGTCCATATAGGCCGTAGCCAAACCTGTTACCAGGTTGGTGGCGCCCGGTCCCGAAGTCGCTAAGCACACGCCCGGCCTTCCTGTCGCCCGGGCGTACCCATCAGCCGCATGTACGGCGCCTTGTTCATGGCGGTTAATAATATGCGAAAAATCGTCTTGATATAGCGCGTCATAGATGGAGAGAACCTTTCCCCCGGGGTATCCAAAGAGAACCTCCACACCTTCTTCTTTTAAACACTCTACCAAAATCTGCGCGCCGGTCAGCTTCATAGACTACCACCTCCAAAGACTTCTCTACTTATTCGTGGACAAAGAGAAAGATATAAAAAAGCCTTCCCCCCCGGTTAGGGACGGAAGGACCGTGGTACCACCCTACTTTAGTGTCGCTTCACAGCATCACTCTCTGTAAGTGCCAATACTAGCAATTTACTAATATTCCACTTCCCCGGTAACGATGGGTCCGGCCGGATGTACGCATCTTCGCGTACAGACATACACGCGAAAACTTCCATCCGGCAGCTCCGGGGCTACCTTCCACCGATGTGTGTTACCGGCTTTCACCGAACGCCGACTCTCTGTAAACTCCACACCGTTGTACTCCTCCCCTTCATTGCCTTGGGATATACAGTTGTTTCCTTTGAGAATATAATTTTGCTTATTATATACACGGTCGTAAGTTTTGTCAAGAGTAAAATTCCCGCTCAATGTGGGCCACAAATCTACCGGTAGATATAGGTATTTTCAGACATTTTTCCATCAGAGAAATTTTTCCCCTTTTTTATCCAGCTGTTTTCCTATATAATATGAGAGAGTTATACCATGAGACAGTAGGACGGTTGGCGACGGACCGTGCGCCTGGTTCCTATTGGTTCAGGTTTTTATGGAATGAGCGATGTGCCATGCGTATTATCATAAAGTTTGTCCTCAAAAACATCCAGGAGAAAAAGCTCCGGACGCTGTTGGTTCTCTTTTCGATTATGCTCTCTTCCGCCCTGTATTTTGCGACAGAATCTCTTTCCGAAACAGCGAAAGAAATGTTTATCGAACGGATGACCGTCTACTTCGGTTCTGCTGATTTACTCATCTACCCGACCAAGCAGTCACCTTCTAATTTTCTTACCCCCCGCCCTGCTGAGCATCTGGCCGAAGACTTCAAATATATTGTGGGCGTGATCGAAGCCAATGGAAATCTCCTCTTGTCCAACGAAACCTTACGTCTGAGGGTCAAAGGCTTTGACTTGGCTGACCTGCAAAAGATGAACCCTTATTACCTGGCCGCCCAGGAGAATCTGCTTCCTTTCTACGGAAAAAAGGTGATTATTAGTAAAACCATCGCAGAAAAGTACGGTTTCAAACTCGGCGACTATTTGGACATTGAGGTTTTTGGCGCCAAGCGGCGTTTTTTACTATCAGCCTTAGCGGAACCAAGCGGTCCCTTTCAAGACGACGGCCAATTCGCCACGGTGATTACACCCATTGATACTTTGGCCTCCATCTTACGTGCCCGGGGAAAGGCCACCACCCTTTATTTAAAAGTAAAGGACCCTCAGAGAAAAGAGGAGATCATCCAGAAACTTCATGAAGCCTACCCCCGCTACCGAGTGCGCGAAACCTTTACCGAGGAAGAGTTGGTTGAATACACCAGATCCCTAACGGTCACCTTTCAACTGATGGGGGCAGTGGTCCTCCTGATGAGCATCTACATAATTTATTCTACCTTTAAGGTAATCACCAGAGAAAGACTGCCCATCATCGGTACATTCCGTAGTATCGGGGCGACTAAGACTCTGACCAGCCTGATTCTGATCGCGGAAAGCCTTATGTACGGCCTGATCGGTGGTTTCTTCGGTTGCGTCTCCGGAATCGGTGTTTTATATCTGATTACCATAAAAATTCGTCCCGACTTTATGCGGTCTGTTCCGGTCACTCTTAGTTACCCCCCGACTAACCTGGCGTCAGCCCTTACCTTGGCTGTATTCCTCTCCGTGACCAGTTCGATCATACCCATCATTAAGGTCTCTGGAATTCCTGTGAAAAACCTTATCCTGAATATCCGAAAGAATAGGAGCAGACAGAAAAGATGGAAACCGGTGTTGGGCTTGACCTTTGTCCTTCTTGGTCTGCTTTTTCCTTGGTTCACCCCATTTCATCTACTTCTTCCTGTAGCGATGGTTTGTTTGACTATGTGCATCTGTGGATTCACCCTACTCACGCCAACCCTGACGGCCATCTGTCTACGAGGTATGACAGGGGTTTATCTCCATTTATTCGGGAATATCGGAATTCTGGCCGCTAAAAACCTCCGGGAGAACAAAGGCGTCCTCAACAATATCACCCTCCTGGCTTTGGGGCTCTCCAGTTTGTTAATGATTAATACAGTCAGTTACAGTGTAGCCAGAGAGGTGACGAACTTTTATAAAGACGGTAAATTTCAAATCTTCTTCTGGGCGTCGCAGACTGACCGTAATATTGAAGCAATCCTCCGGAGAATCGACGGGGTGGAGGATACCTATGGGTTATATACCGCCACCCATCTTGAAGTGACCAATCTCCGGGAACGAATCAACCTGCTACACGGGGTGAACAAAGATAAATACCTTAACTATTGGGATCTTGACCTGGACCAAATCCTCCTGGAAGAGCTTGATACCGGCCGTCATATTTTGATTACAAACAGTCTCCGTGAAAGGCTGGGAGTGAAGAAAGGCGATCTCCTCACCCTCAAACTGAATAGGGGTGAACGTAGATACCGCATCATCGGTTTTTTTGACTCGCTGATGTGGAACGGCAATTTTGCCTTAATCGCCGAGCGTTACCTAAAATTGGATATGAACCTCCGATACTATAATGAGCTTTATATCAAAACCTCTAAGGACCCTGTACTAGTAGTGGAGAAGATCAAGCACAGGATGGCCAGGAGGGATCCTTGGCTCACTACCATGGACCAGATGACCGAGGATAACCTGCGCTCAAATGAGAAGATCTTCACTGTAATGCAGGCTTTCTCCCTCATGGCCTTAGTCATCGGAACCTTCGGAGTCTTCAACAACCTCCTCATTAGTTTTCTCGAACGCCGACGTCCGCTGGCGGTTTTACGGTCCATTGGCATGAGCAAAGCGCAGAGCATAACCATGTTTTTTTTAGAATCCCTAACCGGCGGACTAATCGGAGGGGGCATCGGCCTTCTTTCAGGGTATTGCCTCCTCCGCATCGTTCCTTTAGTGATCAAAGCTCTCGCCACTGACATTCCCATTCATCATTCGCTTTCTCTCTTTCTCTCCTCACTACTGGCTGGAGTACTCATCAATATTATCGCCACCACCGGTCCGGCGCTGAAATCCTCCAAACTCAGTATTGTGGAGGCTATTAAATACGAATAACATCACCCGGAACCGCGCTTCCGGGTGACGGTAGGCTGAAAGCAGGTGATTAATATGTCCCCAATTATTGAAACGGAAAAGCTATATAAGACGTTTACCTTGGGGGAATTAAGAATAGAGGTATTAAAAGATATCAACCTCGTCATCGAGGAAGGAGAGTTTGTCTCAATTATGGGTCCGTCCGGTTCCGGTAAGAGCACCCTCCTTTACCTCCTCGGTGGATTAGATAAACCGACCTCCGGCCGAGTCCGCTTTAGAAATAAGGAATTGGCGGTCATGACAGACCGGGAGGAAAGTATCCTACGCCGACGGCATTTTGGCTTTGTTTTTCAATTTTATAACCTTATTCCCAACCTGAATGTAGAGGAGAATATCTTACTCCCGGTCTTACTAGACGGTAAACGTCTCAAGTCCTACCGGGATAAGCTGGACGAGATCCTGGAAACTGTAGGGCTGGCCGGACACCGCCGCCATACGCCCAGAGAATTATCGGGCGGCCAACAACAACGGGTGGCCATCGCCCGCGCCTTAATCAACGATCCCGATCTAATCCTGGCCGATGAGCCCATCGGTAATCTGGATTCCAAAACCGGTATGGAGGTGATGGCCCTTTTACAACGGATCAATCTGGAAAAGGGAAAGACCATCGTCCAGGTTACACACTCCCGGGAGGCCGCCTCCTACGGCCAGAGGATAATTAATGTACGTGACGGAAAGGTGTGGGAATAATGAAAAAATCAGTTTTGATCTTCCTCCTTTGTCTACTGGGACTGGCCGGATTCTGTCTCTTGGCGACCGGATGCGCCAAAGAACAGACGAAAGGGGCTCTCGCTCAAACGGAAACAGACCAGCATCAACCGGAACAGCCGGTAGAAAGGCCAAGCATTGAAGCTTTCGGAGTAGTGAAAGGCACTGAAGCAATGAGTGTGAACTTTGACTTTTCCGCTAGGGTGAAAGAGATATACGTAAAGGTTGGACAGAGAGTAACCCTGGGTGAACCCTTACTCTCCCTGGATGTGGACGTCCATCGCGCTGAAATCCTCAATACTGAATATGAACTGAACCTGGCCCGCTTTGAATTGAGAAAAGAAGAAATCGCTCTCCAGCAATTAAGAGAAGAAATCGCCGAAAAGGAGCAGCGTCTGGCCGAAAATACCGACTATGAGATTAAGCGTCTCCTGATGGATTTAGAAAAAACCGAAAGGGAATTGGAGAAGAAACGGCGCCTCTTAGCGAAAGAGGCTATCCCCCGCTCCGAAGTGGAGGATTTAGAGAAGAACCTCTTTGATCTGAAATTATCCCTCGCCCATCTACGCCAAGAAAAAAAAGAGGAGATCGAAGATCTCCGTACTGAGTTAATGCTAAAGTCGGCTCCTTCGGAGACGGCTCCGTTAGAGACGCCGAAACCAGCCTCCTCATACAGCAGTATCCAAATGCAGAGAGCCAAAATTGCCTTATTAGAAGAGAAACTAAATATTTTAAAGAAACAGCTGAACCAGAGTTTTATCCGCAACGACCAGGTCATTTGTAAATTTGAAAACGGTGTGGTCGCAGAGATCAACTACGCCGAAGGTGATTTGTTCTTCATTGAAAAGAAAGCCATGACCATTGTCAACCTGGACAGTCTGGTCATCGAGGCTAATATAGGGGAAGACTTCATTAAAGACGTCAAGATCGGAGCAGACGTCTTAATCAGCCCGGTGGCGGATTACTCTAGATCTTACCGGGGTAAGATTACCCGCCTTTCAGAGCTGGCTGTGGTGGAAAACGGAGAAACCGTCGTTCCGGTAGAGATCTCCTTTGAACAGCACGACCACTTCCTTTTACCCAACTTTAATGTGGATGTGAAGATTTACACCGATTAGCGCATGATCTACGCACAATAATTTCAGTAGATAAAACAATCCCTTTCTGGGCCGGGACGGCGCCTTCTACTAATTCGAAGAGTCGCTCCGCAGCGGTTCTCCCTACTTCATTTATTCGTTGGCTGACTGCGGTAATCTCCGGAGAGAAGACCTCAAACAAGGGATGATCATCAAAAGAGACCAGTGACAGATCGTCCGGGATCTTTATCTTCATTTCCTGAGCGGCCTTGATTACGCCCCACACCAGTTCGGAGCAGGCAGCGAAGATCGCTGTTGTCTCCGGAAACAGTTTTAGAAGATCTTTTGTCTTTTCTTTCGCCGCCTGAATTTGATAAGGGCAATGAAAGATTTGATGCGGAGAAAGCCCCGCCGCCATCATTACCTGACTAAACCCTTGGATCCGCTCTTGAACATAAGGATATTCCAGAGGTCCGGTCAACAAGGCGATCTTCCGGTGGCCCTGATCGAGCAGGTACTCTGTCATCTGACGGGCGCCGCCCCGATTGTCCACATCAACATAGTAAACAGAGTTGTTCGGTGTCTTGCCTACCGTGACGAAGGGGAAATCCATAGTCAATAATTCAGCCAGGTGTTCCTCGCCAAATTGATCGGCGCCGATAATCAACCCATCTGCACAGCGCCTTTTTAAAATTGTCCGGTAGGAGGAGGCCACATCATCCTGAGCCCGGGCTGTGGAGAACAAAAGGTTATAGCCTCTCGCCATCACCTGCTCATTAACGGCGGTAAGCAATGCGGACCAATAGGAACTAGACAAGGAGTAATTGCCTGTGTGGGGAATAATCATACCGATATTATATGAACGCTTGGCTGCCAACCCTCGGGCGGAAATATTCGGTTGATAATCCAGATCCTTAATGAGTTTTAAAATTCGTTGTCTGGTCTCCGCCCCTACTCCGGAGCTACCGTTAATCACCCGGGAAACAGTGCCTTTTGAAACATTAGCCAACTTCGCAAGATCCTTAATGGTAATGGCCATGAGTTCTACCTTCCTTCCCCTCTTGAAACTCGTCTTGCCAGCAAAATTACTCTTTCCAGAGGCATCAGGCACTTTATCCAGCCCTTACTCACAGAGACAGTCCCGATCTCTTTCCCTGCAATCCTCTATTTCTTCGCGTCTTCCTTAATAAAGTCGATCAACTCCTCAACTTGGGCAAAGGCTAAACAAGTTACTGTATCTGCTGCCCCATAATAAATGGCGATTCTACCGGTAGCAGCATCGCACAGAGCGGCGCAAGGAAAGACTACATTCGGCACATCTCCCACATTTTCATAGATCGTTTGTGGAGAAATAATATATGATGAGGTACGGTGGATCACTTTCCAAGGCTCATCTAAGTCAAGCAGAGCGGCGCCGGCGCTATACAGAAAACCATTACAAGAGGTGAGAACTCCGTGGTAGATCAGTAACCATCCTTCGGTGGTCTCAATCGGAGTCGGACCAGCCCCGATCTTCGTTGCTTGCCACCCGGTGGTAGCGCCCATCACATAACGGTGTTTTCCCCAATAACATAAATCAGGGCTTTCACTGTAGAAAATATCACCAAAAGGAGTATGCCCATTATCACTGGGTCTGCTCAACATAGCATATTTCCCCTTGATCTTTCTGGGGAAAAGCACCCCATTTCGGTTGAAAGGTAAAAAGGCGTTCTCCAGCTGGTGAAATTCTTCAAAATCATAGGTATAAGCCAGACCAATCGTAGGATACCCTTTATACCCATTACACCAGGTGACATAGTAACGGTCCTCGATCCAGCAGACCCGTGGGTCATATCGTCCATAAGTGAACTCGGCAATCTCCGGATCAGCGCAGATAAAGTTGATGGGTTCCTCTTTGATCACCCAGTTAATCCCGTCGTCGCTCCGGCCGCTATGGATCTGCATCCGCCGACGACGGTCGTCACACCGGAACACACCGGCAAACTTTCCCTGAAAAGGAACGACCGCGCTATTGAAGATACTATTTGAAGTCCGTAACAAATCCCGGGGAATAATGGGATTTTTCTTTGATCGCCAAACCACGTCCTGGCATCCGGCTGGTTTCTCTTCCCAGGGGATGTTGGGGAGTGCTTCCCCGATTATTAACTGTTTCATGCTTTCTTGAACCGTTCTTTCCATTTTTTCACTCCTCAGCAATATTCAGGTGCTAAACCGGTATACTAATTATATTACATAATACTTTATAAAGCAATTTTTATTAAATATTTAGCACTTTTGCGCTTTATGCGAAAAGTTGGATGCTACTTATCCTGGAACAAACTTCCCCTCTCTGTACTGGGCCATGGTTACGCTCTTTTAAAAGTTAAATCCTCCACATATTCATATCACCTATTTCCACAGATTTTGATAGATAAAACAAACGTTAAGCCCTGTACCTATCTGTACAGGGCTTAACGTTTGATCGTCCTTTTGAAGCTACGGGGATCAAGAAGCTCTTATTTTACATAGACTTGATACCTGTTTTCCACGCTCTCTTCATCTTCCCAAGTGATCTCCAGAGTATACTCGCCGCTTTTCATCAGCATGACCGAGACATTACCCAAAACAACAGTCTCACCATCCGGCACTGGGGTAACACTCCACTGGTCCTTCCAGACCAATTGTCCGTCGGCATCAATCAACCGGGCTTTGACTCCTACCGAAGGCCTTTCGTCGTGCCGATCATTGCTAAAGCAGATTGGAAACTGCAACAATTCTCCCCGACGGTAAACAGCCTTCTTCAGAAGGGCAAAGACATAAAGCGGTCTATAACAGAGCTTTACAGTGTAATAGCTTTTCTTGGTATTTCCCGCCGAATCAATAACGGACCAGAAAGCCCCCGGTAAAATACTGCGTAGGCAAAAGAAGAACATTCCCCCAGTGGGATTATATTTATGATACCGGAGACGATCAATATAGAACCGGAGGACCTCGCCTTGATATTCCTGACTGGCCAAGGCCGCCTCTTGCGCTTTCTTCACCGGCGTCTCTTCTTTAACTCCCAAAGCCTCCCGTCTCTGGGCATCGGTTCTTTCCAGAGGAAAGACCATTGCTTCATGAGTCGAAGTACTGGGCGCGCCGAACCAGGAGACGAACCTAATCGCTTTCCGGGACAAACCGGTACGGTACTGATCAAACTTGAATAACCCGCCTTCGCCGTCAATCACACCGCACCCGAACCCCAAATCTGTAGTAGTGCCAGCCGACATTCCTCTTCTGCCGGAAAAAGGTACCACTGCCCGGGTAGGATCAATCTCCCGCAGACTCTTTCCCACCCGTTCGGAGAGTCCCTTCAAGGCAAGATACGCTCGTTTCCCCCCGGTTAATTCAGACCCCTCCTCATAGCCGCTGAGGTTACCAAGAGACCAGACCACCACAGAAGCACGATTATAAAGCATTTTTACCATTTCAGTTCCCTGGTTGAGGACTTCTGTGACCGCGTCTCCGGGATAGCCCAAGTTTATTGGAAAATCCTGCCAAACCAAAATTCCCGCCTCATCCGTGGCCTTATAAAACTCCACTGGTTCAATATGTTTATAACAGCGCAAAGCATTCTGGTTACTCTCTTTGGCCAGGGCCAGATCTTTGCGAAAAACCTCTCTGTTCAGCTTCGCCGGATAGACTTCGACAGGAAGATAAGCAGACCCTTTGATGAAGATCCGCTCCCCGTTCAAATAGGGGATAAAGTCTTTCAGCTCAAAAGTACGCACCCCAAACAGATCTCTGCGTTGATCCCAAACCTCTTCACCCTCTACCAGACTTAGATCAACTTTGTAGAGGTTGGGATCTCCCAGATCCCATGTCCACCAAGGGCAAACCCCGGTTACTTCAATACTCTCTCTAAACTCATTTATACCCGGCCCAAGATTGACAGCGAATTCGGATACAAACTCCGGCCCCTCAAAATTATGAGGCTGCAAAACTAATTTTATCTTGACTTTTGCCACGCGTGAAGCATAAATACGGGTCTGCAGAAGCAGCTTACACCGATCATTAGATAATTCTACCGTACTAAGCCGCCAATCATCGAAATAGGCGGGTCCGGAAGTAAGGATCCTAACCGGCCGCCAAACTCCTCCCGGATTATATTTGTCCGGAAACCCAATATAGCCGGAGAAGAGCCCGGTGAGCACTTGATCATCCATCGTTGGTTCCGGAGAGTCAACCTCCAACACCAAGAGGTTTTCTGCTTTCAGATAAGGAGTAATATTATAATAGGTTGGGTAAAAATAGCCTTTCGCGCCACCCAAAGCAAAATTATTAAGATAAACCCGGTAGCGGTAGAAAGCCCCGCCCACCTCTAGACGGTAAAGGCGTTCCTGCTCCGGAACGATAGAAAACTCTTTTCTAAAAATCATCTTTCCGGAATAATCTTTGAAGACCGGTTCTTCTTGCCAATGAGCCGGAAGATTCTGAACCGTCCATCCCTCGGCAGGCGCATTCCTATTCAGCCAGATTGTGCTGAACTCCGTTACCGGATGAAGTTGCCATTCTCCGCCTAAGTCGGTTATGTGGTTCATCTGCCCAACCCCCCGCATAATTCTCCTTAATACCTTTATTTATCCTTAGCCTGATAATTTCCTCTATTTTGTCGAAAAATTTTTCCTGTAACGTCTGAACGCCCAGTTACCTGTGGTCAGCTTCCCTTGGCAACAGCCGGGCGCGGTCCAGATGGAATCCCACCCGCACGGTCCGTCCTTGGATAAGTCCGGGAACCCCCTTCCCCACCATGGCATGGAGAAGTAAACCGGCAGTCTTAATCTCCACTCTGGTGTAATGCCCATAATACTCCAGTCTGTCGATGGTTCCTTCAAAGACTGTTGTTTGAGGATTAATTACCAAATCCTCCGGTCTGATCAATAAATAGTAACGACCCGGAAGCGACTTGCCTCTTACCGCATCCTCATTAAGGTTCAGGCACAATCTTCTCCGGTTTGGAAGTTCAAGCCGTAAACATCCGTTGTCCGGGGTAGACTGCGCCAAGCAGGGAATTAAGTTTGCCTCTCCTAAGAACTCCGCGACAAAGCTGGTTTGGGGATGATCATACACTTCCTGCGCCGTCCCTATCTGAATAATCCGCCCGTTTCTCATCACCGCCAACCGGTCGGATAAAGAAAGCGCCTCCTCCTGCTGATGAGTAACGAAAATCGCAGTAAAACCCAGATTCTTCTGGAGTTCCTTTAGTTCTCTTCGTAAACGGTGGCGCAACTCATAATCTAAGGCGGCAAACGGCTCATCCAATAAGAGAATCAAAGGCTGCGGAGCCAAAGCCCTGGCTAAAGCCACCCGTTGTCGTTCTCCCCCCGATAGCTGATCCACCTCTCTAGTGGCCAAGCCTTGCAAGGCAAAAATCTCCAACAACTCAGCCACTTTCAACCTGATTTCTGTAGACGGTAGTTTTAAAATTTTAAGCCCATAAGCGATGTTTTCCTCCACCGTCAAATGGGGAAAAAGGGCATAATCCTGAAAAACAAAACCGATCTTTCTCCGGGCCGGCGGAAGATCGGTGATCTCTACATTATTTAAAATGATTCTTCCTTGATCCGGTCGCTCCAACCCGGCGATTAACCGCAGCAAGGTGGTCTTTCCGCACCCACTGGGCCCTACCAAGGAAAAGAATTCTTCCCTCTGCACCCCAAACCGGGCTTGTAAAGTAAATTCCGGCGCGCTACCGGAAGCGCGCGGATAGCTTTTTTTACATTCAATTCTGAGCATACCCTTGTCCGGTACATCCTGACTCACAGTCTTCACCTCCGTCGACCGGCAACATTTATTGCGCCCTCTGCTTGTCTTAGTGAATAACCTTCAATCAACAAAAAAACCAGGAAGGAGAGGAGTAAGAAGATGGCGCCTAAAGCGGTGGCTTGCGCAAAACGGTAATGGCCAATCAAGCGATAGATGGCTACCGGTAGAGTTACAATCTCCCCTTGCCCCAATACCAGTACAGCAGATAAGTCCCCCATGGAAGACGCCATGGCATAGGCGAAAGCCGTCTGCAAAGGCCGCCTCATGATGGG
The DNA here is from genome assembly GCA_012838955.1 of Bacillota bacterium. Classification (GTDB taxonomy): domain Bacteria; phylum Bacillota; class UBA4882; order UBA10575; family UBA10575; genus DUOH01. The sequence continues at coordinate 76,190 of DUOH01000032.1, read as the reverse complement.
CAGTTCTACGGTCCATAATGCCTGATGAGGAGAAGCCCCCAGGACGGCGGCGGCCTCCAATAGTTCTTCCCCCAGCTCCCGGCGGGCGGTTCTCAAGATCGAATAGACCAGAGGAAACGCCAGAAAGAGTTGGGCCCAGACTAATAAGAACCATGGCGACGCCTTTCTTCCGGCCAGCAAAAACAGGCCAAAAGCAAAAGTAAGAAAAGAGACCCCCAAGGGCAGTTGGAGCCAGAGGTCTTTCTTACCCCATGCCCGGTCCCGTCCGAGGCGCGCCAGATAATAGCCGATACCTACAGCCAAGGTGGCCACTGTGCCTGACAAAGCCAGACTGTTTGCAAGCACAACAGAAAAACGCTCCCCCACGACAAACCGGAAACCGTCGCTAAAAAGCTGTTGATAATTGCGGAGCGTAAACCCTCCCCCCGGTAAACCCCGTTCCCGGAAGGAACGAACCAGAACTGAGAGCAACGGCGCAGTAAAGAAGAGCGCCATAAGAAGAGAATAGCTAAGCGCGAGCGCCGTGACCAGCGGGTTCTTCTTCCATGTTAAACTGGGAAGAGTACGTCCGAAGACTGCCTGCTTCTGCATCTTCCGCCCAAAAAACGTCTGCAGGTAAAGAAAGCCTCCTAAAAGAAGCATTTGCCCCCCGGCGATCAGGGCGGCACGGTCAAAATTAAGCCGACTATTATATTCAATATAAATTAAGACTTCAAAGGTTTTATATAAATATCCGCCTAAAACCAAGACCACGGTGAAGCTAAGAAAAGAATAGAGAAAAACCAAGATAAGTAGATAAGCGATCGTAGGCGCCAACAAAGGAAGAGTTACCCGAAAGAAAGTCCTCACCCTGCCGGCTCCCAGTGTGGCGGAGGCCTCCTGCAGCCTGGGATCGATCCTTTCCCAACTTTCCCCCAGTAAGCGCAGACAAAAGGAGAAGTTATAGAAGACATGGGCTAAGATGATTCCCCAAAATCCATATAAAGAAGTAAACCTCACGCCCCTCCCTGGAAACACGAGAGCCAACATCCGGTTAAGGACGCCGTTTTGTCCGTAAAAAACAACCATACTCAAGACCACGAGGATTCCCGGTAACATGAAAGGGAGAATTAGGAAACTACGCAGATACTTTTTGCCGGGAAAATCATACTTACCGAAGAAATACGCCCCGGGTAAAGCCACCAGTAGACTACAGACGGCGCTGAAAAAGGCTTCCTGACAGGAAAAGATCAGAGTATTTATGAAAACGGGAGACTTCAGAAAGTGCAAAAATTCAGCCAAGGCTCCTCTCCTCAGAAAAGCCTTGGCAATAATCATCATCACCGGCAGGTAAAACAAGATGAGTAAAGCATAGTAAGGCGCAAGGGTCCCCTTAACCTTTAGTCTGAAATTCCCCCATAGGCGATATAGAGTTATTTGGGTTGTTCGTCTCACCGCCGACCGTCCTTTATTCGTTGATCATCTCTTCCCAGGCTGCCAGCCATCTTTCCAAATTAGCTTCTACTTGTTCAGGCGAGAGATTAAGTAAGCGGTCAGCCTGGGCGGCCACACGGAAACTCTCCGGTAATCCCACATCCGTTCGGACAGGCATCATAAATTGATTCTCCGGGATCAAAGCCTGAAACTCCGTGGAAAGAAGGTAGTCCAGTAGTTTTTTTGCGCCGTCGGGATTTTTCGCGCCCTTCACAATTCCAACACCTTCTATCTGGGCATAAGCTGAGTTATCCAAGACTAAGGCTTTATATTGTTCAGTGTTCTCATAGAGGAGATGAAAGACCGGACTGGCGCCGTAAGACAGGACGATTGGCGCTTCACCCATGGTATACATCCCATAGGCTTCATCCCACCCGGGAGTAATGGCCAAGATGTTATCTTTTAGTTTCCGCCAGTAATCCAAGTATCCGTCTTCACCAAAGAGCGCAATGGTTGTTAAGAGAAAAACCTGCCCGGGAGAGGAAGTCATCGGATTGGCGATGATAATTTTGCCCTTATATACCGGGTCGGTGAGCTCCTGGTGGGTTTTGGGGATCTGTTCCAGTTCGGCGCTGTTATAATTAAAAAGCACATACCCGAAGTCAAAAGGAGTTAAGCGAAACTCCGGATCAAAAATCAGATCCTTCCTGATCTGTTGAGCGCCACGGGGTTTGTAAGCCTGAAAAAGATCCTCCCGCACCGCTCGCAGATAGTAGTTGTTATCAAGACCAATGACCACATCAGCGTAGGGTTTTCCTTTCTCCTGGATTAACTGGTTAAATAAAGGTCCGGTATCGGAGAAAGACTTAAAATCTACGGTCAGATCGTGCTCTTCCCGAAGGACCTTTATAATCTCTTCCATTAAAGGCGCTGGAAAACTGGAATATGTATAGACTACCAGTTTTTCTCCTCTTCCGTATACTGCGCAGCTGATTACCAACAGGGAAAGCAATAAACACGAAAGCCGTTTTTTCAAAGAATACACCTCCACGAAGCATGCCCCGGACTATCCGGATAAACCTTCGGCCACGCCGGAGGCCCAAAAAAAGAAAAACCCACCATTCGGGGGCTATATTCTCTTTCCTACGCCGGCATTACCCGGATCAGGTCTAAGGGTATAATCTCAGCCCCGCCCATCGGAGCACCCCTCTAATAATTATTGAATTTAACTCCATATTTATCATAGCATATCCGATTTTGTACAGCAAGGCCGGTCTGAAATCTTCTTCACCAACGCCACTACCTGCGCAGCAATTCCCTCTCCCCGGCCGGCAAATCCCAACCCTTCGGTGGAAGTAGCCTTCACACTGACATCCTCTTTCTCTATTCCCAATAGTCCGGCTAACTTTTCTCTGATCTGCCGACGATAAACGGCCAACTTGGGGCGTTGCGCGATGATCGTCAGGTCGATATTGACCACTGATATCTTTTTCCTCCTCAGTAGTTGAAGAACTTCTTTTAATAAAATCCCACTGTCAATATTCTTGTACTGCCGGTCTGTATCGGGAAACAACTCACCGATATCGCCCAGACCAGCCGCGCCCAGCAGAGCATCAATAAGGGCATGAATTGCTACGTCCGCATCGGAATGTCCATCCAAACCAAACTCATAAGGAATTTCGACATTGCCCAGGATTAAGGGGCGCCCTTTTACCAACCGGTGCACATCAAAGCCTTGCCCCACCCGCATCTCTTCATACCTGTCCACCACAGAAGCGGCCATCCCCGGTTCCCTGTCTTCTTTTACATACAAAGCCTCAGCCAAATGTAGATCCTCCGGTGTAGTAATCTTTATATTCTTATAAGAACCCTCCACCAAGCGGACGGGCTTTCCCATCTGTTCCACCAGGGAAGCATCGTCCGTACCGGTAAAACCTGTTTCTTTCGCGCCTTCGTGAGCTGCCCGGATCACCGACCAGGTAAATGCCTGTGGTGTCTGTATGGACCATAACGTATTTCGCGGCAGTGTTTTTTGAATATAGCCATCCTCCACTACTTTTATGGTGTCTTTCACCGGAACTCCCAGCACGGCCGCGCCGAAATCCATCGCCGCCTTGATTGTTTTATAGATATATTCCGGTTCCACCAACGGACGAGCGGCGTCGTGGATCACCACGATCCGTTTTTCTACCGGAACCCGCCATCCATCCCATTCTTCGGCGGCCAGCAGCCCGGAGTAGACCGATTCTTGTCTGGTCAGGCCGCCTGTGCAAAAAGTGACCTTCGCCGCTAAATCGTTTTCTCGCCAGAATTTACCAGAAAAAACAATTCTACTGATTTCATCTTTGTCTCTTTCAGTGACGGGAATAAAAAAAGCCTCTATTTCCGGTATATTCAAGGCCTGCAGCATAATGGAGAAGACCGGTTCGCCTCTCAAGGGCAAGAGCAGCTTTCCCTTTTCTCCGCCCATCCGCCGACTGAAGCCCCCTGCCGGAATAATGGCAATAATCTGTCGATCATCTCTTCTCATTCTTCAACACCTGTCTGTTTTTACTGGACTTATTCTTTTTTTTTTCCTTTGTTCCTGCAAAATCCGGGGATTATTCCACCCGGCCCCAAAGATCTTCAAACCCTATGCAAGCTAAACCAGGCGGATTTTTAGAAGAATCAATTTTGAAAGCCGTAGTATAAAAAAGACTGTCTCAGAGACAGTCCACACTAGATCGGTCAAAACACGGGCTTACGATATGGAGCTCGTAGGCTTAGGTACAGGCTCTTTGGGTTTGGCAAAGATCATTCGGCCGGCGGCCGTCTGCAGCACACTGGTCACCCCGACCATAATCTCCTCGCCAATGTACTGCCTTCCCCCGTCCACAACAATCATGGTGCCGTCTTCCAGGTATGCCACCCCTTGTCCATATTCCTTTCCGTCCTTAATCACTTGCACCAAAACATCTTCTCCCGGGAGAATAATGGGTTTGATGGCATTGGATAATTCATTAATATTCAACACAGGGACACCATAAAGCTCAGCAACTTTATTCAAGTTATAATCATTCGTGATCACCTTCGCGTCAAGCGCTTTGGCCAAACGGACCAGCTTAATATCGACGTCAGTCGCATCCTCGAAATCTTGATCATAAATCCGGATGGAGACATAGGGCTCTTTTTGCATTTTATTTAAGATATCCAACCCGCGTCGGCCCCGGTTACGTTTTAGCGAATCTGAAGAATCCGCTATCCTCTGTAACTCCGTCAGGACAAACCCCGGAACAATTAAAACTCCTTCTAAAAAACCGGTTTGACAGAGATCGGCAATCCTACCGTCAATTATACTGCTGGTATCAAGCACTTTATATGTAATTCTCGTATTCATCCGGTTGCTCTTATATTTTTCCCGCTCGAAGCTTTTAGGTAAACTGCCAAAAAAAGAAAAAAATTCCTCCTTCTTTTTCAGTGTAACCGTGGTGGCCAGTCCCGTACAGAACAAAAGAATAAATAAGGCCGACAGAATTCCGGTTAACACGGGTAATTCAGTAAGGGGTAAAGAGAGGGTGATCAATCCAGCGATGACCAACCCAAAGAGCAGTCCGGAAGAACCTGCAATCAACTCAGCTGCAGTAGCCCTTTGAAAGGCTTCTTCCACATGGGTCCAGAAAAAGTGATAAATTATATAAGATATAAGTACGCCCATTCCCACCCCAACCAAGACACTGATCAAATCATAAGTTCCCTGCAGGTTAGGGAAGAATAAAGAAAACAAATGATGACCCAATATGCTGCCTGTAATTCCAGATAAGAATAAAAATATCCGTAGAAACAAAAAAATCCACCTCCTTTCTGAATAAACTACCCAAAATGGATTCCTTTTATCCCCAGTCTTTATAGATTCGCCTTTTATAAATTTTGGAAATTATTTAAAAAAAAACCGCCAGGTCATCCCTGACGTTAATTAAAACATTCTTCCAGTAGAGCTTCGGCTTGCTCCTCTGCCAGGTTCTGGGCTAAAACCAACTCGCTTAACAGAATTTGCCTGGCATTCTCCAACATTTTTCTTTCGCCGGTGGAGAGCCCTTTTTCCCGGTCGCGTAGAGAAAGATTTCTGACCACCTCGGCCACTTCAAAGATGCTGCCGGACTTAATCTTCTCCATATTAGCCCGGTACCGGCGGTTCCAGTTTGAAGACATCTTGGTGTTTTCCCCTTTTAGAACCTCAAAAACCTTATCAACTTCGTCTTCACTGATTACTTCCCTAATGCCCACCAGGTCCACATTGGATACAGGGATCATGACCTTCATTTCACCCATGGTTAATTTAATTATATAATACTCTTCTATATTCCCTCCAAGGTCTTTTTCTTCTATGCCTTCAATAACCCCGGCTCCATGCATAGGGTAGACGACCCGATCTCCAATATTGAACATCCGGCTCCCTCCAAATTTATTCTTAAAATATTATAACATAGGGAGCGGCATTATGTCAAGAACTATAAATTTTAACAAATATAAAGCAGAAAGTCAATACTTTTTTAAAAAAACCGGCTGATTTTGGCCGAAAAAGTATTATATATTCCTATCCCCCACACACATCCAACACGGGTAACCAGCGAAGACAAACAAGGCATAACCAGCTAACCCTAGATATGCCGATCCAAGAGCACTTGTTCGCGCAAGCGGCGCAGTCCATCCTTGATGGATTTAGCCCTCACTTCGCCAATTCCCTCTACATCATCGAGTTCATCAATGGAGGCGCCCACAATATTCTGTAAATCACCAAAGGTGCGCACCAAATTTTCAATGACAGGCAAAGGAAGGCGCGGTATCTTCCTTAGGATACGGTACCCCCGGGGCGTAATGGAGGCTTCCATGTTCACTTGTCCGGCGAATCCAAGAAATTTAGCGATGGCATTGAGGTCCAAAAGTTCTTCATAAGTCCAGGATGACAACTCCGCGTGCACCTTTTCCACATGATCTAAAGACGGTAAATAGTCCTTCATAACCAAGAGTCCCTCAGCCTCAATGTCAAACATTAACTCTTCCAACTGCATATTAACTAGTCTTCCCTCATGCCCCAATTCATAAACGTACTGTTCAATTTCTTTCGAGATCCTAATCACCATGGCCGTTCTTTGGATGACGGTACAGACATCAACAGGAGTAACCAAGTCCTCAAACTCCAAAGCACTCAAGTTAACAAGAGCCTGATCCAAGACGCTTTTGTATTTCCCCAAAGTCTGCAGAGCTTGATTAGCCTTGGCCAAAATGGTTCCAATGTCTCTCAGGATATGCCGTTCATTCCCTTTGTACAGAGTAATCACATTACGCCGTTGTGAAATGGCGATCACTAATTCCCCGGTTTGAATTGCTACCCGTTCGGCCGTACGGTGCCTGGTTCCCGTCTCAGTCGTGGGAATCATCGGATCAGGGGTGAGATGAGCATTGCAAAAAATGATTTTTCTGGCATCACTACTCAGAATAATGGCCCCGTCCATCTTTGCCAGCTCATAAAGGCTGGACGGATTGAGATCGGCATTTATGTAAAACCCGCCGTCAACTACCTTCATAACCTCCTCGGAATCTCCGACCACAATCAACGCCCCGGTTCTGGCCCGTAATACATTTTCAAGTCCTTCGTACAATACTGTCCCTGGCGCTAAGATACGTAAAGCTTTCAATAGACTACTAACTTCCTCTTCTGCCACAGTTTATCCCCCCCTTTTAAAGATTTCTGCCAATAGCTCTTGAACTGTGCTCACACCGATGACTTCCAACCCGTCTAATTGTATCTCCTCGATCATACTACGGGGTAGAACCACACGGGAAAACCCATGTCTTCTAGCCTCAAGCAACCTACGTTGTCCGCCCCCTACCCGCCTGATTTCTCCGGTCAGCCCTATTTCCCCCAAAGCCACTAAATTCCAGGGAAGTGGCTCTTCATAATAGTTCGAAGCCAAAGCCAAAGCCACAGCGGTGTCGGTGGCCGGCTCTTCCGTACGAATACCCCCAATGACCGACACGTAGACATCATCAGTGGAGACCGGCAAACCCACCCTCCGTTCCAACACAGCTAGCACCATGGCCACCCGCTGGCTATCCAGCCCGGAGACCAGCCGCCTGGGCGTACCGTAGCTACCTTTGGCAATCAGGGTTTGAATCTCAATCAACAAAGGGAGGTTCCCTTCTAAGATTGGCGTAACAATCGTTCCGCTTTGCGCTGTATAGCGTTCAGCCAGAAAAGCCGCAGAAGGGTTCAGGACAGGAAGTAATCCCCGATCGGTTAGATCATATAAAGCAATCTCCTGTGTAGAGCCAAACCGGTTCTTGGTTACCCTCAGTATACGATAGGAGTATCTTTTATCCCCTTCAAAGTATAAAACCGCGTCCACCATATGTTCTACTAACTTAGGCCCAGCCAAAAGACCACTTTTGGTAATATGCCCCACCAAAAAACAGATGATCTCGCTCTCTTTAGTATATTCCATTAAGGCCTGTACAACCTCTCTCACCTGCGAAGGAGAACCAGGTAACCCGGAAGCCACAGTTGAACGCATGGTTTGAATGGAATCGACGATTAAGACCTTTGGTTTAACCTCTCTGGCCTCAGCAAGTAAGTATTCAACCTCATTTTCCTGAGACAGTAACAACTCACCGTTTAAGGAGGCGCTCAATAAACCGAGGCGTTCGGCTCTGATTCCGACCTGAGAAGCGGATTCTTCGGCGCTTACATAAATCACCTTTCCATAGTTTTCAGCGAGACCGGCTGCGGTCTGCAAAAGTAGAGTGGACTTGCCGATCCCAGGCTCTCCACCTAATAGAATCAGTGAGCCGGGAACTACTCCACCGCCGAGGATCCGGTCTAAATCAGCCTCCCCGGTCTGTACCCGGTTAAAGCTCTCGGGGAGGTCTTCGCCGAGGGTCAGCAGCACACTTTCACTCCGCCTTCGCTCTTTCTTCTTCGCCGTTTCTTGAGTGATCTCGCTCAGTGTATTCCAGCCGTCACACGAGGGACAGCGGCCCAACCATTTTAGGGACTCGTAACCGCACTCCCGGCATACATAGAAAACGCCCATTTTTCCTCCCTCACCGGTAAAAGCAGAATTCCTCCTGTTTTTTCTGAAAAAGTTGTTCAAGAAGAAATACCGGTTGTTATGACAAATATTCTGATAATAACGGAAAAATCCTTCCATACTGGAAGGATTTTTCCGTGACCCCTTTTTAAAACCCGGTTTTTCACACGTCAGTCCCGAACTAAGCCTGGCCCGCTTCTCCGATAGAGCGGTCCTCGCCGGTCAGGCTTTAATAAATTGGATCTTCCCCTCTTTCGCTACTGCCCTGATACGGTCTCCCGGTTTAAAGTTCCCCTTCAGCAGCTCATCAGCAAGGGGATTTTCAATCAATCTTTGAATAGCGCGGCGCAGTGGTCTGGCGCCAAACGCCGGATCATATCCTTCTTTGGAAAGAATGGCTTTCACTTCTTTGTCCATCTCAAGATGGAGCTCTTTCTCTCCGAGTTGTTCATAGACTTTCTCCAACATCAGATCGACAATGGACTCCAGTTGTTCCATAGATAGGGAACGGAAGACAATCACCTCATCAAGACGGTTTAGAAACTCCGGACGGAAGGTTCGTTTTAACTCGTCCAGCACCCGATCTTTCATACGCTCGTAATTACCTTGCTCTTCATCCCGATCAATCTGAAAACCAATGGTTGTAGAGTGGTCAATCAGGTTCGCGCCCACATTCGAGGTCATAATTAAGACGGTATTTTTAAAATCAACTGTACGTCCTTGGGAATCAGTCAATCTTCCATCCTCCAAGACTTGTAGCAGGATATTAAAGACCTCAGGATGGGCTTTTTCAATCTCATCCAAGAGCACTACACTGTAAGGCTTTCTCCTTATCCTCTCTGTTAATTGTCCTCCTTCGTCATATCCTACATACCCCGGAGGAGCACCTACCAGGCGGGAGACAGCGTGTCTCTCCATATACTCGGACATATCAATCCTGACCATGGCATTCTCGTCCCCAAAGAGCGCCTCAGCCAACGCTCTAGCCAATTCAGTCTTTCCAACCCCGGTCGGTCCGAGAAAAATAAACGAACCAATCGGCCGCTTCGGATCCTTCAAACCCGCTCTGGCCCGGCGAACAGCCCTGGAGACTACGTCTACAGCCTCATCTTGGCCTACAACCCTTGCATGCAGAATCTCTTCCAGCCGTAGCAGTCGTTCGGCCTCGCCTTCCTGCAATTTAGTGACCGGCACCCCCGTCCAGCTAGAGACGACCTGTGCTATTTCTTCTTCTGTCACCATAGGTTCTTCCCGGCCCTGCTGATTCTTCCAAGAGTTTTTCTCCTCTTCCAGCTTGGCGCGTAACTGTTGTTCCTTATCACGGAGTTTGGCCGCTTGTTCAAACTCTTCATTGCCGATCGAGGCCTCCTTCTCCTTTTGCACTTGGAGGATCTCATCTTCCAAACTCTTCAGGTTAGGTGGTGTGATGGTAGTCTGCATCCGTACTTTGGATGCGGCCTCATCCATCAGATCGATGGCTTTGTCAGGAAGAAAACGGTCGGATATATAGCGATCCGAAAGGGTGACTGCCGCCACAATCGCATCATCGGTGATTTTTACTCTGTGATGCGCTTCATACCTGTCCCGTAGCCCCTTAAGGATTTCCACAGATTCTTCCTTGGTCGGTTCGCCGACGACAATCGGCTGAAACCTGCGCTCTAAAGCTGCGTCTTTTTCAATATGCTTTCTATACTCGTCTAAAGTGGTGGCGCCGATACACTGCAGCTCGCCTCGGGCTAAAACGGGTTTTAGAATATTGGCTGCGTCGATGGCGCCTTCCGCCGCTCCGGCGCCGATCAAGGTATGCAACTCATCAATAAAGAGAATAACGTCACCGGCGTTCCTGATCTCTTCCATCACTTTTTTCATACGTTCCTCAAATTCACCACGGTATTTGGAGCCGGCGACCATCGCCCCCAGGTCAAGGGTGATTACCCTTTTATTTTTCAGAATCTCCGGGATATCTCCGTTAATAATCTTCTGGGCTAAGCCTTCTGCGATGGCGGTCTTTCCCACACCAGGTTCTCCTATTAAGACCGGGTTGTTCTTTGTTCTTCTGGATAGAACCTGTATAACCCGTTCAATCTCCTTTGCCCGGCCGATCACCGGATCCAACTTCCCGATTCTGGCCAATTCCGTTAGATCCCGTCCAAACTGGTTTAAAGTCTGCGTTTTGTTTGGCCCTCCCGTCTTGCCGGAGAGCCCAGCGCCGACCGCGCCTCCCAATAAACTCATCACCTGTTTTCTTGCGTTCTCTAAATCCACACCAAGATTCTTCAGAACCTGCGCGGCCACTCCCTCACCCTCACGAATTAGTCCCAAGAGGATATGTTCGGTGCCGATATAATTATGCCCCAATTGCCGAGCTTCATCAAAAGCCATCTCCAGTACCCTCTTTGCCCGAGGGGTAAAAGGCACCTCCCCGATGATCATCTGATCGCCGATCCCGATGATCTTCTCCACTTCACTCCGGACTTTCGATAAATCTATCTCCAGGCCTTGTAGAGCACGACCGGCAATCCCTTCACCTTCTTGAACCAACCCCAAAAGAAGGTGCTCTGTGCCTACGACATTGTGTCTTAGCCTAATAGCTTCCTTTTGCGCATGCAACACCACTTTCCGCGCTCTTTCCGTAAATCTTTCAAACATCCCAACTCACCTCTTTTTTCTTACTATCTACCCGGAAAACGTCTTCCCCGGTAGGGAGGATAACTTATAAACCCGTACTTAAATAATTTACCCTTTGAGATGGTCCCTAATCACCACCGCGCGGTAATAATCCCGTTCTTCGGCTGTCATTTCCCTGCCGATTAACTGCTGCAAAATAGCGATTCGAATTAGCAGAATTAATTCCTTGACCTTCTTTGCTGGCACATCCGTGATTAAACCGCACTCGATCCCCAGCAAAACATCGGAAAGCAACCGCATGGCCTCATCAGAGGAGATGATGCGAGCTTGAGTCAGTATTCCGTAAGCCCGATATACTTTATTTTCCATCTGTACTTTAGATTCTTTTATTAGCCCTTCCCGCACAGCCTTTTCTTGGTCTATAACTTGTTTGGTCAAGGAGAGCAAGTTACTGATTAAATCACTTTCACTATGCCCCAGAGTAACCTGATTGGAAATTTGAAATAAATTACCTTTGGACTCCGTGCCCTCTCCATAGATCCCCCGGACATTCAATCCTACCTGAGGCAGGGCGGAGAGGACCTTTTTCGCTTGATCCACCATCACCAGTCCGGGCAGGTGCACCATGACCGAAGCCCTTAGTCCGGTACCTAGATTAGTTGGGCAAGAGGTTAAAAAGCCCCTGGTCTCATCGAAGGCATACTCCAATGAAGCCTCAAAAAAGTCATCAATCTCATTAGCCGTCTCCCAAGCTCCTTCCAATTCCAGACCGGGAGTGAGGATTTGGATGCGAATATGGTCCTCTTCATTTACCATGACGGCAAGCGTCTCATCGTCATTGGTGACCACACCACGATGAGCGGGGTGGTTAATCAAATTTGGGCTGACTAGATGCTTTTCTACTAAAACCAACCGCTCCAACTGACTTAATGAATCCAAACGAGTAAGTTTTAGCCTATGATTCAGTGCGCGGATATTCTTCTTATTACTTGATAGAGCAATAGCCTTTTCCACTTGGTCCAAGACATTTTCCAGCGCTTTCTCCCCCGCATAATGAGGAAAGGGTATATTCTTCAAATTTCTGGCCAGCCTGATCCGGCTACTTAAGACTACCTCGCCCTCAGGGCCGGAACTTCTGATCCAGGCAGGAATCAATTGAGCCTTCTTGTCTTGAAGCGACATGAAAACACCACCTTCCGTAATAGCTCCCTATAACTCCTTCTCTTTGGCTTTGATTTCATCCCGGATCCGGGCGGCCTCTTCATAGGCTTCTTTACTAATCGCCTGCTGCAGTTTCTTCCGTAGCTCCTCAATTTCTTTGCGGACGCGCACCTTACCTCCGGTTCTTCTCGGTACCTTGCCAACATGAACTGTACTGCCATGTATTCTCTTTAATAACGGATCAAGACTGGGACCGAATCCTCTATAACATTCACTACACCCTAGCTGACCGACTTGACGAAAATCAGAGAAGGTCAATCCACAAGAAGAACACTTAACCCCTTGTTGCAACGGGGATCCACTTAATACTCCACTAGGAAAAAGACTTTCACTGTTCAAGAGGCCGGCCAGAAGATTCGGGAAGGAAAAATTCTGTTCGAATAAGAACCCCAAATCGCCGCCGGTTTCCTGCGCGCAAACCTCACACAAATGCATTTCGGTTTTTTGTTCATTTACGATTTTAGTCACATGTACAGTTGCAGGCCTTTCACTACAGCGTTCACACCACATTCACTTTACCTCCTTTCAATACTCCCTCACCCGCGTGTCAGCGCGCGTGAGCTCTGCCAGAGACAAAAAGGAGCAGTGCCCGCAAGACTCTGGCTCGCAGTTGATTCTGTTCCTCGCCGCCCAGACCGTTTCTTTCCGCTTCATTAATCAGCACATCCTGTAATACTTGATTCAGTAAAACGGCTTCCTCATATTCGAGAACTGCGGTTTGGATCAGTCTTTTCAGAATCAATTCCGCTTCTTCTTGAGAAACCCCGATCTCCAGTAATTCTTCGAGAATTTCGGAGAATTCTTCTCCAGGTTCCCAATTAAGCCGGGTAATCCGGATGAATCCCCCGCCCCCCCTTCGGCTTTGCACTAAGAAACCATGGTTTATAGTGAACCGTGTCTCTAAAACATAATTAATCTGAGAGGGGACGCAACGAAACATCCGCGCCAATTCTCTTCGTTGTATTTCCAGGGTTTCTACTTTTTTCAATTGCTCACGTAGATACTGTTCAATTAGGTCAGATAATGAACGCATTGCTTACACCTCTTCTTGACCTTTCCTGACCTTAGTTTCATTGTAAAACCTTTTTTCTATGATGACAAGAACGTCCCTGCTTGCCTCCGGCTTAATTTAGGTCAAAAAAAAACGATTTCATAAATTTTCATGGTTTTTGGAAACGATAAACCGAATATCAAGGTTTTTCTTCCTGTTTCATTCTTCGCTTTGCCCTTTAAGCGCATGTTCACGCCTATTTTTTCTCTTCCGTCATTTACCTAACCATAGAAAAATTTTCTGTCACCACACGGCGCCAAACTGCTTTTCTCTTTCTATTTCAAATAAAAAACTATCCCGTCAGGGATAGTCAACCTCCATTCTCTCTTTGTCTCTTCGTCAATACATTCTCCGCAAAAGATGAATTCAGGATTAACTCCTGCAACTCCTCGTTGGAGGCGGTATGGTTCATCCTGTCCAAGATCAGCTCCATGGTTTCTGCCGGTCCCAAGGAACTTAAGAGTTTTCGTAAAACCCAGGTCATCTCTAATTCCTTGGTATTCAGTAAGAGCTCTTCTTTACGCGTTCCGGATCGCATAATGTCAATGGCCGGGAAGATACGGCGGTCGGCTAATTTACGGTCCAGATGAAGTTCCATATTGCCGGTGCCTTTAAACTCCTCATAAATGACGTCATCCATTCGGCTACCGGTCTCAATCAGGGCAGTGGCCATAATAGTCAGGCTTCCGCCTTCTTCAATATTACGGGCCGCCCCAAAGAATCTTTTTGGCTTGTGTAAGGCTCCGGGGTCAACTCCGCCAGAGAGTGTTCTACCACTGGGCGGCTCAACCAGGTTGTACGCCCTGGCTAGTCTGGTAATGGAATCCAAGAGAATAACCACATCTCTTTTCAGTTCCACCAAGCGTTTAGCCCTCTCCAAGACCATCTCCGCTACGCGCACATGATTATCTGCAGGTTGATCAAAGGTTGAACTAACTACTTCCCCCTGGACCGACCGGAGCATATCCGTTACTTCTTCCGGGCGCTCATCAATCAAGAGCACAATTAGATGTGTGTCAGGAAGGTTGTTGGTGATACTATGGGCAATCTTCTTAAGCAGAGTTGTCTTCCCCGCTTTGGGAGGGGCGACAATTAAACCTCGTTGTCCCTTCCCAATAGGCGCAATGAGGTCAACCAAACGCATGGCTAATTCTTTCCCATTGGTCTCCAAAGGTATACGCTCCTGAGGGTAGATTGGCGTTAGTTCCTCAAAAAAAGTGCGATGCCGGTATTCTTCAGGATCTTGATAATTGATCGCCTGAATCCTTAATAAAGAAAAATATCGTTCCGCTTCTTTCGGCGGACGTACCTGTCCGGCTACGAGATCTCCGGTCCGCAAGTGAAAACGGCGAATCTGCGAGACGGAAACATAGATGTCATCCGGTCCGGGCAAGTAATTCTCCACCCGCAAAAAGCCAAAACCCTCCGGCAGAATCTCAATAATTCCCTGGGAAAAAATCCGCCCCTCTTGTGTAGCCAAGACCTTTAATAATTCAAAGATCAGTTCCCGCTTCCGATATCTAGTATAATTCTCGATTCCATACTCACTAGCCATTGATTGCAATTCTACCAGGGTCTTTGTTTCCAAGTCAACTAATTGCATCTCTAATAAACCACCCCATCAATTTCCTAGGTATATCACCCTATCCCGTCCTTAAAGGAACCAGGTTCACAAATTCCGCCGCCTTCTTAATCTCCTTACTCATCTCCTGGAAGACTTCCTGCCTTTCGGACCAAGGCAAGCCTAACCAAGACCACACTTCCGTCTCCAAACGCCAATCGGTTGTATCTCCATCCGCTCCCTCCCCGAACTGGCGACAGAGGGCATCGGCCGCATAAACCAAGGCAATATTGGCGCAGTAGTTGTCGTGCTGAAAAGGTTTATTATGATAACCAATCGTCTCCACCAGCAGGTCCGGAAAATTCCATTTTTTCGCGACCAACTTTCCCACCAAGGCATGAGTAAAACCTAATACCTTTAGTTCGGCATTGAGCAGAGGAATATGCTCTCTCTCCATCATTTCCAATATTTCCACAAATTTTTCTGGAAAATAGTAATCAATGATTACAATCCCTACATCATGGAGTAGACCTGCGATAAAAGCCTCTTCCAACAAGGGTAGGGAAGCCTTCCGGGCTAAAAGTTTCGCACAAACCGCAGTGCCTACGGAGTGCTTCCACAAGGATGAACGGTCAAAAATCGGACTATTCCCTTTTAGCCGAAAAATGTCCGCGATTGAAACGGATAATGTCAGATGCTTAATAACATCAAATCCTAATATGACTACTCCTTGGGCCACAGTAGTAATTCGGCGGGGAAAACCATAATAAGCGGAGTTAACCAGTCTCAACACTCTAGTGGTTAAAGACTGATCAATGCTAATAACCTTCTCCAGATCATTCGCAGAAGAGCGGGGATTATCTAGAATCTCAATAATTTTACATGCGACCACAGGTAAAGTGGGAATCTCATTTATTTTATTCTCCAACAGTCTCCATAAACTCATTTTTGTCCTCCAATTGTCTTTTTATCCGATGGAGCACAGTAGAGTTTGAAAGCCAACCAATACCTGCGTTTCTAAGACGAGATTGTTCCTTGATTGACCAGACTACATAATAGTCCGGGAATACGATCCAGCGGATAAATGTATTCCACCGCCTCCATCTCTACGGCAACCCGCGGCATTCCGTAAATTACACACGTCTCTTCCGCTTCAGCGATGGTGCGGGCGCCAAGCGAACGTAACTCCTTTAAGCCTTTCGCCCCATCGGCCCCCATCCCGGTTAACAAAACGGAGATGGCATCCCCTTTGAATACTTTACCCACAGAGAAAAAAAGATGATCAATGGACGGCCGGTAAATCGTTGATTCCTTAGTGAGCTTGATCTGCACCTCATTACCTTTCTTAACTAAGCTGGTCTGCAACGCGGAAGGAGCAATCAACACCCTCCCCGGCACCAGCAAATCTCCTTCTTCAGCTACTTTGATTTCGATCGGCACCAAATTATTCAACCGGGCGGCAAAAATTCCTATAAAATCCTCCGGCATATGCTGGGCAATTAAGATCGGCAATGGAAAATCTGCTGGAAGGTGGGTAAGTATGTATTGCAGAGCGCGGGGCCCGCCGGTGGACGCTCCAATACACACCACCTTGGGGTTATTCGTCTTCAGATGTGCGGAAGCAGCCTTTCTAACCTTTATAATTTGTGTAGAAGACTTCTTTTGTGTGATCACATTGGCGCGTTCCGGGTGAGCCAAAGAGGCGTTCTTAACCTTCTGAATGATTTCGTCTTTGAGTTCCCAAAAATCTTCCGGTGAAGTAATCCCGGGCTTAGTAATAAAGTCAACCGCCCCTAATTCCAGGGCTTTTAAAGTTTCCTCCGCGCCTTCCTTCGCCCAAGAACTAATGATTACCACCGGACGGGGGTCCTCCATCATCAGCCGTTTCAGACAGGTTAAACCGTCCATCTGTGGCATTTCCAAATCGAGGGTAATAACCTGAGGATTATAAAAGTCGACTTTTTTCAGGGCGTCTTCGCCATTACTGGCCACCCCGACAACCTTAATCTCAGGATCGGTCTCCAAAATCTTCTTAATTAGTTGTCTCATAAAGGCAGAATCATCAACAACAAGCACTGTAATACTCATGGAGAACCAATCCTTTCTCATTATCCGTTGTCAGGTTGTATGCATCGCATCCGCCCTTTAGTACTTATGATTTTCGCTAAACTTTTCCGTAATCCTGCAAGAGTTCCATAATCTTGACGGGTTTACGATACCCGCCGGTTTTTACTGACTGATCAAAATGTAGCCAATCTCTCCATTAAGATTCAGCTGATAGTAAAGACAGGTTCCCAGAGGGATCCCCTTGACTACCTCATTCAGTTCTTGACTTACCAAAAACCGTCTTTCCCTAGAGGTGTCCAAGGCCCGAAGAGTAATGGAAAAATACCCGTCCGGATCTGGTGGATGCAGACGGACTAGTTTACCTTCTCCCCCAATATACCAGGCTTCGACTATCTTTACCCTGTCCTCTCCATCTATATAAAGGCAGGCTTGAATATTCCTGCCGGGATAAACCGGGTATAAAGCCTCTCCACTGCTTGGCTGACCATTTAAATAAAGATCCGTACCGACAAGGGAGAATTCTTGAATGACCTCTTCCTCAGTCCGCAAAGTTAATTTGGTTTTTCCTGCTACCAAAATCTCGCCTGTGATCCGGCGAAGTCGGCCTCCGCCGCTTTCCGCTTCCATAACCTTCTGTTTGATTACAGTCCTGTCCATAGAAGGCAGATCGGCGATCGTAGCCTGACATGGATTTCGCGCCAAAAAGGCCAGGGCCAAAAGAGTAACCACCATTCCCAGCTGATATGGGCAAAATCTGTGCATCTGAATAACCTCCCTTCAGTAACCATTTTAGGTTCCTGAAGGAAGATTTATACATATAATCTCGTGGATCGAAGGTGAAAGATTGCCTTCACTGGTCTTTTGTCACACGGCACCCGTGTTGAAAGCTTACCGTTGTTGGTTCTCTTTAGAACTCGTAGCTCGGCGTTGGTAATTTTTTTTACGTAGTAATTACCTACGCGCAAGTATTTGCGCGCCTCCTGATGGCTCCAAAATACATAAAATACGACTCGAAAACGGGACTGTGGCACAGTTATAGAGTTGCCACTCAAATCCATGCTTGTTTTAGCACAAGGAGTATAGTGGAGAGCCAAAAAACGACTTCTGAATGCGCCTGTGGCGCATTAAAAGACTTTATACCAGAAGACTTCACATCAGAAAACTTCTCATCAAAAGACTTCACCCAAACTAAAATGCCATTTTGCATCCTCTTCCGGATCAAAAGGCACCGCATAATCAACGCCCAGCATCAATCCACGCAGAATCAAAAACTTTAGCCCTACGCCATAGGCAGCCGGTGGTTTGGAAGTTAACTGCTTTTGCTGACGCCAAATTTGGCCCGCATCAATAAATAAAGAACTGATACAGGCAAAACCGCCAATGTTATAGTAGTCACCAGGCCAGAGCAACCCCCTTAATTCAAAATTGGAGATGACAAAGGCGTCACCCGTAAAGGCGTCGGTGTCGTATCCCCGCAACACGGAATCAGAAAGAATTCCGAAAAGGCCTGTATTAACCAGAGTTCCAAGCGCGCTAGTACTGGTGTTCTGAATCCCTCCCACCAAAAACCCCCGGTGTGAAGGATAATCTCCCCAAATCTTACCTGCCCGCGCGCTCCAAATTAGGGATACCCTCTTCCCTAGCGGATGGTAACTGCGGTGGTCCCCTTCAATTTTTAGGTAATCATAGTCTGTGCCGAGGATGGGGAATGCCCCACCTACACTCAGATATTGTCTGGTTCCATCCTGCGCGAACAAGTCATGGGTGTCCTGATTCAAGGTAATATCCCACCCGACAGCCTTCCCGTCTTCCGGTAAATCCTTCAGCACCGAAGAGTAGGCCTTCGTTTCAAACTCCTCCCATTGCAGACGAAAATCTATTCTTGATTCATTATTCCAATGATAGCTGGCAAGCAGACTCAGACCATTTTGGTATTCAGAAAAGCCCGGAGACCAAATGGAACCTAGATAAACAGGCCCCGAGTAGAGGTTGGCCCCTAAAGACCACTGGCTGAGGTGCCTAGTATATCCTACTACATACTGTGATTCGTCATCCCGTTCATTGATATAAAAAACAAATCGTAGATCATGTTCGCGTAAGACATCGCTCATCTGTCCATAAAGTAAGCCAAAGAACCCGTACTGCTCATCATAGTATAGAACAGGGTAGATTATTTCCATCTCCAGTTTCGGGCGATAACTCTCCCAGAGCGCATCATCCTCCGCTCTGATCTCTGCAGGGACGAGCAGAAATATAGGCAGAAGAAGAAATATTTTTTTCCAAAGTTTTATGGACACGCGTCTATTCATCGGACTTCACCTCCTGCGGCGTCCAGGAATATATCTTGGTCTCTTGTTCGGCGTAGACGTCAGACAAAATCCTCCCATCCGGCGCCGGAACGGCATGCAGGAGTGTTTCCTGAAAGCCGGAAACCTGCTGAACCTCACCGTTTTCCGGATCAATAGTCACCACCTGATAATAACCGTTTTCTCCGGTAATACACCAGATAAAATCATCCGTCCCCCAAAACGGCTCCAGGTAGTCACGATCCGGGATGGTCAAAGGTCGGCTTGTTTCTCCCTCCCAGATCATCAGTTGGTTACGGCCTAATCTGGTCAGCATATAGACGAGTCTCTCTCCATCAGGCGCCCAAGCCGCCGCGCGTTCATCCATAGATCCGGCAGCCACCTTCATCAAGACCCTCCCCTGAAGATCGATGATGAATATATCCGTATCGCCTCTGGTGTTCACAGTTACGGCCAATTTATCTCCTCTAGGAGACCAGGCCAGATCAACCGGGTTTGACAAATCCATCGGAAACGGGGTAATTTTTCCGGTCTCGATCTCCAGCTTATATAAGTTACGTTCCCCGTCAGAGTCGGAGATGAAGATTGCTTCTTGACCGTCCGGGGCTATGTCGTAGGCGATTACGGTTTGCTCGGTCAACCGGCGACATCCATCCATCGTCCACATATAAAGGTCAAAAAATTTACTCTGATGCGTGGAGAGGAAAAATACCCGGCCGTTCCGATCGATCTTCGGATCCTGTTGGTGACCGTAACCCTCAATCAAGGGAAGGTGTTCCTGTTTTATACTGGGATTATCCTTTCCTTCCACATAGTGTTTCTCCAGATCAGTCTTCCAATTCTCCCACAGCTCCTGTTTATTGAGGCTCAGGGTCCGTTCATAGGTTGTATCCCTATCTCCCCGTTTAAACATTTCCATCAACAACTCGGGTAGCTTATCCTTACCATGGACCCGGGCGATATAATCCACTAACGACCACGCCTCTGCATAGTCCAGATTACCCCCGATCTGTTCCAGACGGGATAAAGTATGCAACCCCTCGCGGAGCACCGCGTCTCTCAAGGCGACCTCACGCATGAAAAACCTGGTGTCTTCCGGTTCGTAGAACTCCGCCAATCCCTCGGCCATCCAGCCCGGTACTTGCCCCCCTAAAGAAGAGGATAGCGCCGATCTGTTACCTAGAGTAATCAAGTGTGTCACTTCATGTGTTAATACACACCTCAAATCCTGGAGGGTTGGTTGGCGAATGGCCACAATCCGGTTGTTCAGGATGTTGGCCACCCCCTCGGAGGTGGTGGAAAGTGGGAGTCCGTTCGCGCGGGAATTCTGATATTCCTTTCTTGAGGTAAAAATGATAACCTTGATCTTTTTATAGGGGTGAAGAGCGTAAAAGCTTTCAAAATCCGGGTATATACGCTCATAGGCCTCGTTTTCCAAAATATCCCGGCAACGCATCACCAACTCTTCCATCCCCTGATAAAAATAGATCTCAAAATGAGGGGTTTTCAGAACCTTCCACCGCAAAGGACGAGGCGGGGCCTTTACCTTCCCGAAGCGACTTTCCGCCCCGGTATCGGTTATTTCCAGGGCCGACCATGTAACCTCTGCATTCGGGATAAAAACCAGTAATAAGCATATAATAATAACAAGGAAAAAACCTTGTCTTCCTCTGCGTGTCATCTTATCACCCCAGTAAAGAATTTCAAAATCCTTATAATAATTCCATATCTCGGCAGTCAATCCTCCCGGAATTAATTAGGATAAAAAAAATGAACGGGTCTTTCCCCGTTTGCTTCGCAGATCCCGAAGACGTCGATACCCGTCGGCGCATGCACAAAGACGTTAACCTGTACAGTCATTTGAATTTATAAAGTAAATGGTTACTTAAATATCTTTCCGAAGAAGCCCCTGTTTTTTTGGGCCAAGGATTCTTCGGAATAGACCAAGGAATCGACCCGTCCAGTCAGGGATAGTTTCCCTTGTTCCAAATTAAGTTGTTTCATGTGTAATTCGTCTCCCTTGATGGTCAATACTCCTCTTTCCGTCTCCAAGATAATCACTTCCCGATCAAAACTTCCGACATTGATCACACCCTCCAGTGATAATCTTTCCCGCCCGGAAAGGGATAATTGGTGTAGTTTCTTGGTGTTCTTCTCCTCCATAATCCACCCCCCAATTCTCTGGCCTTCCCGGCAAAGCGCTTCATCTACCCCAGTCTTGACAAAACACCTGTATTACCGTGGCTATAATTATCATATGCGCCTTTTGGGACTTTGTAACACACAGGGGATGGAAAAAAGAAAGAGTCTTTTTACCAAAGATCCTTAATCTCCCCCAGCGGATAATAATGCTTAATGATTTCTTCCGGAGATTTTCCCTCTTTGGCCAGAGCATGAGCTCCCCATTGACAGAGGCCAACTCCATGGCCATACCCGCGCCCTTCCAGCTCAATTCCGGTATTCTTGTTATTAATGTCCGTAATCCATATTGAACGAACCTTTTGCGGATCCAGAGCTACTCGGAAATCCGCACCCAGGACAGTGGCGCTCCCCTCCGTACCGGTAAATTTTAACTTTGTCGCCCTATGGGATTGTTTACTCCTCTCCTCTACCTGCAGCCGTTGGACAGTTCCGATAGACTGTCCCAACTTCTTGAGGGCTTCCGCCATCTCCGCAGAAGTTAAGGTAGCCTTCCAATACAATTCTTCCTTGGGAATCACTTTTTCCTCCGGACAAGGTACGGATCGCATATAAGGAGGCTCTTTTTCCTTATAGCCCAACCCTTCTTTGGCTAAAGCGGTTCTTCCTCCACAACTAGCGGAGAACCAGCCCTTTACATATCGATTACGGTAAGTTATAACCTTGCCCTTAGTCATCCGTACCGCCCGTCTGATGATTGGGGTGATTGCTTCGGCGTTATAGGCCTGAGCTTCCACCTCATCCGTAGAGATGTCAGTATTATGCTGTTTTCTGGTGCCGCCCTGCGCGATAAAGTCCATAGTAAATGTACGGGCGACAATAGCTTGGGCGGCATAGGCCTCCAGCGGCCACCCTTTCTTCATTTCTCCCGCGACCACCCCGAGCAGATATTCCTCAATAGGCATGGTCTTTTTAGTCTTGGATTCGTGAAAGTAAACAGAGATTTGAGGTTCCTGATCCAGCTTCCTGGCGATCCGGTCAATAATCTTCCGTTCCGGTCCGGGACAACCGATGAAGGAGACTGTAATCCCTATAATCAGAGTCAGTACCGCCAGCCCAATATGCTTATACTTATGTTTCAATCCATTCCCCCCTCTTTCATCCTTACAGCGATCCGGCCATTGGTAGTAGCTGCGAGTGACACCTAATGCCCACCGGTTAGCCGGAGTGTCCTGAACGGATCACCAATCTTAGTTTAGCTAAGTGGAGGGGAGTTAATACCCAAATCTCTTGCCGAACATCCATAAAAAAAAACCTTCTTTATCTTTCCCCGGCGTCATTATCCTCCTTTTTCTCCTCTTCTGCCTTGCTCTGCTCCCATAATGCGTCCATCTCCGCCAGAGTCAAGGCGGCCAACTCTGTCCCTGCAGCCTTTGCCTGCTGCTCCATCCGTCGAAATCTACGTCGGAACTTTTCAATTGTACGCAGGAGCGCGATTTCCGGATGCACTCCCAAAAAGCGGGCGGTATTTACTAGTGCAAACAAGAGATCTCCAAATTCTTCTTCCACCTTAGACTGGAGTTCTGCGGCTATTTTGGGGTCCTGATTACCCCGGCTCGCCTCAGATCCTTTATTTAAAAAGTTCCGCCACTCCTCCCAAGCATTCCTTACTTCGTCAAGCTCCTCCCTGACCTTGGACAAGGGCCCTTTTAGATCCGGCCAGTCAAACCCCACCTGAGTCGCTTTTCTTTGGAGCTTTTCCGCTTGAAGTAGAGCGGGAAGGTTGATAGGCACCGAATCCAGAATAGACTCTTCTCCCGCGCCTTGCCCACCCGTTTCCCCGTTGAAACCACCGGCTCTTTCCTCCGCTTTGATCTTTTCCCAGTTATCCAAGACATCAACCACTCCGTTCACCGGACGTACCTGTGGGTTTTTATTACTTATGCTACTCCTAAAGACATGGGGATGGCGACGGATCATTTTTTCATTTACTCCTCTAATCACGGATGCTAGATCAAAGGCACCCCGTTCCTTCCCAATTTGCGCATGAAAAACCACCTGGAATAAAAGGTCCCCC
This sequence comes from Bacillota bacterium, assembly GCA_012838955.1. Classification (GTDB taxonomy): domain Bacteria; phylum Bacillota; class UBA4882; order UBA10575; family UBA10575; genus DUOH01. Next base: position 52,660 of record DUOH01000032.1, on the reverse strand, counting down.
AGTTCCTCCTGAACATGCCCTGGCTGGTCTTCCTCGATAGCCTGTAGAACCTCGTAGGCCTCTTCCAACAAATAAGGACGGAGTGATTGATGGGTCTGCTTCCGGTCCCACGGGCAGCCGTTATCCCCCCGCAGCTGTTCCATAATTGACTCCAACCGCTCCACTTCTTCTCCAGAGTTTGTTGTGGTGTTCGCTTTTACCATAAAATAAAAACCTCCTCCTCGCCAGAAGCACTACTATCTTCTGCCTAGACAGATAAGCATCACTAGGGATATTATTCAACTATCACACTAAAACTAAGACCGCTGAAGATTACACCACTTCATCCTTGCTGGTTTGAGTTGCTTTGCGATTCTTTCGCCGTCGATTCAAGCCTACCCCGAAAACAAACGCCAGTAAAATACCGAGGACGAGCAAACCGTAGCAGAATTGACCACACAAATGACGTTTAATTAAGTAAACGGTCAGACCGCTCCCACCGGCAAATGTTAGAAACCCGCCGGGGATGAGCAGGCCTTGATCCTGTCTGTCCGCGAAGAAAGACGCATAGAAACCAAGCCCCAGAAAGAGGAGGAAAACCGGCCATAATCCAACTAAATAAGTCCACGACAGATATTCCAAGGAAAACAAGAATAAAAAGATCCCTGTTCCAGTACAAAAAACCCCTGGAACTAACAGCTCTTTTTTTTCAGTCGGATCTTTATGAATCAGCCAGCCGTTAAAATATTCTAATAAAAACAATAACCCGAGGCCTAAAATAAAAAGAGGCCAAAACCCAATCCACCCCAGTTTTACTAGTTTATGACGGGCCAATAGCAGAACAATGCCGAGCGCAGCCAAGATTACTCCGGTATTTTTTTTTGATCGCATCTTCATTCCTCACTGTCGACAATGATTTCCCTTTCCCGAAGCCCCACTCTAATTAGGCACGGTTTTGGTTTATATACACTAAGCCCTAGTTGCTCTCTACGTACTTCTTCTCCATCCAGAAAAACTTTTCTCCATAATTCCACCTTAAACCCTTCCTGTCCTTCTTTGTCTATAACCTCTTGGCCATACTCTAAAGAAGGGTCCTCCACCCGCACCAGCTGGGGAGGAATTCTCTCCACGATTTTTGGCACCAGCGTATACCGGTATTTTTGAACAGCCTTTCCTAATAAAGCAATGGTCAAAGTATCACCCTCAATAACGCCGGAGATCAGGATCGGGGTCTTGAGGGGATTAGTAAAGATCAAGTCCTGAGCGCCATAAACCACTGCGGCATCAAGACCCATTTCCACATAGGTGACAGGGATCGAGTGGTTATGCCGCTTATCCACTCGAAAACCAGCCAGTAACCAAGCGTTATATAAAGTGGTTGATACTTGGCAAATACCGCCGCCCACTCCGGGAACTAACTCGTTCTCTAAGACCACCGGGGCTTCCCTGTATCCGTGCTGCAGGCTTCGCGGACCGACCCAACGATTAAAAGAAAATTGTTGCTTCGGGGGGAGTAAGGCGCCATGCAAACGAGCCACAGCCACTTTTAAGTTGTTGGTTCGATCCGGATTACTCTCATCAAACTCAGTGGTATAAGCACTTATTATTCTGGTCAACTCCCAGCCGGCTACTTCTTCATCAACCAGGGCCGGTTTCACCTGATCAACCGGTAGAGTTACTTCCTTGCCTTCTGCACTAATGATGTCTTTGGATAAAACTTCCAAGAACCGGCTGGTGTTTAGTTGCCTTCCCATCCGGCTGTGGGTATGCTGTACCTGTCCTTCTTTATTTACAGTAATATTAGACTTCACAGGTTCCACATTAACCTGCATCTCAAGCAGGCGTATTAACTCCCCTAACAGCACTTGGTCGGTAATGACCTTTGCTCGGCATACCACGGGGTTTTGCTTAATCCTTCTCCTCTCTGCCCACTGTCGAAGGATATTCCCTTCATGCCCCAGCGCAAAGGCTTCCGTCAACATTGTCTCATAATCGAAAGTAAAGCCCCATTCTCTCGGCAGACAATAAAATCTAAAACCATTATCCACAATAACCAGGGGTTGGTCAAGGCAGGGTTCAAAACGCTCCCGAAGAGCTTTTAGCGCTTGATCCTTACCCAGCCCGGTCAGGTCTACGTCTCCTACTCGTACCCCGGCGATAAAGATATCCTGCTCGTAAACGAAAGGTTGATAGAGCCAATGCATAAAAGAGAAGACTCCCAGAAGAACAAGGATGAATAACCAAAACGACCAGGAGCCAACCAGGCTTTTCCACCAGCCGGAACTGTTAGGAGACAGATTTAGAAAAAATCTATTCCAAAAACCTTTTTCCACTGATCTTTTCCATCCTCATTACTTAATAGGTGCAATCCATAATGGACGGTAGTGGATCTATAGAGCCGGAGCGGTCAATAAACATCCCAAAGCAGACTGTATCTTTATGGATAATTATACCATAAATTTTATATGCCGCCAATTGCAGTGTGTTTTAAGAATTTATGTATACCATAATCTGTTTGTACATACACTATATAGAACTTTTCTGAAGAAAGGTGGATGTCAAACCGATGTGGTTTCCATTTTACAAAAAAACCCCGGATCTTCACAGCCTCTTTCCTTGCCGAGTCCATATAAACCATCCGGAAGCTCAAGCGCTGATTACAAAGCATTTGAAGATCTATTTAAACCGCGTTTATGATGAAAATCCTTTTTATAAAAGACCGTCTTCCTTTTCGGATCAAACATTCAACTCAGCCAGTGCATCCGGCAATTACCTGACTGTTCTTTGTATCGGCACTGACCGCTCTACCGGTGACAGCTTGGGACCGCTCATTGGTTCGAGATTGACTGCGGCCAACCTTCCCGGAATTAAAATCTACGGTACTTTGGATCACCCGGTTCACGCGGTTAATCTGGAGGAAACACTGAACAAAATCTCCACCGAAGACCCGCAGACGCCGGTCATCGCGATCGACGCCTGTTTGGGAAAGTCGGAAAGCATCGGCTGCATCAGCATCAAACCGGGACCTTTACAACCCGGTACCGGAGTGAACAAAACCCTACCGGAGGTCGGTAACTTTCACATTATCGGCGTAGTCAATGTCGGTGGCTTCATGGAGTATCTAGTGCTGCAGAATACCCGCTTAAGCCTAGTAATGAAGATGTCAGAACTCATCAGCAACAGTCTGCTGCACGCGGTTAGGGAGTTTTATAGGACGCCTTATTCCTACCCCAATTCTGAGAATAATTTTACCCCTGTTTATGGCGATGGTTCTCAGGGATAAGAGAATGCTCCCCTGACGGGGAGCTTTATTTGTATAACTGATATTATGAATTTAATCTCTTCCGCACTAAAGCTACCATACCCATGGTTCCGGCTCTCCCCGCCAAAACCGCCGGTACAATGCTGACTCCCTTCACCATATGCGGAAAAGCGTGATCCTGTAATACCCGGCTTACCCGATCAAAGAGCAAATCTCCCATCTTGGCTACTCCTCCCCCGATCACGATCGTTTCCGGATTCAATATATTAATTAGGTTTCCGATGGCAATTCCCAGGTAAAAGAAGGCCTCATCCAGTAGGGAAACAGCCAGCTGATCCCCTTGACGGGCAGCCTCGGCTACTTCGCGGGAGGTGACAGTGTTAATGTCGCCCTTAACCAGATCCGAGATAATACTCTGTTCTCCATCTTCCAACCTCTTCCGCGCCGTGCGGGCAATAGCCGTTCCTGAAGCCAGCGCCTCTATACAGCCATGTTGTCCGCATCCACAAAGGGGACCGCCTGGTAAGACAATCATATGACCTACTTCGCCGGCACAGTAGTCCCTTCCGTACACCAACTCGCCGTTGGCGATAATTCCCCCGCCAATTCCGGTGCTCACCGTCATATAGAGCATATTGACAGCGCCTTTACCGGCCCCGTAGATACACTCACCATATCCGGCGGCATTCGCATCGTTCTCCAAGATAACAGGTAAGCCGAACTCCTTCTCTAAAATACCGACAATCTGGACATTCTTCCACTTAAGGTTAGGCGCATGCATCACCTCGCCGGTCTTGATATTTAACGGCCCCGGAGCGCAAAGACCAATTCCTTTAACCTGCCCGGGAGTGACTTCCCCCATGAGCTCCAAGATTATATTTTTTATTCTGTTGATGACTGGCTCCACACCTTCCTCAGCCAGAGTAGGAATGGTCTTCTCCGCTATAATCTTTCCTTGCTCATCCCCGATTAAACCTGCGATTTTGGTTCCTCCTAAGTCGATCCCTAGATAATATTCTCCCATGCTGAACCTCCTTCAATGCAAGAATCCCCCACCGGAAGTGGGGGATCTTTTTGCTTTCGCGTCTTCAGAAACCTACACGGAAGTCCGCTGCTTACAGAATAGCCTTTTCCGTGTCTTTATCAAAGAGATGCATCTTTTTATTATTGACGATCACCTTGGTCTCAGCGCCGTCTTCAGGTCTAACATGCGCGTCGACCCGAGCCACGAAACTATGCGGTCCTTTGGAAACATAGAGATAACTCTCGGCGCCAATCAACTCGCTGACATCAACAGTAACGACAATGGCGTTCTCTTCCGTACCGGCGGACTCCGGATCCAAAATATTCTCCGGACGAATTCCAAAGATTACTTCTTTATTCAAATAATTTCTAACAGTCTTAAATCTGCCTTCCGGCACATTGACACGGAAGACGTCAAAGTCCACATATAGTTGGTCGTTTTCTTCCTTTAAGACACCGTCTAAGAAGTTCATGGGCGGAGTGCCGATAAAGCCGGCCACAAAAACGTTAACAGGATGATCATAAACTTCCAAGGGCTTTCCAACCTGTTGAATAATACCGTCTTTCATCACAACCATCCGGTCACCCATGGTCATGGCTTCAACCTGGTCGTGTGTAACATAAATCGTTGTAGTCTGTAAGCGGTTCTGTAACTTGGAAAGCTCAGCCCTCATCTGGACACGTAGTTTCGCGTCCAGGTTGGAGAGGGGCTCATCCATCAGGAAGACTTTAGGCTCACGTACGATGGCCCGTCCCAGAGCCACACGTTGCCGTTGCCCACCGGAAAGAGCCTTCGGTTTCCGGTCAAGCAAGTTTTCAATGCCCAAAATCTTGGCGGCCTCTTTTACCCTGCGGTCAATCTCCGGTTTGGGAAATTTACGCAGTTTCAAACCAAAAGCCATATTATTGTAGACATCCATATGGGGATAAAGAGCATAGTTCTGGAAGACCATCGCAATATCCCTGTCTTTGGGCGCCACGTCATTAACGATATTGTCACCAATGAAAATATTCCCGGAAGTAATCTCTTCCAAGCCGGCGACCATCCGTAATGAAGTGGTTTTTCCACAGCCGGAAGGACCGACAAAGACGATAAACTCCTTGTCTTTAATCTCCAAGTTTGCGTCATTCACAGCTAAAATACCATTGGGGAACTTCTTGCTTACATGCTCAAATATAACTTTGGCCATTCAAACTCCTCCTTGTTTTTTAAATAATTTCAAAAAAATAAAATACTATTATATTTTTTTACTATTTATTTGAGTAAAAAAATAAGAATACCACCTCCTAGTCCAACCAGAACAGGGCTTGTTTCGTTTTTATCTTAAGCCATAGATTAGACCTGAATCTAACATATACCAAGTGATATTACGCTATCTCCCATTCTGACTGAAAAATACATATCTTAGACTCATTTTTCTTGTTTTAATTATTCGACATAAAGTCAAAATTTCCTGCTCTTTTTTTCCTGTTTTCTACTTGCTTTTAACAGGCTGATCAGTCTGTTCATGCTCTGACTTGCTTAGGCGCAAGTCAAATTTGACTGTTTCTATAACATTCTATTTTATTCAGCACAAAATATGTAAAATAAAAACAGAGGGAGCATCGCTCCCCTGTTTTTATTTTATATCACTTTAGAAAGCCATTGATAAACCAGCGGTGAAGGTGGGATGCTCATAGACAAAGTCATATCCGGCGGAGATGGCCATCCCGTTCGGAGCGGTATAGCCAATGGTCGCATCCAAAGTAAGCATCTCAGAGTCTTCTATACCGTATTCACCTTCAAGTTTGGTGTCAAAGTTCATACCGGCCAAGGTAATCCCACGGGCGGCAGAGAACTCAACGCTGTCACTATACATGTGATAATCTCCGGCTAACTCAAAACCAAGCTGTTTCGTGGTGGCGCCAACGCTGAATCCTTCTTCCCCATTGTCCACAGGAATGTCGTCTGCATTGACATAAACGGAAGTATCCACAAAGCTCTCGGTGACGCTCCGGTATCCGGCTCGAACTGTAGTGTTCTCAGTTACCTGCAACTGCCCTTCGACCAGTAAAGCATTTTCTTCGTTTTCTCCCGCAGCATAGGTCGCGGCAAATTCCAGGTTCTCCACGGGGATAACCTTTCCAGCAACCTCATAGTAGAGCTGGTCTGCTTCGACTACGGTCCCCTTGACTTCTACTTGTTCGTTAGGGTTAATTCTGATTTGCGCGCCTTTATCCTCCCGCTCGTTATTCCATCCGTAGAAAGCGCCAACGGAAACCGGACCGATGTTAATGTTGTCAACGCTGATTCCATTAACACCACCGGCATTATCCAGGTCGGCGATATACGGAGAGTAGTTGGTGTTTAATCCACCTAGCCGGGTGATCATTGGCGGAGCGCCAGGAACAATTGAGCCTTTGGCTTCCAACCAGACACTGTCTAAATCAAGATACTTCTGAGGCCTATCTTCAGCGGTAATATCTCCGGTCCAAGGTTCACCGAAGATGTGTTCCAGTCCGCTCAGAGAGAGGCCGGCGGTGAGATTCTCACCCAAAGAAGCGCTGAGCGAGAAGGTGGAGTCGCCGTGGAAATATGAAGGAAGATCCTCGTTATCCTCATCGATTTTATAGTAACCGATTTGAGAAGTAATTTCTCCGGAGAAATCCAGTTCAGCGGCGAACACCACCGGAGAGACGACGGTTAACATTAATGTTGCTAAGACTAGTGCTATGATGCGTTTCATAAATTTTGTTCCTCCTTGGTTGTGAATATTAGTCTGATTCTAGTGCGATTACTTCTTTGCGCCGATGATTGCTGCGATAAGAGAAGGAACCTGATGAGCCTTCCTGGTTACCTCATCTTCTCCTTCTCCGACTGTGTCTATTATTGCGATGAATTACTACACCGGTCTCCCGGTCAATGCCAAGTCGTTTTTTCACCTCCTCTCACATCAATCCGGGAACACGGAGTAGCAAAGAGTTAATTATTTGTTTTTCAAGGTACCGTCCTCTTACGCCGTTATTTTCTTTTTTTTTATTAAAACTCCTGCTAAAGCCGGTAATGTATATAATGGCGCCTCTGGAAAGAGCAGCTATATTTGGAGAAGATTATGCACTTGCGTACAGACTAGACCTATAGATACCAACGGAAAAGATTACTCTTCCAGCACAAACGCTTTAGAGCTCCCTCAGTTCCTGCAAAACCGCGCGGGCCGCCTCTACGGTCATCCCTTCCACTGTCATCAGCTCTTCCAGGCTAGCGTCTTTAATCCGTTTGACTGACCCAAAGCGCTGTAACAAAGCTTTCTTCCGCTTCGGACCGATCCCTTTCACCCCATCCAAAGCGGAATACGTGGTCTTCTTCTTCCGTAAACTACGGTGAAAAGTCACAGCAAAACGATGAGCCTCATCACGCACTCTTTGTAAAAGTTTCAAGCCCTCATCGGTCCGGGGCAGAACAAGGGGAGCAGAACGGTTAGGGAGGAAGATCGCTTCTTCCTTTTCGGCCAGACTGATTACTGGTTGCTCTTCTAATCCCAGCTCAGTCAAGACCTCCACCACTGCGCTGAGTTGTCCCTTTCCCCCGTCAACCACCAATAAGTCCGGGAAAACGGCAAATCCTTTTTCTTCTATTTCTCCCGCTTTTTCCTTCAAGCCACGGGTAAACCTCCGTCTCACCGCTTCCTGCAGCATAGCAAAGTCATTGATTCCGGTCACCCCTTGAATTTTAAAACGGCGATATGCTGTAGTTTGCGGAAATCCGTTCACAAAGACCACCATTGAGGCCACAGGTTGCGCTCCTTGAAAATTCGAGACATCAAAGGCCTCAATTCTTCTGGGTTTTTCCGGCAAAGCCAGGGCTTGAGCCAGACTGTCCAGGCTCCGTGCGGCTGTAGCATCCTTCTCGGCCCGCCTAATCAGTTCTTGGTGCAAAACGGTAGCAGCATTATCCATAGCCATCTTCAGCAGACGGCGCTTCTCTCCTCTTTGCGCGTGAATAAGCTGGACCGCTCTTTGCATCTTCTCCCGGAACCAGGCTGTGATCACCTCTTGATCCGACAATGGACACGGGATCAGAACTTCTTTGGGGATATAATCCCGGTCATCATAGTATTGCAAGAGAAAAGCCCGGAAGAAGTCTTCCTGTTCCTCTAGTTCCTCCCCTGGATAATAATATGAGTCGCTCGCGATCAGTTTCCCCCTACGGATTTTAAGTACTATAATCATACAGCCCTCCTCGGCTTTGGCTATACCGAAAACATCCCTGTCTTTGATCTCTGTCGAGACTACAACTTGACGTTCAACCACTTGACGCAAGGCCCGTAATTTATCCCGGTAGGCCGCAGCCTTCTCGTACTCGAGATTAGCTGCAGCTTCCTTCATCTTCTCGCTCAAAGTGGTGACTAATCCTTCAGGATTACCCTCCAACACCGAGCAGAAGTCCTGAACATTTCGCCGGTACTCCGCAGGGTCCACCGTCCCGCTACAAGGTCCCAGACATCTTCCAATATGATAATTCAGGCAAGGCCGTATTTCTCGTGAATGCGCGGTCTCCTCTCCCGGTGAAGAAAGCTGCTTTTTACAGGTTCTAATGGGAAAGACCTTCCGCAATAAACGAAAGATTTCCCTCATGGAACCGGTATTAGTATAAGGTCCGAAATAGCGAGCACCGTCCTTCTGCGGACGCCGCACCATAAAAACCCGGGGATAAGGTTCCTGCCAAGTTACTTTCAACCATGGGTATTGTTTATCATCGCGTAAGCGTACGTTATATTTAGGCCGGTTGGCTTTGATCAAGTTACATTCCAAGGCTAAAGCCTCCACTTCAGAAGAAGTGGTGATGAACTCCACTCCGGCCACTTGTTGCACCATACTAGCGATCCGAGGCGAATGTTTAGCCGAGGGTTGAAAATATGAACGAACTCTGTGGCGTAGAGAAACGGCCTTCCCCACATAGATGATGTCTCCCGTTTGATCCTTCATTATATAAACCCCTGGTTTGGTAGGAATCATACTCAATTCTTCCTGGCTCACCATTTGTTTTACCCCCTTAGTCTTACTTTTTTCTAATATAGCAGGATTTCTTCACCCTTAGTAGAAGTATTGATGAAGTATAGATAAAGTTTAACCAAATCGATCAAGGTAATTAATCCTGCCTGACAATACGCTCCAGATATATGGAGGTGATATAGAGGAGAACTTCTACAAGTTTCGCGCTGCATACCCATCAAACCCCCTGGAACGGCTACTACTTACATAGGCTCCTGGTTGATGGGGTTGGGTAATAGCTTGTAACTACCGCACCTGTTATGTTAATCATTTTATAGTAAAGGAAGTCCAGATGATGACTACAGCAAGACTCAACAGCTTTCTGGAGAAAAAGCCTTATCTGATCGTCACTACCGGCCTAATCCTAGGTTTTGTCTTTCCTGATTTTTTTGTTTTCTTAAAACCTCTCGTACCATGGGTTTTTGCCTTATACACCTTGACGCAGGCCTTAAAAACCGGTCTTCGCGACCTGGGGAGAGTCTTTACCTCTCCTCTCCCTTTACTCCTGATTCTCCTGTGTGTTCACGGCGTCTCTCCGTTATTCGCCTTTTTTTTGGGGAAATTCGCGTTTGGTCCTGATTCACCTTTTTTCACTGGCCTAGTCTTAACTTCTGCCATTCCCATCGCCGTATCCTCCACTTTATGGGTGGGTTTAGCCGGAGGCCACCTTCCTCTGGCACTAACCGCAGTGGCTATTGACTCTTTACTCTGTCCGCTGACAGTACCCTTTCTGATCTCTTTATTTCTAAAGAAATCTGTTGATTTTAATGCTTCCAGCCTGATTCTCAGTTTGTTGCAGATGGTATTGATCCCTACGTTGATCGGAGTTCTAATCCATGAACTAATACTAACAAAGGGACGGAATAAAACAGCGCGTGCGCACTGGCGGGGACTTTACGCCAAATTTTCACTGTGCTTCATCATCTCCGTTAATATCGCCTCTGCACAAAAAGAAATCCTTTCCCTAAACCTCCTCGGCCTCTTCTTGGTCATCCTCACAGTTCTCCTTTTTAATATGACTCTTGGCTACTGGGTGGCTCGCCTCATGGGATACTCCCCTGCCCTGACCCGGACTTTTATCTTTGTGACCGGCCTCCGTAACAACGGAGTGGGAATCGTGATCGCTTTAAGCTATTTTCCCCCAGAGGTTGCCCTCCCCTTGATCGCCACCATCCTCCTGCAACAACCTCTCTCTAGCATCATTCTACCTTTATTAAATAGAAAAAGCCAATCTTCCACAGCACAGCAGTAGTGGCGTTCACAAAGAAGAAGTTTTAGAAGGGAAAGAACCTAAAACAAGTTCCTTTTTGAAATGGGGCTTATTAGAATTACTCTGTCTAAGCCCCATATTTTTTTGTTAGGATCTTCTACCGGCCAATTTCCGCTCCTGAGGACAGATATAATGGTGGACATTTCAAGATATTGTGGATAAAATAAAAAATGATCAATATCTTGTGGTTAATCCGAACCCTACATAACTGGATAAATTTAACGCCAGATCGAGCAGTGCAGTAAATAAACTGAACAGCGCCTCCTAGCTGTTGCAACATAAATAGATCGGCTCTCTTTTTAACCATTACCACCAAGGAAGGAGCGGATAAAAATGAAATTATCGGAGATCTCACGCGCAGTCTTAGAGAGAAGATACTTAAAGAAAGTCAACGGAAAAATCGTGGAAACTCCGGAAGAAATGTTACTCCGAGTGGCAAAGAACATCGCCAAAGTCGAAACAGAGGTATATACCTGTACGGCTTTGCAGGCCAAAGAGTGGGGAGAAAAGTTTTTCAACCTAATGAACGCAGGAAAATTCCTCCCCAACTCCCCGACTTTGATGAATGCCGGTCGCGAACTGCAACAATTAGCTGCTTGTTTTGTCCTGCCTATTGAGGACTCTATGGAATCGATCTATGAAACCCTAAAAATAGCCGCTCTCATTCATAAGAGCGGGGGAGGTACGGGTTTTTCCCTGTCCCGGCTACGCCCTAAGAATGATCAGGTCGGCAGTACCGGTGGAGTTGCCAGTGGCCCCCTCTCCTTCCTTAAGGTATATAACGCCAGTACAGAGGCGATAAAACAAGGAGGAACCCGGCGAGGCGCTAATATGGGCATCTTACGTGTGGATCACCCGGATATCCGGGAGTTTATCACCGCTAAACTAGGAACCGGAGAATACACCAACTTTAACCTGTCGGTGGCTGTAACCGACTCCTTTATGGAGGCTGTTGCCAAGGGAGAGTCGTACCCGCTGATCAACCCTAGAACCAAAGCGCTGGTGCGCTCTGAAAACGCCAGAGAAATCTTTGATCTGATTGTCTATTCAGCCTGGGCCTCCGGTGAACCGGGGATCATCTTCATCGACCGGATCAACGAGGCAAACCCCACCCCGGCCTTGGGGGAGATCGAAAGCACCAATCCTTGCGGAGAACAGCCTCTCCTTCCCTATGAAGCGTGTAACTTGGGGTCAATTAATCTCTCCCTGATGGTTCGTACGGGAGAAGACGGGCCAACCGTGGATTGGGAGGATTTAAAGCACACCGTCCATCTGAGCACGAGATTCTTAGATAATGTGATTGACGCCACTTTTTACCCCATTCCGAAGATTGAAGAGATGTGCAAGGGTAACCGGAAGATCGGTCTTGGGGTGATGGGCTGGGCCGAACTCTTGATTAAATTGGGGATCCCCTATGATTCAGAAGAAGCTCTCACCCTGGCGGAACAAATCATGAGCTTCATTGACCGAGAATCCAAGGCCGCCTCGGCCATGCTGGCGGAGGAACGGGGAGCCTTCCCCAACTTCTCCGGTAGTATCTATGACCGCCCGGGCCTCCCCTGCCTCCGAAATGCCACCACCACTACAATTGCGCCTACCGGCACGATCAGTATCATCGCCGGCGCCAGCGGAGGAATTGAGCCCCTCTTCAGCTTGGCCTTTACCAGAGAAATCCTGGACCAGGACCGTCTAATTGAAGTAAATCCGCTCTTTACCGCTGTCGCCAAGGAAAACAATTTCTATACGGATAAACTAATCAACACTCTGGCCGATGGGGGTAGCTTGAACGACTTTCCGGAGATTCCGGCGGAGATCAAAAGGATCTTTGTTACCGCCCATCATATTAAACCGGAATGGCACGTCAAGATGCAAGCCGCCTTTCAAAAATTTACAGACAACGCTGTCTCCAAAACAGTCAACTTCCCGGAAAGCGCTACTATAGAGGAGGTCGCCTCCGTATACCGGCTGGCTTATCAGTTAGGTTGTAAAGGGGTGACCGTCTACAGAGACGGATCTATTGCCAACCAGCCCATACAGAAAGGGATTAAAGCCACGACTTCTTCACGAAAGTTATCACCCCATCAGGCCACTGCCTCTCCAGTCTGGGGAAAGATCAAACCCCTGCACCGGCCGGCTCGCTTAACCGGAATTACGGACAGTAAACGTACTCCGGAAGGGACTCTATATTTGACCCTTAATTTACATAATGATTCACCTTTTGAACTTTTTGCCCAAATCGGTAAAGCGGGAAGCGACATCATGGCCTTTACCGAGGCCATTGCCCGCCTGGTCTCTCTGGCCTTTCGCTGTGGCATTGACCCCGAAGAAGTGGCCAAGCAACTGATGGGCATCGGCGGTAGCCGCTCCGTAGGTTTCGGTCCCCAGCGCACCCGTTCCGTTCCTGATGCGATCGGACAATTCCTCTATACCTACACACAACATCGTACGCTGGAGGATCCTCCCCTCGTCCAATGTAACTTGGAATTCCCCAACCCACAGGAAAAATCCCAAACAAACTCCGCAGGCAGCGTCGGCCGCTCCCGGGCCGGGCTTAATCTCTGCCCCTCCTGCGGGATGTCTGCCTTCGGTTACTTTGAAGGGTGCACCAAATGTTTAGCCTGCGGGCATACGGAATGCTAAATACCATATAAAGCTAACCATCCTTCTCTTTCTAACAGGGTTTTACCCTGTTATTTTTTTGTCATATTATCTGTTAAATTACATAGATTATTTTAGATTCATAATTTGGGGGTAAAAACTTGAAAACAAAAGGACGGAAAGGCAAGGCACGCACACGTACGCGTATACGGTATCACCTGCTTGCATCGACTTTGGTCACCCTGCTTTTCATGGGCGGCTATTCTCTGGCCGCTCCCCGCGAGACCCTCCTGAAGATCTCTTCGGATCATTTTCGCATAGCTCCTCTGCCCTCCGGCATAGCGGGTCCCCTGATCACAGCCAGAGGAGAACTCTATGTTGAAGTGGTGACCGACGCCCGTTGGAGACTACGATGGGAATTTTTATCCGAAGATTACCGGATCACCTCACCTTTGGGACAAGAGGTTTCAGGAAAAGGCGCACGCTTGCAGAGGATCCCTATTGTCTGGAAGTTTGACTGGATGACCCCCCCTGGTCTCTATGAAGCTCCCATAAACATTATGTTAGAGATCGCCGGTGAGGAGAGCATCACCCAGAGGAAACTGCTCAAACTAAGAGTCCCTTTTTTGGCCGTGATCACGCCTCAATCCTTCCGCCGTCTACGTATTACAGATGATAACCATTTGGACAGGCAGCTCTCGTTGGAAATCCACGCCAATGCGCCCTGGGTGTTACAAGTGGAAGTAACAAAGTCCCACGAGAGCCTGGCTTTGGTCTGTAACTGCCTGTACCACTCGGTGGCAACCCAATTTCTATCCTCTGCTCCAGTTTTGGTTTTACCCAACCAAATAATCGGTTTGGCGCAAGGTGAAGCAGGAGGAGACCACAGGCTGGTCCTGGATTGGCAGAAAGCCCCTTCCGCCCCTCTCCGGGCTGGTGATTATCCTTTTTATCTACGTTTTTCCGTTCTTCCCGTACGGGGAGAGCTTTTACAGAAAGGAGGTGAATATTGATGAAGGCCATTCGCGTTCTACCCATTGTTCTCCTCTTAATTTGCCTGACAGCGGCACCGGCTTTTGCCCAAAGTCACAAAGTCGATGCTACTGTCCTCATTCCGGCCGAACTAACCGTCAAGCCTCTACTCATCCTAAGTGTTAACGGGGTTAAGGACTTCTCCAATGATTGGCTCCCGGGTGGGGTCTTAACCCACTCCTTTAGAAAAGAGGTCACTCCTGTTCCCGGACAAGAGGCAACCTACGTGGAGAGCCGCGCGTACGAGGTCTGGGTATACTCCAATGCTCCCTGGGCCGCCCGGATCGGTCGCACCGATTATATCGTGCGGGCCGCTAGGCAAAGCAGATTTGAAAACCAGATCGATCAGGAAAATAGGTTGGGTTTTGAATACCGGAAAACCGACAGCGACAATTGGCAACCCTTAAATGTCTGGAGTATGACTCCGATTTGGGACGCTGCCGGACCAACCGGTAACGACGGTCAAGAATTGGGAAGTTATCAGTTCCGCGGTGTGGTAGACAGCAGGACCACCCCTGGAAAGTACAGCTTTGCCGTATACTTCACTGCGTATCAGGAATAACCCGAAGAGGCGGACTTCGGTCCGCCTTTTTTCCTTGGATCCTTTCTGACAAAAATATCCAGGTATTGACCCGGAAGAGTCGTAACGGATCGGCAATCCATGTAAGCCTATTGTAACCGGAGAAACCACTCTGGAGGTAAGGACATGAGGCATAAAAGAAAAATCCTTTCTTCCCTGGGCATCTTGCTTCTTTTATTATTACTCTCCGCCAGCGGCCAAAGCGCCACCCAATTGATTATCCAACCGTCCCGTTTTGAGCTATTACTCACTCCGGGCAAAGCAGAAACTCAGGCCATTACTATACTTAATAACGGCACAGACACATTACGCATCGGGGTAGATGTCCGGGACTGGGAAATGGATGAAGAAGGAAATCCTCTATTTACCATACCTGGGGAAGCATCCAACTCTTGCGCCACCTGGTTACGGTTTAATCCCCGCCTTTTCCAATTGGCGCCCGGAGACCGGCAAGTAGTAAGATTTAGCCTTACAGCCCCTGCTCAGGCGCCTGCCGGAGAACACCGGTGCGCCATTCTCTTTGCTAGCGAACCGGTGGAGGAGACTACCCTGACAATCGTCAGTAATATTCTGGTCACCATCTATGGATACACCCCACCCGTAACGAGACGCGGTTCCTTGGAAGAAGTCTTCATAGATTATCACAAGGATAATGGCTTACAACTTAGATGTAAAATCAACTCCAGCGGCAACGCCCATCTACGCTGCACTGGAAGGTTTAAAGTGTTTGACGAGAACAAAACGGTCTTAGGTGAAGGCGCCTACAAAGGAAATGTGGTCTTTCCGGGCAGATCCCGTTTTTTCACCGGCCATCTGCCTCTGGAACTTCCTCCCGGTATCTACCATGTGGAGAGTGAGTTCTCCTTTGTCCCACCGTTATATGCGGGGGATCTGGCGGAATATGGCTTGGAACCGGGCCACACCGATTTGAAGAATACCATTGCTTTTGAGGTTAAAGCCGAGTAAGGGGTGAGCCTATTGAAGGGAAAAAGCGCTTTACTACTCTTCTTGTTAATCAGCTCACTATCTCTGTCTTCCCAGACGACTATAGGGCAAACCGGGGGAGCCTTCGTTCCCCTCAACTTCACGGAGTTAAAAAAGGAGAATGACTTCTCAATCGTCTGTTTCCTCTTCCCTTCCTGCTCAGCTCTTCTTGAAGTCCTGATCAAGGAAGAACCATATGTACCCATCCGCGGCCTCGCTCTTTACTGTGGATATGAAGTGTCTACTCAGGAAGACAGCTGGGTAATCAGCACAGCGCGCCACCGTGAGAAGAACATCCACCTGTACTTAAAGGAAAACCTCCTGGACCTGGCAGGAGTTAAAGTCTCTATTAAAGGCTACTGGTTTCCCGTACGCGAAGAATACTTTATGTCTTTAAACAGTTTCCAGATCTTAACAGGCGCTTCCGCCTTGTGGGATCCTTCACAGTTGGAGATTAGGTTACGGGGATTACCTAACTCCGCTCTACTTGAACCGGAAGAAGCGGATTCTAAAGAACCAACCGTTGAGCATGACCCTTTTCAGCCCGTTAACCGCTTATCTTATTTGAATTATACGGACTACTCCTTTTACACCCCTCCGGATTACACCAACTTTACCACGGTTTTGTCCTTGGAAACCGGAGGCACGATCCGAGGTGGTCAATTAAGCATCGGTGGCGCAATGAAGTATGACTTTGATACCCATGACTATAATTTTGATCTTTACAAGTATCTTTGGAAAAAAGAAACGGATTTGGGCTATTGGCAGTTGGGCACTGTGGAGCTGCCTTATGCCGCCTTCGATCCCTATAACTGGCACTCCACAGGTATTGCCTATGCCACGCCTGATTGGCGCCCGTTATATATGGGGCCGAAGCCTCTACTTCATGGTCAGGCGCCGACAGGTTGCACTGTAGAGCTCTGGGTGGACGATCTCCTATATCAGACCAAAACCGTGGAGGACGGAGAGTATATCTTCGAATTATGGTTGGTTCCCCGGAGGAGCCATAAAATGCGCCTGCTGATAAAAGCGGGAGAGGTATTGATTGACGAAAAAAAGTGGATCCTTCTTCCCCGGGATAACTATGTGAAACCCGGCTCCATTCACTTTTTAACCTCTCTGGGATTCCAAGAAAAGAATTTTTATAATACTTATAAAAACCTCTTCAGCTCCGTCTCCGAACTGCTGATTGGCTTTACCGACGCCACTGTTGGTCTCAACCTGGCGGCCATCGAAAAAACAGATAACTCCGACAAGATCCTGCAGATCAGCGAATTCTCCAATTGGCAACTCCTACCCAACCTGACCTTTGACACCAGGGCTTGGTTCGTTGGGCCTGATTTGGGGAGAGCCGGACGCGCCTCACTAAACCTTGGACTTCCCGGCACGACGCTTTTAGCTTCTTATTATTATCAACCAGAGACTTTCCGTCCGGTCTTCGCCCCACCGGAAGAAGGCCGAGTTAACGAATATGAACTGGGAGCTTACTGGCAACCGCAGCGGAATTACTTGGTCCATTTACGCGGGGCTCAGCGGGACGAAAATTACCAGAACACTACAGAAGAATCACTGTCCACCCGGGAAACCGGAATGACCTTTCCCTTATTCTCCGGGCATACCACAGGTCTCTTCGGTAAAACTAACCGCTTCTCCGTTGATGAGCTCAAGACGGTGAATAAACGGACCGAACTGAGCTGGCGCTCAGGAGGTCTTTCTAACCAACGTCTGGAGTTTGGCTGGACTGAAGAAGAGGAGAAGACCACCTCCAAAGCGGAGCCAGGAGTGGAAGAATACTACCATTTGGATAACTACTGGTTGGGAGTAGGACTCGGACTGGAAGCTGATCACCGGTATTCCATTTACCTGTTCTCCGAATCTGCAAGGGAGAACGAGGATAAAAGCCAAGAGAACGGCTTAAGCCTAACCTTCTGGCATAAAAATAAAGACTCTTCCTATCTCGGGCTGGGAGTTGGTTTCAGTGCACGCGCCAGGAATGCCTTTACCTGGGAAAAATGGTCCTTGCATACGTCATATTACAAAGAAATTTTTCCGGAGACCTATTTTAGAATAGCCGGTAATTATTATTATGAACCCGGCTCTCCGGTGGGAGACGCCGAATCATACCAAATCTCCATTGAGCTTGATGGTGGTTTTGCCTTTACCCCTCACGGACTCCTCCCCGGAGATAAAAGCAGAAGTATTCGCGACGGATACATCTCCGGCCGGGTCTTCCTGGATGAAAACGCCAATGGCGTCATGGATGAAGAAGAGAAGGGCGTCCCGGGAATCGAGGTATCAGTGGATGATATCGCGCTGGCCACCACGGATGCGCAGGGAAGGTTTATCTTCCACCGCATCCCCCCGGGGATTCGCCGCATCAGGATAAATATCTTCACCTTACCCCTTAATTACCGGGCAGTTAACGGAGACGTGCTGCTGACCGTTACCGCTGGCTCCACCCAATCGGTGGATCTGGGTATCGAAATCGTCGGTTCTATCTCTGGTCGGGTGTATATTGACGCAAACAAAAACGGTCTTTATGATCAACCGGATCAACCTTTGCGAAGAGTAAAGGTGATGACGGCGGATGGAAGATACTCTGCGGTTACCGGCCAACAAGGAGACTATTATTTACTGCTGACCCCCGGAACCTATCGTGTGGTGCTGGATACTTCATCTCTTCCTGAAGAATTGGTTTTCAAAGAAAACATCATCACCATTACTACAGCTGCAGAGGAAATAGAGGATTTGGATTTTCCTCTTCATAAATAAAACCTGATTTGATTTTGTCCGAAACAACGCTCTTTCTTTACATAGTCTCTTTCATCAATAATAAGGGACCGTCTGTATAGGCGGTCCCTTTAGTAACGAGCACAACTAGACATTTGTCGAGGGGTCTCAATCGCAAAACAAGAAAAGAATTCATATCTTACTCTTCATTCTTTGCCTCAATAATCCAGGACTCAAAAGCCTCGGTGGTTAATCTGAGGGTATCAGTACATACTTGGGGGAGATCTTTGCCATATAAATGCTGCGCATCATGAAAGCCTTTAATAAACCCTGTTTTCATCCGGTAGGCCTGTTCCGGATCATCAATAGCCAGCGTTTTTGCTAACTCAATGACCCTTTGAGAGGTAGCAGCGGCGTTCCAGTACTCTTCATCCGCCTCTGAATCTGCTAAAGCCTGTTTAAATATCATTTTTTCCACGATAGAACGCAGGGTCTCAATTTTACTATCATTTCCTTGCTGTCTTCCAAATTGATTAACATTCTTGATGCTTTGTGGATGATAGATACCGGATTCGCGAAGATTAGGGGAACCCAATTCCAAAACCGCGGAATCGCTCATTCTTCGTCTTAGATTTCTATTCTCCATTCGGTTGTTAAGGCTTTTGAGATCGTCCTTAACCAACCTGACCTGGTGAACCCCGTTTAGATGCATCTTCTTTCTCTCCTTCGTAAGATTCCCCATATCTATTATCGGCAAAGCTTTATGACTTCTTTAGTTTTCTCATCATCTTTTCTTGTAAATAACCTTAATAGCCTGTCTACCTATAAATCTCACAGGTTCCGTCATTATAGAGACAAAGCCGGACTTTTTCTCCGGAGGAAGCGCCAAACCAATAAATCCGCACATCCCGCCCGGCCTCAAGCAACCGTATATTCCCTTTTCTTTCCAACACAGCCAGCGCCTCTTCACGGGTCTGTAATACTTGCCCCTCAAAGATCGATTCCAAATCCATAACCGTCCTCCTCAATGCATATTACTGTCAGGTCAGTTTTTTCCCGCCTTCGTGGGCTGCCCACTACGCAGGATAAAACTTTCTCTATTAACAATATTAACCAGCTGTGCAATATATTATAATAGATTTTTGCTTTTCGTCAATGAAAAGTTTCAAAGTATTCTAGCAAACGGCGCAAATCTCTTTTTGTAGCGAACAAAATGGGCGAGGGTAAAATAAGTATGGATCAAAAGAAAAATAAAGGTGTAGAAAGAAAATGATCAAGCAGGTAGATACTGACCATCCGATCATTCCCAATTATACCGGCCTAATCCTAAAAAAACAGAAAAATCTTGCGGTTCCTGCAAATTCTATTGAGGTTCTGGTCAATAAAGAACTGGTTCTATCTGCGGAATATGTGCCTCAAGATTTGGTAGTCCCCAATATCCCTTTTTCTTTTACTGAAGACTTGCCGAAAAGAAAGATGCGCCAAGAAGCAGCGCGCGCAGTGGAGATGCTCTTCACCCAAGCGGAACATGATGGTCTGCAACTGACGAGCGTATCCGCCTATCGTTCATACCTAAGACAGCAGGAGATCTTCACCCATAATAGCAAAGTCAGAGGAGAAACCGAAGCCAACAAAGTCAGCGCCAGACCAGGTGAGAGCGAGCACCAAACCGGATTGGCCATTGACGTCTCCGCCCCCGCCGTCGATTACCAGCTAATCGAAGAGTTTGGAGAGACCAAAGAAGGCCGGTGGTTACGGGAGAACGCTCATAAATATGGGTTTATTATCCGGTACCCCAAAGGCAAGGAAGAGACTACCGGGTATCAATATGAACCGTGGCATATACGGTATGTTGGGCGAGAAGCCGCTTTAGTCATCGCCGCAAAGAGACTAACTTTGGAAGAGTATACTATAACCTGATTATATCTTGCCTCCAGTTGCTTGTCGGCTCTGGGATTCTATCTTTCCTCAGGTCGTATAACAAGCCAAGATCTTTCCAAAATATAAAGTGTGGTAATCGGAACCCTGATAGAAACGGCGTTCAATCTCACTGTTCAAAAATTCAGGCATAAGCTGTTGTTTATTGATAATCTCACATTCATAATGAAGATAGCATTCTTTGATGATCGGTACGTCCACCACCCGGCCCGCTTGTGCTGTTAATTTACACTCCTGAAATTTATCAAAATCCCTCCCGGATTTTCTACCACAAAAGGCAAGCTCTTTTTGGAGTTCCCCACTACGGGGAACGCTGATCGTAAAATAGCTGGAGTTTTCCATTTGTTCATGCGTAAATCTGGAAGTCCTGACCGGCACAATAAAGATGGGGATGTTGAAGTAATAATTTATCCCCCCCCATCCAATGACCATCGTATTCACAGACTTCGCTTTAGTGGTCAAAAATAATCCACCGGTACTCATCTGTTTCATCATTTCCGGTTCAGTCTGAAAAATAGTATCGTTTAACATTCAATCTCCTCCTAATTTTTTTCTCTTCACACATTACTAAGCTTTATCTCAATTATCCTGAAAACCTGTGTTATCCCGGCTACCCCGCTGCTCTATATTACCATATTTTTACCTAATAAAACTAGTATATTCTACTCTTGCTACTACGTTGCTCTTCTCATAGCCCCTTCACCCCTGCTGAGCTTTTAGGGTCTTATTCCTGCAAAACCGGTCCATTACTGTTAGCTCACCTCATACCTCAACAGCTCGGCTTTATTCCTGACTCTTCAACCAAGGACGAACAGATATTTGATGTCGGTTTCCACACGACGGGAAATCCATTTCGGCTCAGATAAGTTTACCCCTTGGTAATCAATTAGATGAATTGACAAAAAACCACCCTGTTAACTTAAGGTGGTTTTTTCTAAACAAAAAGCACATCTTCATGTGCTCTAATCTCATATTTGGTGCGCCATTAGGGACTCGAACCCCAGGCCCGCTGATTAAGAGTCAGCTGCTCTACCAACTGAGCTAATGGCGCATATGGTGGCGGTGACTGGATTCGAACCAGTGACACTACGGGTATGAACCGTATGCTCTGACCACCTGAGCTACACCGCCAAAATAACGGCATATTATATTATAATACATTATACGATTGTAATCAAGATATTTTTCTAAAAAACTATTCCTAGATTTTGCCGTGGATCGAAGAGATTTCCTGAAAAAAGTTCGCTCCATTTAGCCTGATTTTGTGAATAATGTTACAGACCGGATCCGAATAGCGGCCAAGAGGCCGCTTCCTTCTATGAAAAATTGGAGATCCGCCCTCGGCCTCTACCGCCCCGTTTAGAATCTAAACTCCTCTTTAGCTCCGACTGTCTCTCTTCAGAATCCTTTAAAAATTTGGATAATTTGTCTTCAAATGATTGACGGCTTTGTTTGGGCTTTGGTTGGGCCTGCCGGATCGAAAGTCCAATTTTTCCTTCTTGCATAGATAAAATCTTAACCTTTACAACATCGCTTATCTTCAAAAACTCTTTGATATCTTTGACATAAACATCAGCAACTTCAGAAATATGGACCAATCCAGTTATCCCAGGGGAGAGTTCAATGAAAGCGCCAAAATTCGTTATCCCCGTTACCTTTCCGTCCACAATCTGGCCCACAGAAAAAGACATCCTACGCCTATTCCTCCTCTTTGTATTCGGCTGCCCTGAAGAAGTTCCCCAGACAAACGGGATATATAACTTCCTTAACTAAGCTTAATATATCATATTATATCCTAGTTAAAAATGTGTTGTCAAGCAGTACAAAACGAAAACTAATTATTCCTACCCACTCATACGTCCTTCATGGAAAGTGAGATCCGTTTACTCTCCAGATCAACCTTGAGCACTCTGACGTTAACCGTCTGTCCTACGGATACCACTTCCACCGGATGTTTAACGTATCTCTCACTCAATTCCGAGATATGAACAAGCCCATCTTCTTTCACACCAATATCAACGAAGGCACCAAAATCAACTACGTTTCTAACTTCCCCGGTCAGCACCATTCCCGGGCGCAAATCTGCCAAAGTCTTCACGTCTTTCCTAAAGAGCGGCTTTGGCATCTCTTCGCGCGGGTCACGCCCGGGTTTAGCCAAGGCTTCAACAATATCCTTTAAAGTGGGAACTCCTACGCCTAGTCTTTCAGCGGTGGCTTCCAGATCTATCTTCTGTAATCTCTCTCTCAACGCTCGCAGACGGGCACCATCCCTCAGATCCTCCCTGCTGAATCCAGAGGAAGTCAATAATTTTTCCGCCGCTTGATACGATTCAGGATGAATCCCGGTATTCTCCAAAGGATTCTCACCATCCGGCAGTCTCAGAAATCCGGCCGCTTGGACAAAAGCTTTCTTTCCCAGCCTCTTCACTTTTAATAATTCTTCCCTCTTCTTAAAGGCCCCGTTGGCTTCTCTATACTCCACAATCGCCTTGGCTAAGGATGGTCCAATGCCGGCCACATTTTGGAGAAGAGCCGGGGAGGCTGTATTCAAGTCTACTCCCACAAAATTGACACAGGATTCCACTACCCACTGCAAGGTATCGCCTAATTCCTTTTGGTTGACATCATGCTGGTATTGACCTACACCAATCGATTTGGGTTCGATCTTAACCAGTTCGGCCAAGGGATCCTGCAGCCGACGGGCGATGGAAATAGTCCCACGCATGGACACATCTAAATCGGGAAGTTCCTCCCGAGCCAGTTTGGAAGCGGAGTAAACAGAGGCTCCGGCTTCACTCACTAAACAGTAATATACCTCCCGGCCGCACTGTGCCAATAAATCTGCGATGAACTCCTCCGTTTCCCGGCTGGCGGTTCCGTTCCCAATCGCTACCAACTCCACTTGATAATCACTAATCAAACCAGCCACCGTCTGCCTGGCTTCAGCGGTTTTATTGATCGGAGGGTGTGGGTAGATAGTCTCCGTGGCCATTACTCTACCAATCTCGTCTACTACCGCCACCTTACATCCTGTCCGAAATCCGGGGTCAATACCCATAACCCTTCTCCCCCGAACGGGCGGTTGTAGTAAAAGTTGTCGCAGATTCATGGCAAACACCTTAATAGCCTGTTCTTCCGCTTTTTCGGTCAGATTTGCCCTGATTTCCCGCTCTATACTTGGCCAGATCAGACGGGAAAAACTATCTTCCACCGCTTTATGCAGATACTCCGTAAAAATAGAAGCCGTATTTTTTACTACCAGTCTTTCCAGTCTGGAAACGAGCGCTGTTTTATCCAGCTGTAATTCTACTTTGAGATAGCCTTCTTTTTCTCCACGATTTATGGCGAGAATTCTATGGGGAGGAATCTTCTTTACCGCCTCCGTATAGTGGTGATATTGCCGGTAAACAGCACCCTCTTTGGCTGCCTCTGTGGCGTCCGCCACCGCATCCGCAGAAGACTTCTCCTTAAGTTCGGAGCAGATTAGCGCCTCCTCCCAAATGAACTCCCGTACAATCCGTCGTAGATTGTGATCATCGGAGATTTCTTCAGCCACTATATCCATGGCGCCAGCTAAAGCCTGTTCTACTGTATTTACCTGTACATCGGGGCGTAAATACTCCCCGACAATCTGCTCCAGGCTACCCTCGGTCATGCTTTCCTCTTTGATTAAAGCCGCCAACGGCGCCAACCCTTTTTCTCTGGCAATAGTAGCCCGCGTCCGCCGCTTTGGCCGGAAAGGCCGGTAGTATTCTTCGACCTCTTGCAGTTTAGTGGCTTCCTTAATCTGGTTTGCCAAATCTTCTGTGAGCTTTCCCTGTTCATCAATGAGGCGGAGAACCTCTTCTTTTCTAGCCTGGAGATTACGTAGATAATTTAAGCGTTCCTCCAGGATTTTAAGTTGTTCGTCATCAAGACCTCCGGTTACTTCCTTCCTGTACCTTGCAATAAAAGGCAAGGTGTTACCTTGCTCCAATAATTCTACAGTTCTGCTTACTTGTGCCTCCGACAATCCCAATTCTGTCGCCAATTCCTTGATTATATCCAAACCGGTTCCTCCTTAATACTTGGGTAAAACAGAAGTGAAGCTACTCCTCATTAGCTTCGGTTTCGGAAGAAAAAAGCTCGCCCGGCTTAATCAAGCCCAGCTTTCTGGCTTCTCCCTCCAGATACTCATCGGTCTTCCAAAGTTCCTTCTCCATCTCCAACGCCTGTTTCATTCTGGTTCTTTCTTCGATAGCCCTTTCACTCTCTGCCAGTTTGAGGTAGTTCATGACCAAACCATGAAGCCCAACTATGATATGATAGAGGACGGAGCAGAAAATGATGAGTAATACCAGAGACAATAGGCTGATTCTATAACCGAAGATACGCAGATGGTATCGTTTTTTTATTCCAACCTGCGGGTTCGGCCTGTCCGGTGTCTGCTCAAAAAAATTTACCGGGTGGTATTGCGCCCTCCCTTGCGGTCTCCGTCCCACAATTAGCCTCCCCTTTCCCTGTTAACCTCGATCTTATTCCACCTGAACCATCTTGGTATTCTTACCGACAATCGTATTATACTTCGCTGGTTCTCTACTCTTTCCTGCCAATTGACAGTACGGTAATTGGAATGTACTTTATCCTTTAAACCCAAACACCGACGCCAACGATGGATGGAACAGACAGTAATAAGCAATGAGCCCCATTCCTATACTGAACCAGACATATAGCCGGAGTTCGAGCCAGTTGGCAACGAAGATCAGGGGCGGGATTAGAAAAAATGAGCACACCCAGAAGAAAAAGTCCCTGAGGCCACCGGCCTTTTTTACTCGACCGACGCCACTTTTTTTCTTGATATAATTATGTAGATCAAAAAGTAAACCCCAGATCACACCGGTTATAAACAAGATAGACATCGAGCTTAGTTGCCAGTTGATGAACTCCACCAGTCTCCTCCTCCTTCTGTACATTGAAGTTAACACCTTCCCTACCACTCTATTCCGGTTAAATAATAATTTATGCCATGGTAGGAATAATTATAGAACCCTCTTGAACAGCCAGAAGATGAGGATCCCCCATAGCATTTGCGAAATAATCAGCATTCTTCTGACCAAAACCTTTGAGCGTGTTGCCATGGAGAGTCTTCTGGTAATACTGGGAGTGGTGGCGGGCGCCATTACTGTGGCAATCCTATGTAAATAATCTCTGGTTTCTTTGAATTTCGGCCTGTTTCTGTCGAGGTCAACATTGACTATCCCGGCATTATACGCTTCAATCGCCATTCCAATTTCCCCGTGAAAATAATCGATGAGAAAGCGTAGATGACGCACGCCTGTTCTGATATTAGCTTCTACACTGTAAATACAATCTGTTCCATGATCGACCTTTCCCGGCAGATGCCTACCGTCGCACCGGGAATGGGGATTATATTGCCGCCAAACCGCTGGCATAATCTGCATTAAACCCGCGGCGCCTTTGGGGGAACGGGCATTCGGATTATTGTTGCTCTCTACTTGAATGATGGCGTTAATCAACTGGGGATTAATATTAAACATCACGGAGTAACGATTTACCAATTCAGCAGTGTCTTTATTCAAGGCCACCGCTTCTTCCTGGGGATAGAAGAAGCGCCCCAATAAGCTTTGCAGCTTGGAGACGATTCTATCATTACTCCAATAACAGACGGCTGTTAAGCACAGAAAAATAACCATAAACCATAAATAAGCGAGGAGAATCTTCCGGGAACTGCTGGGACGCACCGCATCGATGAGCATGAAGACAGGACTGGCCAAAACAAGCACAATCCACCCAATAACCTGAGCGACCTTTCTTCTGTAGTCTATTCTGTTTTGGGCATACTTTTGTCTTATTCTTTCTATAATCAAAGCAACACCCCCAAAATTTCTCCACCTTTACCAGTTCCTCAAATGGCCTGGCATTTCCTGCTGAAAATGAGTTCCCACTAATCTCTTGGCTGAAAAAGAAGAGCCCGAACTTCTATTCAGGCTCTCGAAATCTCTTATCTTCTTGTTTTTCCATATTCCAGACTGGCTGCAACAAAGCCTTGGAATAAGGGTTGTGGACTATGCGGCCTGGACTTAAACTCCGGATGGAATTGAGTGGCCACAAACCACGGATGATTAGGAAGTTCTACGACCTCTACCAAATTGCGATCAGGGAGTATCCCACTGATTACCAAGCCGCCTTCTCTCAACCGTTCCACATATTCGTTGTTTACCTCGTACCGGTGACGGTGCCGCTCATAGATTAGTTCCTGCCCATAAGCGTTATACGCTTTTGTTCCTTCCACCAGGCTGATGGGGTCCAGTCCCAACCTCATCGTGCCCCCCAGATCGGAGACTTCCTTTTGGTCCGGAAGAAGATCAATCACCGGATAAGGTGTATCCGGGTTAAACTCTGTGGAGTTTGCTTCTTTCAACCCACAAAGATTACGAGCGCAATCAATGATTGCACACTGCATACCCAGACAAATCCCAAAATACGGCACACCCTTCTCCCGGGCATACTGAACAGCCAGTAACTTTCCTTGCACTCCCCTGCTGCCGAACCCACCGGGCACCAAAATTCCATTGACCTCCGCCAAGTACTTGTCCGCGCCTTCCTGTTCGATCTTCTCCGAGTCCACCCACTTAATATCAATCGCGGACTCTAAAGCCACACCAGCGTGACGCAGGGCCTCGGCCACACTCAGATAAGCATCGGGTAGAGCGACGTACTTTCCTACAATGGCAATAGTTGTGCTGGTCTGAGGGTTCTTGCTCTTTTTCACAAACTCCCGCCACTCAGCTAAATCCCTCTCACCGCAGGAAAGGTTGAGCTTTTTGATGATAATCTCATCCAAGCCGGCCTTCTCCAAGCAGAGAGGAACCTCATAGATAGAGTCAACATCCTGATTGGAGATGACGGCCTTCCGGTCTATATCGCAAAAGAGGGCAATCTTTGCTTTCAACTCATCGGAGATTGGCTGTTCAGAGCGGCAGACAATGATATCGGGCTGAATTCCAATCCCCCTTAATTCTTTGACACTATGCTGGGTGGGTTTGGTCTTCAATTCGGAGGAAGCAGAGATATAAGGAACCAAAGTAACATGAATATATAGAACATCTTCCCGGCCCACATCCGTCTTGAACTGTCTGATTGCTTCCAAAAAGGGGAGACTTTCTATATCACCGACCGTTCCGCCTACTTCCGTAATGACGACATCAGCATGGGTCTCCCGGGCCACTCTGATGATTCGCTCTTTGATCTCATTGGTGATATGCGGTATAACCTGAACCGTTCCACCAAGATAATCGCCCCGTCTCTCCTTGGAGATGACCGACCAGTAAATTTTCCCGGTAGTTACATTGTTATTCTTGGTCAACTTTTCGTCGATGAATCGTTCATAATGCCCCAGATCCAGGTCGGTTTCGGCGCCGTCGTCCGTGACAAACACCTCTCCATGCTGATAAGGGCTCATGGTTCCCGGGTCTACATTAATGTATGGATCCAATTTCAGGATTGATACTTTAACCCCGCGGCTTTTTAAGAGTCGTCCCAAAGAAGCGGCGGTTATTCCTTTCCCTAGTGACGAAACCACACCTCCGGTAACAAAGATATACTTGGCCAATATGTTCCCTCCCACCACAAAATAGATAGACTTTTATTCAGATCATTTCGTCGGGTAATAGTATAACTGACTTATAAAAATAAACCTCCATTACTTGTCTGGCAAATGCTCCTGCCCGTCCTGTTCTGGCAGGTTAGTCTCTTGGCTTACCGGATCCGGATATTTAGCGAGGATGCCGAAGAAAGTTCTCACTCCGGCAAATTGCAGAAATCCACCGTACCCAAACATCAGTAAAGGGAGGAGAAACTTTATAAAGCACGCTAAAACAGGAAACAGTAAATAAATCACGCCCATTACCAAGGTTAAAATAGTATTGTCCAAGACAACGAAGACGGCTTTCTTAAAGACTTTACTCACTGTATTGTCTTGCCGTACAATAAAACCGGGGAGATAAATACCGATCATTAACAGAAAAAGTTGCATATAAAAGAGGATGATACCGATAATCTTCATGGAAAGCGCAGAGAACAAAAAGAAAGCGATATAAAAATCGACTATGGTAAAGAGTAAAATAAATGAATATATAGCATAAACTTTGGCCGCCAAGGCATACTTTTGCCGTAATCCCTTCCACAAACTTCCCGGCCGGGCTACATCCTCTATAATCTCTCCGGCCAAGTAATACAGGCCACAGTGTACCGGGCCAAGAATGAATGCGCAATAGAGAACGGCGATCGGTACTAACTGTAATAACACACCGATTGGGTTTTTTCCGGTTTCAGTCAAAAATAAAATGCCAATAAACCCAACCGGTATCATTGTAATTAGCCAGAGTACACTCATTACCGCCGTATACGTCATATGGTTGTAAAGATCAACTGCTGTCTTCTTGATGATCTGCCAAGGATTCCGGGAAAAAGTCTGTTCATACCCCATTATTACCCTCCCTACATCTGTTCCGGAGCGGATATACCTAATAAGCCCAGCCCGTTCCGGACAACGTTCTGTACAGCATAAGCCAGCAAAATTCGGGCTTTGGTTAACTGCTCCTCCTCTGTTAAAAACCGTTTACGATTATAATATGAATGAAAGAGTGTGGCCAGATCTAAAAGGTAATTTGTCAGTCTGTGCGGCTCCCGCTCCCGGGCGGCGCCGCTCACCACCTCTGGAAAGACCGCCACTTTCTCCAGAATCTCCTTTTCATCATCTTCCCAGACCACAGAAGCGATGAACTCCGGATCCGGGATGAATTCCCCATCCAATTGCCTAAAGATACTGGAGATCCTGGCGTGAGCGTATTGCACGTAAAAAACGGGGTTTTCCGCTGTCTCTTTTTTCGCCAGTTCCAGGTCGAAATCCAGATGACTGTCAGGGCTGCGCATCAAGAAGTACCAGCGAGCTGCGTCATTTCCCACTTCCTCCAAGAGATCACGCATGGTGATAAACTCTCCACGCCGTTTAGACATTTTAAAGGGCTTTCCCTCTTTTAAAAGATTGATTTGTTGGGCGATCAAAACCTCGAGCCGGTTCGGATCAAAGCCGAAGGCGGCCATGGCCGCTTTCATTCTGGGGATGTAACCATGATGATCCGGCCCCCAGATATTGATCAAATGATCAAAGCCCCGGGCAAATTTGTTTAAATGGTAGGCGATATCCGCCACAAAATAAGTAGTGCGGCCATCGGCAGTTCTGACTACCCTGTCTTTATCGTCTCCAAATTCGGTGGATCGAAACCAAACGGCCTCCTCTTCTTCATATAACAGGCCTCTCTCCTTCATTTCAGCCACAACTTGATCCACCCGGCCCGCCTCATGCAAGCTTCGTTCGGAGAACCATTGATCGTAGATGATTCCATAATCCGCCAAATCTTTTTGTTGGGATGCAAGTATCTTTTTATATCCCCAGTCTCGGCAGGCTTCGATCCGCTTTTCCTCCGACATCTCCAGTAAAGATCGGCCTTTTTCCTCGATCAAAGCACGGGCCAAGTCATAAATATACTCACCCTGATAGCCATCTTCCGGGAAGACAACCTCTTGCCCTAATAATTCCCGGTAGCGGGCATCAATAGAGCGGCCCAAAGTATAAACTTGGATCCCGTAGTCATTGATGTAGTATTCCTTGGCAACCTCCGCGCCGCAAAACTTAAAAAGCCTAGCTAAACTATCACCCAAAGCCCCGGCTCTGGCATTAACCACATTCATTGGGCCGACCGGATTAGCGCTGACAAATTCAAGCTGAATCTTTTTTCCAGCCAGATCATCTACTCTGCCATATTCCTCCGGCGCCTCCACCAGCGCGACCAGTACCCTATTCAACCAAGATTGCTTC
This sequence comes from Bacillota bacterium, assembly GCA_012838955.1. Lineage (GTDB taxonomy): Bacteria > Bacillota > UBA4882 > UBA10575 > UBA10575 > DUOH01. The sequence continues at coordinate 22,353 of DUOH01000032.1, read as the reverse complement.
AGAAAAAAGTTAATGAATCCGGGTCCGGCCACTTCCGCCTGGTTAACCAGATCTGAATCGACCAGTTTATCAACTAGTATTGTTGCAATTTCCCGCGGAGCGCGACGGGCGGGTTTGGCCAAAACAAATGCAAGATTAGTAGCGAAGTTTCCATGTACCCTTTCCTTGGGGATCTCCAGCAAGATCTCAATATCACCGGTGGGTTCAGGTAACAGCCCTTCCTGGCTAGCCTTTGCCCAAGCCTGCCATATTTCCTCTTTCAAGCGGTTTTGCACTTCACGGAAGACCGGTTGCTTCATATAAACATCTCCTTAGAAAAACTCTTCTGACCCCTCGTTCGCGCCAATATTCATTATGCATTCCCTATGTTCTCAAGCGGTCTTGGCAAAAAGACCATTACGTAGAAACGGCGCGTGCTACATACCATTATACACCAATAAAAGGTCACTGGTCAGTGACCTTTTATTATTGATTGTTAAAATTTTTTGTTTAAATTCTTCCCTTATGAGGCTTTAGTTTCTTTCTTACCGTTCTCCCCGGCTTCTGCCTTGGCTTTACTCTCATAATCCGGTTTCCGGGAGTCGGTGATATAGAAACCCGGCCCCTTAAATATGATATTAGCGTTCTTGCTAATCAACCGTTTTACTGCACTACCGCATTTGGGGCAAGTCTTCAAGGGTTCGTCAGTTATTTTTTGAAAATACTCAAAATCCCCACAAGACGAACAAGCGTAATCATAAGTAGGCATCCCTACACCTCCAGCTATTATGATGATTGGATAAGCGTTTAGGAGAAACCATCTATACCCCATCAACCAATAAATATAAAACAAACCCTCTTTGTTGTCAACCCCACCGGTTTTACCTTTCCCATAAAATAAAGTAGCCACCGGTCACAGGTGGCTACTTTAGGCTAGACTTTTATCTCTTTTTGTGGATGAGCAGTTTTGTCCCTGCCACCAACCCTTCTTCTTCCGACAGGTTATTAGCATCGGCAATAGCCTTCATTGTGGTATTATAGCGTCTGGCCACTTTCCACAAGTTATCGTCCTTTTGTACAAAATAAAAGAGCATACTGGGTTTAGGGCGTTCATCTTCGGTAACCAAGGCGCAGTCCCGGACTACAGAGAGCATTCGTTTAGCTTTCACGGTTACTCGCGCCCGGTAGGTAACATTTACCTGTACGGAACGCTCATCCAGGATCTCCAGATCAACTCCATCTTCCTCCAGGTAAACTGAGGCGGACATTCCTTCTTCTACACCCGGTAGGTCAATAAATTCGCCAAAGACAGCCTTATCCATGCTCCGCGGTCCCCAGAACGCACTCGTCAGCACGGCATCCGTTTCTCCCTCACCGAGATAAATAAGGGTAAAGTAGACTTCGCCTTCGAGAAAGACCCGATCCGCGTCGGCTTGGCACTCAATTATCTGCGGCCGGGAAGAGGAGACCAGCAGTATCTCCTCGAGGTTGGGGCTTTCTGTAGGCAGAGTTAGGTTCTTTTCCAACCGTAATACCTTCTCCGCTTCGCCGACAATCTCTTCCACTTCACAATCCTGGCGCAGGACATCCAGGATCTCAGCTTCCGCAGTAGCCTCTACGATTACTTGCGCAGTCCGGGGGTTGATCAGTTCCGCCTTCGCTCCCAATACAGCTTGCACCCGGCAAACTTCCGGATGGGGAGAAGTCAGAGCCAAAGACTCCACCCAGACTCGGGCAAAAGTGACCTGTTCCGTTTGGGCCTTTGGTTCCTCTAAAACAATCTGGAAAGGAAGGGCCCCCCCGTTTTGCTGATTCCAGTTCACTGCTTTAACTCCGTTCTCCTCTCCATCGGCGCCCAGGGAAACATAGACCATATTAACCTCCACAAAGCCCTCTATAGTAACTCGTCCCCTGGAAACAGCCGCCTTCACCCCGACCGGTTTGGCATCACTCCCGATAATCCTGGCAATCGGAGCCTTAGGGTACGATATTTGATACTGATTGTTCACTTCTTTACTACCCTTAACGCTTGCCACCAACTCCTCCGGGACGATCCGTTCTTTAACCGTTTCAATCCTGGCTTCTGTCTCCAGATTATTTAGGAAGGTGAGAGCTTTTTCCACCCCTGCTCTAAGCTTTACACCGACTTCTGCATTGAATCTGACCTTTCGCCCGGATAAGACCTCCATGGAAAAAGCAAGAAGCTCCGCGTCCCAGTCCCACTCCACGTTTTGCCCGCTAGCTACTTCAGGTAAGACAATCTTTTCCGTAAAAATAATCGCCTCTGTTCCTTGCCAGTTATATCCATATTCCGGTCTCTCTTCCTCTCCGGTCTGTCCTTCATAAGTCAGGTGCGCTTCAACCTGCCCGTAAAGGGATAGGCTCTTTCCGTCCAGCTCGCCTCTGATCTCTCCCAGGTAACCCCGGCAGGAGTAGATCCTCCGCACTTCCCGGCAATCATCAGGTAAGACCAGTTCACCTTCTAAAAAAACGACCTGTTCATCCGCGACCAGAACCTGCGTTGTTCTAACCTCTTCGTACCGACATTTCAGCATACTATCTCCCTCCTTAAATAGAATCCACCCGCAACCCTACCCTCCTTTCTAGGGCTTTCACACACGGGGGTTCACACCTAATTCATATGCATAGAATTATCGGTTCAGACCCACCTTCTAGGAGCGGCGGTAAAAAAACGGTTCAGTTCGATTGACAACCGCTCCTGAAGAAAACCGGCGCCGGTAATCACCACCCCGGCTAAATTCAAACGGTCCACACGGACTAAGATTCCTCGCAAGGTGTGAACATCAGAAAGCAAGGCCTCTCTTCCCTCGCCATCTTTTTCATAACAAACATGGATCCACCCTTCGTCTTCCAACCGGCGCCGGGTGATGACGCCAGACCTCATGCCGGATAAACGTAAGGCTTTCGTCTCATAATAGGTAAGCCTGTTTTCTTCCCCATCTCCAATCCTCTCCCGTCCTCTTAAATCAAAATACGCCAGGATTCTGGTACAAGGGTAAACCTGGATCAGTCTTCTAATCTCCCGCTGCCACACCTGATGGGAGTAACCGTTCTCCACACGGATAGACGGAGTAACGATTATTCCGTCTGCTTCCTGAGGAGTAGGTAGAGTGTAATAAATCTTCTCACCCGGAGATAACCACCAAAAGACTAAAGAGTCGTTATCCTTCCCCCTCTGCTTCAACCGCCCGTACAGGAGTCCCCGTTTACTGACCTTCCTCCGGGTCTTTCCGGAGATGCGCTTCTCCCCCCTTAGGTCATAAACAACTCCTTTTTGAACAAAGGAGTCTTCCTCATTCTCCTTGGTGTCTACCGATAAATACAGATTAAAAGTCTTCAACTCTTCCCGTATGGCCCTTCCGCGGCTGTCTCTTTGTTTCTCTGCAGTCATCTCATGACCCGTCTCCAGCAAAAATCCGGAGTAACCTGCGCCCCGGATCTCTTCCCAGTTCAGATCAGACCCGGCCGTCCAGACTTCCCGTTTCTCGATTAGCATATCCCCGTTGGCAGGTTGTTGCTTAATCTTCCTTCTGTTTTCCGGGTTCTTGAAAGCTAACGAGTTGACTTGCTTCGCCAACCCGAGAGCCGTCAAACTCGCCTGCTCCCCGACTTGTACATATAGACGTTCCTGGATGCCGGGTTCCTTCAACATCCTAATGGTCTTGAATCCGGCCCTCCCATCCGGATAAATGGAAAAACTCTTTTGAAAGTTCCTTACTGCCTCCATGGTTAGATAATCATATTCCCCGGTTGGTTCGTACGGCAACAATCTTAACTCCCGCAGAATTGTTTGGAGTTCCCGCACGTCACGGCCTTTTGTCCCAAAAGATAACGGTCTTTCGCCCAGTGGTAATTCTTCAACCTTAACCAATGCCCAACGGCCCATGCTTCAAATCCCTCTCTTAGAAAATCCTTATGTTATAGAGGCGCATCTTTATTTTATGAACGGGGCTTGTCCTGTGTGACAAGGTAAGAGGGTTTGTAGCATTTTCTCACAAAAACGTGCATAGAATATTGACACTCAACTTATCCTCGCATAAAATAAGACCAATACTTAATCGGAAGGAGGCATCTCCTTATGTCCAAAGTCTTGATATATGATACTACTCTACGTGACGGCGCCCAAGGTGAAAATGTCTATTTCTCTGTGGAAGACAAGATCAAGATTGCAAAGAAACTTGATGAGCTTGGAGTGGATTATATTGAAGGTGGATGGCCGGGTTCCAATCCTAAGGACATGGAATTCTTCCGTAAAATCAGCAATTATCAGTTTTCCCACGCTAAATTGGTGGCTTTTGGCAGCACCAGACGGGCAGGAAACACCGAAGAGAATGATCCTGTCCTCCAAAACTTGCTGACAGCCGGTACCCCCGCCATCGCCATCTTCGGCAAATCCTGGGACTTTCATGTCAATGAAGTCCTCCGTGTTTCCTTGGAAGAGAATTTGAAGATCATTGAAGGCTCTGTCTCCTATTTAAAGAAACATAATAAAGAAGTGATTTATGATGCGGAACACTTTTATGACGGATTTAAACACAACCCTGAATATGCCATTCAGACTTTACAAGCCGCTCTGCGCGGTGGAGCGGATTTTATCGTACTCTGCGATACCAACGGTGGAACCTTACCATATGAAGCCATAGAGATTCTGCGTAAGGTGCGTTCAGTAATCACTACCCCCCTTGGTGTTCATATCCATAACGACTGTGGAATGGCTACGGCCATCTCCATCCTTTCGGTTCAAGAAGGCGCACTTCAAGTACAGGGGACCTTCAACGGCTACGGCGAACGCTGTGGAAACGCCAACCTGTGCACGATCATTCCCAACCTCCTCCTCAAACTGGGGTATGAATCAGCCATCACCCCTAATCTAAGCGCCTTAACGGAAACATCCAAATTCATCTCGGAACTGTCCAACTTGACCCATGACACACGCCTGCCTTATGTTGGTTCATCGGCCTTTGCCCATAAAGCCGGTATGCATATAGACGCCGTCAAAAAGAATATGCATACTTTCGAACACGTTGACCCGTCTTCCGTTGGCAACGAACGCCGGTTCCTCTTGTCGGATCAAGCCGGACGCAGTACAGTGTTGATTAAAGCCGAAAAGTTGGTGCCCGATCTCACCAAAGATCACCCGAAGATTAGCGAATTAACTGATAAGCTCAAAGAGCTAGAGAACCTGGGCTATCAATTTGAAGCAGCCGAGGCTTCTTTTGAGCTCCTGATCAAAAAAGCCTTTGACTTATATGATGAGGTTTTTTCTCTGGACGGCTTCAGGATTATTGTGGAGAAGAGAGGGAATCAACCGGCTTTGACAGAAGCTACCATCAAAGTTACAGTCAATGGAGAAGAAGAATTAACCGCCGCAGAAGGCGACGGTCCGGTTAATGCCTTGGACATGGCGATTCGCAAGGCCTTACTCCGTTTTTACCCAGAAATTAAAGACTTCAATTTGGTCGACTATAAAGTGCGCGTTCTGGAAGAGAACAAAGGGACCGCCGCGGCCGTCCGTGTCTTAATTGATACCTCCGATGGTCATAAGCACTGGGGAACAGTGGGCGCCTCGGAGAACATTATTGAAGCCAGCTGGCAAGCGTTGGTGGACAGTATTGAATATGGTATTCTAGAACAGCAAGGAAGAAAAAAGAAGGGTAATAAGGGCCCCTCCTGCGCCGACACTTGAATACCCTCCCTGTTTAGTGGAGTTCAGATAATAACCTTCGTAAAGCTCCCCATAAAGCGGAATAGTTATGGGGAGCCCTCTCCGGTCTTCAGATCTCCTCAGTATCCATGCTCCTCCAATATTTGCAGGATCCGGCGGGCATCTTGATTTTCCGGGTTTAACCTCAGGACCTCTACAAATTCCCTCTTGGCGGCCGCATACTGCTGCTGATAAAAATAAGTCCTTCCTAAGTTAAAATGATATACCCAGTAATCTTCGATCTGAATCATCCGCTGATAAGTCCGGATTATTGCTTCTGAATCTTTCTCTTTGTACAACTGAGGCAGGCTGGATATATAAGCCTGCAAGAGATAAGTCCGGACCAAAGAATTATCGGGCTTCAAATGATAACTCTCTTCCAGGCTGCTGATGGCCTGAGCGGTATTCCCCTGTTGCAGAGCAATTCTTCCCTCTTCAAACGGTTGATACCAATTCACTGCCGGCGGAGTCAACGCCAGCCAGACCACTACGGAAAAAGAAAGTAAGCAAGCACCCTGCCAAAACCATCTTTTTCTAAGAAAGTCTTTTTGCCCAAGACCGATGGCAGCAGCGCATAATATCCCCCCCACTAGTCCCCCCAGGTGCGCAATATAATCAATACCCGGAATTATAAAACCCAGCAAGAGATTGACCCCAATGGTCACCCAGAGCGACCGTCCAAAAAACCTGCGGGAAGCTGCCGGCTTTCTCAGCCCAAAATATACTAAGGCACCGAACAGGCCAAAGATCGCCCCTGAAGCCCCTACGGAGATTACCTCGGGACGAAAGAAGGCGCCAGCGGCTGAGCCAAAAATTCCAGAGCAGAAATAGATGAAGAAGAATCTTCCTCTCCCAAAGAGCCGTTCAACCACTACTCCTAATTGATAAAGGGCATACGAATTCATAGAAAAATGTAAGAACCCGGCGTGCAGAAAGAGCGGGGTGAATAGCCGCCACCATTCACCCAGCCAAATTCCTGGGTTGTATTTGGCGCCCATTCTAATCAAGACCTCTATATCTTGACTATTACCATGCATCATGGTTAATATAAACAGCAAGAGATTAACTGCCAACAGCAGATAAGGAAGGATAGAGCCCTTATAGATCACGACCTCTTCTTTTTGTTGTTGCGGAACCGGATAAAGCGTTGAAGAGATTAATCTTTCCTCGATCATCCAATGCTGTTCTGCGCTTGATTCCTTTTTTATGGTCTTTACCCCATAACCGGTAGTGCTCCATATAGTCTCAACCCAACCATACTCCGCCAAGAAGGGGCTAACCTTCTCTCCAGGCGGCAGGAGGAGAGCTACGGTGAAAGCTGACTCCCCGCTCTGCAAAGGTAAGACTCTTCTCTTTAAAAACTCTTTCCATTCGAGGAAATCGTCGCCGTTATCACTTAAGACAAAAACTTTGCGCAGAAACGGTTCTTTCCGTAGAAAGACCCTATACCCTATTTCCTCCACGGGCGTCTCTTCATATCCTAGTGCGCAAATTCGTTCCACTAATCCCATTGATTTCACTGGAGTAACCTCCTCACTTGGATATTCGGTGTCCGTTATTTAATCCCTCTTTCCGGAACTGCGATAGTCGGGGAGGAAAAGGATGGATAAAGGTAGAATAATTATAAGAATTTGTCTGCGCAACAAAAATTTACTGTCGGCCATGAGCTTCATTTAATTTCAAAAAAAGAGAAAGGAAGAACTTAATGATCAAGCATTTACTCTTTGATTTAGACGGGACATTACTCCCGATCGACCTGGATTTTTTTATGAAACACTATATACATGCTTTAGCTTTACATTTTCCGAATATTCCAAAGAAGGAATTTTGCGCCCAGCTAATGGCCAGCACTATGGCGATGGTAAACAGCCTTGATCCCAACCTCACCAACGAAGAAGTGTTTTGGAGGGATTTCACAGAACGAATGGGCATTTCCCGCCCAGAATTAGAGCCCATCTTTCAAAGATTTTATGACCGCGACTTTCCGAAGCTAAAAAAACATTTGTCACCAACGGACACACCACGCCTGGTGCTTGATTATGCGCTACGAGAAGGATTTTCCGTAACTTTAGCGACAAATCCTCTCTTTCCCCTTCAAGCCATTGTAGAAAGACTGGCTTGGATCAATTGCCATGAGATCCCTTTTCGACTGATTACTGCTCTAGAAGATATGCATTTTTGCAAACCCAACCGCGAATACTACCAGGAAATCATAGAGCGTCTTGAGGTAAATCCTCATGAGTGTATGATGATCGGTAATGATATGGAGGAAGATCTGGTCGCCTCATACCTCGGGATGAAAACCTGCCTGATTACGGACCACTTAATAAGTAGAGGGGAGATACAGGTCAAACCGGACTTTCAATGTTCCCTGGAAGAATTGCCTTTAATTATTAAGGAAATATCCTTCGGATAAAGCCGTTACTTGCTGGCGCTTGTCTGTATGGATGACGGGAACTCCGCCATTGAAGTGGCAATCCGTTACCAACCTTTCTTTTTACGTTCATTATACAAAAAAGTGTTACACTTTATGTGTAACACTTTTTTATGTCTATAATGGCCAGCACGCGCCTGGGCGCGTGTGAAGTTCAAGCATTTGCTAGAAAGACATTGCCTGTACAACAACGTCTTCTGTGACTTGTAGATCGCTGATTAATTCTTGGATGGAGGTCTCAGGCCCGTCCATGACCAAAGTAATTAACCCATTCTCTTTATCTTGAGTCGGTACCCCCATCCGGCAAAGGATATCCGTACCATGCCTGGTGATGATCTCCTGCACTTTTGGCGCGGAACCAGACCGGTTATTAACCATTAGTCCTACCACTGTCAACTTGATTTCCATAGACTAACCCTCCATCTTTTACTGGACAGACACTTCTTTCCCGAAAAGCGCATACCTTGAAGTAAACATCGGGCAAGGAGGTACAGGTATGTCCGAAAATGAAGAAAAGATCTTTCCTCGTAAACGTGTGTATAAAAGACGTTCTCTAGGAAAAAAGGAAAATGAGGAACCTCAGAAGAAAGCAGGGTTACCTCCGGAAGATCTGGAAGCCCTCCGGGAAGTAGCGCCCAAACTAAGTCCCAAAGGACAAGAAGTGCTGAACCTATTACTGAAAGTCTTTGATCAGAATGGTCAGTTAAACACAGATCAATTATGGCAGTTAATCAGTTTCTATGTAGGGCAATCCCAAAACCCTGCACTTCAGCAACTAATGACTTTATGGCCACTCATCACTTCAGCATCGCACGGGGGAAACCAACCATTCAGTCCGGCTTTACTAACCAGCCTGCTCGGGATGATGGCGCCAACTCGTCCCAAATAGTTGGTAACCCCGGGTCATTCCGGGGTTTCAAAACTATTGTTCATCACGCGTACGCCTATACAGAGCGCTTCTATTCTTTTCTTTCGATTGTTACTTGATTACGCACGCAGCCTCTGCATAAAACTTTCCGTTGTTTTCCTGAACCGGTAGGCTATTCTATTGCTCCATCTGTTTGGCCAGAAACCCAGCGGCGGTTTCGGCGATTTTAAGTTCCATATCTCCCATGACTACCCCCGGTTCCCTGGAGGTTAATATAACTGCGCCGATGGGATCCCCTTCAGCAATAATAGGCGCTATAACCTGTGCGGTAAAATCACACTCCCCTTCATCATCCAAAACGGCACAGGTTTCACAGTATTTATGATCCCCGGGTTTAGGCATCAGAACCACTCTCCGGTCTTCAATGGCGCTTTCCACAGCCTTGGAGATTGCTTTATCTAAAAACTCTTTTTTGGAAGCTCCCGCCACCGCTACCACAATATCCCTATCGGCGATTAAGGCGATATGTCCGGTGGATTCATGCAGGGATTCCGCATATTCTTTGGCAAAGTCCCCCAATTCACCGATGGGCGAATACTTTTTTAGAATTACCTCTCCTTCGCGGTCAACAAAGATTTCCAGAGGATCTCCCTCTCTGATCCGGAGGGTTCTCCGTATTTCCTTGGGGATTACCACTCGACCCAGGTCATCGATTCTCCGGACTATTCCAGTTGCCTTCATCCTCTATTTTTTCCCTCCTTCTGCGGAATCGCCAGCCGCCTCCCTCTCCAACCTTCCTCCCTGGTCTGCTCTTTATTTTTTCCTGCTTTTGCTATTTTATTATATACTTTAACCGGCAGGATTATTCATTGGAACCATGCTTGAAAAGTCATCTTCCCTTGGTTTTAGCGGTGGGATTCCTTTTTTATCTTACCCTGTCTCTAGATGAATATACTTTCTATTTATGCTGACCTTCCCTCATCCAGCAAAAATGCCAGGGAATCCTTGAGGAGGCGCCAGACCTGGTGATGGCTCTTACCCGCTATTTTCCATCTAAGCACCGGTTGTCGCCCGGGCTGATACCTGACCTCTCCGCGGAAGTTTACTAATAAGGAAGCAACTCGTTCGGGGTTGAGACTTAAACCCGGCACCGGACGGGCAATAAAATCTCCCTTTTCCGAGGCAATAGTGGCAAGTCCTAAGAGTTTGGCATAGATCTTCAAACGGGCGATCTCTAATAAGTTGATGACAGGTGCAGGAGGGGCGCCAAACCTGTCCTCAATCTCGTCCGCCACTTCATCCGCTTCTTCAAAAGTGGAAATCGCCGCGATCTTCTTGTAGATCTCAACCTTCTGCCCAGGATCGTTTATATAGTTATCCGGAATATAGGCATCAACAGACAACTCAATGGTAGGCTCGGGTAATTCTGGCTTCTTCTCGCCTCGACGCTCCCTAATGGCCTCTTCTAAGAGACGACAGTAAAGATCAAAACCTACTGTGGCGATATGCCCATGCTGCTCCGGACCTAGAAGATTGCCTGCCCCCCTGATCTCCAAATCACGCAAGGCTATCTTAAATCCGGATCCTAAATCTGTAAAATCTCTGATTGCAGCCAGTCTTTTCTCCGCCGCTTCCCCCAACACCCGATCCTTCCTGTACGTGAAATAAGCATAAGCCACCCGGTTGCTCCGCCCTACTCTTCCTCTCAGTTGGTAAAGTTGGGATAAGCCCAACCGATCGGCATCATAAACAATTATGGTGTTTACATTTGCAATATCCAGCCCATTCTCAATAATTGTGGTACAGAGCAGAATATCTGCTGAACCTTCATAGAAACTAAGCATTACGTCTTCCAAGGCATCCTCATGCATCTGCCCATGAGCGATTTCAATCCGGGCCTCAGGAATTAAATGTTGAAGGTAGGAGGCCATTCGTTCAATCGTCTCTACCCGATTATAGACAAAGAAGATTTGTCCCCCGCGATCCAACTCCCTCTTGATCGCCTCAATAATGATCTCCTCATTAAACTCCAGCACATAAGTTCTCACCGGATAACGTTCTTCCGGGGGAGTCTCGATTACACTCATATCCCTGATCCCCACTAATGACATGTGTAGAGTTCTAGGAATCGGAGTCGCCGTGAGAGTCAGGGCATCTACATTCTTTCTCAACTCCTTCAACCTCTCCTTATGAGATACCCCAAATTTTTGTTCCTCATCCACGATCAATAATCCCAAATCTTTAAAGACTATATCCTTGGAGAGTAAACGATGAGTCCCGATCACCAAATCGATAGTGCCCTGTCTCAACCCTTTGGCAATTGCTTCTTGTTCGGAAGACGACTGAAAACGACTTAAAACCGCAATTTTAATTGGATATCCGCTAAAGCGCTGTGTTATTGTTTGAAAATGCTGTTGCGCCAGGATTGTAGTGGGAACCAAGAACGCTACTTGTTTTCCCCCGGTAATAGCCTTAAAAGCGGCTCTAATCGCCACCTCTGTTTTACCGTATCCCACATCGCCGCAGAGTAACCGATCCATTGGACGCGATGACTCCATATCCTTTTTGATCTCTGCCAAGGCCCGAAGTTGATCCGGGGTTTCTTCATAAACAAAGGAGGCCTCGAATTCTTGTTGCCAATTACTATCCGGCGGGAAAGCATAACCTTGAGCCGTATACCGGTCGGCATAGAGAACCAATAACTTATCTGCCATTTCCGCCACGGATTCCTTGACTTTGTTTTTTGCCCTCTGCCATTCGGATCCGCCCAAGCGGTTAACCTTCGGCGCGGAATCTTCCAAACCCACATATCTCTGGAGTAAGTGTACTTGATCAGTAGGGACAAACAGTCGATCCCCTTCCGCATATTTCACTTCCAAATAATCCCTGTTTCCTCCCCCGATCTGTAAATTCTTGAGCCCTAAATACTTTCCGATTCCGTGATTGATATGGACGACATAGTCTCCTACCTGCAATTCGGTGATATCAGTAACGCGGATTCCTTCCTTGCCAAATTTCGTCCTTACCTTTTTGCGCAGGCGAGTACGGCCGAAAACCTCCGCCTCGGAAAAAATGACCAGATGTTCATGGGGTAATTCAAAACCTGTGGAAAGGGAGGCATCCAAGAGATAAACCTGGCCTGAGGCAGGAGACAGAGAACGATCCGCTTTGATCGGGTTCAAGCCTTCATCTCTAAGCGCTTCTCTTAAGTTATTCAGCCGCTCTTCCCCGGAAACAGCGATACCAACTATCCATTTCCCTTTAATTCTGGTCTTCACTTCCTCCAAAAACCTTTTGGGCTGACCCCCAAACTCCGGAGCCGGTCGTATAGGCAACAAGATCGTATTGACCGGATCAAACCCCTTTAACGACCTGCCCAAAACAGATGACTGAATGGAGGAGAGTCGGCCCAAACCGTTTTGCAGATCCGGCAAGTTGTAATATAAGCCGATCTCTTCAGGCAACAAAAGCCCTCTCTCTAAAAACCCACCTAAAGTCTTTGAGTTCTCCTCTTCCACAGTCCGTAGATATTCACTGCCCCTGACCGGTTCGTCCAGAACAACAAAGGCCCGTTCCATATAGGCCCACACAGGCCCTAAATCATCCCTGATTAATGGCAAAAACCGGTCAATGCCTGGAAAGACCAGACCAGCGGAGATTTGTTCCAGACGCTTCTGTATCTTCTCTCTCAAAAGTCCGGCTGTTTTTTGACCGGCTTGTTTCTCCAAACGTTCAGCCTGCTTTTGTAAGAGTTCCTCCATCCGGGGGCGGGCTTTTTGAAAATCCTCTGGCCGCCATAGTCCTTCCCGCGCGGGCAATAGCCTGATCTCCTCCATATTTTCCAGGGATTTTTGGGTATCCGGCTCGAAACGGCGAATCGAATCGATCTCATCACCAAAAAACTCTATACGTACTGGATTCTCCTGATCAGGCGGAAAAATATCAACGATATCCCCACGTACGCTGAACTGTCCCAGAGTATAGACTTTATTAGTTCGCTCATATCCCAAGGTAACCAAATTGGTGAGCAACGAATCGCGGTCCAGTACCCCCCCTAATTCCAAATGGAAGATGAAAGAAGACAAGACCTCTGGCGGGATGACCTTTCTGACCAAAGCAGGCCAGGAAGTAACAACCAGTAGATCTTCTTCTCCTTTAAGCAATCTGCTGAGTACGGAGAGCCTGGCTCCGGCCACCTCTTTTTCATAAGCCTCTTCATGGGCCATTAGGTCATAGGCGGGAAAGACCGATACTAAGTCTGCACCAATGATCTCCGCCAGATCAGCAGATAGCCTTTGTGCTTCCGTCGGAGAAAAAGTAATGACTATGAGCGGGCTTGAAAGTTGATGCCACATAGCAGCCAATAAAAGAGGTCTCTGTGCTCCGCTGATCCCTTGTATTAAACTTTTTCCTTGATTTTGGCGCGTACGCCCATCCGCCTTTGTCCCGGTGGAACAGGCAAAAAGCCCTTTAACTTCGGGCCAGTTTCGCATCTGCTGAGTAATCCAGGCAAACAAGTGGTTTCCTCCTCAAGTCCCAATATAAACAAAGACCTCTGGCAAAGGCCTTTTGTACTAATATATAATATGAATATATAATAAAACTTTGTCTTCATTTGTCTCCCAGACAAAAACCATAACAAAGCGCATTAACGTTACTGCGGATACAAAAAGTATCCTCTGGGTACACATGAATCTTAAAAACCACAATATTTTGGAGCCAGGTTTTCATGCCTGCTTCTTGTTAAGACTCATATGGATTCAGGACTATTCCATTATAGATGCTCATGGCCTTTTCTGTTCCTTTCTTCACCCAAGTAATTATGGCTTCCCCGGCGATTGATGTAATTTCCGGTAGCATCCTTTGTTCTGTTTTTGAAAATTTGTCAAGTACATAATCAGGCAGACTCATGCCCTCCGGAGGCGCGCCTATTCCCACCTTCAGTCTGGGGACCACCGGTCCGATCCTGTTAATAACGGATGCGATCCCTTTATGCCCTCCAGAACTGCCTTGAGCACGTATGCGCAACACCCCAAAGGGCAGGGATAGATCATCATACACTATTATTACCCGTGATAATGCAAAACCATACTTGTTAATCAAGGCAAAAACGGCATTTCCACTTAAATTCATATAAGTTAAAGGTTTAGCCAGCATGATCCGATGACGTGTAGGCGCCTCTTCGTCATCTGAAAGATTAAACCAGCCGCATAAGGCATGACATTCCTGTTTTAGCCTAACTTGATATAATGCCTTTAGGCGGTCCACGACCAAAAACCCGGCATTATGCCGGGTTAACTCGTATTCTTCTCCAGGATTACCTAAACCCACTATTAAATAATCCATAGTCAGTCGTCTACCTTCTTTTTAACATAGATAAATATGGAGCTTTTAGGCTTCCGGAGCCGGAGCCGCCTCGGCTTCATCCTCTGCTTCTGCTTTTGCTCCAGTTTCCGTGGTTTCAACCCTGGGTGGAATAGCCGTAACCACCACTTCATCCAAGGCGGTAATGAATTCCACATCTTTAGGTGGTGTAATATCCTGCACGGCAATACTCTGGTTCATGGCAAGCTTTGAAACGTCCACCTCAATTCTTTTGGGAATCTCCGTGGGCAGACAAGACACCTCCACCTCATACAGAAGCTGATCCACCAATGCCCCGTCATTTTGCCGTTCTTCCTGTCCAACCAGGACTATGGGTACGGATACGGTCACCTTAGTATCCATAGATACTTCATAAAGGTCAACATGGAGCAGATCTCCTTTAACCGGATCAACCTGAACTTCTTTGATTAACACCGGCCGTTTACTGGATTTTTTCCCTTTTACCAAATTCACCTGCGCTAACTGGCTGGTACCATATGTTGCTAAGAACTTCTGTACTTCACGGGTGTTTAAAGTGATTACTAAATTATCCTTCCCATAGAGAACAGCGGGTAATTGCCCTGCTGAGCGTAGTTTATTAGCTATTCCCTTTCCGGTTTCTTCTCTAATACTTGCTGTAAGTATTGCTTCCATCGCAATAACCTCCCTGATAATTTATAGATAGTAAAGGTTTCCCGTTCATAACAGAAATATTATACCATTAACTCCATTAGAGAGCAAACTTCAACCTTCTGTCCTTTTGGACCACCTTTCTTTATTGATCTGTTTAGAACGGGCTAACGCCAGAGCGTACTCCGGAACATCCTTGGTAATTGTGGAGCCGGCTCCCACTAAAGCTCCTTTTCCTACAGAGACCGGAGCAACCAAATTGGTGTTACTCCCGATGAAGGCCTCATCCCCGATGGTGGTTTGATGTTTAGCATACCCATCATAGTTGCAGGTAATGGTACCGGCGCCGATGTTGACACCTGCACCGATCAGGCAATCGCCGATATAACTTAAATGTGGTACTTTACTACCCTCTCCGATATGGGTATTTTTAGTTTCTACAAAGCCTCCGACCTTTCCCTTCTTCTCCACAACCGTACCGGGTCGCAAGAAGGAATACGGGCCGATGTTAACGCCTTCCCCGGTCTTGACCTGCTCAAGAACGCTAAACCTCACTATAGAGGCATCACCTATCTGCGAGTCTCGGAGTTGACTATAAGGTCCAATCTGACAACCAACTCCGATCTTCGTCTTCCCCTGGAGAAATGTCCCTGGATAGATAATAGAATCGCGTCCGATCTCCACTTGAAGTTCGATATAAGTGGAGGCCGGATCAATGATGGTCACGCCTTCCGTCATCAGGTTCTCCAGGATCCGGCGCCTCATAATTCGATCGGTTTCCGCCAGTGCCAGACGGTCATTGGGCCCTAATAATTCTTCGGAGTTTGGACAAGGTACAGCCCCGGCCTTCTTCCCTCTAGCTGCCAGTAATGCGATGACGTCCGTTAAATAATACTCTCCTTGAGCATTTTTAGGTTCAATACACCTTAATGCTTCAGCCAGATCCGGATAATTAAAGATATATATACCAGTATTAACTTCTTTGACTATCTTCTCCTCTGAAGAAGCATCCTTCTCTTCAACTATTCTTTCTAACCTTCCATGCTCATCTCTTATTATTCTGCCATAACCCGTAGGATTTTCAACCTCCACTGAAAGAACTGTCACTGAAGACTTTGCTCTTTGATGTTCAGCCACAAGTTTAGTTAGGCTCTCAGTGGTGATTAAAGGGGTATCGCCATATAACACCAGCAAATCTCCGGAAAAATCCTGCAATTGAGGAGCGGCCATCATCACGGCATGCCCAGTACCCAACTGTTTTTCCTGAAGTACATAATCGACCTCTTCTCCCAAGATCACGGAGACCTTCTCGGCCTTGTGTCCAATTACTACCAATGGTCTTCTCCGAGAGATCTGATTGGCCACAGCAACTACGTGCTGAATCATGGGTACACCACATACCGGATGCAGAACTTTTGGCAAATCCGATTTCATTCTTGTACCTTTTCCAGCAGCTAAAATTATAATTCTAAGATCTGATTCAAACAAATTTTTGCCCTCCTAAGCCAACTAACAATAGCCTCTGTATAAACCTTCACCTAAATATTACTCTATTTAAATTCTCTTGACAATATAGGATTTGCGCGTCCATGCTCAAGCCCGGCTAACTCCCATTACAGCAAAAAGCCCTGCACAGCAGGGCCTTTTGATTTAGCTATTATTTAAGTATGAGAGTAGAAAGACTAAAGATAATGGCTGGGGCGGCTGGATTCGAACCAACGCATGCGGGAGTCAAAGTCCCGTGCCTTACCGCTTGGCGACGCCCCAACGCGCAAAATTTATTATAGCAAATCAGATGTGGTTCTGTCAAGGATATATGTAGGAACGTCGCATGGCAATGTAATCCCCGAACTGCATAATTTCACTTCTACAGCGTTATCTGGATTTCAGAATTGACTCTTGTATCTTTTCCAGTATAAACAGGACTAGACTTATTCGATCTCGGATCTTTTGAGTCCACTTTATTCGGCTTTTTCGTATTCTTCCAAGATCGCATTTTGAATTAATTCCCGAGCTTCGGAGTTGATTGGATGGGCGATATCACGGAATTCCCCGGAAGGAGTCTTTCTGCTCGGCATGGCCACAAAGAGCCCGTTCTGTCCTTCGATGACTCTGATTTCCCGTACAACAAAGGAATCATCAAAAGTCACAGAAGCAATAGCCTTCATCTTACTACCGTTGTCAATTTTTTTTAGGCGGATATCAGTGATGTTCATAATTTCACCTCTTTTTGAAAATAAAGTAAGTAAATACTACTTTCGACATTGCGTGAAAAAACCCTTTTTTCTTGCGATAAATTTTGTCTAAAAACACAAAGGCGACTGTATAAAGCAGAGCGCTCTTCACAATCGCAGTACTGGGACTGTACATTTACACCTTTGCCCGGCTTATAAAAAGGCTTTAGCCAACTCTAAATCGCTGGGTTTGTCAACATCCACACCTACCTCCGGATATTGAGAAACTATACCCGCGCCTGTAAACCCAAGAATCTCTCCAACCCTCTCCTCAATCTCCGTCACAGATAGCCTGCCAATCAGTAACTTTAAGAAGAATTTAAAGCCTAACATCTGGCAGAGTTTGACCGGGTGTTTTCGTAACTGCACCGCCTGTAAAATCCGGTGCTTCCGAGCTAAAATAACTTGTGGATTGATTAAGACCACGTTTCCCCCAGTAAAAGTTCCGTCCTTTAATCTAACATAGGTTCGCCGCACTCCGGGATACTTTTCTTCGATGGCTTCCTTTGGCACAAACGAATAATAGATATCAGCTTCACGCTTTGTACACTTTTGCAAAAAATCCTCGAGCGCTTCAGGAGTAATCAGTGGAATATCGGACGTCAGGACTAACACATGTTTCTCCGAATTAAGGCGGGAAAGAGCCCGTAACAGGCTGTCTACCATACTATCTCCCGGTGAAACAAATACCATCCTTTTTTCACCCCGAATGGAGCTTGCCATCTCCTCGGGAACAACCATAATCACCCGTTCTATACTTTGGGTTCTTTCCAAAGCAGTCAACACATATTGGACCATTGGCAGATCGTGGATTTTGATGGCAGCTTCATACTTTTGGTCGGAGCTCTCTCGGAGAGCTCCTTTATTTAAAGCTCCACCCAGAATTATCGCGTCCATCTTTTCCCTCCATGATACAACAGATTAAGCGTTGCGGCAAGCTTTCAAAATTCATCTATACTCACTTCAATAATGATCAACAAATCATCGACGATCGAATAGTTCATTAATCATCTGCAACATAATGTTCTTATGATTTCACGATTTTCTCCGCCCGAATGACCTGCATCATACAGTTTTCAGCGTTTTCAATATGCTCTTGCGCCAATCTGCTGGCCAGCTCTGGGTTACGGTCAGAGATAGCCTCAACGATCTTTCTGTGCTCCTCCAAAGCCTCTTTCATTCGACCCGGGTAAGAGAGGGAAGTCTGTCGAAAACGCTGAATCTGTTCACGAAGATTATTGATAATCTGAGCCAGCCTGTTATTACGACTGGTCTTATATAATAAAGAATGAAAATCAGTATCAACTTCCACTACTCCGGCAAAGTCTTTATCTTCAATTAGTTCCGCTGTTTTCACCAAATACCGTTCCAACTCCTCCAACTCTTCATCAGTCGCTCTTTCCGCTGATAAAGAAGAGGCTACTCCCTCAAGAGCGCCTCTGATCTCAAAGACTTCAATTAAATCTCTCATAGAAAGCCCTGAAACATATGCGCCCTTTCTGGGGACCATCGCGACCAGTCCTTCTAACTCCAGTTTCCGGATGGCCTCCCGCACCGGTGTTCGGCTAACCCCAAGTTCCTCAGCTACTTGTACCTCCATTAGTCTCTCTCCCGGCGGAAGATCTCCATTGATAATGGCCTCTCTCAGTGTTTCAAAGACCAATTCTCTTAATGGCTTGTAGCTATCAAGCTTTATGGGGAGTAATGGTTTTCTCTCCATGCTCACCACCCTTTTCTACTAAAAACTGATTACCTCCTTGATGAAAATCGCTTTCATAGACCCACCAATTGTCTTTGCTTAGTTTCTCCTTAAGCTTATCCAATTCGGTAAAACCCTCCGGAATCAAGGCGAAGATCGTTGGTCCGCTACCGGTCATTCGCACCGGTAATCCAGAGCGAGTGAGTTCGAGCATGTGTGTTTTGAGCGTCGGATGCAACTGTAGAGTGACTTCCTCAAGCACATTACCCCAATAATTGGTGATCCCCCAAAAATTTCCTAACTTGATGCAATCCACAACCTTCATGATCTGTGGATGGGCGGTAACCGACAGAGTACCATATTTCCCATAAACTTCTTTGGTTTTGACGGTAAAAGGAGGCTTAGCCAGTAATAACCGTACTTTAGGCAGAGCCGGTAAAGGAGTCAGTTTTTCTCCTATCCCCTCAGCCAGCATGGTTCCACCGGTCAAACAAAACGGTACATCAGCTCCGATCATAACGGCAAGCTTCATTAAGTCCGTAGTATCGAGATGTAATCCCCACAACTGATTTAACGCCATTAAGGTGGCGGCTGCGTCAGCGCTTCCCCCACCTAAACCGGCTCCCACCGGAATAGTTTTCTGTAAGTATATATCCGCTCCCGACTTTATGCCGGCATATTGCTTTAGGAGTTTTGCTGCTTTGATAATTAGGTTCTGATCATTGACGGGCAGGTAGGATTCGGAGGTACGTAACGAAAGCTCAGGGGCTAAGGTAAAAGTAAGGGAGTCATGAAGGGCGATTGATTGCATAATCATTTTTACTTCGTGATACCCGTCACTACGCTTTCCAACTATATCTAAGGAAAGGTTGATCTTGGCAAATGCCTTTACTTTGATTCTCTCGGTAGACCGGTCCGGTGTATTTCCCATTTACGGTCGCAACCTCTTTTATTTATTATTCTCTAATTAAACTATGTATCTAGATCTAAATATAAATGCATTTTTATTAATAACCCGCCTGGGCGTAGCTACCCAAAGGCTTCCCAGGCGGAAAAAATATGGCTGTGCACCGGCTCTTGACAAGCGATTCCCAGTTGTGCCAAGATAGTTAGCTCCAATCAGGCTACCCCACGGCACACGAAGGGTCCGGCTTACCGTTGCTTCCTTCCGGACCTGGCGGGGTTCACCGGTCTCCGTTGCGTAGGACCCAATCTTCAACACCACTTATCATGGCCGTCACTACGAATAGCCGCCGCAAGCCGGCATTCAATCCTGCTATAGCGGGTTGCAGGTTACAGGGCACCGCTACCTCCCCATCTAGCACAGCCAAACAGTATACCTAAATTAGTATATCATCTATTATAATAAATGACAAGGACCAGGTGTTTGCCAATATTGCCATATTGGTCCGTCAATATTGTCATACTGGTTTGTCAATACTACTATATTGGTTTACCATTTTTATGATATTAAACCGTCAATATTATAATGATTCGCCAAGGTTCCCATTTTTTACCAATATCATCATATAGCAATGGCTTCAGAATAATTCTCTCCACTGTCTTTGTACAACCTGTTCTAACGCCGACACAGAAAAGAAAAAACCAGCTTTTATCACTGGTTTTCTTTGCATATGGCGGAGAGACTGGGATTCGAACCCAGGAGACGCGTTAACGTCTACACGCGCTCCAGGCGTGCGCCTTCAACCGCTCGGCCATCTCTCCATATTATAAAGTATATAGTGTGATTGGAAATAGTTTTGGTTTGGCGGAGAGAGCGAGATTTGAACTCGCGAGGGGCTCAACACCCCTACCCGCTTTCGAGGCGGGCGCTTTCGACCACTCAGCCATCTCTCCATCTTTAACAGGTCGATGCATAGAGACTGAACCTAGGCCTAAAGTCATGCTCTCTTTCCGTTCGCAGTTCGCTAAGGACCATCGTGCACGCGACACAACAGACACGCCAATACTCACAGACCATAGATCCGGTTGTAAGTCTAGGCTGCAGCCATTAAATCCAATCGACATTATATAATTTTACACGGAATATCATAAAAGGTCAATACTTTTTATCCTCACTTTTCCGGTTGTTCTTTCCTTTTTTGCCGAAAAAACCGTCTGAGTAGTTCTTGGGATTCACCGGCCAACACTCCTCCTCCAACCTGTAAACGATGGTTCAATCGATCATCAGCCACCAAATTCATTAATGAGACAACCGCTCCACCCTTCGGATCAGCAGCGCCAAAAACCACTCGATCTAAACGCGAATTCACCATAGCCCCGGCACACATGGGGCAAGGTTCCAGAGTAACATAGATGGTCATCCCATGCAACCGCCAACTTTTCCGTTTTCGCGCAGCATTCCGGATCGCAATAATCTCGGCATGAGCGGTAGGATCTCCCATGGTCTCTCGCAAATTGTGTCCCCTGGCATAAACCTCGCCGTCGCAAACAATCACTGCGCCAACGGGAACCTCATCCAGAGCATACGCTTTCTCCGCTTCTTTCAGCGCCTCCTGCATGAATAGTCTATCCAATTCCGTCCGGTCCTCCACCGGTCATCACCTGCCAGGAGTTAGGCTTGTATATACTCTTTTTCCGCGCCAACCGGCGCTAGCTCCGTAGCCCAAGCCCGAAGTTCTTCCACGGTCCTTATTACCCAATCCGGGTTTAGCTTTAGACCTTCTTCATCAAGGCTATGATATAAAGAAGTGAGCACTGACTTTGCCCCGACGGAATGGGCAGCTTTAACATCAACCCAAGTATCGCCCATATAAATGATCTCCTCCGGTTCGACTCTAATCCGCTGCGCGGTAATGAGGATTCCTTCCGGATCAGGCTTGGGACGTTTAACTTCCGTACCGGTTAAGATCGAATCAAAATACGGCGCCAATCCGGTTCGCGCCAGAGTAATTGTGGTCGCTTCTTTCCCCTTTCCGGTAAACAACGCTACATAGTATCCCTTGTTTTTGAAGAGGGAAAATATCTTCGGCCAATACGGCGCGAGCTTAACCACATTGTCATGATTCTCTTGATAATATCGATGAAATCGGACCAATCCTTCCCGCCATTCCTCACCAATCACTCTTTGAATCACACCCGCCTCAGGTGGACCGAATAGCGCCTCAATTTCTTCATCAGAGAGTCTTATTCCCCGGAAAGCCCAGGCATAGTTGAAAGAATCAAAGATCAGGCGATAAGTGTTGAGCAAGGTGCCATCCAAATCAAAAACAACAGCCTTTGAAGTAAAAGCCATAGCAGTACCTCTTTTTTATTTTCTTCTTATAGTAAATGTTAGTGTATAATTAAGTTCGCAATTTCATAAAAGGAAAAAGCCATCGGGACTCCGAAATGGTAAGTTGCTCAAAACAAACCCAAAAAGGAGTGTTGTCCGATGGCTTACCATAAGGATACCGCGAA
>DUOH01000031.1 GCA_012838955.1 Bacillota bacterium | reverse complement strand
TCGATCAGCTCTAAAAAAGTCTTCATTAACTCGTCGAGTTTGTCTTTTAATAATTTATGCCCGCGAACGGCCACCCGTTGCCTCTTCTTCAGATTCAACAGTTCCATTCTGGTGGGACTAACCCTGATCTCCACCACATATCACCTCATCTCAGGGGAGCGCTTGCTTTACTCTCCATCTTCCGCCAAGCACACATGGCAAACGCGTAACAACGATCAGTCTTAGGCCTCTTCTGCCTTTGGCAAGTATTTCTCGATGAATTCATCCCTGATCCGCTTCAGTTCACTCTTGGGGATAATGGTCAACAGCTTCCAGCCGATCTCCAGCGTCTCCTGGATAGAACGGTTCTCCTCATCTCCCTGGGCGACATAACGGTCTTCAAATTCATCGGCAAACTTCGCGAATTTGCGGTCTAAATCCGAGAGGGCCGCCTCCCCGAGAATGACCGCCAAGTCCTTTGCTTCTTTTCCCCGGGCATAAGCGGCAAAGAGCTGATTCATGGTGTCCGCATGATCCTCTCTGGTCTTATCCGGTCCAATTCCCTTATCCTTTAACCTGGAAAGAGAGGGTAGGACATCAATGGGCGGGTAGATTCCTTTTCTGTGCAATTCCCGGCTGAGAATTATCTGGCCTTCTGTGATGTAACCGGTCAAATCGGGAATGGGATGGGTCTTGTCATCCTCCGGCATGGACAAGATGGGAATCTGGGTAATCGAACCTTTCCGCCCTTTAATCCGGCCTGCCCGCTCATAGATGGTGGCCAGGTCGGTGTAGAGATAGCCCGGGTAGCCACGGCGTCCGGGCACCTCTTTCCGGGCGGCGGAGACCTCCCGAAGGGCTTCGGCGTAGTTGGTCATATCAGTCAGAATGACCAAAACGTGCATATCAAGGTCGAAGGCCAGGTATTCGGCAGCGGTCAAAGCCATCCGCGGAGTGGAAATCCGTTCGATGGCCGGATCGTTAGCCAGGTTCATGAAGAGCACCGTGCGTTCAATGGCGCCGGTACGCCGGAAATCATTGATGAAGTAGTCCGCTTCTTCAAAGGTGATTCCCATCGCGCCAAAGACCACGGCGAATTTTTCATCCGCCC
Source organism: Bacillota bacterium (assembly GCA_012838955.1). GTDB lineage: Bacteria > Bacillota > UBA4882 > UBA10575 > UBA10575 > DUOH01. Next base: position 3,338 of record DUOH01000031.1, on the reverse strand, counting down.
CCAAGACCCGGGCCTGCCGGGCGATTTGCGCCGCCAGTTGCGCGTGGGGCAAGCCGGAAGCGGAAAAGATCGGCAGTTTCTGTCCGCGCACCAGGGTATTCAAGCCGTCGATGGCGGAGATGCCGGTCTGAATGAACTCCGACGGATAGTCACGGGCGTAAGGATTGACCGGATTGCCGTTGATATCCAGCCGCCGTTCGGGGATGATCTCCGGCCCGTTGTCCTTCGGCCGACCCAGCCCGTCAAAGACCCGGCCCAAGATGTCGGGAGAAACCCCCAGTTCAATACTTTTACCCAAGAAACGGACTTTACTTTCGAAGAGATTGAGTCCGGTGGAACCTTCAAATAACTGCACCAAAGCCTTGTCCCGGTTCACCTCCAGCACTTGTCCGCGGCGCAGTTCTCCGCCGGCCAGCTCAATCTCGACCAGTTCTTCGTATTTTACTCCTTCCACCCCTTCGACCAGCATCAGCGGACCGACGAGTTCTTTTACTGTTTGGTACTCCTTATACATTGGCTTCACCTCCGGCCGGGATTCTCTTGGCATAAGACATTAATTCCTCGTATATCTTATTCACCTTGTCCAGTTCATCCTCGGGAATATATTTGGCCCTGGCAATGGCCTCCCGGACCGGTAAGGCGAAGATTTCCCGCACGGACGCGCCGGACTCCAACATGGCCAGGCCTACCTGGTTAAAGCCCATCACCAGCCGGAGCAGGGCGTACTGTTTCTGTACAGAGGTGTACGTATCCACCTCATGAAAAGCGTTCTGGTGAAGGTAGTCTTCACGAATGGACCGGGCGGTCTCCATGGTCAGCTGATCCTTGGCGGACAAGGCGTCCACCCCGACCAGGCGGACGATCTCCTCTAACTCCGCTTCTTCCTGTAGGATACGCATGGCGTTTCTCCGCAATTCGATAAACTCCTCACTAACCTGCGCACGGAAGTAATCCTCCAGCCGCTCGTTGTAGAGAGAGTAGCTCAACAGCCAGTTAATGGCGGGGAAATGCCGCCGGTAGGCCAGACTGGAGTCCAAGCCCCAGAAGACTTTGACAATTCTCAAGGTGTTCTGGGTGACCGGTTCCGACATGTCGCCGCCCGGGGGTGAGACCGCACCAATCGCGGTAATGGTTCCTTCCCGGTGAGGGCTGCCCACACAGGTTACGCGTCCGGCCCGTTCGTAGAAGTCCGCCAGCCGTGAGCCCAAATAGGCCGGATAACCTTCTTCACCGGGCATCTCCTCCATCCGGCCGGAGATCTCCCGGAGGGCTTCCGCCCAGCGTGAAGTGGAGTCGGCCATGATTGCCACGTTATACCCCATATCCCGGAAGTACTCGGCAATGGTGATTCCCGTATAGATCGAAGCTTCCCTGGCCGCCACCGGCATGTCGGAGGTGTTGGCAATCAACACGGTCCGCTTCATTAAGGGTTCGCCGGTGATGGGGTCTTTTAACTCGGGAAACTCCATCAAGACATCGGTCATTTCATTCCCACGCTCACCACAACCGACGTAGACGATGATCTCCGCATCGGCCCACTTGGCCAACTGGTGTTGGACCACTGTCTTTCCGCTGCCGAAGGGGCCGGGAATAGCGGCGGTCCCGCCTTTGGCCACCGGGAAGAACGTGTCGATAATCCGCTGTCCGGTCTTTAATTGTTCTTGCGGGCCGAGTTTTTCTTGGTATGGACGCCCGCGCCGCACCGGCCAGCGTTGGAGCATGGTAAGGTCTTTAATTCCTTCGCTGGTTTCCACGCGCGCAATGGTCTCTTCCACCGTAAAGGAGCCGCTCTTGATCTCGATCAAACGACCGCTGATGCCGGGCGGTACCATAATCCGGTGTTCAACCGGTACGGTCTCTTGAACCACTCCCAATATATCACCCGGGCTTACCATGGTTCCTTCCGTAAGTTTTGGAGTGAAATCCCATTTTTTATCCCGGGGTAAGGCGTTGACCTCAATCCCCCTGGTGATCCTGTCTCCCGCTTTGGCGGCAATCGCGTTTAAAGGACGCTGAATCCCATCATAGATTGCTTCAATCAGACCTGGCCCCAACTCTACGCTGAGTGGTAGGCCTGTGCTGTAAACCGGCTCCCCAGGCCCCAGGCCGGTGGTTTCTTCGTAAACCTGGATGGAGGCCAGATCGTCTCTGATCTCGATGATTTCCCCGATTAGCTTGTGCTCGCTGACGCGCACCACATCGAACATCTTCGCCTCCGGAATACCTTCGGCCACCACCAGGGGACCGGAAACTTTTATGATCTTTCCTACCTTCATTGCTTCTGCCCCTCTTTCCCCATGAGAATGTCGGCTCCCACTGCGCGTTCTACCATCTTCCTCAATCTGCTTAGGGCATAACCTCTACTGCCTTGATTCGAGGGAATTAAAACGATCGCCGGGAGGGCCTCTTGGCTCATGTTGTTAATGACCTCCATCATCTCCTGAGCCACTGTTTCAGTAATAAATATAATTCCGAATTCCTGTTTTATCTCTTCTAAAACACCGGCCGCCTCTTGGCTTGAAGCCACCGGGTAGATCCGTACCCCCAGGGCGAGAAATCCGATGATACTGTCCGCCTCGCCAATCGCCGCGATTTCGTATTCTTTCATCAGATTCTCCCCTTCCATTCCTCATCAGGTAGATTGTTAATCTTCGCCGCCAGGAGAATACGAAGCTTCCGTAGTTCGTTTTCTTTCTCCCAAAGGTAGTTAAAGATTGGTTCTTCCCCAAAAGCCATCCGGCGCGCGGCGCTTAAACTCTCCGTGAGATATTCGTTGGCTGCCTTCTCCACCTTCCACAAAGGTTGCAGAATGGGCAAGTCCTTACAGACCCGTCCGGTCGGTCTCCATAGCCACCAAGCTCTGATCTCTTCATCCGGCCAGCATAAGGCGGGTATAAACTCGGCGGTCCTCAGATGGCCACCGGGCAACAAGAACAAAGCCAAATAAGCTTCGTTCATCCCCATGACCTTCACGCGCAGGAGGATGCGGAGGTTGGCCAGATCTATGTAGTCAGACCAAAACTTCTGTAAGAAGGGGGAGAATGTTTGTTTCCGTTCCGCCATATATGCGTAATAGAGGTTGTCCACTTTTCTCTGCAGATCCTGGGCGTCCTGAAACTCGGTTTCCTGCAGTTTCCTGGCCATCTGCGCCAGGATTTCCCCTTGATAAAACCTGGGCTCCGCCAGGATCTTTACTTCTTCCCCGTCATAGAGGGAGACCGGAAGAAAACTTCTCCGTCTTTCTTCACCGGTGATCTGCGGCAAAAAGAACACCTTCAAGTTATGCAGTTCATACTTTAACAGATAGTGCTGAGTGAAGGAGTCCCGGGTAGTAACCG
>DUOH01000030.1 GCA_012838955.1 Bacillota bacterium | reverse complement strand
ATGGAAGGGAGTGGCGTAAGATGCAAAGGAAACCAATGGGAATCAAGGCCCTTTTTTTCCTGTTTTTTATCCTATCCCTGATTAATATAGCGACCATTGATTCCCTGGCGGCTGTGCCAACCTGTACAGTGGATTGGCGAGACGAAAGACAAATCATAGACGGCTTTGGTGGATCCGGGGCTTTTCATCAAGCCGCCAATTTGATGGAATACCCCGAACTGGAACAGGAGCTAATCCTAGATCTGCTTTTTTCCCAAGAACGCGGGATCGGGTTAAGTATCGTCCGTAATATCATTGGCGATGGCGGCGATTGGGGAGAAAAGATCGACGGCCCGACACCCAGTATTGAACCGGAAGAAGGAGTCTGGAACTGGTCCGGTGATGAAGATCAGATCTGGCTGATGAATGAGGCCAAGAAACGTGGCTGTACCAGGTTCATGAGTACGGCGTGGAGTCCGCCGGCGTGGATGAAGACTAATAACAGTGTGATTAGGGGCGGGGAATTACGTCCCGATAAATATCAAGCTTATGCTGAATATTTGGCCAATTATGTCCGGGGGTATAAGGAACACCACAATATCGAGATCTATGCGATTTCCATCACCAACGAACCGGACCTGAGCACGGACTATTCTTCTTGTCGCTGGACAGGTCGGCAATTGTTGGATTTCATTAAAAATCACCTCACTCCCACCCTGAAACGGGAAGACGTAGAGGTAAAAGTTATGATGCCGGAGACCATGAACTTCGGAGAGCATTATGCCTTGGAGACCTTGTATGACCCCGAAGCCGCCCAGGGAGTCGATATTATCGGCACTCACGCTTACGACTTTAAAGCAATGCCTTTACCAGTCGCCAAAAGCCTGAACAAGGCCGTCTGGCAGACAGAGGTCTCCAATATCGGGTTTAATGACGGCAGTATCGACGATGGGTTGAAGTATGCCAAACTGCTTCATGATCACATGACAATTTCCGAAGTTAATGCCTGGCTGTTCTGGTGGCTGGCTGCGTATAAACCGGGAGAAGCCTTAATCCACCTGGATACCACCTATCAAACATTTACCACCTTCAAACGTCTGTACACGATCGGGAATTACAGCCGTTTCGTCAGGCCGGGTTATATAAGAATAAATGCCTATTCTAATCCTGCTCCTGATATTTATGTTACCGCTTACAAGGATAAAGCCAGTGGAAAATTTGCCATCGTCGCCATTAACAATGGTAATGAAGAGCGGACCATTGAGTTTAATTTGAATAAATTCCCCAGAGTAAAAGCGGTAATTCCCTACCGGACCTCGGATACTGAAAATCTGAGTAAGTTAGGGAAAATTCCTGTGGTCAAACGGGCGTTTCGCGCTGGTCTGAAAGGGAAGAGTGTTACCACCTTTATCTCTGCCGCGCATGAACTACCCGGCGTCTTGAGTATCAGAGAGATTCTGTCGCCGATCGAGGCTGAACACTTTGATGAGGAGTCCGGCATAGAGTTGGTGGAGGCGGAAAGAGGCACGGCTGTGGTTCTTGATGACCGGAATGATTACACGGTTTATCAGAATTATAACTTTGGTAACGGTACTGAGACTTGCGAGTTGAGAGTGGCTGTGCGTGGCCGGGGAAAATTGGAATTCCGGTTGAACAGCGCCATGTTGGGCACGCCCGTTGCCAGGTATTCCGTGCTGGAGGAGTCAACTTCCGCAGAGGAAGTTTGGAAGGAGATCTCCATTCCCACGGAAAAGGCTAGAGGGGTCAACGATCTTTACCTGGTCTTTATTCCATGGGATGAAGGCGCCTACTGCAAAGTGGATTGGGTGGAGTTTAAACCTGCGGTGAAGCCGCCGACTGGCCGAATTAAGGTGCAAGCGAAGAATGAAATTGTTGAGACAACCACCAGTCAAATCAAGCCATCTTTCAAGATTGTGAATAACGGAAGCGTCCCGGTGAACCTGGCGGAGGTAAAAGTTCGTTACTTCTACACCCTTGACACCGTAGGACAGCAAGAGTTTAAGTATACCGGCGGTTCTGTCCCCGGGTCCGCTGTGACCGGCGCTTTGGTTGAAATGAAAAGCATCACTCCACAGGCCGATTATTACTTGGAGATTGGTTTTACGGACGCCGCCGGCGCCTTGGAACCAGGTGAAGCCATTGAAGTCAACGTTCTCCTCACCACACAGGGCGGAGCCTACCGGCAGGATAATGACTTCTCTTTCCGGGCGGGCCAAAAGGAGGCGGACTGGGAAGCGGTTACCGGCTACATTAAGGGGAAACTCTGTTGGGGAATTGAACCTTCATTACTGATTAATCCCGGGTTCGAAACCGGGACGACTGAGGGCTGGTTTAACTTTGGCGGCCCGAGTAAGATTACGGTTACAGATGAGACCGCGCATACCGGCAGATACTGCGCGCTGATCACCAACAGAAGCGAAAACTGGCAGGGGATCGCTCAGGATTTAAGCTCAGTGATGAAGCCCGGAGTAACCTATGAGGTCTCCGCTTGGCTGAAACTGAAGAACAAAATGAACGATGCCGGACGGGTCAACATCAAAAGATCCGATGATAATGGTGACAATTATACATGGGTGGATTCCGAGACCATCAACGATGAGGAATGGACCTATATCAGCGGCTTATATGAAGTAAAGATCACCGGCGCTCTCAAAGCCCTTGAATTATATACTGAAGGGCCCGCGCCCGGCACAGAATATTATGTCGATAATGTGGTGGTCAGAGAGTTTGTTGGTGAGGTTTCCGCAGAATAATAAGGAGTAGTCCAGACGGGCCTAAGTGGGTTACACTTAGGCCCGAATGTTTTGGCGTGAATTTCTATT
>DUOH01000029.1 GCA_012838955.1 Bacillota bacterium | reverse complement strand
TAATCAGCAGATCGTTTCTGATTACAGAGGCGGCAATCTCCCGGCCTTCGTCGGGAATGACACAAACACCGGGGGTTTTTACCCAGCAACCGAAGCAGCCTATACAGGGGGCGATTTTTTTCTCCGAGAGTCTGATCTCCTCGTAGGTATGGCCGTTTTTTTCCAGCTCCTGCCGGCAGATCCTGCGGAACAGCTCTGTGGTGGAATCATGTTGCGCTGCGCGTGAACCGTTTAGTAATAATGCTTTCACTTCTTTACCTCCTTAGTTTAGCAATTAGATATACTACATACCAACAATAGCCGGGGCAGACAATCCAGACAGCATCCTCTCTAGGGCGTGACCTTCATTCGTCCACAGTTGGGCCACTAATGGGTCAAGTCTTGCTCGTGCTTGAACCTTAATACTCGGCTTGCCCGGGGAAGAAGGTATCCAGATAAAACAGGATTTGGTGACGGCCTTCGTCAGTGACCACTCCCTCTAAGCGCAAGTCGGACTGGCCGAGATCAAGAAGAAGACCCACTCCCGCACTATGGTGAAACTTCAAATCGCGCGGGGCTTCGCCACTCCGGAGCAGACCGCCTGCATCCGTAAAGGCCGTTATATGCAATAGATTGACCAAGGGTAGGTCACTGAAAGGAAAGGGCTGAAACAGTTTCTCCATAGTAATCCCGAAGATTCTGTCGCCTGTCTTCACTATTTTGCCATAACCCCGGACGAGATCGGCCAGATCAAAATAGGGGACAACCTGTTCGCAGCGGGTAATATACCCGGCCTGCGTCTTCCAACGAAAGCTACCGCTCTGTATAGGCAGGGTCCAGGTAGTCGCAGAGAAAGTTTGGTCACTACCCCTTGGTTGCCCGGAGGTGATCGCCATGAGGAAATAAACAGTTTTCTTCCAGTCCTGATAGAGTAGTCTATTATAGTGGAGATGGAGATGAGTAACTTTTACGGCTTCTTGATAGAAGGCGTCGACAGTTGACCCTCTAAAGTGACCTGGGCTGAGCTCTCCAGTGAAGATGGTGGCCTTGAAACTTGTTGCCCTGTCCTTCCAGTGAAGGCTTCCTGCCCATCCACGGTGAAAGGGATAACCGGCCGCTTCATGGCTGGGCCAATACCCGTAGTTCAGATCCAGCCAGGTTTGGGTGGGCTTTTCGGTATGGTTCGGGTTTAACCTGATTCTTCCTCCTATCTTATAGGCGCCTTCCTGATAATCCAGGTCATAACCGGCCCATAAATACGGGGTAATCTTCTGCTCCGCGCCTTCAACCGCCAAGCCCAAGACCGCCTGGTCGGACAGGTAGGGGATGATCGGTTCCACTTTGCCCAGGGATAGGGAGGAGCACAGCAGCAGGAGAGAGAAGGAGAGCAAAAGCAGGAAGAGTAGTCTGGCGATTGGACATGGCATTAATCCGGATCTTCTTTTCATTTTGGCCTTCTCCTTTCTTATAATACTGCCCGCAGCTCGAGAGAGACCAGTAAATCCACTGGAGAAGAGCTGATTTTGCTTTTTTCCGAGCCGGTAAAGAGCAAGACTTCAAGAGAGGGGAAAAACCGTTCAAGAGCGGTGTATTCCAGGAACAGTTTAAAATAGCGGCCGCCATCACTGAGGTTCCAGAGACTCTCCACCCCCCATTGCCAGGTGGCAAAGAAAGCGGAGTAATTGTTGACAGCCCAGACTAGACTGGTATCCGCACTGTCGGATTGGTGTAATACTTCACAGACGATGACTTTAGCGCCTAAGGTATATTCTCCGCCGACCAGACAATCCACTCGCCTTGCGGAGTCTTCTTCATTTGTCTTCGGCGTATGGCTCAGGTTTATACTGCCGTGTATGGCCAAGCCGTTCAGGAAATCTCTGGAGGTGTCAAAACCCAGGTTATAGCAGGCGGGTGTAAGAGCGTCCTGGGCATGACTCTGATAAGAGAAGACAAACTCATAATCACTGGCGGTCAGGAATCCTCCACTTCTAAGCCAGGCGGTTAAGGCGCCAGCCTCCGAAGTGCTCTCCACTGGCGCCGCCTGCTTCTTCAGTAACTGATCAGTAGAGGTCGCCACCCCGACTATTACATGCTGTCGCTCCTTGGTTTTAGTCCACTGCGCGCCCCAGAAATAGCCTTCCGGCATAGGATAGGTGGGAGTCCGACTGAAGGATTTGCCCCACTCCCAATCTTCCTTGCCCACTTCGTAAAGGTAGTCTTCTCCGTCGGCATTAATCACTGTATTGAGCATTAGCTCTTGCACAGCACAGCCAGAGAAGAAGCTGGTGGAGGCATCAGCTGTAGAGATGATCCCCAAGGCATAATACCAATCTTCCTTTGGAAACACCCCGGAGGCTTTCATTTCGAAGACAGCTTCGTTGGTGAGATGGTCTTTTATAAAAGGGTAATCATCAGTAAAACGGAGGTAAGAGAAGACGGAAGAAAGTTCAAAGTCCATCTCCGGCCATTCCCAGGCGTACGCAGGTGGCGAAGGCAGAAAAAAAAAGGTCAAACCCAGCATAAGCAGAAGGAAGGTTAGCCGCGACAGCCTGTGCTCAGCAAAAGCCGGGGGCAGACCCGTCCGCGCGCATGGCGCGCACAGCACAGACAGAGGGAGAGGGACCTGTCTGCTCGCGGATCTGTTCACGTGTGGGCAATCTCCACCGCGAACTGTGGTTTTATGGATTTTGCCGCTACTCATCACCGGGATACCTCCTATTCTTGGCTTCCGGTCCCTATTATCTGTTTTGCCTTGTTCATCATCAGTGGCTGAAAAGCCGCAGGGGGCAGCTGTTTCTCTACTATGTTCAGGAATTTTAAGGTGGTTTGCTGATCCTTCTCCATCAGCAGGTTTTTGACGGTGATTTCCCCCACTTCATGACCGTTTATGGAGCGGTAATTACTGTAGATCAGCTCTTTTATAGGTTGACCATTGATAGCCAACAAGCGAACCCTCTGTATATTTCCGCCTTCCTTTCCCACCCAAAGCGCTGCTCTTTGGTAGGCAGTGCGTTTATCCAAAGCAACCAGCTGCAGTTGGTATTCAGTCTCTGTTTCCGTACTTTCTTCGATCCTGTAATCGTTCAGGTAATCAATACCAACGGTTTCCGCGATCCCGGCCTGGCCGAAGAGTTTCTGTTGGGCGGAGATGCGAAGCGGCCGCCGCATGCCTGCTTGGAGGATCCAGGTATTATATCCGACCACTAGATAACAATCGTCTTTCATACGTTCCGGTTCTTCGAAGGTTACCAGTTGACTGCCGGATTCATCCAGATAAACCTTGATTCTGGCTTGATCTTGCCGTGTACCGTCGAAGGTGACAGCCTCGATCTCCAGGAGAAAAGAACCCTCACCCAGACCTTGCCGGTGATAGAGGTCTTCCAGGACGGTCCGGGGAGAGAAGGCCGCCCTCAAAGCGAGGGGATGGACCAACAGAAACAAGCAGATCAGTAGGGGGTAGACCCGTACCCGCCTGCGCTTTGCTGATGGTTGATTCCCGCCCAGAGTAGTAACGGACTCTTTGGCCATTAATTTATATGGGAAGGCTGATTTTTTCATCGTTATTCTCCTCCTCACCTCATACGTGCCGCATGATCTCTACAATATTGAGCTTTACCCCTTTGATAGCCGGAAATAAGGCGGATAAAAACGTAGAACACAGAACGATGATAAAGGGTGGTAAACCGTTCCTCAGCGCCTGGTCGATCGTGAGGGGGACCGGATTACTAAAGGCCGGTGGAATATACGAGATTTGCAGACCGTTAATTAACGCGCCCATTCCCCAACCAAGGCAGATTCCGAGTATTCCGCCGATGATCCCCTGGACTAAGCCTTCCTGGATCAGGAGGAGGAATACCTGGCGCCGCTTGGCGCCGATTGAACGGATGGTTCCGATTTCATTCATCCGTTCAAAGAAGGCCATGGACATTATCTCCATGATACTGAAGAAGACCAAGACGAAGACGATAATGGAGAGGAAGAAGAAGATTGTTTCAAACATCCCTTTGATTTGGTGGTACATGTCGGCCAGATCCGACCAGCTTTTGATCTCCAGATCCAGTCCGGCGGCGTTAAAGCGTGCCAGCAGCCTTGTTCTGACCTCTGGCGCCAGTGCCGTATCTTCCAGCCGAACCAGGAACTTCTCTACCCCGTCGATATTTAGCAAGGTCTGAACATAGGTGATGGGGAGGATGACATAGAAACCATCAGCATCGGAAACACCCGTAGTGAAGGCGCCGGAAACCTGCAGACTACCGGAGTTGTAAGCCCCGTCCAAGGTAGTAACCATCATGGAGACCCAATCCTCAGTTTGTAAGTGAAGTTTTTTCCTAACCCCCTCGCCGAGCAGTACCTGGTTTTGATCACCGGGGAATAGATTCAGGCCGGAGGTTATGGAGTAGCTGACGCCTAGATTGGCGCCAGGCTCAATTCCCCACCCGGAAACGATCACACTCCCGTTTTCCGTGCCTAGAACCGCGGAGCAATTCAATTGGGTGGTAAAACCGGAGATTGTTTCTTCGCCACGGAGAATCTCTTCGATGATTTCTATCTCATTTTTGGTTAAGATCAATTGGTCCGTTTTTTCTTCATCCCAGTAACCCGCCTTGGCGATCTGGAGGTCTCCGTATTCTTCAACCGCCATAAGCTCTAAACCCTGATTGGTGGCGGTATTATACCCGATCACCAAATACAAAACAGCCACTCCCACCATGGAGATGAGTAGAGACATGAGTGACCGGCGTTTATTGCGCAGAATATTGCGACAGGCGATCTTGAACATCTGTATAACACTCCTTTTCGGTCAGGACTCCATCCCTAATCTCCAATAAACGTCGGGCATATTTCTTCATAGCCTGGTCATGTGTAACAATGAGGAAGGAGACCTTGTATGTATTGTTCAGTTCCAGCATTAAGCGGAGAATTTGCTCTCCGGTACTCGAATCCAGACTGCCTGTGGGTTCATCCGCCAGCACAATCTGGGGTCTGGTCACCAAAGCCCGGGCAATCCCTACCCGTTGTTTTTGTCCACCAGAGAGCTGGGCAGGAAAACGGTTGGCCATCTTCTCCAAGCCTACTTTGGCCAGGATCCGGTTTACTCTGTTTCGTCGCTCACTACGGGGGAGACGCTGTAAAACCAGGGGGTACTCTACGTTTTCAAAGACGGTCAGTACCGGAATGAGTTCAAAGGATTGGAAGATCAGGCCGATCTGGCGCAGGCGCAACTCGGTGCGTTGGTTGTCGGAGAGCGTGTGCAAGACCTGACCGTTGAGGAGAACTTCCCCGGCAGACGGAAGATCAAGACCGGAGATGAGGTTGAGGAAAGTAGTCTTGCCGCTGCCGGACGGCCCGTTGATGATAATAAAGTCTCCGGTCTTCACCGTTAGATTCACCTCATTGAGGGCCACTACTTGCTCGGCCTGAGTAAGATAGGTTTTAGTCAACGATCTTGCTTCAATGACAGTCATCGTCATTCACATCCTTCCAGTAATCCTTTGGCCCAGGAATTTGCGGGATAAATCGTCAAAGCTTGCCTAAAGTATGCTTTGGCTTTTTCGGGGTCGCCCTTCTTCTGCCAGGCCGTGCCCAGCCAGACATAGGAGATGAAATTGTCAAACTCCTCAGTACTGTGCAGGGCTTTTTCCAAAGCCTTTATCCCCTGGTCGATATCTCCTCCGCCAATGGCCGGGGCATTAATATAATACATAGCCAGGGAGTTTAAGGCGGTGTAGTTGTTCTTCTCCAAAGCCAGGGCTTTTTTAAGCAGTTTCAGCGCCTGTGGGCCGTGGCTGACCATATAAAGAGAACCGCGGTAATTCATGAGCCGCATATAGGTGTCGGCCAAGAGCCGCAGAGCGTCACTGGAGTTCTTATTCACTTCCAGGGCTTGTTTCGCCCATTTGCCACTTTCTGTAAAAGCCCTGGCCGCTTCGGGTTGATTGCCCATGGTCTCCGCTACTTCACCCAAGAGGTACTCGGTCTGGCCCAACCAGTAGTAGCCTTCGTAGTTTTTGGCTTGGCCTAAAACCTTTTTGGCGGCGGTCAACACCTCCACGACTTGGGCCAGAGGAGCCTCCGCGCTGTAGTAGGTTTGCCGTCCTTGGAAAAACAACTCTTTCCCTTGAGTAATCCCATCATCTTCTGTGGCTACTCCCCGGACTTGCGGGGTGACCAAGAGTACTAGGCAGAGCAAGAAAGAGAAGAAGATTATTACGGGTCTTACTCCGTTCCGAAGTGGTAGTTGGTGGTTAAACATTTTTACGCCTCCCGTCAAGTATTTTTCCTGGTTTCATTATAATCGGCCGGAACCCGGGCTTCATCTGCCTCCCGGTCTGATTTGGCAGAAAAAAAGCAGGAGGAACTCTCCGCCAAAAGGAGGAGACGCTTTCCACCTTAGGAAGGCTCAGTAGGCAACGGAGCTTTTTGGCTATTGTCTATCTTTATTGAGGTATTCTCACAAAAGCGGGGAGATCATGAGTTTTGGGCTTTGCGGGGAGAATGATCTGTGGCAGGGGGGACTGTTTTTTGGCGACAGCTGTCTGCTGTGGATGATGATTGCAGGGGATCAAGAAAGCAGGCTTCTTTGCCTGCTTTTAGTAGTAATAAGCTATCCGTTGGCGCGGCTGGTCTGAAAGTTATCCTTTCCGTGCACCAACAACCTAAGCTCGGAGCTTACCTGGGATAAACTCCTTTGCTTACTGAAGCTGAAGCTACTAACACTCCATTCCTCTGCCTGGATTACAGTTTCTGCTGCTATTTTGGGATCTGTACAGTTATGGAAGTGCCTTCGCCGATTACCGAATTAAGGCGGAAATCACCGTTCAGAGCGGAGATCCGTTCTCTCATTCCTGCCAGGCCAAAATGCTCATTCTTCTTCGTCTGCTTTTCGTCAAATCCTCGTCCGTTATCTACAATTTTGGCAAATACCTTTCCAGTGTCATGGATAGTCAGCATAACCTGGGCTTTGGTCGCCCGGGCGTGTTTTACAATATTATGTAACGCCTCCTGGATCACCCGGTATAGAGCCAGTTGTGTCCGGGTATCCACTTTGGTCTCGTCTCCGCTGAACAGGGGAGCAATCTTTATATTATAGCGGGTGTGAAAGAGTTCGCAGAGGGTCTCCAGGGCTTCAAAGAACCCTTTTTCCTGTAGGATAGCTGGTTGCAATTCATAGATCATCAACCTCATCTCCGTCTGCGCCTCGCTCACCATCTCCTTGACTTGCTTGATTAGGGCCTGGGCCCTCTCCGGCTGATCCTGGAAGATCAGTTCCAGTGTATTCAGGTTAAGGCTGATCCCAAAGAGGTTCTGTGACACGGAATCATGTAATTCCCTGGCGAGCCGGTTGCGCTCTTCAATCACTGCCAGTTCCCTGTTTTCTTGCTCTAATAGAAGCCGCTCATCCTTGATGGCAAGATATTCAAAGGCGAAACAGACCATAGCGCCGATGATTCCCACCCCCATACTGGTGTTGAGGGCGAACTCGAGCGAAGGAAAGAATGACCAGGGAGTGAAGGTCATAATCGAGGCAACAAGCGAAAAGGCCAGCGTACATACGAGATAAGAGTGGATGATTCTCAGCAGGAGGTGTTTATTGTAGACCGCGAAGCGGCAGAGCGTCATACGGGTTGACGTATAAAAGAAGGCGATGAATAAACCGGCAACCAGACCGAAGATGGTATAGGTCAAGAAGGTAGCGGGAGTCAAAGAAAGCCCTTCTACGGTCAGCATGAACATGAGAGAGATGCCGATACCCACTAGCCCGCCGTATTTTGTGTAATGGATCGGATTTTTCATTTGCGTTTCCTCCATTCAGCTCCAGGCTCACCTGGACCGGCTGAGCCGGGAAGTATTAATTCAAATCAGACCAGTTTGAGCCGGAGGGCTTTGATTACCGCCTGCGTTCGGTCTTTGACTCCAAGTTTCTGGAGAATATTGCTGACGTGGGTCTTGACTGTAGTCTCGGAGATGAAGAGGTCGGCGGCGATTTCTTTATTGGACTTGCCTTTGACCAGTTCCCTCAGGACTTCCGTTTCTTTGAGGGTCAAGGGTTCGGTCTGTAGCTCCTTTCTGCTGACTCTCTGCATTAGTTTTTTGACGATCCGGGGATGCAGGACGGGTTCACCGCGCTGGGCGGCTTTGACCGCTTCCAGCAGTTTTTCCGGGGAAGAATCTTTTAATAAATAACTTAAGGCGCCGGCGTCGATGGCGGCGATGATCTCTTCATCTTCACAGAAACTGGAGAGGATGATCACTTGCGTATGTAACTGGCTTTCTTTAATGGCTTTGATGATCTCCACCCCGCTCATCTTCGGCAGGTGAAGGTCGATGATGGCCACGTCCGGGTCCAGTTCTTTCAGAGCGGGGAGGGCGTTCTCGCCATTACCGGCTTCTCCGACAACTTGGATCTCCGGATCCGTGCCCAGGTAGGTCTTGAGTCCTTCCCGGACAAAGGGGTGGTCATCTACGATATAAACACTGATCATCATATCACCCCACTATATTTACTCTGTCCTGTGTCTTGATCTATCTTCAGCAAACCAAGGGGATAGCCAGCTTAGCCCAGGTTGGTTGGGGAGAGCTGTAGAAGAGGTAACCAAGGAAACCGAGGGCTGCTTTGATTACAAATCGTCCATTCAGTCGGCTACTTTCATTATATCGGAATAAGAATTATTATTCATCAGTCTAAAAACCGGTTATTAAAGCATACTTAGGAGAGAGGGGCGTCTCCTCCTTTTGGAGGAGGAAAGTTTGGCGCAGGCAGGGGAGAAGAGTATCGCCTTCTAGTCCGGGAAGTTCAGGCCTACAGTCGGCAGCCCGGTCACTGCTGCTGGTTCCTACGGACGGACTTTCAGGATCTTACCAGCCCCTGTTGGAGGAGTCCGGCGTCGCGGTTCAGAGTATCATGTATGGGACTAAAGATAGTTTTTTGCCTCCGGTTATTCGGGCGCCGGCGTATCAGGAACGACTGGTCTGGCTGTATGATTAATTATACCATATTGCGCCTAGTGGTTATCTCATGATGAGTCAAGTTGAATAAGTACATAATAATTTTCCGGAAAGACAGGAAATCATAAAATCCTGAGGAATTTATGGGTATTCAGGCAACGGGAGTCGTGTCTGTTCACCGATTATCGGTGTAAAGGAGGGTAAGGCATGATATTAGGGACTTTTCAATACAGGGAACGGATCTTTCCCGGGGTGATCGAGGAGGAAGAGGTCTATGACCTCTCGGAGACTGCTGGGCAATACCCAAAAAGCTCGGCGGATCTCAGGGATTTTTTGGCGGGAGAAGATGCCCTGGCCAAGCTGAAGAAAGGAAAAGCAAGCTTACTGGGGTCGGGGATCGTATATAAATTGAGCAAAGTACGGGTGATGGCGCCTCTGCTCCGGCCGGGAAAGATTATCTGTATCGGCTGGAACTACTCTAAACATGCGGATGAAGCCGGATCGGAACTGCCCGAGGAACCGGTCTTCTTTAATAAGTTCGCCACCTCGATTATTGGACCGCAAGCGCCCATTGTTTTACCGGCCATCTCCAAACAAGTTGACTACGAGGCGGAACTTGCGGTAGTCATCGGTAAGCGGGGAAAAAGAATTCCGGAGGAAGCGGCCATGGAGTATGTGGCGGGTTACACGGCGTTTAATGATATCAGCGCCCGTGACCTACAGTTTCGGGACCAGTGGGTCAAGGGGAAGGCCTTGGATACTTTTGCGCCGCTCGGTCCCTTTCTGGTGACTCAAGAAGAGGTGCCTGATCCGCATAATTTAAGGATTAGATTGCTGCTCAACGGTGAAGTAATGCAGGATGCTTCCACCGGGATGATGATCTTTAAAATTCCCACGTTGATTAGTTTTCTTTCTCAGTTCTTCACTTTGGAACCTGGAGATATTATCGCCACCGGCACCCCGGAAGGCGTGGGGTTTACCCGGGACCCGCAAGTCCTATTGAAACCGGGTGACCGGGTGACCGTCTCCATTGAACGGGTGGGTGAATTGAGTAATCCGGTAGTTGGAGAGTCTTACTAATGGGTATAATCTCTCTTACGTATCCATGGGTCGTCGGCAAGTTTCGGGGAAGATTAAGTGGCTGACAGAGCACGCATGGTTTTTACGCGCCCAAGTGTTGTGCAAGATCAGCTACGAATTACGAACAACGAGTGACGAGTGACGAGGCTGTTTGCTTAAGCGATTATCCGTTTTTCTGCCAAGAGACGCTCCAGTTCCCGGCCGACAAAATCTTCGTCACTGGTGTAAGCGGAGATTATATCTGCGGCCGCTTTCACCTCAGCCACGGAGTTGGCGGGGGTCACCGCCAGGCCGGCTTTTTCCAGCATGGGCAGGTCATTCAGCCAGTCGCCGAAGACTACTGTTTCTTCCAGTTTGTGCCCTAAGAGCCCGGCCAAGGTCTCCAAACCCGTTCCTTTATTCACACCCGGAGGTCTGATGGTGATCTGATGATATCCCGGCTCTAAAGAAAGACTGAGTTCCGCAGGAAGAGAGGGCATCTCCTTCCTGAGAAGCTGATGAAGGGCGTCAGCCTCTGCTGCTGTATTGATATAAACGATCTGTAGAATTTGAAGGTCGGCGGTGAAATTCAGTTCCGAACTGAATAATTGACTTCCCCATCCGTAGATTTGTTCGTTTACTTCTTGACAGTTCCGGCACCAGATCTGATCCTTGGTGAACAGGTAGACATAGGGCAAGTCATCCTTTAACAACTCAAGGATCTCTCTGATTAGTCCAGTCGGGAATGGTTTGAGGATCGGCTCTTTGTAACCAAGGGGAAGGATATATGCTCCGTCTACACAGACGATGTGCACAGGGAAACCCAGCAAGGCGGCGACGTGATGAGTATGGTGAAAAGCCCTTCCTGTGGAGAGGGTGATGTGAATGCCTTTTTTGTATAGGCGGGTCAAAATTTCTTTACTGAGCGCGCCCAGGGTCTTATCGGAACTGAGCAGGGTGCCGTCGAGGTCCAAGGCGACCATCTTAATCTTCCGCTGCGCCATCGAACTCCTCCTTTTAGAATAACTATAACATAGATTCCTCCATAAACACATGTGGAATTTTTTGTCCGGCTCAGTTCCAGCGCTATGGGTCTAGTGCTGTAGCGCGTATCTGAACGAAGGAAACTCGTATATAGATTTATCCTATAGAAAGGGGCGGATCTTATGGACTTAACCCGGTTTTTGCAAGAATTATCCGAGTCCAGCGGAGTCTCCGGCCGAGAGGAAGAGACTACAGTTGTTATTGAGAAGTTTTTTACCAGCGGACCGGGAAAAGGTTGGATCACGGATTTCCGTCGTGACCGGTTGGGAAACCTGATCCTGCGTAAAAAAGGAGAAGGCGGGGAGGAGGCGCCCAAAATTATGTTCGCCGCGCACCAAGATGAGATTGGGCTCATCGTCACCGAGATCAAAGAAGGTTTTTTGCGGTTCAGCACAGTAGGAGGGATTGACCAACGGGTATTGCCCGGACAGGAGGTGTTGATCCATGCCAGAGAAGAAGTGCCCGGGATCATCGGGGCTACTCCTCCTCACTTGCAAACCCCGGACGAACATGAGCAGGCCATAAAGATTGAGGATCTGGTGATCGACACCGGCCTATCTCGGGAAAAAGCCGAAGAACTCATCTCTGTCGGTGATTTTGTCAGTATTGATCGGAGATTAATCTCCTTGAAAAACTCGGCAGTTAGTGGGAAGGCCTTAGACGACCGGGCGGGGGTGGCGGTTCTCCTGCAAATCGCGGAGGAACTACAGAAATTGAAGCACCAGGCTGATGTGTATTTGGTGGCCACCGTGCAAGAAGAGGTCGGCCTCAGAGGCGCGTTGACCAGCGCTTATGGGATTATTCCTGATCTGGGGATCGCTATTGACGTAACTCACGGCAAGATGCCCGGGTTATCCGATGAAGACGCTTATGAACTTGGAAAAGGACCGGTGGTGGTGATCGGCCCCCAGGTTCATCCGAAGCTTTTTACCAGTTTGCAAAGGGTGGCCGAAGAAAAAGGCGTCAAATATCAGGTAGAGCCGTCCACCCGTCCCGGCGGCACAGACGCTTTTGCCTTGCAGATTGCCCGGGCCGGGGTAGCCACTGCCCTGCTCTCTATCCCCCTGCGTTATATGCATACCTCAGTGGAGACGGTCTTCCTGTCCGATCTACGGGAAGCCGGACGTCTGCTGGCGGAGTTTGTGGTTACGGTAGACGGTGAATTTGTGGAGGGATTGTCTTGCTTTTAAAGGAATTATCGGAATTAAACGGTATTTCCGGCCGGGAAGAGGAGGTCCGGGAGTATCTCCGGGCTCGGATCAAAGGGAAGGTGGATAAGTTTCATACTGACTCCTTGGGTAACCTGATCGCTGTAAAAGGCCAGGGACGCCCGGGGCCGAAAGTAATGCTCACCGCTCACATGGATGAAGTGGGGTTGATGGTGCTGGGGATCGACCCCAGTGGGTTGCTGAAGATTGGGGCGGTGGGCGGGATTGACCCCCGGGTTTTAGTCTCCAAACCGGTTCTGATCGGAAGGGAACGGGTTCCCGGAGTGATTGGGGCCAAACCCATTCATCTGCAGGAAAAAGCAGAGCGGAAGAAGGCCATTCCTCTAAAAGGACTTTATGTGGATATTGGGGCCAAAGACCGGGAAGACGCCGGAAAAGTGGTGAAAGTCGGTGATCCTGTGGCCTTTGCCACCCAGGCCGGTCTCTTCGGGGAAGGCCTCTTTAAGGGGAAGGCTTTAGACGATCGGGTGGGATGCGCCGTCTTGGTAGAGCTGATGCAGATGGAGACGGATTTTCCCCTGTATTTTGTCTTTACCGTCCAGGAGGAGCTGGGTTTACGCGGCGCCAGGGTAGCGGCGTACGGGATCGATCCGGATCTGTGCTTGACGATTGAGGGCACTTTCGCCGGAGATCTGCCGGAAGCCAAGGGGCATCAGGTCTCGACCAGGCTTGGCCGGGGCCCGGCCATTACGGTGATGGATAGGTCGATTATTGTCCAGAAGAAGCTCGTTGATAGCTTGGTAGCGGCTGGGAAGGCACAAAATATTCCTTATCAACTTCGTGAGTTGACCGTTGGCGGAACGGACGCCGGCGCTGTCAGCCTGACCCGGGAGGGAGTTCCTTCCGCAGTGGTCTCTGTTCCTTGTCGGTATATTCATTCCCCTGTTTCTATCCTGAGTCTGGCGGATTATCACCACACCGTGCAACTGGTGAAGGCTTTTTTAGAAGGAGGCTATTTTCTTGAAAGAGTTGATTAAGAAACTTACCGATATTACCTCGCCTTCTGGTAATGAAGACCTGATTCGGGAGGCGATCAGAGAGGAGATTAAGGAGTATTGTGATGATCTGAAGATCGATCGCTTAGGAAACTTAATCGCCTTTAAGCACGGGGGAGGCGCTAAGATCCAGTTTGCCGCCCATATGGACGAGATCGGGGTGATCGTTACCTATATAGACGACCAAGGCTTTCTGCGCTTTAGCAACGTTGGTGGCCTCTCTCCCTTCCAACTACTGGGACAACGGGTGCGCTTTACCGACGGAACGCTGGGCGTCTTTGGCCTGGAAAAACTGGAGCAGATGAAGGATTGGACCTTGAACAAAATGTATATTGATATCGGCGCCACCTCAAAGGAGGAAGCCGAAGAAAAGGTGGCCGTGGGCGAGTTCGGCGGAATCATCCAAGATTTTGCGGACTTGGGCCGACGGGTAGCGGCTAAATCTATGGATAACCGGGTCGGATGCGCGGTCTTGATTGAAGCCTTAAAGCGGGTGCAGAGCCCACGAAACGATCTGTACTGTACCTTTACAGTCCAGGAAGAAGTGGGATTAAGGGGCGCGAAGACCTCAGCCTTTGCCATCGAGCCTGACCTGGGGATCGCGGTGGATGTGACCCTGACCGGAGATACGCCCGAGGCGGAGAAGATGGCGGTGGGCCTGGGCAAAGGAGTGGCCATTAAAGTCAAAGACCAATCGCTCATCGCCCACCGTAGGGTGAAAGAACTTCTGGTGAGGTTGGCGAAAGAGAAGAAGATCCCCTATCAACTGGAGGTATTGACCAGAGGGGGAACAGACTCCGGCGCCATTCACTTGACCAGGGCGGGGGTGCCTTCCGGCGTGATCTCCATCCCTACTCGTTATGTGCATAGCCCTTCGGAGCTGATTGATTTGGAGGATGTGGAAGCCGCAGTACAATTAGTGGTGGCGGTGATGGAAACTCCCTGTGATCCTGAGAACTTATAGTTCAGCCTGTCACTGGCGTCACTTCGTGTTTTGCCAAGTTGAGGCGCAGGTATTCCAAGAAAAGAGGGTGTTTCTCTATAATATGCTCCCAAAAGAGTTGGGGAAGAAAACCTTCTTTGGCTTGTGGGGAGCAATTTTCTGCCTTTTGCCGGGAGTTTCTACGGATTAAAATCCTGAACAGCAGGAGAGTGGAGAGCAAAAGGAGAATGTACTTCATAAGCAGACGGAAGCAGGAAGAGGAAGCGCATAAATGGTTCAGAAGAAGACTAACTGTATAAAGTGCAAGTACTATTATATAACCTGGGAGCAAAAACTCCCCAATGGCTGTAAATTCTTTGGGTTCAAGTCCCAATACCGCCCCTCTCTTGTGGTTTGGCAAACCAGCGGTCAGGAGTGTCAGGCTTATACCATAAAGAATACGGTGGAAAAAGAGGAACAGACCAAGAACTATCTCTGAACGCCTTTATTGATCTGCGGAAGTTTTGACACAGAGCGGAGGGTGGACGATATCTCCCAGTAGCAGTCGGCTTTCCAGAAGCGCACAAATCTGATAGAGAATAGACAATATTCAGATCGTTAAAGGGGAAACTCGTCTTTAAAGAGAATATATAAAGGAATAACGCAGTGAGACGGAGTTCTAGGGTAAGCCGGACTTCCATAAAACAGATACAGGGGAGAAATAAAATGAAAAGAATACGTTTCTTCTTATCGTCTACTTTATTAATCATGCTATTCCTCTCTTCGTCAGGGGTATCCGCTACTCTTGACCGTACGGACATAAAACTCATGAGCCCGCAGGAGTTTGTCTCATACATAAATAAAAAAGTCCCTGTGTTGATGAGAGAAGAGAAGATTCCCGGCGCCGCTGTTGTTCTGGTCCAGAAAGGCCGGATTCTCCAGGTCAGGGGTTTCGGTTACCGGGACAAGGCGAAAAAACTTCCGGTCACCACGGAAACAGTTTTTCAGGTGGGTTCCATCTCAAAATCCATGACCGCCTGGGGAGTGATGAAACTGGTCCAAGATGGACTGGTCAAGCTGGATTTTCCTTTAGAAACCTACCTGGTTCACTGGCGCCTTCCTGCTTCCGAGTATGATCACTCCAAGGTGACGATCCGTGCGTTACTAAGTGATACAGCTGGAATCTCCGTCCAGAAGTATCTCGGCTATCATCCAAGCAAAAAGCCGCCGAGCTTACAAGAGGTGCTGGCTGGAAAGAAGTTGGGTTTGGAGAAGGTGTATGTCAAATACGAGCCTGGTGAATACCGCTATTCCGAAGGAGGGTACGCCCTTCTCCAACTGGCCTTTGAGGAAATCACCAGAGAGGATTTTGCCAGGTATATGGAGAGAGAAGTCATTACGCCCTTAGGATTGAAGAATACATCGTACAGGTGGCGGAGTGATTTACAGCCCAAGACCGCTAAGTGTTATGATATGTATGGATTTACCTTACCCAACTATATCTTTACGGTTAAGGCTGCGACCGGACTGTATTCCACTCCGGCGGATTTAGGCAAGTGGATGATCGCGGCCAGCCAGACATTTGTGGGAAAGAGTGAGCCCGTCTTGGATAAACGAACGTGTCAAACCCTTTTTACTCCCGTCTTCGCCGACTACGGACTGGGTTGTATAGCGGAGATCCTGCCTTTCGGGGAGAGGTATATTAGTTATAACGGTTCAAATCATGGATGGAAGGCATATTTCGGACTCCTAACCAAAGAAGGAAACGGCATAGCCATTCTCACCAATAGCGACCGGGGAATGAACTTAATCGGACCGGTCATAGATGATTGGTTTGCCTGGCAGAGGTTGAACCGTAGAGCCGTAGTGGTGGATAATACGCCCCTCTATTTCCTGGATCTGTATACAAGAGTCCGGAGATTACTGCAATAATCAGACAGAGACTTGTCTGTCCCGGCTAAAAAGGGTCTTCCGGTACAGACTTGGCCTACAGGATCAACGCGCTTACGAACGTTATTTAAAAAAGAAACCCTTGGATCTCAGTTTTTTCCTCCGCAAAATGCAAGACCCGAAGTTTAGTGTTTGTACCAATCCTTATCAGGCGGGGAAAGGCCTGACGCCAAGAACTTGGTGTCAGGGCTAGAAGAAGCATTGGTGAGGAGGTAAAAATGTGAAGAAGAACAAGGTATTCTTGATCCCAGCAGTACTGCTATTATTATGTTGGCAAGGAGTATGGTCTATGGTGCAAGGAAATTCGAAGGATTCGGGGCTGCCGGTACCGCCCGGCGCGGGTAATCTTCCTCGGCCGGACGGCGCCCCCGGCAATCTGGTGGTTCTTGATTGGGCAGGCTTTAAAGGCGCGGTCTCCTATACATACGATGATGCCCAGCCATCTCATATTGATCATTATCCGGAGTTGCAAGCAACGGGAGTCCGCATGACCTTTTACTTCTCCAGCAATGTGAATTGGATCCCCAACTCCGACGCGGTGTGGCGGCAAGCTGTGCAAGACGGTCATGAGATCGGCAACCATACAGCGAGCCACCCCTATGCTAACATGACCGGAGGTATTTGGGGAACAACCCTCCAGACTCCCCTCGCGGAGATTGATGCTTGTACAGAATATATTATTCAAAACTTCGGACAGCCTGCCGTGTGGACCATGGCGGCTCCCTACGGCGATGTGGGTTGGAAAGAAGCGGCCAAATCCAGGGTCTTTCTGAACCGGGGCGTTGGCGGGGGTACCATTGCCCCGAATGATAATTCCGACCCGTTTAACCTGCCAAGCTATATGGCGAATGAGGGAGATACCGCGGAGATCTTCAACAAACTGATCGATGCGGCCCGGACTGACGGTCGTTGGCTGATCTTGCTTTATCATACGATCAACCCGACCAGGGATAACTGGTATGCCCCGGTGGAGATTACAGAGATCACTAAGAGTATTGAACACGCCAAGGCATGGGGTGACGTCTGGATTGATACAGTGGCCAATATCGGGGCCTACTGGATGGGACAGAAAATACTCACCGCTGCTACTCCAACGAGAACCGGAGACGAGCTGAGTTGGACTTGGACATTGCCTGAACATTTTCCCAAAGGTAAGTTCCTGCGGGTGAGAGTGGATGGCGGAACCCTCAAACAAGGAGGAAAAGCCTTGGAGTGGAAGGCCAACGGCTATTATGAAGTTGCGCTGGATGCAGGCGCCCTGACCTTAGTGCCGTAAATTTACGGGCAGCGGATTTGTCCTAAAAAGCTGTTGTCAGCTTCCGGATAATCTGGTTTAATATAAAGAGTAGGCAACAGGTAAGAGCATCTATCATAGTAACCGGCTTGGACCCGCGACGGACTGCGCGTGGGATCATCGAATAAGCGGAAAGGAGACTCCAATGCGCAAGTAAGTGTTAAGAGTAGAATTTCATATCTTAACAACCGCTACCCGGTTAACCACCGGTTGGATCAGTTGCGCGTGGGGTTTTCGCCTTTTCTTTGGATGGACTATAGTGTGCTAAGGATGGTGCACCCTTTTTTCAATATAGGCGACATAGGCGACGAACACAAAACCGAGAGTAATTAATGGCCTCCAGGCTTTCCGGGGTTACACTTTCATAAGTGCTTAGATCTAAAACCCTGGCTGGTATGATCGTTTATGTACATTCAAGAGACTTCTCGCCCTGAGAACCTCTGGTTGAGTACTCTCTTTGACGTCATGCCATTTGTTGCTGCTGAAACTCTCCCACCGTAACTGGTTCACACCACCGGTTACGGTTTCTTTTTTGGCAAAGGGAGGTTTACGCTTAATATGATATTAGTAAGAGGCAGTGGCATTACAAAGTCCTTCGGCGATTTTCTGCTGTTAAAGGCAGCGGATTTTGAGATCAAGAACGGGGGCCGGGTTGGGTTGGTCGGCCGAAACGGCGCAGGCAAAACCAGTCTGGCCAAGATTATCTTCGGCGAGCTTCCAGCAGAGGCCGGACAAATTACCTGGTTTACTCCGGTAACCATGGGCTATCTCAGGCAGTCTTCAGAACAGACCCGGGTGGGAATCCGCCTCTGTAATCGGGCTGCTGAAGAGTTGAACTTTGATGGGTGCCGGACGGATCAGGAAGAATTCTTAAAACTCTGCAGAGAGTTGGGGCTGAAAAAGGTCGTAGCAGAGAAGGCCGGATCTACCACGGAGCTGAGTGGAGGAGAAAAAACCAAATTGGCGCTGGCTGAGGTATTGGCTGCCCGCCCAAACTTCTTACTTTTAGATGAACCCACTAACCATCTAGATCTCTTCGGAGTGGAGTGGCTGATTCAACGTTTGACCGCTTACGAAGGAACAGCCGTAATTATCTCTCACGATCGCTATTTCCTGGATCGAACGGTTACGGACATCTGGGAACTGGAGGACGGAAAACTCCAGCATTATCCGGGCAACTATACGGATTACCGCCGGAAGAAACGGCAGGATTACGAGGCGAGGTTGGCACAGTATTATATAGAAAAGAAGCGGCTGGAGAAGATTGAAAGGGAGGTTGCCAGGCTCAAGCAATGGTCGGCCAAGGCCCATCGTGAGGCGGGCAAATCCGGAGAGGTCAGGATCGGGACTAAAGAGTTTTACCGGACCAAAGCCAAGAAGATGGATCGCAGGGTCAAATCCCAGATTAAAAAGTTAAACCGACTGAAAAAGCAGGGCACTGCGAAACCAAAAGCAGAAAAACAGGTGGACTTTGCCTTTAGGGAAGCGGAAAAACACAGTCGGCGGATCCTGGAGGTCCGCGACTTGCAAAAGGGTTTTCACGGCCGGATACTCTTTACAGAGACCACTTTTTCCATAAAACGCGGTGACAAAGTCGGACTCTTCGGACCCAACGGTTGCGGAAAGACTACTCTCTTCCGGATCCTCCGTGGTGATTTATCGCCCGATCACGGGGAAATCTGGTTAAGTCCTTCCGTAAAAATCGGCTACCTTAGTCAGGATGTGCATGATTTTGCCACCTCCAAAAACGCCTGGGAGTTCCTTGGCCTTGCTCCCCGTTTCTTTAATGAAGAAGCCAAACAGATCTTACTGAATATGGGGTTCACTTACGACTCCCTATACCGGCCGGTGAGCGTCTTAAGCACCGGGGAAAAAACCAGACTCAAGATTGCCCGCTTGATCCTGGATCATTGCGAGTTGCTCTTCATGGATGAACCCACCAACCATCTCGATCTTTTTCAACGGGAGCAGTTGGAAGAAGCCCTGGCTGTTTTCAACGGGACCCTGCTCCTGGTCTCCCACGACCGTTACATGTTGGAACGGCTCTGTCCGCGCCTGCTGGTTTTCGTGGAACGGGATGGGGTAAGCACAGTGCAGATGGTAGAGGGGGGATTCGCGGCTGCGCAGGAGTTGCTCCAGGCGCGTACGCTAGAAGGTAAGCAGAGGACCGACCCCTCGGTATCATCAGTAGAAGGGCTTTCCAGAAAAGAATTAGAGGAAGAACTTATACTAATCGAAAACAGAATCAGTATTTTATGGGGTGAGTTGGGTCTCCTCGCCCCCGGGACCCCGGAATATGGAGAAGCGGATGCGGAATTTCAAAAACTAGTTGCCAGGAAGCAGAAGATAAAAAAGGAGCTACCACCGGTTGGTGTTAATACTTTGGGCACAGATTAAAAAACGTATAGAATGAGAAAGTGACCTCTACGGGGCTAAGTACGCTCTGTAATCTGTAAAAAGAAGCAACGTACGAACGTTGCTTCTTTATGACTGAGCCAAAGACGTTTGAGTCTGAACCACCATGCTTAGCTTATTTCGCCTTGTTTTTGGAGAAGACATCAAAAGCCACGGCCATCAACAGGACAAAACCTTTAATCGTCATCTGCCAGTCAATGCCAATTCCCATAATGGACATACCGTTGTTGAGCACACCCATAACCAAGGCGCCGATGATTGCTCCGATTACCGTACCGATCCCGCCGGTGGCGGAGGCCCCCCCAATAAAGCACGCGGCGATGGCATCCAATTCAAAGCCATTACCCATTGCGGGAAAGGCTGAATTGGTACGGGCCGAAAAAGCGATACCTGCTACAGCCGACAGAACAGCCATGTTCAGATAGACAAAGAAGAGTACTTTGTTTGTATCAATCCCCGAAAGCTTGGCTGCTTTTTCGTTACCGCCCACCGCATAGATGTACCGCCCCGGTACTGTCTTGGTGGTGAAGAAGTGATAACCTGAAATAAGCACTCCCAGAATTACCAAGATGATGGGGATACCTTTATGCGCGGCCAACCAGTAGGCAAAGAGATTGATGGCGAATACTGTCAGTAGGAGCTGAGTGATGAAGAGGAAGTCTGGAGTTAACTCCATTCCACTCTTGATCTTTGCCCTTCTCTTCCTTATCTGTACAAATATTAGTATAATGGAGAGGATTATTGATACGACAATTGGTGTCAAATTGAATTTGTCAAAGAAAGGGAAGAAGTCCGGGATATAACCGGAACTGATACTCTGAAATGATTTGGGAAAAGGTGATAAAGTCAACCCTTTTAATATAGTATTGGTCAGTCCCCTGAATAGAAGCATTCCGGCCAAGGTGACTATGAATGCGGGTATACGCACATAGGCAATCCAAAAACCTTGCCATACGCCGATCAGGGCGCCAATCAGCAGACCGATTATTATGGCGGAAATGACACTCATTTTTTGGTTTATGATCAAAGTACCTATTATAGCTGCGATAAAAGCAGCCACCGAACCGACAGAAAGGTCAATATTGCCGCCGGTTAGAATACAGAGTGTCATACCGATGGCCAGTATAAGCACATAACTGTTTTGGAGAATCAGATTTGTCACATTCATCGGCACTAATAGAATGCCGTTAGTCGTGATCTGAAAGAAGATCATGATGACAATCAAGGCTATAAGCATTGCATATTGGCGGATATTGCTTCTTAATATATAACCAATTGATTCAAATCTTTCAGGATTTACTTTTGCAGTTTCCATCAGTAACGCCCCCTATTACTCTGCATAATGCATTTCATTATACTTTCCTGTGACGCCTCTTCCTTAGCAAGTTCGCCCACGATTCTACCCTCGTTCATAACATAGATCCGATCGCAAATTCCCAGTATTTCCGGGAGTTCAGAGGAGATAAAGATGATGGCTTTACCCTCATCAGCTAATTGATTAATAATCGTATAAATCTCGTATTTTGCTCCTACATCTATTCCACGGGTGGGTTCGTCCAGGATTAAGATATCCGGCGCGGCAAATATCCATTTGGCCAGTACCACTTTTTGCTGGTTACCTCCGGACAGGTTCTGAATCTTATGATAAATACTGGAGGATTTGATATTCAGTTTCTTTCTGTAATTTATTGCCGCTTTGCTCTCTTCATCATCGTTTATGATCCCTCTTTTGCTGATCTTCTTTAGACTCGACAAAGAGACATTGTGTTTGATGTCTTCAATCAGGATCAACCCTGCGGTCTTCCGGTCTTCGGTCACATAAGCCAAACCGTTGTTGATGGCCTGCTGAACGTTATTTATAGTGAGCAGGTGACCGTCTTTAAAGATCTGTCCGCTGATCTGTCTGCCATAAGCCTTGCCAAATACGCTCATGGCAAATTCGGTTCTCCCTGCGCCCATCAGACCGGATATTCCAACAATTTCTCCTTTATGCACCTTGATGTTAACGTCTTTAATGACTTTTCTCCCTTCGATCTGCGGATCATAGACGTTCCAGTTTTTTACTTCAAAATAGACCCGGCCGATCTTTGGGGTGCGTTTCGGGAATCGATCCACAAGCTCTCTGCCGACCATTCCTTTAATGATCCTGTCTTCGCTGATTTCTCCACCTTTAACTTCTATTGTTTCAATGGTGGCGCCATCCCGGAGGATGGTGATGGAGTCAGCTACTTTGGTGACTTCATGCAACTTATGAGAGATGAGGATCGAAGTGATACCGGTCTTTTTCAACTCCAACAACAAATTTAACAGGTTGTTCGAGTCGTCTTCATTGAGGGCGGCCGTAGGCTCATCCAAGATCAAAAGTTTAACATCTTTTGCTAATGCTTTGGCGATCTCTACAAGTTGTTGTTTGCCGACACCTATATCTTTAATGAGCACATTAGGGTTTTCCTTCAGGCCTACTTTGTTCAAGAATTTAGTCGCGTCCTGATGGGTTTTTTCCCAGTTGATCACACCTGATTTCGCTCTTTCGTTCCCAATAAATATATTTTCGCCAATGGAAAGGTAAGGAATTAGTGCAAGTTCTTGGTGAATAATCACGATACCCATCTTTTCACTGTCTCTAATATTTCTAAAGGTACAGTTTCTGCCTTGATAGAAGATTTCTCCGCTGTATGTGCCGTGGGGGTGCACACCACTTAACACATTCATGAGCGTGGATTTACCTGCTCCGTTTTCCCCGACCAGAGCATGGATCTCACCGGACAATACTTTGAAATTAACATTGTCAAGCGCTTTTACACCGCCGAAACTCTTTGTAATATTTCGCATCTCAAGAATAGCTTGCATATTATCCCGCCCTTTGATCATGTTCACGCGCTCTGCAAGATGGAAGCATTCTCTTCCCTTGGGTTTCGGGGAAGAATAAAGCCTGCGCGCGTCAAATTTGCCGTTCGAGATAGACTGGGTTAAATAGGTAGTGCTTTTGGGCAGAAATTATTCCTAAGGCGAACTGCTCTACAGAAATCTGCCCAAAAGCACAGAGGATTCTTCATCTAATTACTGGATTAAATACGGCAACACGTGCTCAATATCTGTAATAAATTAATTACTGGCTATAGAGGATTCTCCAATACTTACTGCAGCTCTGACTCTTTATAGTAGCCGCTGTCGACTAGCAGCTCTTTATAGTTGTTAGCATCCGCATAGACCGGCTCGCAAAGGAATGACGGGACGATCTTGACACCGTTGTGGTAGGTTTCAGTATCATTAATCGGTGCTTCTTCACCTTTCATAATGGCTTCTACCATATCCACAACCTGAGAGGCCAGGGTCCTGGTGTCCTTGAAGATCGACATGGACTGCTCGCCGTTGATCATCGCGATGACGTTGGGTTTATCACAGTCTTGACCGGTAATGACGGGGAATGGTTTATCGGCAGTACCATAACCGGCGTTCTTCAGGGAGGTGATAATTCCAATTGCCAGGCTATCGTTGGGCGATAATACCGCATCCAGTTTTCTGCCGCTGGAATAGTAGGCTGTGATCAGGTTATCCATCCTGGCTTGCGCATTTGCGGAATCCCATCCATGGATGGCCCGGGTGGTGAATTCAATTTGTTTACTGGGTACCACCAATTTGCCGGAGTCGATATAGGGTTGGAGAACGCTCATGGCGCCATCGCTGAAGAAGTAAGCGTTGTTGTCATCCGGAGAACCGGCAAAGAGTTCAATATTGAACGGTCCGGCGTTCTCTTTCAGGCCGAGCGCTTCTTCGATGTACTCACCCTGAATCTGGCCAACCCGGAAGTTATCGAAGGTCGCATAGTAGTCCACATGCTCGGAGTTCATAATCAACCGGTCGTAGGCGATTACTTTAATGTCATTCTCCGCGGCTTTACGTAGAACCTCGGTTAGAGCCGAACCGTCGATGGAGGCGATCACCAAGACTTTACACTTTTTGGTAATCATATTCTCCAACTGTTGAATCTGTGTATTCACGTCATTATTGGCATATTGCAGGTCGACTTTATAGCCTTTTGCTTCAAGTTGAGATTTCATATTAGCGCCGTCCTGGTTCCACCGTTGCAGAGACTGAGTGGGCATCGCTACCCCAATCAAGTTATCATCGGACTTTTTGCCACACCCGGCAAAACTTAGAGCCAGAACAACTACTAAAAGTAAGGAAATAAGTTTTTTCATTAGTTTTTTTACTCCTTTCATTTAGGGACTTTGGATCAAAAATATTTTTACATATTTATCCATTTATCACCCCATTTCTCATTGGTCCTGTCTTTAACCAGGGTAAAAATTTATGATAATTTACCAGAAGACAAAGGAATTTACCGAATGTTATATGAAATCAAATGAGATTTTAACCATAATTTCTCACAAATTTAAGCCAAACGTTTGTTGATCAGATTATACTATACCATAAATAATTATTAAACAGCAGAGAAGAAAATCCTTCCTGAAAGTAGTCTGAATAATTATAAGATATCTAAGGATAAAAATTGATTAAGGAGAATCACCGGTGGTGTACTGTAATCAGAAATTGAGCAATGATAGAGTCAGCAAGAGAAAGAGAAAGTATTAATCAAAGGCAACCCGGATCTCCCCCAGCAGGAAATCTTCGAAAACGTTTGTTTTTTTCTCTGGGATATATTAAAATAAATTTAATAAATGGAAGGGAGTGGCGTAAGATGCAAAGGAAACCAATGGGAATCAAGGCCCTTTTTTTCCTGTTTTTTATCCTATCCCTGATTAATATAGCGACCATTGATTCCCTGGCGGCTGTGCCAACCTGTAC
>DUOH01000028.1 GCA_012838955.1 Bacillota bacterium | reverse complement strand
TCGGATGGACCAAAGATAGTTATAGTCGGTGTGCCTACCGCGGCGGCCACATGCACGGGACCGGAGTCATTACTAATAACTAAGGCGCATCTTTTCACCAGTGCCGCCAGTTCCGATAGGTTTGTCCGGCCGGTAGCCAGAAGGGGAGTGGTCTTCATTAAGTTGACAATCTTTCTTACTCTGGGCAGATCGCCGGAGCTTCCTAAGAATATCACCTTACAATGGTAATTTAATTGTAATTCGTCGGCAAGTTTGGCGAAACCTTCTATTGTCCACCTTTTTGTTGGCCAAGTTCCTCCAATGTTTAGGCCGATTAAACATGTGGTCGGTGAAACCAGTTTTTTTTCTAAAAATAAATCCATCTGTCGTAGGGCTGATTCTGAAACCCTCAATTCAAGTCCTTCATCATCAAGGTCGGTGATTCCTAGATCTCTAAGGAAATGCAAGTATACATCGACCATATGCGCGTTGGCCAATGGTTTTAACCGTTTATCCAGTGCGAACTGGATAAATCCGTTGGCAAATCCCACCCGGTATGCTGGATTAATCAGCGTCAACAAAACATTCGATCTAAAACTGCCATGGATATTTAGTCCCAGATCATATTGGCCTTTTCGTAATTGGCCCGCAAAAGCCAGGCTCTCTCTTAGGCTCCAGGCCTTATTATAAGGGAAAAGGTGATCAACATAAGGGTTGTTCGCTAATAATTCGGAGAAATTAGCGTTAACTACCAGATCAATCTTGGCTGTAGGGTAGTTTCTACGCAAATTTCTCAGAAATGGTGTAGAAAAGATCAGATCCCCCAGATATAGAAGGTTGATCACAATAATGTTCTTTGCTTCGATTATCTGTCTATTCAATCTTGACCTCCGCTAAGTTTTAAAGGAAAGCGTAACCGGAACCGACTTCCATATTTTCGACTTTGTCATGGCTATTTCCTGCCCATCATAAATTTGATAAAAATTTTTGCTTTGCGTTCATAGTGATTATGGCATATAACTGGCTATAGTTATTATTCGCTTTTCAAAAAGAACTATGTCTTGAAGGAAAGGCAGTAAAAGAGGGATCGATCTGGACTGAAAAGTAAATTCCCCATAGCTGAAGACGCGTTTTCGGCGGTTGTTTATCATTATCCCAGCTAAAACAGATATTTCCTCTCCCAGGAGGTAAATGAGTGTGTTATAATCGTAACCAAGGGGGAAGATGTTATGTTAAGTATAAGCCGAGATACGTTTCTAAAAGACCTGTTAATCTGGTTTTTGCTGAGTGTTATCTTGGCTTCTTTATTTGCAGCCGGTGTAAGTGAAGTGGCTGATAATTACTTTTCTCAAGCTGTTGCCGGTCTAATGGGTGAGGTCGGCGAGTATGACCTGTTGTTTCAAGTGCGGACTGATCTGCAGGATGTTGCTGTTTCGCAGATTAAAAAGGTAATAAAGGAGAAACTTCCTGGTTCCATTGTGAAGAAGGGAGTCAATGTCGCCGGAAAAACCGCAGTCTTTGTGGGACTGGACGCGCGTTATCGTACCAAAGACGTATATTCCGATCTTGATCTTTATTTTCAAGATATTACAGGGAACGTCGGCTTTACCATCATGACTGAGCCTCGTTTAACTCTATCCGGGATGCCCGGTAGAGTAATAGATTTATTCATCCGGGAAGCGGAAGCCGTTCCCGGAGTGAAGTTTGCCTTCAAAGACGGAGGAAGAGTAGCCGTTCTCTTGGAAAGTATTAGAGATCGAGAAAGAGTGCAGAAAGATTTGAGGCGGATTATTGACCAATACGAAATTTTGGAGGTGACTTTTCCTTCCGGATTTGAAGTGGAAAACCCCGTGGAGGCCGGTCGGGCCTTAGCACAGTTATTAGCGGGTAAAGATGGAATTTCCTATATTAGAGATGTGACCGCGGGGGAAAGCGCCAGCGATGAACAGGCGTTATTGATAACAATCTCTGAGATAAAGAGGTTTTTACTCTCTTATGCCGGGCAAGTAGAGATTACTCCAGCTGCGGGAAGTAGGTTATTGGAAGGCGATCTCTTGGCGCTGGAGGGAAGAGAGAGCAACAGAGCCTTGCGAGCAGGCGGCGCCCTTGGGGCTGAAGATGTAATAGTCAAGGTCACCTCCGATCAGGGTAGGAATGGGAAGAAACAAGGCTTGATTATTCAGGGTGATGCCAGCCAAATCAGTGAATCCAGAGCATTTCTGGTCGAAGAAAAGAATAAGGTGGGCAGGGAGGCCGCCACGGTAGTGGTGAATAGTCCCAAAGACAAGTTGGACAAGACCCTAACGGACTCGATCGAGCTTTTGCAACGCCTGCACGGCTTAGAGGATATATCCGTGGAGGGAGGCGGGGTTTTTACCGCCGCTAAGACTCTCCAGGCTGCTTTGAGGGACGCCGATCAGTTACTTTCTGGTTCCGGGTTGTCCGGCGCCCGGGAGGTGGCGGAGTTTTCCCATCTCATAGAGGGGATAGGCGGCCAACTGCAGACGATGGCCGATACCCTGGCCAGGCTGAGTTATTTTGAGAATAGGCTGAATGACGCCATTGCCGGCTTGGAAGGAGCGCAGGTTTTGACGCGCCTAGGGTTAATCCCGCCTTTACAGGGAGACTTAGCCCGCAAGGTGCAGGTGCTAGATGGCGAATTGGGCCGCCTCGCGGAGAAGCTGAGGGTGCGGGCGAGAATCCTTGACGATTTCATCAATGACTTTAACCCATTGGTGCAGACGTTGTTGTCCTGGAAAGCCAGGTCCATGGAGTTGGCTGCGCAAGTGGACACGATACAGAAGGCGTTAACCGGGCAGAGCCCAACAGGAAATGTTCTAGCCGAGTTATCAGGTTTGACCGCTGAAAGCCTGGCCAGAATGGAAGAACTGGATCTGGAGGGTTTGGAGAAGGAATATGCCGGGTTTATTACCGGTCTGGAGGAGTTAAAATCCATTAATGCAGCTGGGATTGTCGATGAATTGAAGACCGTCAAGTCTTCCTTGCCGAAACTGCGGGATGAAGAGATTGGACGTGCCATATCCTGGCTGGACAATTATTTAGGGGGAGAAACCGGTTCCAGGAGTAAAATTCGCTTATTTGTGAATTCCGGTTATCGACGGGAGGGCCCGCTCCAAACAGTGCGGGGGTTCTTCGGCTCCAATCAGGTTGGGCTCCATGCCTTACCTGCAGCGGAGGTTGAATCGGATGTGCGTAATGAATTAACTCAGCTCTTACAGGAGGTAAAGGGGGTAATTGCCGCCATTACCGTAATCATTCTTGGGGTGCTCTTCTTCTTACTGGATCAAACACCGGTGATGGCAGTCTTTCATTATCTTGATTTGGTGGCGCCACATCCTACGGAATGTCGTAGAGAGGCTGGGGTGTTCCATGACATATGGGCTAAGTTTGGGTTAAGGGAGAATCTGTGGCGGAGACTACTCCCTTGGCTGTATAGTTTAGTCTTGGGCAGTCTCTGGTCTTGGTTGACCTTCCTGTTTTCCGGAGCGCAGATTCCTTATGTAAATGGCGCCTATTTTCTGTTCGCCGGTGGTCTCCTTGGGTTATTCTTCTTTATGACTGCTAATCGTTTTCACCAGCTCAACTTGGATGAAGTAATCGCGGGTACTTCTTTAGGATTGTCCTTTACCGTGATTATGCGAGAAATTGTTATTCCTGCCGGAAGACCGGGTTTACTTCAGTTCTTAAACAGAAGGAAGATGGTGATGAAATGAGAACAGTTGAGATGGCTTCTGATACAGGTTCAACGGTCAGCCCGATCTTGAAGATTGAAGGTCTTAAGAAGAGCTACAAAAGAAAAACAATTTTGCGTGGAATTGATCTGTCCTTGCTCCCCGGGGAGACCGTGGTCTTAATGGGTCCCAGCGGATGCGGGAAGTCCACTCTCGTGCGGTGTATTAATCGCCTTACTGAACCGGATGAAGGACGGATCTTTTATGAAGGGCGGGATCTTACCAGATTACCGGCGGGCGAATTATTGGAAACTAGAAAAAGAATTGGCTATGTTTTTCAGCATTTTAACCTGATCAGGCGCTTGAATGTTCTGGACAATGTGGTATTTGCCTTGCGTATGCAAGGAATGCCGATAGCGGAAGCGGAAAAGGCGGGGATTGAAGCCCTGGCTGATGTGGGACTGGCGGACCGAACCAGGGATTTCCCTGAGGAACTGAGCGGCGGCGAGCAGCAAAGGGTCGGCATCGCCAGAGCATTGGCGATGGAACCTGCTTTGATGCTTTGGGATGAGCCGACTGCCGCCCTTGATCCGATCCTAGTGGGGGAAGTGCTTGAAGTGATGGAACGAATTGTGCGCTCTGGAAAGACCACCATGCTGATTGTCACCCATGAAGTTGGTTTCGCCCGCCGGGCGGCCGATCGTATTATTCTGTTAGCTGGGGGAGAAATTGTAGAAGAGGGAACTCCAGCAGAAGTTTTTTCCCGGCCAAAGTCGGAAATTGGAGAGAAATATAAAAAACTCTTAAAAGCATGATAAAAAGATGGTATAATAAAAAAGTTAATCGTTAACCCGGAGGTGGATCCTTGAAAAAGATGCAACAAACCATCAAAGAAGAGGTGTTTGCCAGGGGACAAGCACTTCATTCCGGGAAAACTGTGGAAATGAGGTTGCTCCCGCAGCCAGTCAATACAGGAATCAGGTTTTCCCGTTCTGATCTCCCCGACAAGCCAGTTGTTGAAGCTAAACCGGAGAACGTCTTTGATACGGTTAAATCCATGAGCTTAGGTAATAGTAAATGGCATATTCAAACTATTGAACACTTAATGGCGGCTTTACATGGTTTGGGTGTGGATAATTTATTGGTGGAGGTGAATGGGGAGGAGTTGCCTCTTGGCGATGGGAGCGCCTGGTTTTTTACGGAATTAATCTTGAAAGCGGGTCTTGTTTCTCAGGAGGCGCCGCGCCGGATAATAAAGATTACTAAACCAATCTGGGTGGAGGATCGGAAGGAGCCTCGTTCATATTTGCTGGCCTTGCCTGGCGAAGGTCTTCGAGTGAGCTACTGTTTTACCTCGGATCACCAAGCGACCGGAGATCAGTTTTGTCAATATGTGATTACCCCGGAAACCTTTCAACAGCACCTGGCCAGGGCCCGGACCATTGCCTTCGAAAATGAACTGGCTTTCCTGCGGGAGCAGGGCTTGGCGTTGGGTGGGAGCATTGAGGAGGCCGTAGTCGTTGGAGAGACCGGATATTTGAATGAGTTACGGTATCCTAATGAAATAGTCCGCCATAAGGTCTTGGACATTCTAGGCGATTTATATCTGCTCGGCCCCGTTGAAGGACAGATCATCGGGGTGCGTTCCGGACACAAGATGGATTACGAATTGACTTTGAAGATTAAGAGAGCTATGGAAGGAGGTAATTATAGTGGAGATTAATAAAATAAAAAAACTATTACCACACAGGTACCCCTTTTTAATGGTTGATCGGGTGCTTTCTTTTGAACCGCAAAAGAAAATTGTCGCTTTGAAGAATGTCACCGTGAATGAAGAGTTTTTTAACGGCCATTTTCCGCAGCGTCCAGTGATGCCAGGCGTGTTAATTATCGAGAGTATGGCGCAGGTTGCCGGTTTGGTGATGCTGGTGGAAGACGAACATAAAGGAAAGATTCCTTTCTTTACAGGGATTGATAATGCTCGTTTTCGTCGGCCGGTAGTCCCGGGAGACCAGTTGATTTTGGAGATAGATGTCGTCCGGATCAAAGGTAATGTCGGAAAAGTCAAGGGACGGGCGTTGGTTGGGGATGAACTGGCGGCAGAAGCTGAGCTAATGTTTGTGTTGGGATCTTAAGGTGTGAATCGTTTTAATCAGGCTTTATTGGTTGGCTTTGAAGGAAAGCTTAGAGAGAAAGCTATGAAAGCATCGACAAAAAGCTATGATAGAAAGTTTAGAGAAATCTTAAAAAGTATCGCCAGGAGCAAGATAGAAAGTTGTGACAAAACCTTCAAAAAGCTTCGACCGGAGCTAAGATTAGGAAAGTTTTGGCAAAAACTTTATAAAGCTTCGACAGAAGCTTTAATAAAGCGTTCACATAGCATCCTGCAGGGATTAGCGGACTGTTTGCCGAATTACTTCATTTAGGCGCCGGGTGCAGCAATTATCACCGCAGGCTAATGTTTTTCCACAAAATGACGATGATAATAATAGACCAATGAAAGGGGCCCTTTCGATTATGAAGGTTATTGAGAATAAAGTAATTCCTTTACGGGACATACATGAAACGGCGCTGGTCCATCCCAACGCTAAACTTGGAAAAGAGGTAGTTATCGGTCCCTATGCCATTATTGGAGAACATGTGGAACTGGGCGATCATTGTATAGTAGGGCCTCATGTGGTGATTGAAGGATGGACGAAGATCGGAGTAGGCAACAAATTCTATCATGGCGCCACCATCGGTTGCGAACCTCAGGACTTAAAATTTCATGGTGAGAAAAGTTACTTGGTGATCGGAGATTATAACACATTTCGCGAGAATGTGACGATCAGCCGGGGGACCGAGGGCGGTGGCGGGGAAACCCGCATTGGTAGTAATAACTTGTTTATGGCGTATACGCATGTTGCCCATGACTGTCAGGTGGGTAGCCATGTGGTATTAGCCAATGCTACCGCCTTGGCCGGGCATGTGATAGTGGAAGACCGGGTGGTAATCGGAGGCTTGAGCGGGATTCACCAGTTCTCGAAGATAGGTAAGATGGCTATGGTGGGCGCTTGCACTAAAGTAGTGAAGGATATTCCGCCTTTTGTGATTGTTGATGGAAACCCGGCGAAGGTAGCAGGAATTAATGTAGTGGGATTGAGAAGGAACGGTATTTCACCGGAAGTAAGGGATGAGATTAAGAAGGCTTATCGGATCCTCTATCGTTCCAACTTAATCATCAACCAAGCAATTGAACAGATGGAACAGGAACTGCAAGGTTCCGCGGAAATTGACCACTTCATCAGGTTTTTACGCAACGCGGAACGCGGAATATGCCGGTGAGCCGGAGCAGTCTGGTCTACCCTATCCCCGTTTACGCCTGCCTAAGGAAGAAGGAATTTGGCGAAGAACGATTTCAGGAGATCTCGGTTTTCGTTGAAAGGAAATTTTGGTTTTAATTAAGACTAGACAATAGAGTCTAGTTTTTTTTACAAACAGATACCTGTTTGGCACAGTAATTGCAGAGCAAAGGCTGGGTGATGTAGATGGAAAGGTTTGGGCTCTTGGCCGGCTGGGGAAGGCTTCCTCTGGAGGTGGCTAAGGGAATAAAGAAGCTGGGACAGGATCCGGTTATTGTGGGGTTACAGGAAGAGGTCGAACCTTTCCTGGAAGAAGCAGGTTTTTCTCTGGTTAAAATGAGTCTGGGCGCCTTAGGCCGGATTCTGGAATATTTTCAAGACTGTGGTGTGAATACATTGGTCATGGCCGGTAAGGTCCAAAAGGGCGCGCTCTTCACCGGCCCCAAACTTGATGAGAATTTGCAAAACCTTTTGTTGCGGCTTCGGATCAAAAATGATGACGCTATCTTGCAGGCGGTGGTTGATTATTTTGAGAGACACGGGATTAGAGTGGAGACTCAGACCAGGTTTTTGGGGCATTTGCTACCAAAACCAGGTCTTTTAACCAAATGCCCGCCAACTACCAGTGAAATGCAGGATATTCGTTTTGGGTTTTCTTTAGCCAAAGAGATGGGCAGACTTGACATCGGCCAAAGCGTAGTGGTGAAAGATGGTGTTATTTTGGCGGTGGAAGCTATTGAAGGAACAGATCAGGCCATCTTAAGGGGAGGAGAGTTAGGGGGAGAGGGAACAGTCGTGGTAAAGGTGGCCAAGCCTCATCAGGATCTCCGTTTTGATGTGCCGACTGTGGGCTTGAATACGCTGAATTCCTTAGTTCAGAGCAGAGCGCGGGTATTGGCGATTGAAGCAGGCGCCACCTTTTTCCTGAACAAAGAAGAGTTTATTGTTGAGGCGGAAAGGATTGGCTTAAGTGTGATTGCGGTGGATCAAGATTCAGGTATTGACAAGTGATTGAAGAAGGGATTTAGGGCCAAATCACGAATTTTTTCAGTAGCCTTACTCTATCTGGCAGTGAGGTAGTATAAGAAGAGCTTTCCATGGCTGGGACCGCATATGGAAGACCTAAAGGAGAGAAAAGGGTGCGTAAGGCTCTTACCATTTCAACGGCTTTCTTGGTGACCGGATTTATTTTAATCATCATCTTATTGAGCTTGCATAGGTTAGGCCGGATTGATCTTGCGTCTTTGCGAGGCAGGCCCCTTTCCCTCCTTCCTCTGGTTCAAGAAGAAACTCCAAGCAATTCAGGATCTGAGGGAGAAACCCATGATACCTTAAAGATTGAAGAAGCGGAGATCTCCTTGGTTGATGAGGGAAACAGGTTATCTTGGGAGCTCATTATAGAAGAAATGACCGAAGATGAAGATAAACGGTTTTATCTCCTCTCTTGTATTCACGGAAAGTATTATCCGCTGAATGGCGAAGCATTTCACATCCAAGCGAATGAAGGCCGGATGACAAAAGACTTTTCTCAGCTCGAGCTTTTTGGGGAAGTCACGATTAGCCGCTCGGATCTTACCCTTACCGCTCTGGAAGCCTCTTGGTCGACGGAAGCAGCGAAGATTACCTTCAAGAATAAAGTCCGTATGCAAAGAGAAGGCGTTTGGGTTGAAGCAGAAGTGATGCACTCCGATCTTGATCT
Source organism: Bacillota bacterium (assembly GCA_012838955.1). Lineage (GTDB taxonomy): Bacteria > Bacillota > UBA4882 > UBA10575 > UBA10575 > DUOH01. Next base: position 37,393 of record DUOH01000028.1, on the reverse strand, counting down.
GGAGCGGATTGAGATTGAAGGGAATTCGAAGTGGAGTTTTATTGATGAAACCGATTAATCGGATCCACGACATTTTCCCTTTTTTGTTATATAATTATTAATGAAGAATGTTGGGTATAGACTTCGCAGAGGAGATTAAGGATGAAAAGGTTTTGGGTTCCCCTTCTATTAGTGTGCTTATCAGTAGTCTCGATAGTGAAGGCCGAAATCAAGATGACCCCTGATCATACGGGGCATAGTAATCCAGCGAACAGTAAAAGCAATTCCGCGTATCAGTGGGAGATCAAAGCCCCAGCCGGTAGCGAAATGGACTTAAAAGAAGATAAATTGCTCTATTTTGGCACGGTAGAATCTCCGGTGACACTGACCTCAGTGACGAATTCCTTCAAATTAACCGCCCGACAGGTTGTGTATTATAGAGGGAGAGAAATGTTTTTTGCCCAGGGTGAAGTAGTGATTGATGGAGAAGAGCCCGGCGCGCCGTCTCAACACTTTGTAGTCGCCGGGGAGGAAGTAATTTACCTTGTTAGCCGGGGCGAATTGGAGTTACCGCAGGGTGGAACTGTTCAGAATCAGCAGGGAGATACTTTGCGTGCGTCGAGAATACTGATTTTCTTGGATACACACTCGTCTTCACAGAAAATAAAGTCTTTTGAAGCCTCCGGAGGGTTTGAATTGTCCGGAGTGAGAGGCCGGTTGACCGGGGATGCGTTACGAGGAGATAACGGGCAAGGCTTTGTGGAAGCTACGGGAGATATTTATCTTCAATATAACGGACTGTCCGGGACTGCGGAAAAAGCCGTATATTCCGAATATCTCAAAGAAGTACATCTTTTAGGAGAACCCCTGCTTTATCAAGGAGAAGACTACATTACAGGAGAGAAAATCATTTATCACCTCGACACTGAGCAGGTGAAAGTGATTGGTCCGGTGAAGGCCAGGTTATGTCGGTGAAAGGGGCAGTAATCGCGTGGGTATTTTGGCTGAAGGTCTAGTCAAGGAGTATAACAAACGCCGGGTGGTAAATGGGGTTTCTTTATCTGTGAACCCAGGTGAGGTTGTTGGGTTGTTGGGACCAAACGGCGCTGGTAAAACTACAACCTTCTATATGGTAGTGGGTTTGGAAAGGCCCCAAGCAGGCGCCATCAGAATTAATGGACGGGATGTCACCCGCTTGCCCATACATTTACGGGCAAAGTTCGGCGTGGCATATCTGGCTCAGGAACCATCGGTCTTTCGGAAATTAACGGTTGAAGAAAACATTCTGGCGATCCTGGAATTAAGAATTGGGAATAAAGCCGAAAGATTTAGAGAATGTGACCGCTTGTTAGAGGAATTTAATCTGAACAGAGTTAGAAAACAGAAGGGATACATGCTCTCCGGAGGGGAAAGAAGACGTGTTGAAATTGCCAGAGCTTTGGCGCAGGCGCCTCAATTCATTCTCTTAGATGAGCCCTTTACCGGAGTGGACCCAATTGCTGTAGCCGATTTGCAGGATATTGTCAGAGGTTTAAAGGCTAAAGGCTTAGGAGTTTTGATTACCGACCATAGTGTCCGGGAGACTTTAGCCATTACTGATCGAGCCTATATCATGTATTCCGGAGAAATTTTGGTAGCAGGCACCTCCCAGGAAATTGCGGAAGATGAAACCGCCCGTGAGTTTTACTTGGGAGACAGGTTCAATATATAAATATATAACAAGATTCTGTATAAATAACATTTCTATAGGAGAAGAAGAATGAGGATTATTACCCGCTATATTCTAGGAGAACTGCTGAAGCCGTTCTTTTTTGGCCTTTTTGCTTTTTGCGGAATAATGCTGGGCGGCGCTTTGGTCGACCTCATCGAATTCGCCGGAAGGTATCAGCTCTCCATCTCCGTCTTGCTTCGACTATTTATCTTCAGAATTCCGGAGACCGTGGCTCTAGGGTCCCCCATGGCCATGTTGCTGGCGACCTTAATTGGTTTAGGAAATATTACTGGGCATAGCGAAACCATTGCTATGCAGGCCGGCGGGGTGAGTTTTAACCGGATCGCTCTGCCGGTGCTGATTACCGGTTTGGTGGTAAGTGGTGTTTCTATTCTGGTGAACGAGACCATAGTTCCTCCAGCCAACCGCTTATATAATCTGGAGAAAGCGCAAGCCAGATCAGTTCAGCCGCAAGGAGTCTTGCGTCAGTATTTTTTTACGGATCAAGATAAAGACGGTGTGAAACGATTGATCTATGCGGAAGAGTATTATCCTGCGCAAGAAAGATTGGTTAAAGTAGTCATTCAGGAGATGCAAAACAACGAAGTCAAGAAGGCGATCTTTGCGGACGAGGTGCTCTGGGCGGAGGATAAGGAGTTTTGGTTCTTCAAAGAGGGTGTAATCTATAATTACGAAGGGGAAAAAGTTGTTCCTCTACGTTTAGCGCAAGGTAACTATCCCACTGGCTTAACAAGAACTCCCCGGGAAGTGCGGCAATTGGCCTTGGATCCGGAAGATATGAGTTGGTCGGAGCTGAATTGGTATATAAAAAACGGTTCCAATCTGAAAAATGTGGAGGAATTACGGGTTATGCTCCATCAAAAGATCTCGATCCCCTTTGCCAGCTTTTTCTTTGCTTTGTTAGGGCTTCCGTTGGGACTTCAACCGCAGAGACGGACTTCTTCGGCTGGTTTTGGGTTAAGTCTCCTGTTTATCTTTATTTACTATGTTTTAATGGGGTTCGGCACCTATTTGGGTCAATCCGGGCTCTTGTCTCCTTTCATAGCCGCTTGGATGCAGAACTTTATCCTCGGTGGCTATGGTTTTTATCACTTCATGAAGGCGGCTAACTAGAGAAGGAATAAAGGGTGAATCCAGTGCATGGAATAATTCTAATTTTTGTCATTGCCGTGCTGGGAGGGGTAATTGCCCTGCTCGGGGATAGGATCGGGATGAAGGTTGGAAAGAAACGCCTCTCTCTTTATGGTCTACGGCCCAAATATACTTCGATGATTATTACGGTGTTCACCGGTATCCTCATTTCCGGTTCTACTCTGGTATTCCTGACGATAGTCTCAGAAAATGTGCGGACCGCGCTTTTTGAGTTGAAGGAGATTCAAGACGAATTACAGGAAAAAACCGCTATTGTACAAGACCTTAGTAATGAACTTGCAGATAAACAAGGGAAATTAGATGAAGTCCATCTTCAGCAGGAAGAAACCGCTGGGCTGTTGGAGAAGACTGAAAGTGAGTATAGATTGGTAGTTAAAAATCTGGAAGAAACCAGGCAGGCTTTGGAAAAGACCCAGAAAGAACTGGTCTTTGAACAAGAAAGACTAAACAATTTATACGAAATCACCAATGACTTACGGGAGAAAAATATCGGGCTTGAGGTGGAAAAAGAGCGGCTATTCAAAGAAGTTCAGGCGCTCTCCGCTGAATCTTCCCTCCTCCGGGATAATCTTAGGATTACTAAGACCGGCAGGTTAATCTTTCTCAAAGGAGATATTCTCTTAGCCCGGGTAGTGCAGAAAGGCCTGAAAGCCCAGGAGATTAAAGAGAAGATCTTAGAACCCATGCTGGTGGAGGCCAATAAAATTGCGTTGGAGAGAGGAGCGCGCCTTCAGGGAAAAGAAGGGTACGCGCTCAAAGTCAATCAACAGCTCCTGTATTTTTCTCAAGAGTTGAGCAAGATAACTGTGCCCGGTGTGGTCCGGTTGGTAGCAGATCGAAATACCATTGCTCTGGAACCGCTGTATGTTTCGTTTCAGTACTTTCCAAATGCTTTGGTTTTCAGAAAAAATGAGATAATCGCCGAAACACAGGTGGGCCCCGATCTTGATGAAAATGCGATCCTCGATGAGATCCTTGATTTATTGTTAGTGGTCAGAAAAAAGTCCCTGAATGGAGGGATGATCTCCGAAGGACAGTATATCGGGGAAATTGCTTCCATGCAAAATGTACCGGAAATTATCAGCAAGATCCGAAAGAAGACTAAACCCTCAACTATTCAACTGGTGGCCTTGGATGATGTTTGGCGAATTAAAGGACCGGTAAAGGTAGGGATTGAACTAAAAGATGAAAAATGACGGGTTACAGCAAGCGGTTTTAGCTATCGATCCTGGTACAGAAAAGTTTGGCTATGCTATTTTGCGGAAGGATGGAACAGTTCTGCAGAAAGGAATTGAGAAAACCGGTCAGCTGTTGACTAAGGTTTTGATGATCCTGACTGAATTTGAGGTAAGAACAGTTATTCTTGGGGACAGAACCGGAAGCAAAGACTTTGGCCAGCGGCTCCTTACGGAGTTGCAGAAGAGATCCGTCTCTTTAATAAAAGTTAATGAGGATAATTCCAGTCGGGAAGGGCGGTTCCGGTATTTACTGGATCACCGCCATGGATGGCGGCGTTTTGTTCCTTTGGGCTTACAGACACCGCCTGAGGCTTACGATGATTATGTGGCGGTAATCTTGGGGGAAAGGTATCTGAGAGATTCGGGCCAGTCCGGATAGGAGGAAGGTGATCCTATTGAAGAAGTGTTTCTTTGCCATACTATGTTGGTGCTTATTTACGCTTTCTCCTGTGCTTTACGGCTCGGCGCCGGAATTGATCCTTCCGGTTGAGCATTGGGCTTATGATTATATGGCTTGGTTATCCCAGGCCGGTTTGCTCCAGGATTACCCCGGAGAATACATAAAAGAGCAGCACAAAGAGTTAACTAGATATGAGATGGCCAATTACCTTAAGACTTTTCTGATCAAGGAAAAAGGTAAACCACCGTACCTCCAAGCGGATGCGGAGTACATACTAAACCGGCTGATTATTGAGTTCAAAGTGGAATTGGCTGATTTAGGGATTAACATTACTTATCTAGAACCCTTAGCCCCGGTCCGCCCCGAAAGTTATCAGGACTTACTGGAGAATGAAGAGTATTATGATTTGGACACTGTGGTGACCTTACCAGAGAATTCCCTGACCACAAGTATGACGTTCCCTCCGGATGGGGACTGTGAAGCCGGAAAAGACTCTCCTCATTATTATTTTGGTTCATACGGTACTGTTGGAGACCAAAACGACTATTTTCTGTTTATCCCTGACGCTTTCCTGGACGCCAAGAAAGCTCCTGAGGAGAAGTGGGAAGTTATTTACCAAATGAATAAGGGGATGCGTGATACCTACCTATTGGTCGAGGGAGGACTACCCTTGAAGGATAATAACGCAGTTAACGGTTATTACCTTTTTCCCTTGGCTTTGGCGGACGCGAATCCGGAAGATGACTTCACCAAGGTGGAAGAGTCAGCCCTCAGTCTGCTGACTAATTTGTATGAGACCTATCAGATCAATGATCTACACCAAATTGAAGGAACCCTTCCCTTGAATAACTTCTCGCATCTGCGCCGAAGTATGACAGGGTACGAGTTAATGAATGAGGTAACTACCGGGGTGCAAATCGGTGACTTAATCGTCTCCACCGGTTTTACTTTGCTGTGTACGGAGAATGGAAAAGGAATCTCTCTGTCGAAATGGCGATCCCAGAATAAAATGGGAAAACCTGTACTGTCTTTAAATGCCGTCTATTTACTGGACGGTTCTGAAGAAGAAGGCGAGTTCTTGACAGGCATAAACCTGGGACTCTTGGGTAGTCTGCCCCTGACCGAGTCTGCAGAGATATATGGCGGCTTTAGTTGGGGATATGATCAGGACCCCGCCTACCTGCGCAAGATGTCGGTAGTTAATTCACTGGTCAATGCGGGGGTTTCCTTTAAATTAAATGATTACTTGAGTTTGTTGGCTGATTTTACTTATTATAATGATTTGGTTGATCAGAGCGCCGGCACTCCCTTTACTTCGCTGGGTTTGGAATGGGGCGAGAAAAACCGGTTAATTTTAGGCCTGCAAATGCTCTCGGTGGAGACTCCGCATGATACTCCCAAATTCATTGGTGAATTTTCTTTACAGTTTTAAGGCTTAGGTAGATATCAGCTGGAAGTTGCCCGAACGGACAACTTCTTTTTTTATTACTGAAAGCAATCAGTTTCATTCAGGCGTTTTGTCTGTGTGCTTCCAGTGCTTGCCCACATAATATGTAACTGGGCTCTCCTAACCTAAGGGAAAGAAAGGAGGCAGAAAAATGTCTTTTAATGTTATTGCCGAGGCCCAAGTTCAGGTCTTAATAGATGACAACATCGACCTTTTTACCCCGGCGGAGAAGATTGATGAGATCAGAGCAGTCGTCCAAAATCTGCGTTGCCATATTATACCGGAAAAAGTGATCTTCCAGGGAGTTCTGCATAAACAAATTTTCTTCGTTGATGAAGAGAACACCGTTGTTCATCAGGGAGTGGATATTCCCTTTTCTGGTTTTCTTGATTTACCACCGGCTCAACCCGGGCAGTGTTGCCAGTTGATACCAACGATTGTCTTTCTTGACTTCGAACTCTTATCCCCGACCAGATTGCGGGAGGTGGCGGTCATCCATCTACTCGTCCGGTTGCTGGATGCGCCCCTTCCGGAAACAGTTTTCTGTCCGGACCAACAGTCAAGTGTGTCATTTAGAGAGAACCCCGGAGTCTTTGTTGCCCTTGGCTGTGGATCAGCTGGAAAAAATGTCGGTACGGTGTATAGTACAAAAAAGAAAGGAAATGAGGGTTGAATTTATTTAGAGAATAGGATAAAATATAGTATGTTGCAGATATGGTAATCCTGCGCCCGTAGCTCAGGGGATAGAGCACTGGCCTCCGGAGCCAGGTGCACAGGTTCGATTCCTGTCGGGCGCGCCATCGAGAAATATAGAAGCGACGCGGTTTTCACTGCGTCGCTTTTTGGTTTTCCCGTTCCTTTTGCCGCTCTTTTTGGTTTTATAATTTTTGGAACTTTCCCCATTTTCCCATTCGCTCCTGCTGTGTTTTTGGCGAGGCATAACTGTATATGTTTCCAGCGGTTCGAATGTCGGCGTGATGAAGACGTTCCTGAACGGTTTTCAGATTCCGGTCAATGACTTTACGGGCCAGCAAGGTCTTTGCTGTGCAGGGAGGCGCTGAGTTTTCTTAATTGCGTCTTCCGTTTTGTCTTCGGAGTTTACATGATATAATAGGAATGAGTTGCCAGGCAAAAAAGAAGTGGAGAACGTGTACATATAATCTCCGGGTAATAGGGAGTTGACGGTATTGCTAAAGGAAAACCGGGCTACCGCGTCATATGAGATACCCTTGGAAATATTGGATCAAGTCTCTGACGAACCGCAGGTCCTCTCTCTTCCTCATTGGCACGAATTGGTTGAAATCATCTACATTGAAGAAGGGGAGCTCCTGTTGCAACTGGGTGAGAAGAATTTGCTTCTCTCATCCGGTCAAGTGTGTATTATTAATCAATATGGGGTACACTCCACCAAAGCGGAGAAACGGGTCAGAGGCTTCGTCATCTTCTTTCTTCCTTCTTTATTGTTAAATAATAAAGGGTCGGCGGAGGAGCGGAGTTTAAGCGCTTTAATCTGCGGGACGCAGAGCTTGATTATGCCCCAGGCAACAGCGGTAGAATATAGAATCGCCCTCAAGAATCTGAAGGCGATCTATGAAAATTACACAAAGAAAGGAAACGGCCATACTTTGTTTGTCAGAAGTAACCTGTACAATTTCTTCGGGTTACTCCTGGCTAATCCTTTTCTCTATTACGAAGTGCCCAATCATAATTACCGGCGGCAAAGAGAACGGCTGGACAAGATCAGTAAGATTATAGAGGACCGCGGTACTGAGACCATAACTCTGGCTGACATCGCCAAGGAGTTGAATATCAGTACCTTTCGCTTTTGTCACATTTTCAAAGAATTAACCGGATACACCTTTTCACAGTACTTGATCAGATACCGACTGATTAAAGCCGAGGAAATGCTGGTTTCCGGCGATCAACCTATTACTGAGGTGGCTATGGCCTGCGGATTTAATAGTGTGAACTATTTTAATCGGGTATTTAAGGAAGTGATCGGTTTAACGCCGCGCGCGTACAGAAACAAGTATCGTCCGGGTTTTAAGAAAAAATAGCCTTCCCGATGTAGCAAGATAGTTCAAGAATTGAGCAACTTGGGGTGAGTTTAGGAGCGGCTAATGCTTTATAATATAAATTGTTAACTCTTGCTTAAATTTTGAGCAACAATGTTGTTTCTATGAATTCATAGTTGCAACTTCCTAAGCATAGGCAGGACGGATACGTCCGGTCTACCATTAGTGTGTAGTGGTATTCTTGGAAATATTTACTTATGGTAAGTGTGTAGTATTGTTTAATTAAGCCATAATGAAAATAAACTAGTGAAGATGGAGGTTTAAAAGATGAAATTCGGCTATTTTGATGATGGGCAAAGAGAGTATGTAATCACCACACCGCAGACTCCGTATCCCTGGATTAACTACCTTGGTTCTCAGGAGTTCTTCGGCTTAATCTCCAATACGGCAGGGGGTTATTCCTTTTACAAAGATGCCCGGTTGCGTCGGATTACCAGGTATCGTTATAACAACATCCCTCTTGACGAGGGCGGACGGTATTTTTACATTAATGATGATGGTCTGATCTGGTCGCCTGGATGGAAACCTGTCAAAACTGAACTGGACAGTTATGAGTGTAGACATGGCTTGGGTTATACCAAAATCTGTGGGGTCAAAAACCAGGTGCAGGCAGAGGTCTTGTACTTTGTGCCGCTCAATCAGAATTGTGAGATCCACCGAATGACTCTGCGGAATCAAGGAGACAAAGTGAAGAATTTTAAAGTCTTTTCCTTCCTTGAATTCGCTCTTTGGAACGCATATGATGATATGACTAATTTCCAGCGGAACCTCAATACCGGCGAGGTGGAAGTGGAAGGCAGCGCCATTTATCATAAGACCGAATACAGAGAGCGCCGTAACCATTACTCTTTCTACAGCGTTAACCAGCCGATTGCAGGGTTTGACACGGATCGAGACTCTTTTGTCGGACTCTATAATAGTTTGGCTGAACCTCAAGTAGTCAAGAAGGGACAGGCTGCCAACACTATGGCTGACGGCTGGGCGCCGATTGCGTCTCATTTCCTAGAGATTACTCTCCAGCCGGGAGAGAGTAAGGAATTAATCTTTATCCTCGGTTATGTGGAGAATAAACCTGAAGAAAAGTGGGAGAAACCGGGTGTTATTAATAAAGCAAAAGCCAGGGCCATACAGGAGGCGTTTTCTACAGGAGAAAAAGTGGAAAAAGCCTTTGCTGAGCTCAAATCCTCTTGGCAAAATCTCCTCTCCGTCTACCAGGTAGAGAGTGAAGATGAGAAGCTGAACAGGATGGTTAACATCTGGAATCCTTACCAGTGCATGGTGACGTTTAACCTCTCCAGGAGCGCTTCGTATTTTGAATCTGGAATCGGGCGCGGGATGGGCTTTCGTGATTCCAACCAGGACATTTTGGGTTTTGTCAGTATGATTCCGGAAAGAGCCAGAGAAAGGATACTTGATTTGGCGGCTACGCAATTCCCGGACGGTAGCGCTTATCATCAGTACCAACCTTTAACTAAAAAGGGGAATATGGATATTGGCGGGGGATTCAATGACGACCCTCTCTGGTTAGTCTATTCGGTAATCGCGTACATCAAAGAAACCGGAGATTACAGCATATTAGAAGAAAAGGTGCCGTTTGAGAATGATCCGGCCTTGGCCGATACTCTGATGGAACACTTACGGCGTTCAATTGGACATGTCTTGAATAATCTGGGACCCCATGGTCTACCCCTGATTGGGCGGGCGGACTGGAATGATTGTTTGAATTTGAACTGTTATTCAGAGACCCCGGATGAATCCTTCCAGACTTGCACCAACAAGGATGGAAGGACCGCAGAATCCGTCTTTATTGCCGGTATGTTTGTTGACATCTGTCCTGAATATGCCCGTTTATGCGAGAAACTAGGGCTTTCCGAGGAAGCCGCCAAGATCCGGCAGGAAGTGGCCCGGATGGAGAAGGCTGTGATGGAACATGGCTACGATGGGGAATGGTTTTTACGCGCTTACGACGACGCCGGTAGAAAAGTAGGGAGTAAAGAGAATAAAGAAGGTAAAATCTTTATTGAACCGCAAGGTATGTGCGTAATGGCCGGGATTGGCCTGCAAGACGGGTCGGCCCTGAAAGCCTTGGAGTCAGTAAAAAAACATCTCGATACAGAGCACGGCATCGTCTTGGTCTATCCGGCTTATACTGAGTATCACAAGGAACTGGGTGAGATTACCTCGTATCCGCCGGGCTATAAAGAAAACGGCGGTGTCTTCTGTCACAACAATCCCTGGGTGATGATTGCCGAGACCAAATTGGGCCGAGCGGATGAGGCCTTTGTCTATTACAAGAAGATTGCCCCGGCTTACCGCGAGGAGATTAGCGAGATCCACCGGATGGAACCTTATGTTTATGCGCAAATGATCGCCGGAAAAGAAGCCAAAAGGCATGGTGAAGCAAAGAACTCATTCCTGACCGGTACCGCTGCTTGGAACTTCGTGGCCATTACCCAATATATTTTAGGGGTCCGTCCCGACTTTGACGGGTTGATGATTGACCCCTGTCTCCCTAAAACATTTACGGAATTAACTATTATGAGAAGGTTTAGAGGGGTAGAGTACAAGATTACAATTAAGAATAACCGCTCCGGAGATTACCGTCTGACCGTAGATGGGCAGGTGGTAGAGGGCAAGATTATTCCGTGGCGTGATACGGAGAAGACGGTAGAGGTTATTTGTGAGACTTGATTTTATAAATCAGCTTTTATAGGCCGGTCTTTTGTAAGACCGTGACACTGGCAAAGAGGCCATTCCTCCTTTTCTGAGAGGAAGGCCTCTTCGTTTAATTCCCCCGGCTTGGACTAGTTCTGGAGAAGTTTACCGTTCAGGAAGGGAAATAGTAAGAAATAGCGAATAGGTAGATAAATTTGCTTCTTTTCGGCAAGCAACTGTGGACTATGGTAGTCAATGGTAGGGCTAACCCTATTGGGTTTGGCTTCAGCAGTAAGGTAGTATGGAGAACAGAGGAGGATGGAAAGATGGATAATTTAGTGTATTGGGTTAGTATTGGGCTCTTTTTGCTGTTGCTGGTAGGGATTGGGTTTTTTACCATGGGCCGTAACAGGACCACCGCCGACTTCTTTCTGGGTGGAAGAAATATTGGCCCATGGATTTCGGCGTTTGCTTATGGGACCACTTATTTTTCGGCAGTAATCTTTATTGGGTACGCAGGGGGTCTCGGGTTTACGTTCGGTCTGCCCGTAGTCTGGATCGCCATCGGTAATACGGTGGTCGGTAGTTTTTTAGCCTGGTTGACGCTGGGGAAAAGAACCCGGGCTTTAACTTCACGTTTAAACGTCATGACGATGCCGGAATTCTTGGAGGCCAGGTATCAGTCGAGGACCTTTAAGGTCTTAAGCGCCCTGGTGGTGTTCTTCTTCTTAATTCCTTATTCAGGTTCCGTCTTTTCTGGGCTTTCATTTTTATTTGTTAATATCTTGAATATCAGCTACCATCATGCCTTGGCTTTTATGACTATTATAACAGCTATTTATCTGTTACTTGGCGGATATACCGCTGTTTCGCTAAGTGATTTTATTCAAGGCCTGATTATGCTCGTTGGATCGGTGCTGATGGTTTTTTATATCATCACTCATCCGGCTGTTGGGGGAGGCGCCGGATTAGTCAGAGGCCTGCAAAAGATCGATCCCAACCTGGCGCAGGCTTTTCCCAGCGGAGGAATGTCCCTCCTGTGGCTGGTCATCCTGACTAGCCTGGGCGCTTGGGGACTCCCTCAGATGGTGCAGAAGTTTTATGCCATCAAGAATGAAAAGGTGATCTTTACCGCCATGGTAGTGGGGACGGCCTTTTGCTTAATTGTTGCCGGGGCCGCCTATTTGACCGGTTCGACCGCTTCTTTGTACGGAACGGAACTCATCAAGGAGAATGACCTATTGTTTCAGGAGCATCCGCAATATAACGCGGCTTTGATTGATCCGGGGACCGCAAAAACCTTGTTAGGTCAAGCCATGCGGAATCAGGTCTATCCTAATACCGCGATCATACCACAGATACTCAAGATCGCCCTTCCGGAAATGCTCTTAGTAGTCATTTTATTACTGGTATTATCCGCTTCCATGTCTACTTTATCCTCACTGGTCCTGGTTTCCAGTTCCTCCATTGTGATCGATCTAATTCAAGGTCATTTCAGCCCTAAGTTATCCAAGGGTAAGGCGGTCTTCCTAATGCGACTCTTTTGCTTGGTATTTGTAGTGGTCTCACTCTTAGTGGCTGTATACGGGGAAAAGTGGCCGTATTTAGTGGCCTTGATGAGTTTTTCCTGGGGGACGATCTCCGGCGCTTTTCTCGCCCCCTATCTTTACGGCCTTTTTTGGAAGGGGGTCACCAAGGCTGGAGCTTGGGCTGGCTTCCTTACCGGGTTGGGATATTCTGTCGGGAGTTTTCTTTATTACTGTGTCCGTCCGGAGTTGAGGCCTTTAATTAAGGACGTCGCCCCGCGAGTAGGGTCAATTTCTATGCTTCTTCCCCTAGTGGTTGTGCCGGTAGTCAGTTGGTTAACGCCGAAGTTTAGTCAAGCGCACATCGATAAAGTATTTCCAGAGAAAGGGAAGTTTGCTACCGACAGTCAGGAGCGCGTTCTGGAGAAGAAAGAACGCGCAGTGGTGTAGAGATGGAGTCAGCCTATTTCACAATTTAGCTTATGGCGTCTTTCAGGAGAGGCTGTCCCCAGGGACGGCCTTTTCAGTATAGGCGAAGTAAGAGATGCGATGCTTCGTTATATGGTCACAAACGGGAATATATGGTCTAGATTAGGCGGTGAAGAAGGAAAATTAGGGATTAGGCAGAAATAGGATTAATATCTGATATTTCAGACAGCATTTGAGCTTCTTTTCTAGCGGGCGGGAGTGATTAGATGGAAAGCAAAGTTTCGAGAATCCGGACAGAAGAGGTTAAGTCCCTCTGTGAAATGGCTTATGACAGAATCAAGGAGGCCATCATCAACGGTTCCTTAGCCCCTGGAGAGCGGATTAGTGAAAGAAGGCTGGCGGAAGAGATGGGGATCAGCACCAGCCCGATTAAGCAGGCCCTCAATCGCCTGAGCTTTGAAGGTTTGACTGAAATTAAACCGCGAAAGGGAACATATGTTTCTGTTTGTCCACAGCCGGATCGTGAGGAAATAATCATGATCAAGGCGAACCTGGAGGGAATGGCGGCCCGGTTTTGCGCTCTTCGCATCACGGAAGAAGAAATTCGCGCGCTAAGAAAAATTCTTCTGCAGATGAATAAGTGCATCATGCAAGGGGATCTGCAGGGGTTAGCTGTGTTGAATCAGGATTTTCACCATAAGATCCGCACCTTTGGCCGGAGCCGATATCTCTGTCAGTTACTCGGGATCATACAGCCTTTTTGGGAGAGAATAAAGGCTCCCCTGTCCAATGGAGAAGAAGTAAAGACCTATAGCACGGAACATCAGGGAATCTTTGAAGCTTTGGCCGATCATGAGGAGGAAGTTGCGGAAGAAAGAATGAAAGCCCACTTTCTAAGGTATTGTGGGAAATTAGAGTAGATTATATAAGAATGGTTGGTACTCCAAGACAAACGTGGTGCGTAAAGAGGAGAAAACAACAAATGATACATCAGGTTTCATAATTTTTTAGGCTGCAACCAGTAGCTGGATGGTGGCTCCAGGGGATTTGTCTTGATGCTATATGCTAATCTACCAAAGTCAAACGCAAAATGGCCCTCAATTTTAGGTGGGCGGGGTACACTCAAATAGGGGATCACGCCAGGATAGTTACCCAGTATGTGGCGGAGAGGGATTGATTATGAATAAACCAAGCGTAGTTCGGTTTTTTATTCTCTTCATTATATTGGCGCTCTTCTCTGGGTGCCGCTCCTCCCGGCGCGGCGGGGACGGAGGAGGAGTGATGATCACCGATGCATGGAACAGGGGTATTCCAGTGGATTCAGGAGGCTTACCCGGAAAGATTTTTAGTGATGATCGCAAAGGTGAGAAAGACTGGAATTTTCTTGTGTATATGAACGGTGATAATAACCTCGAAGAGTTCGCCCTGGCCGACCTGGAAGAGATGGAAAGGGTGGGGTCCTCGGACGATGTGAATGTACTGGTTTTATGTGACCGGCATCCTGGTTATGATACTTCCAATGGTGACTGGACCGGGGCAAAACTCTTTTATATTGAGTGTGACAACGGAGAGCCCGGTATTACCTCAAAGTGCTTGCACGATTTGGGAGAAGTGAATATGGCCCATCCGGCTACTTTACGTGATTTCATTGTTTATTGCCAGGAAAAGCATCCGGCTAGGCATACAGTGTTGACCCTGTGGGACCACGGAGATGGGGTAACCCCACGGGCAATTCGGGAAACAGGCGAGGTGGGAGCGGTTTTCAGAGGGATTAGTACTGACTGGACGTCCGGGTTCAATGAATGGGCTTGTTTGACTACGGATGAAGTAGCTTCCGCGCTACGGGAGGCGGGAAAAAAGATAGATATTATCAATATGGACGCGTGTTTAATGCAGACCATTGAAGTGGCCTATGAATGGCGCAACGAAGTTGATTACTTACTGGGCTCGCAAGGAGAGGTTCCGGCGGAGGGAAATGATTATCAAGCGCTCCTGAAAAAGCTCAATGACAATGTAAGCGTTAACCCGGACGAGTTTGCCCGCGAAATAGTGTATATTTATCATAATACTTATAATAACTATGGTAACCTTACATTTTCAGCTTTGAGTCTTGGCGGGGATTTTGCTAACTTAATCCAGGAGATGAAGAACTTTATCGGTGAGTTGCGGAAAGTTTCCGTTTTCCGCGAAATCCAAGAGGCACGGGAAAGAACAACTAGTTTTGGTAATTATGGCGAATATGTGGATCTTTACAGTTTTGCCGCTGAAGTGGGATTACGTATTCCCGATTTAGCGACAGCCGCCTCCAATCTTCAGAGAGTGTTGAAGGGCGTAGTAATTAATAATCAAGCCACCGAAGCTCATGGCTTAAATATCTTCTTTCCAAAACCGGAGTACTGGGCCAAGAGCAGTAGTGTGGATCGGTATAGATATCTCGAGTTCTGCGCTGACACAGATTGGGACGAGTTTTTAAGCGCGTTCAACCGGCTCTCCCCGGAGATTTGCGCGGTTCGGTTACGGTGGCCATATTACGATTGTGATCTCGGTATTATAGAACCGGACGGTTCTTACTATACTTCTTATGACAGTTATTCTCCGAATGGAATCTTCTCACCCGACCAAAAAAACGGAGGGGAAGAAGCCTGGGTACTTAGGGAGAGTCATGCCTTTGGAACCTATACTCCGTTCATGGAGAGTCATAATTTTACAGGGACGGTCACGATCATAATAGAGACCGGATCCGGGGCATCTGCTTTTGAGCTACAAGTGGAAGCCGGGTATCGTTATATCTTCCATAATTTGCAGGTAAATGTAACCGGCAGGGCAAGGACGGGCATGGCATATGATTTAACAGTCGCGCCGCTGAAGTCCGGAAAGCATTAACATGCTTTATGACTGACCGCCTTCCCCGGAATGGCGAAGCTTAACCAAGAAGAATTATGCTCAGGAGAAAAGGGGTACGATATGGAAATTATTAAGTTTATTCAATCCTTCTCAACCCCGCTTTTGGACGGCCTTTTTCAATTAATCACCATGCTGGGAGAGGCGCCTTTTTTCCTTCTCTCCCTTGCGGTTTTCCTATGGTGCGTAGATCAGGAGTTCGGGTATAAGTTGGGACTGGCTATTCTGACAAGTTCAGTGCTTAACGCCGGAATTAAAGAAGTGTTCCAGGTTCCGCGGCCCATCGGGCTGCCCGGTATTCGGTCGCTCCGGTTGGAAACCGCTGGTGGTTACTCATTCCCCAGCGGGCATACGCAAAGCGCTACCGTTTTTTGGGTGTCAGTTATGTTGAAGTCAGGCAAAAAATGGGTGTGGGTTTTGGGAAGCGTGTTAATTCTATCCGTGGCAGTCTCCCGACTCTATCTTGGCGTGCACTTTCCCGTCGATGTAATCGGGGGGGTCGGAATCGGAGCTGTTTGGGTGTTGATTTCCAACGGGCTCTTTGATTATACGTTGTGTACTGGAAAAAAGGAGGCTTTCCTGTTAATCTTCATTCCCATGTATTTGGGGCTCTATTTTGTAGCCGATGTGTTTTATTATAAAATAACTGGAGCGGCGACAGGTTTAATTTTAGGGTATCTAATCGAAAGAAGGTATATCCAATATCAAGTGCAAGCCGGATTTGGCCGACAGGTTTGCAAAATAGTTTTGGGCCTAGCCGGTCTGGTTTTAGTAACCATTCTTCTGAAGCAAGCCTTGCCTGAGACCGCCTTCTGTGATTTACTACGTTATTTCCTGATGGGGTTCTGGATGACCGTCTTGGCGCCGCTTTTGTTTAAGATTCTTTTTAAGTCAGAGAAAGCGTAGGATAATCACTGTTTAGGTAAGTAAAGAAATAATTCGTCACAATTATTTTTTAGCTGCTTATGAGGGGCTGGCGCGCCTCCTCCGAAGCTGTTTCATTGCTGTCGTTCAAGTCGTCTCTACTGTGCGGAATGAACCAATGAATCTTGAACCGGAAGAGGCTGTATGTCTTCTGTGGTCCCCGCGTAGGACAAAGCAGTCGCCTACCATGGCAAACAGGAGGTTAAGAAGATGAAGAAGAACGAAGTCTCCGTCTTGGGTTGGATCTTGGTGATCTTGGGTGGGCTCCTTTTAATCGGTAATTTAGGTTTGATCCGGATTGACCCGGTAAATTTGTGGCCGTTGTTTCCATTGGGTCTTGGCTTACTCTTCGAGCTGCGATTTTTTACCGGTGGACGAGAAGATCCCAACCTGTTAGTACCGGGTGGGATTTTGGTCACGATCAGTATAACTTTTCTAATCTTTGTTACCTTGGGTTGGCACTGGATGGGGAAGCTTTGGCCGTTGTTTGTTTTAGCCCCAGCCGTTGGCTTGGCGCAGAAGTATTTATTTGGTGAGCGGGAAAGAGGTTTGCTGATTCCAGTAGGGATCCTCTCGATAGTAGGATTGACCTTTTTAGCTAATAACCTGGGATATCACCGGATCTGGAGAAATCTTATTCCTTTGGCTATGATCCTGATCGGCGGTTCCTTATTATTTAGACGGCGTGAGTGAGTTCATGTCTGAGCGCGTGCAGATGTTCCACTCTAAAATGTAATCAACTGCTTCTCGCAGATTATGACAATGATAATCTGCGCTTACATAATCCAGTATATTACCGTTCGGCCGCTCGATTTTGATTGTCTGGCAACCTGCAGCGCGGCCAGCTAGAATATTCGCGCGACGGTCACCAATCATCCAGGAAGCCGGAAGATCCACCCCGTACTTAGCGGCTAGGTAGAGAAGCATGCCCGGCTTTGGTTTACGGCAAGAGCACGCCGTTCGGTAGTGGGGACAGTATACGATCTCATCTATATGAGCTCCTTCTGCTTGCAGTAAGCATTGTAACCGGCGATGGACTGCTGCAAGTTGTTCAACTGTGAAGTAGCCTGATTCCAGGCCACCCTGATTTGTAACGATGAAGACGAGAAGACCCGCTTGGTTTAGCCGCTGAATCGCCGCTGGGGTCCAGGGAAACAAGATCAAATCCTCAGGCTGATTGACGGGTTTTACATATTCGTTGATGACACCGTCTCGATCCAAGAATACCGCAGTTTCCATTGGTCTTCCTCTCCGGTTCGGTATTGGGAAATACCATTCCCCATCAGGCGCTAAGCCTATTATGTGCCTCTTAATTCAAAGTATGAGTCATTGATGATTCTTTAACCTCTTTGACGATGAACAGTCTTTTTGGGAAGTTAAAGGTATTCTCCATGCTCTTTGAGGAGAAGGCTTTCCTTCATAGAGAGAATCAAAAATTGGATCAATAATAAAGGAGCTTTGGGTTTTTTGCGGCTTCATATCCTCTTTTCATATTTTCCCGGATAGAACTGGGATTAAAATCCAAGGCGCTTTCCCCAGGAAGCTGCTCTAGGGGAGAGATTAGTCGAATGGGAACTCTCCGCCGTCCCGGGAAGTACAGGTGGCGTTTGTTTATGGCCTCCGCCAATTGTAGGTCGTTGGCAGCAATTTCACTGGTTAGAATAGATAATGAGCGAAGGAGAGCGCTAATGGCTCCGCCCGGTTTGGCCTCGGGTAAAACCGGTTCCAGTCTGGAATTGAGTGGAAAGGTAACAATGACCACAATTTCGTCCGGGTCCTCGTCAAAAACCGCGCCTAATGGAGTTATGTCGCGTAAGCCTCCATCATACCAATGCTTTCCGGCGATGGGAACTGCTGGAAAAAACAGGGGTATACTGGCGCTGGCCAGTATATATTGGCGAAAATCAGCGCGTAAGCCCGTCTGCCGACTGTCGGCGTAGAATAATTCTCCTGTTTCCAAGGCAACGGTCCCTACCTTTACGACGGAAGCAGGGTCACATAGGCGGTCAAGGTCAACGTGCTTTTCTATAAGACGTTTCAGGCCGTTTGGATGGAAGAGAGCTCCGTTACAGAGCAGCCGTAGCGCAGTTAAGATCCTGCCGTCATATATACAATAATTACCGGTTATCTCCAACCAGATTTTTTTAAGCTTCTCTGTCTGAACCAGCAATTCACCTCTGTTCCGGGCTTGCCCCAATAAGGCCACGTTCAGCGCGCCAACACTGGTACCCAGGAAAACCTGGAAGTCCATTCTGCGCTGGTGCACAAGATAGTCAACTGCTCCTACTTCAAAGGCGCCTTTGCTGCCGCCACCCGATAAAACCAAGGCCCGCTTCATGATCGCACCTCCAAACGGGAAGTAAAGAATACTGCGCGTATGCATTAGCAAGTGAGAGGATGCCCCCTTAGTTAATATATTGTGATCATGCTTAGTTAGTGAATAGGGTAGATTTCTACGTTGAGGTTGGGTTGACCGGTTGGAAGCTTACATCCCTGTTGGGGCGTATCAGTATCCGATACGGCGCCGGGCCCCGTGAATCTGGAGCTGTAATCGGGTTACACGGGTTTTCCGGAGATGAGGTCTAAACTCTCCAGCAGCTCCTCAGCGTCCCTCTGGTCTATCATGAGCTACCAGGAGTGGGGCATGAGACTTTGACAGAGTGGAGAGGGCAAGAAAAGCTTATTTGATTATTTTTCAATATTTAATCAATCCAAAAGACGCAGGATAATTCGGTTCGATGTCTAATATTAAAAAATCAGAAGAATTTAGGAAAATAGATTTTGAAGCAAAGCAGTTTCCTGGGGAGACCTTTGCGACGAGGGCAGAATGGGTAAAATAAGCACGAATGGTAAGAAAAAGATCCTCCTGTATGCTACCCTAATCGTGATTGTTCAGAGTTTTCTTATGTTATGCGTCTTCTTAATCCCGGTGAATTTTCTGTCAGAGGGCATTCATTCTTGCCGCATGTTGATTCTCTTTTGCAATGTTTATGTAGCATCTTCCATCCTCACCCTCTTGGGGATTGGCGCTGTTATTTGTTTAAAGAAATTCCTGGCAGAAGAGGAGATGAAGATTAAAACCAGCCAAATGCAGTTGGAACAGAGCCGGGATTTGATCCAGAGTCTGCGGATTCAGCATCATGATTTCAAGAATCACCTGAATGTGATTAAGGTTTGGGCGGAACTGAATGACACAAAGAGTATCCTGAGGTATCTGAAGGAAGAGCAGATTACTATTATTGATCCACTAGCCTTTGACGAAATTCGCTGCCCGGTTTTACAGGGAATCTTCCTGGTGACTCAGGCCAAAGCAGCTACGGAAAATATTAAATTCACAGTGGAGTCTGCCCTTAGTTTGGAGGATTTTAACTTTTCTTGGGATAAGATCAATCAGATCTTCAGTAATATCTTGAACAATGCCTTGGAAGCAGTAAAAGCCCAAGAACGAAAGAGAGGAGTTGAACCAGAGATTGTCCTGTATATTATGGATTCGGAGGATAGATTCATCTTTCAAATCTGGACTCCCACCATTTTGCCGGAGAAGACTAATCCAAGCAGCCTCTTTGAATGCGGTTTCTCCACAAAGGAAGAAGCCGGCCACGGATTCGGTTTGTATATAGCAAAGAAACTCATTTCCGAACTGAAGGGGACGATTGAAGTCCATTCGCATCCGGAAAAAGGTACTGAATTCCAGATTGAACTGCCAAAAAGAGAAAAGGGTTTTAGCCCCCAAATCCAAACTTAGCCCGGCCTTCCAAGCTTTACTCAAGTTTTTCTACGACAATGGTTAACTTAGCGACTAAAGCGGCGATCGCGCCAATGGCCGCCCAGACCGGAGCGATCATCGCCCCCACTACTCCTACGGTGAGTGGAATTTCAATTATGGATCTTCCGTCTTCATTTTTAATGATGATCCGGCGAATATTGCCCTCATGCAATAATTCTTTGATTTTGGCCACCACATCTTCGCCCTTCACTTTGAATTCCTCTTGGCGAATCTTCTCTGTACTCATCTTTCCTAACCCCCCCTATCTTAAATTGGGATACTTCGGTTTTGCCATAGACTTTTGATTATATTTTCCCCGTTGTAAGTTTGGTTAGTCAAGATGTTCGACACGGATTTAGTTGTTCCTTTCTGGATGGATACTCTTTTGCTACAGTGTATATAACGATCGGATGCCAAGAGGAGGGTTATTACCTTTGTCGGACGTAGACCTGTCCAGCCTCTAGTTTAATTAGTTATGAATGGAGGAAACTTCGGTGGCAAAGAGAATTAAGTCTAATCGGCGCTTTTGTCTAGATGACAGTACAGGAGGTATATCATGATTGGCATAGGAACTATCGTTAACGCGCTAGCCATTATAGCCGGGGCGGTTGTAGGAATGCTCATTAAAAGCGGGCTGCCAAAACGTTTTAAAGACCTGATCATGCAGGCCATTGGATTGGCAGTAATTATTATTGGTCTTTCTGGAACTCTACAAGGAATCTTCTTCCTTGATGACCAGGGTCAGCTGGGTAGTAGTCATATTATGTTGATGATCTTTAGTTTGGTCGTCGGCGGCCTTCTGGGAGAACTCCTTGAAATTGAGAAGAAGTTGGAGCAGATGGGCAGTTGGGTCCAGCATAAGTTGGCCGCGAAAGAGGGGAACTTTGCGCAAGGGTTTATTACCGCCAGCTTAATGTATTGCGTCGGAGCCATGGCAATTGTAGGGGCGTTACAGGATGGACTCTCCGCCAATCCTACCATCCTTTTCTCCAAGTCTGTTCTGGACGGGGTAACCGCAGTAATCTTCGCCGCCAGTATGGGTTTGGGCGTAGCCTTTTCTGCAGCGCCCGTCGTCCTTTATCAAGGTGGTATTACCTTGCTGGCCGGGCTACTCAGGCCGTTATTGACTGAGGCGGTGATTAGCCAGATGTCATTGGTAGGCAGCGTCTTGATTATGGCGATTGGATTTAACATCCTGGAGATAAAAAGGATGCGTGTGGGAAATCTTCTGCCGGCGGTATTTATTCCCCTGCTTTACTACGTGATCACACTTGTTATTCAGACCTTCGCTCCATAACAAATTATAGTGAAGGAATGGGTTGAACTATGGTGAGATACGGATAGGTTTTGGTTGGGTGGAGCAGAAAATGGCGAAGGCTTACGCTTTGTGGGCTGCTGTTCGTTTTTATCCTATAAAGTATGAAAAAGTGAAATCGGAGAGAGCATAAATAAGCAGGAATGATCTCTCAAGGAGGAACAGCTTTGCAGTTCATTGATGAGCTTCTGGCTATACTACTTAGCCTTCTCTGCCTCGGCCTTCTTTTTTTGCTCCTCAAGAAGCCGTTGATCAATGGTTTGACGGATAAGATTATCAAAAGAATAATGGTAGATCCTTATCCGGAAAATCTCATTGAGATGTATAATGTTCTTTCCAAAGTTGGCCTGCAGAATGTCTTGGAGACTGATCTCAGAGGAACCAGCGGCGAACCGTTGAAGAGACCTTTCGGTTCCCCACGGCAGTTGTCGCCCTGGGATAAATTGCTCTTTAACCCGGTCTACTTAACGAGAAGACCCCTTCCTCCTGAGGCGGTGGATACAAAGGTAACCATCGGCAGGTATGCCGAGAAGCCGCTAGTGATTGATTTGCCGATTATGCTCGGGGGGATGGCCTATGGGATTGGACTTTCGAAAAAAACCCGGTTGGCCCTGGCGGAGGCGACTGCAAAGCTGAATACGGCGACCAACATCGGAGTAGGCCCTCTCTTGCCTGAAGAACGAAGGCTGGCCAAGAAGGTAATCATCCAATATCATCGGGGAACTTGGGGCAATGAGGAGGAGACACTAAAAAACGGTGACATGATCGAGATTCAACTCGGTTATGGGGCCTTGGGTTCGGCCCAGGTTAAACTGCTCCCTAAGGAGATTAGTACTGAATTCCGACGGGAGTTGGGGTTGAGAAAGGATGAAGGGTTAAGTTTTGGGGCGCAAATGCCGGGGGTACGTAACGGGACCGATCTGGCGGCTTTAGTGCGTAGATTAAGGCAAATAACAGGCGGTGTGCCCATTGGGATTAAGATCGGGGCCACCCATTGGTTGGAGAAAGAATTGGCGGTGATGATCAGGGCTAACCCTGATTTCATCTCCATAGACGGTACGGAGGGCGGGATTAATTACGGCCCCGGTATCCTCGCTGATGACCTTGGTTTGCCAAGCCTTCCGGCTCTCTGCCGAACGGTGGAATTCTTGAAAAGAAAGGGAGTAAAAGACAGAATTTCCGTGATCATCTCCGGAGGTCTGTATACACCCGGACATTTCTTAAAAGCCCTGGCTTTGGGGGCAGATGCGGTCGCCATCGGGACCGTCGCCTTATTGGCTTTAGCTCATACTCAGTTGACAAAGGTTGTACCGTGGGAGCCACCAACGAATCTGATTTTTGAGATTGGTCCGGACAAGGATAAGCTCGCTCCGGAGGTGGGGGCAAAAAGTGTGATGAATTTTTTACTCAGTTGTATGCAGGAGATAAAATTGGCCATGGGCAGTTTGGGCCGGAAGTCCCTCCGGGAGCTCTCCCCTACTGATTTGTGCGCCTTAACTCCGGAGGTGGCAAAGATGACCGGAGTAGAGATTGGACTATACGCACCGATTGGTCGGAATTCTATGTAAAGACACTTATTGTCCGTTACCGGCTGTTCATTGTGTGATAGGTTGAGTTTTGAAATTTAAATCAATGTTCTAAGAAGTTCCGTCTATAGGCGGAACTTTTTTCACTGTTTGCACTGATTGCCAATTAATTACTGAATCACGACAGATTAATCGATTAAGCCTCATTCCGCGGGGTGGATTTAATAAATTAATAGCTGGTTTAAGATCCACGCCAGGGAACATATAGGCTTTTTCAGGAAGTATCTAAAGGGAAAAGGGGTTTTCTACACAGGAGTAGAATCTTTCTGAGCATATGGTTACGGTCAATCTTACACCGGAAGTACTCAAGTAAAAATCTTATTTCTTTTCGGGAAGATTGAGGTAGAGCTCAAGATGGCCCTATCATCTGTGGGCAGCGGGAGACAGACGGATAACTGCGAGGAGAACGGAGGTAATTCAGGTGGCTACGGATCAGGTGCGAAAGCGTGTGGAATGGCTGCGAGCCGAATTGAATAAACATAACTATTTATATTATGTACAGGATGCCCCGGAGATCAGTGACGCGGAGTATGATGAATTGATGCGGGAACTTCAAAGTCTGGAAGAGGCTTATCCCGAACTGATGTCGGTAGACTCCCCTACTCAACGGGTAGGGGGCAGACCGGCCGCGGAGTTTGTCACGGTCATTCATGCCCGGCCCTTGCTCTCCTTGAGCAACGGATATAACGAGAAAGACCTGAGAGAATTTGACCGGAGGATCAAAAGGTTAGCCGGGATGGAAGACATGGACTATGTGGCGGAATTGAAGATCGACGGATTAACGGTTGCCCTAACTTATGAAGACGGTGTTTTTGTCCAGGGAGCAACCAGAGGAGACGGTGTTCAAGGAGAGGATATTACCGCCAACATCAAGACGATCCGCTCCATTCCTTTACGGCTGCAGCGAGTGGTTCCCGGGCGGCTTTTGGTGCGGGGCGAGGTCTATATGAAAAAAGAGGACTTTGAGGATTTGAACCGTCGGCGGGAGACAGCCGGGGAGTCCTTATTCGCCAATCCCCGGAATGCGGCTGCCGGATCGTTGCGACAACTGGATGCGAAGATTACCGCTTCTCGGCGGTTGGACGCCTTCTTTTATGATTTGGTCCTATGGGAAGGTGCGGAGGCTATACCTCCGGCCAGCCAGTGGCAGGCTCTGGAGAATCTGCGGCTATGGGGTTTTAAGGTTAACCCCCATAGCCGGGTGTGCCAGGATATCGAGGAAGTCATTGAGTTTTGTCACCAGTGGACGGAAACCCGGGATGAGCTTCCATATGAAATTGACGGGATCGTTATTAAAGCGAACTCCCTTCGCTTGCAAGAGGAATTAGGCGCCACGGCCAAGGCCCCGCGGGCGAAGATTGCGTATAAATTTCCCGCCCAAGAGGTTACTACTACTGTGCGGACGATTGAGGTAAGTGTGGGCAGAACAGGAGCGTTAACACCCCTGGCTATTCTGGATCCGGTGAGGGTGGCCGGTTCTACAGTGAGCAGAGCGACTCTCCATAATGAAGATTACATACGGGAAAAAGAGATTATGATCGGGGATACGGTAGTCATTCGTAAAGCTGGAGACGTCATCCCCGAAGTGGTGCGCGTGATCAAAGAAAGACGAACCGGTCAAGAGCAGCCCTTTACCATGCCGATTCATTGCCCGGTCTGCCGGGCCTCGGTTTACCGAGAACCAGGCGAAGCAGTGGCTAGATGCCAGGGTTCGGCTTGTCCGGCCCAGTTAAAAGAGAGGATTATCCATTTCGCTTCCCGGGACGCCATGAATATCGAGGGATTGGGCCCGGCCATTGTCAACCTGTTGGTGGAGGAAGGAATTATTAAAGATCAGGCTGATTTGTACAGTTTACAGTATGAAGACTTGATTAGGTTGAAACGCTTCGGAGATAAATCCACAAAAAAGCTGCTGCAGGCCATTGCGGCCAGTAAAGGGAATCCTTTGTCTCGTCTCATCTTTGCTTTGGGAATTAGACACGTTGGAGCGGAGATCGCCCGAAAATTGGCTCTGCACTTTCGTAGCCTTGATACGCTTTTTCACGCCAGCCGGGAAGAACTGGTCTCCCTTCCCGAAGTGGGGGAGGCGATCGCCGAAAGCATTATTCATTATGCCCGGGAGGAACAGAATAGAGTATTAATTGAGAAACTACGCCGGGCTGGGCTTGATTTCACCATGACGCACCAGGAGACGGAGCAAGGGACCAAACCATTAACGGGGATGACCTTTGTTTTAACCGGGTCGTTAAAATCCTTTACCAGAAGTGAGGCAGAGGAACTCCTGAGGGAACTGGGAGCCAGGCCCGCCTCGTCGGTGAGTAAAAGTACAAATTATCTTGTGGTCGGCGCAGATCCGGGTTCTAAATATGAAAAAGCCCTCAAACTCGGAGTACAGGTGTTAAACGAGGAGCAATTTCAAGCTTTGATTAAGAAAGCCAGGGAAGAAAACTGAAGAACTGGGGTCCAGAGGATGATCAGAGAGCGCAGGGCGTTCCGTACTTAAAGGAACAGCTTTTTTTACCTGATGAACATATACATACTTCTCTTTTTTCTTGGCAAGTATAAAAAAAGTAAATGTATGGGAGGGACTTGCCAATGAAGAATAAGCTGTTCATGAAGGAGAGGAGTCTCCTTAGAGTGCTGGTTTTTTCGGTAGTGCTCACCTTCTTACTGGGGAGGCCTGCTTCAGCCGATTGGACCTATACGGTGAGAAGGGGCGACACTCTCTACAAGATTTCGAGGCGGGTCGGAGTGTCTGTAGCTCGCTTAAGGCAAGCAAATGGTATCGGGACTCATCTGCGGATTGGCCAACGCTTGACCATCCCTACGGGGTCCACGGGGCGTGCCGCCAGAAGAGCCGGGGGATCCAGAGTTGGAGTCAATTCATACTTATTAGCCAGGTTGATCCATGCGGAAGCCGAGGCCGAGCCGTATGTCGGTAAAGTGGCTGTCGGAGCGGTTGTCTTGAATAGAATAGACAGTCCCAAATTCCCCAATACACTGGCGGGAGTCATGTACCAACCTAATGCCTTTGAGTCTGTCTCCAACGGCCGGGTGTACACCAATCCAAATGCAGATTCGATTAAAGCCGCTCGAGACGCGATTAATGGGTGGGATCCTTCCGGAGGGGCATTATTCTTCTTCAACCCGGCGAAGCCGGTGAGCAGATGGATCTGGTCCCGGAGGATTATCGCCCGCATTGGCAAGCACGTTTTTGGTCTATGAACAAGAAGGAGTCCTGGCGGTTAAGATTCTAGAAAGCTTCCAGGGGAAGGAGGAACGAAAAGTAATGAACTGGACGAGGTTTATGATTCGCTTCGCCTCAGCATTTCTGGTCCTCTTCTTGTTGGGATATCTGATTGGGGGTTTTTCCGGTTTTACTTACCTTCATTTGGCAGCGACGGCGTTCCTGATTGCGCTAATCTCCGCTGTGGTGGATTTGGCACTCAAACCCCATACTGCTTGGGAACGTAGCCTAATTCTCTTCCTAACGTCTGCAGTAGCGGTGTACTTCTATGCCATGATGGTGGGCAGGATGCGAACGCCCCTCTCCGGAACGGCCCTGGCCGCGGCTTTAATTGGGTTGGTGGATTTGGTCTTTCCGGAACGGTTGTCAACCCAGGTGAGGGAGGAGGAACGCCCCCAAGAGAATTAATCCGCAAGTGGATTAATCTTAAAGAAGATCGAGAAGTTGGCCCTAAGGAGACGGAGCATATAGAGGTAGAGTAAACAGTCTTGGCTAGAGGAAGCTGAAACTGACAATTGGTTGCACACACTATCCAATATTTTAGTTGGAGGGTGTGTTTTTTTTTAAAAAAATACTCCGGGAAAAGCTTTACAAATTAAATTATCGTAATATAATAGACATGAAATATTTCTTTGTTTCAGGTAAAAACCAGCGACTGTAATCCTTTTTGTTTTTGCGTACAATTTTTCCTTTGAATTGGAGGTTATTTGGTGGAAGGATTTCAAAGCGCCGAAATGGAAGATCTAACCTTAAAGGCGGAATTATTAAAGATACTGGCTCATCCGGTACGTCTTTGCATCGTTAAGGGTTTGGCTGGAAAGAGGGAATGCAATGTCAGCTTTATACAGCATTGTTTGAATATGCCTCAATCCACTATTTCTCAGCATTTAGCGAAGTTAAGATCCGGTGGAATCATAAAAGGGAAGAGAGTAGGGGTTGAGGTTTATTATAAATTGGTCAACCCTTTTGCCGAACGGCTGATTAATGCCTTGTTTACTAAGGATGGGGAATAATTTTTTCATAAATATATTGTTTTATTAAAATATATAAATATAGTGGAGGTAAGTGTCTTGCAGAAACGAGTAATTATCGTCGGCGGGGTGGCTGGCGGGGCAAGCGCAGCAACCCGCTTACGCAGGCTCGATGAAGAGATGGAGATAATCTTGGTGGAGAAAGGAGAGTATATTTCCTATGCCAACTGTGGACTCCCCTATTACCTCGGGGGAGTAATTCCCGACCGGGAGAAACTGTTGGTGCAGACACCGGAGGGGATGAGAACCCGGTATAATATTCAAGTCAGAACCGGAGAAGAAGTGACGAGGATCGACCGAGAGAAGCGGGAGGTTGAGATTAGGCCGGTTAATACGGGAGAACCATATAGACTCCACTATGATCTGCTACTCTTGGCGCCTGGCGCTTTCCCGGTAAAACCGGTGATTGCCGGAGCGGAAGGAGAGAATGTTTTTACTTTAAGAAACATAAAAGATACTGACCGGATAAAAAATTATATCCACAAGCGCCTGAACGCGGATAAGCGCCAGGAAGAAAGACCCGTTAGCGCCCTGGTGGTGGGCGCGGGGTTTATTGGTTTAGAGATGGCGGAGAATCTACGGCAAGCCGGCCTCTGTGTTTCACTGGTGGAGATGGCCGACCGGGTGTTGGCAAAGAACCTCGATTTTGAGATGGCGGCTATCCTGCATCAAGAACTCAGGGCGGAGGGGGTATCTTTATATTTATCCGCTGCCTTACACCGGATTGAGCGGGATACTGACGGAAGCTGGGGCGTGTTGGCTGATGGGCGGCGGATCCCTGCGGATCTGGTGGTTTTAGGCGTAGGTGTTCGACCGGATACTTCATTGGCTGCCGAAGCCGGTCTGGAACTAGGAGAGACCGGCGGCATTAAAGTAAACGAGAATTTTCAGACCTCGGACCCGCATATTTATGCAGTCGGAGATGCCATTGAAGTGACAAACTCCATTACCGGGCAAGCGGCCTTACTCCCCTTGGCTGGACCGGCAAACCGTCAAGGACGTTTGGTTGCGAACGCGCTGGCGGGCCGGATGGTTAAGTATGAAGGCGTCATCGGCGTCAGTGTGGCTAAGGTCTTTGCCATGACCGCTGGTTCAGTCGGGTTAACCGAGGAAGATTTGCGACGGAAAGAGACGCCGTACTTCTCCACGATCATCCATTCCTTCTCGAACGCTACTTATTACCCTGATTCATCTCCCCTCAGTATTAAGTTGAACTTTTCTCCTGACGGGAAGATCCTGGGAGCGCAGGTGGTTGGGTACAAAGGAGTGGATAAACGCCTTGATGTCTTGGCCACAGCGATTAAACTAGGAGGAGAGGTCAGTGCTCTGAGCAGCTTGGAATTGGCTTATGCTCCGCCTTACTCTTCAGCAAAAGATCCGGTTAATATCGCCGGTTATGTGGCAGGCAATATCCTTTCTCAAGATGTAGAAGTCTGTCACTGGTATGAGCTGACGCGCAGGGATCGGATCAACAGTATTATATTGGATGTCAGGGAGGAAGGGGAGAGGCAGGCGGGATTCATCGAAGACTCGCAGCATATTCCTTTATCGAAATTAAGAAGAAAAATCAGTGAGTTGCCTAAGGATAAGGAGGTTATTGTTTATTGCCACGTTGGGTTACGAGCCTATATTGCCGCGCGGATTTTGAAACAACACGGCTTTTTTGTAAAAAACTTGAACGGCGGGTACTTGACATGGCGGACTGCTACTGAAGAGCAGAGAATCAGCGGCCGGTAGTGGGCCGCCGGATGAGGCCGCTTAAAACGATACGGAAGACAGATTCCAATAAATCGCTTCTCCAGTTCCGAGGGGAACCTTCTAAAAACCACCAAATGAAGGAAGTGTAATAAAAGGGCGGATCTGACTATACAATCTAAAACGGGGAGATCTTCTCAAGGGGTTAAGGAGAGGACTGGCCCTTTACCAAAAGATTGACGGATTAAAGCAGCGGAAGAAGAAGTAATCTGGAAGGGGGAGCATAATGGATTACCTAACCAGGCTGCGCAAGGAACATGAATTCTTACAAATGGTGGGGTTAATCTTTCAGGAGCTGATTAGGAGGTTAGGAACGGGTAAGGCCGTTAACCTTGTAGATTTGGAGGATATTTACAGGCTCTGCCGGGAGTATTTGGTGACTCAGCATTTATCCTCGGAAGAAGAACATGTTTTTACACGGTTAAGGGCGGAGCATCATCCTTCAGCGGCTCGGATGAGCCAGGCCCATGAAGAAATAAAGAGCAGCATCGGAAAGATGGGGGAGATCATCGGAGAATTAAGGCTGGGACGGCCCAATTCCGGTAAGGAATTGGTCAGAACCGGGGAGGGTTTTTTATGGTTACTGAAGACGCATTTACGGGAAGAAGATCGAATTCTGACCCAATTGGAAAGCGCTGAAACAAATCATAATGCCTCTCTCCGGGATATTCCGAAAGCGGCTGAGGAATGGCTGAGGGAATCAAGGGTTTTATTACAAAGACTGACCCTGGAATATGCAGGGAAAGAATTTGATTTGTCCTGGATGAGTGGGCCCAAGGAAGAAAGTGACCGGACTTTACAAGGGTCCTCGTCCGCTACGGAAAGCACCGGCCATCTGCGGGAAACCGATGAAAGGAAAGGTATGGAGGAAGAAGAAGAGAGAGCAGAGATAAAAGAGGTAATGCAGGAGGTGATACCGGCGGATGAAGATCCGGCCGGGGACACTCAGGAAGATATAGTAGTTGTTCAAGGAAGAACTGAGGAACAAGAAGAGAGGCTGCAGGATGGTGGAGAATGAGTTAAAGATTGAGGCAGATGGTTTTAAGTTCGTAATAGGTGTGAACTGGATAACGGATAAACTGAGGTAATTAGACCGGAGGTTCGCTTGGCAACTAAAAGCAAGTGAGGAGAATATTCTCCTGACAGAAGGTTTTTTTCAAATCAAAAAGAATCTTTTACTCTAGTATAGGAGATGATTTTCTTGCGCTTCTGGGCTGACCTCCATATTCATTCCAAATACTCCATAGCCACCAGCAAAGACTGTGAGCCGGAGACTTTAGCATACTGGGCCAGACGGAAAGGGCTAACTCTCATCGGCACCGGGGATCTAACTCACCCGGCCTGGCGTCAGATTTTGAAAGACCGCTTGGAACCGGCAGAGGACGGTCTGTGGCAATTGAAGAAAGAGTATGAAAAAGCCTTTCTGGATTCAATAGACCAATCCGCTGTAGACGCCGGTTTATCTTTGGGTCCTGGTGTGCGTTTTGTGCTCTCCGGTGAGATTAGCACCATTTATAAGAAGAACGGCAGAACGAGGAAGGTGCATCATTTAATCCTCCTCCCTGGTTTTACCGAAGCCGATCAACTGGCCGACCGGTTGGGCAAGATCGGAAATATCTCTGCCGACGGTAGACCAATCCTCGGCTTGGACAGCCGTGACCTTTTGGAGATGGTAATGGACCTCTCCGACCGGGCCATCTATATTCCTGCTCATATCTGGACGCCGCATTTTTCGGTATTTGGTGCAAATTCCGGATTTGACAGCCTGGAAGAGTGTTATGAAGATTTAACCGGGGAAATCGTGGCCTTGGAGACCGGACTCTCCTCTGATCCGGCGATGAACTGGCGCTGGTCAGCGCTGGATACTTACCCTCTTATCTCCAACTCGGACGCTCATTCCCCCCAAAATTTGGCGCGCGAAGCCAACCTATTCGATATCGAGCTCTCGTATGACAATTTGCGATCCGCCCTTAAAAAGCCGGACGGTCAATTCTTGGGCACGGTGGAATTCTTTCCGGAAGAAGGGAAGTATCACTGGGACGGACACCGCGCCTGTGGAGTGCAGTGGGAGCCGGAGCAGACCAGGAGAGCCGGGCAGATCTGTCCGGTTTGCGGGAAAAAAGTCACCGTCGGTGTGCTGCACCGGACGGAGGTTTTAGCAGACCGTGACCCCGGTGAGCGTTCGGATACGGCCAGGCCTTATGAGCGTCTGGTCCCGTTGAAGAAGGTGATCGCTGCCACCCTCGGGGTAGGGGAAAAAAGTAAAAAAGTGGAACGGATCTACGATAAATTATTGGCCGCGTGCGGCCCGGAGTTGATGATTTTAAGAGAAACACCACTGGAAGAGGTAAAAAGTGTTGCCGGAACTCTGACTGCGGAGGGGATCCGCCGTGTGCGGCACGGACTCTTGGAGATCAACCCGGGTTTTGACGGGCAATATGGCCAGGTGAATATCTTCCGTGAAGATGAGCGCCGTTCCTTCTCTGGACAAGCCACCCTTTTTACAGACGAGTTTGCGTTGATCTTACCTGCACTGAAGCCCGCCAGGACCGGCGCTGTACAGAATAGAACCGGTGTGCCGGAGTTCCGCGATGAACAAGCCTGTGCACTGGGAGAGGCGGTGTGTCTTGGTCGTAGGGAGCAAGATTCTTCCGGCAAGGAAGGCTTTGACGAACTCAACCTGGAACAAAAAGCAGCCGTTTTTTCTACAGCAAAAAGAGTAGCGGTATTGGCCGGCCCCGGAACAGGAAAGACCAGAACCCTCCTACAGAGAGTGAGGTTTCTTTTGAGCCAGGGGGTACCGGCCCGCAGAATTACTTGTCTCACTTTTACCAAGAAAGCAGCAGAGGAGTTACAGAAGAGATTGGCCGGTTTGCTTCCACCAGCGGCCGACAGGGAAGTCTACCAAGTTCAAGTAGGTAATCTGCACCAATTATGCTTGAAGATGATTAAATCGTCATCGCAGGCGCATAAACGCCCCTTACTCTCCGAATATGAAGCAGTGGGTTTTTTACCTCAGGCAAAGGGGGTTACCCTTCGGGAGACGGCTTTGATCATTTCCAAGCTGAAAAATAGAGACTTCAAACCCGATGATCCCCAGGTTCCCGAAGAGTGGCGGGAGTTGTACCGTAGGTATCAAGAGAAGCTCAACGCCTACCAAGTATTGGACTTTGATGAATTGCTGGTGTATACGATTGAACTCTTGGAGAAAGGGTTGGTTCCCCGGGCAATGCTGGAGAGATATGATCACCTGTTGGTCGATGAATTTCAGGATCTGACCCCCCTACAATATCGCTTGATCAAGTTATTGTCCCAAGAGAGCTTATTTGTAATTGGTGACCCGGATCAAGCTATTTATGGCTTTAGAGGAGCTGAGCATGGAATATTCCAAGAGTTCCGGCAAGACTTTCCTGAGCATCAAGTCTACACACTGACTAGGAATTACCGATCGGCCTCTTATATTCTGCAGGCGGCCAATAGTGTAATCAAGTACAATACACGTTTTCAACCTACGGAAAATAAAGCAGTGACGAAGGCGGAGACAGGGCACATCAAAGTAGTGCGGGCCGAGAGCGAGAAGGCGGAAGCTGCGGCCGTGGTTAGAGAGGTGGTGTCATTAGTGGGCGGTACTGATCTGCTCAGCGCCCACAGTGATCGAAGAGGTAAAGCACATTCGGCCACAGCAGGCTTGGGGGCAAGATCCAATTACAGCTTTGGCGAGATCGCTGTCTTATACCGAACCGGGCGTCAATTGGACGCGCTGGAAGAAGCCTTTGCCAAAGTGGGTCTGCCTTATAAGGTGGTTGGAGAAAAGAAACTGTTATATACTAAGGAGATTAGGGAGACCGTCATCTTCTTCCATGCGCTCCTGGAACCGGAGGATTATTTTCTCTTGTCCGCCCTGCATCTTGAGGCTTTCAATCCAGGAGTCGAGCATTTGGAGAGGCTCTGGGCCTTGTACCAAGCGCACCGGGTTCACCGTACAGATCTGAATTTTCTCCATTTTTTGCAGGATCTCCTGACCGGGGTGCTGCCTTTACCGGAATTACCAGCAGGGGATTGCCCCGGTCTCTGGCGGAAACTCCAATCTTTCTTCGACCTTTATCAGAAGTATGCCGCGCGCCTCGAGGATTCGCCATTGGCCGTCTTTACCCAGTGGGTTGCTGATTGCCAATGGGATGAGCAGAAAAAAGAAGTGCAAGAGCTTTTGGGTTTGGCCGCCTTAAGCGTGGATGTACGGGAATTATTTGCCCGCCTCCAGATTGGACGGGAAGGCGACCTGGAGAGGCTGGGACTGAAAGGTCCGGCGCCGGAGTATATAAACCTAATGACGATACATGCGGCTAAAGGATTGGAATATCCGGCTGTGCTCATCACCGGATTGGAAGAAGGATTGCTTCCATTATTGAACAGTTCACAAGAGACGGAGCTCGAGGAGGAAAGGCGCTTATTTTATGTGGGACTGACCAGGGCGGGTAGAGAATTGGTTTTATTTCAAGCCAAACGTAGAAGGCGTTTTGGTGTCATTGAGGAGCGCGTTGCTTCCAGGTTTCTGGAAGAAATTCCCCCGGAGTTGCTGTGCTATGAAGAATCTGGTACAATGCGAAGAAAGAAACATCAGCAAAAGAGGTTATTCTAGGGATATCCACATAAAGAGAGGAAGTAGTCAATGCCGAATATAGATAACCCGGTTAATCCCAGAGAACTATCCCCGGCGCTCTGGGCTTACTTGGGTGATGCTCTGTATGAGCTATATACGCGCGAGTATTTATTGCGGGTGAAGCAATTAAAAACCACCGGCATTTTGCACCGGGAAGCAATCAAGCTGGTGAAGGCGGAAGCACAGGCCAAGATTGTGCACGCCATTACGCCGGAACTGTCGGCAGAGGAGAACGATATCTTGCGTAGAGGTCGGAACTATAAGACCGGACATACCCCGGCTCATACCGACCCCGTTACTTATCGGCACAGTACAGCCTGGGAAGGGCTGCTGGGCTTCTTGTATTTAACCGGAAAAGAAGAACGGATGAAAGAGTTGATTCGTAAAGGCCTGGAAATTCTGGAAGGTTTGGCGGATCAAGGAGGATGAGTAATTAGTTATGAAGGTTACACTCTTAACTTATACACCTGAACCGGACCGGGTGGTAGCCACCGCAGCCCGTTTGTGCTATTCACCAAAGCAGCCCGGGGAGATCTGGGCTGCTTTTACTCAGGAGGAGCAGAAGACTTTTTTGGAAAAGCTGATCGTGAACGGTCATGAGTCCCCTTTTGAGCATGTATCCTTTACTTTTGCCATTGAGGGAGTCAGCAGAGCACTAAGCCACCAGTTGGTCAGGCATAGGATCGCTTCTTATTCTCAACGTTCTCAACGTTATGTAACTGAGGCCGGCTTTAACCCGGTTTTACCTCCTAGTATCGCTCAATCCCCATCCGCCAAAGAACGGTTTGCTCAAGTCATCAAATCAATCCAGGACGGGTATACTGATTTGGTAAAGATGGGCATCCCCAAGGAGGACGCCAGATACTTACTGCCGAATGCCTGTGAGACACAGCTGGTTATGAGTATGAACGCCCGTAGTCTCCTGAACTTCCTGGAACTTCGTTGTTGCCGACGGGCTCAGTGGGAGATTAGGGATTTAGCTTGGCGGATACGGACACAGGTCAGGACCGTCGCCCCGCTCCTTTTCGCTATATCGGGCCCTACATGTCTGGCCAAAGGATACTGCCGTGAAGGCGCTTTTTCCTGTGGACAACCCTATGAAAAAGAGGTGGACTAATGCCAAGAGCAGGAAGAA
This sequence comes from Bacillota bacterium, assembly GCA_012838955.1. Lineage (GTDB taxonomy): Bacteria > Bacillota > UBA4882 > UBA10575 > UBA10575 > DUOH01. Next base: position 2,440 of record DUOH01000028.1, on the reverse strand, counting down.
CAGGAAAAATAGCAAATGAGGAGGTAATCGAGGGACGTAACCCGGTTCTCGAGGCCATCAACTCAGGGCGGCCAATAAACAAGATTCTTTTGGCCAAAGACGCCCATGGCGAACACTTTCGAACCATAATGGCGCTGGCTAAAGAGAAGCATATTCCCGTCCAGTTACTGGAGAAAGAAGTCTTAAACAGGCATTCTTCTACCGGAATGCACCAGGGATTGATTGCTTATGCAGCGCCACTGTCTTATTATTCTCTGGAAGAGCTTTTTCAGAGAGCGGACCGCAGAAAAGAACCGCCGCTCTTTATGCTTTTAGACGGGGTGGAAGACCCGCATAACTTGGGCAGTATTATCCGGAGTGTCGAGGTCTTCGGCGGGCATGGGGTGATCGTGCCGGAAAGGCGCGCAGTTGGTCTGACTCCTACTGTGGTCCGGTCGTCCGCTGGCGCGGCTAATCATCTTCCGCTGGCTCGGGTCAAAAATATCGTGCGGGCCATGACGGAGTTAAAGGAGAGAGGATGTTGGCTGCTGGGGGCCGATCCGGCTGGGGAAACGATCTGGACTGAAAAATTTGATTTAGCAGCTCCGCTCTGCTTGGTGTTGGGGGGAGAGGGGAGAGGCCTGGGCCGTCTGGTGAAGGAGAATTGCGATCTATTAGTGGGAATTCCGATGAAAGGAAAGGTCAACTCGTTGAATGTCTCCGTAGCAGCCGGAGTCTTATTAGCTGAGGTTATGCGGAGAAGATACTATTAGAAAGGACCGCCGCTTTTTTCCTGGAAACCCCTGATCGAGTCGGGTAAGATGGTTTCCATATATTTCTATCCGGTGTGGGGAGAGGCCATACCCTTAGAGAGAAAGAGGGACTGGCCTCTTCTGTCATAACCTGCGGGAATTCTATTCGCCTTGACGGTTGTTACAGCCTGTTGTATAATGAGTTTTAGAATTACAAGATTGTTACAATCACTGTCTGGAGGCGATGTAGGTGGGGGCTAATCCTCAAAAGAATTATGAGTATGAAGCATATGATACCATGATGGACGAGGTGATTGTGGAATCAGCCAGACAGGGTAATGCCGCTGCTCAGGAATACTTGATTAATAAATATAAAAACTTTGTTCGCGCTAAAGCCCGCTCCTACTTTTTAATCGGAGCTGATCGGGAGGATATCATTCAGGAGGGGATGATCGGTCTATATAAGGCCATTCGTGACTTTCGCAATGATAAGTTAGCATCTTTCAGGGCATTTGCTGAACTCTGTATTACACGGCAGATTATCACCGCGATCAAGACTGCGACGAGACAAAAGCATATTCCGTTAAACTCTTATGTTTCTTTGAATAAACCCATTTATGATGAGGAATCGGATCGGACATTGCTTGATGTAATCTCCGGAAATAAAGTCACCGATCCGGAAGAACTGGTGATCAGTAGGGAAGAATTTGTTGATATAGAGAATAAAATGGGTGAATTCCTTAGTGATTTAGAATGGAAAGTTCTCATGTATTACCTAGATGGCCGTTCTTATCAGGAAATAGCCGGGGATTTGCGAAGACATGTGAAATCCATCGATAATGCCCTACAAAGAGTAAAAAGAAAACTAGAAAGGTATTTGGAGAAGAGAGAAGAGAATAATAATAACTTTTGATTAGTATATGGATATGGTTATGTCAATAACGCCTGTTGAAGCCGAAAATGGTGACGAAGGTTAAGTAAAGATAGACGGTGACAAGCTAAGATAACCTGTCAAAGGCCTTACTAGTTAACAATAGAAGACCAAATAATTCCCGTAAAAAGCTATTGACATCATTTCCGGTTTATATTATAATAAGTTTTGCGACTTGTGGAGGGGTTCCCGAGTGGCCAAAGGGGGCAGACTGTAAATCTGTTGCGTAAACGCTTCGAAGGTTCAAATCCTTCCCCCTCCACCAAAAGAAGAATTTTACAACCATTTTATATCGCGGGGTGGAGCAGCTGGTAGCTCGTCGGGCTCATAACCCGGAGGTCGAAGGTTCAAATCCTTCCCCCGCAACCAAATTATTTGCCCTCATAGCTCAGTAGGTAGAGCGCATCCATGGTAAGGATGAGGTCACCAGTTCAATTCTGGTTGAGGGCTCCAATAAAAAAAGACCCATTCGGGTTTTTTTATTATATAGGAACTATCAGACGTTAGCATGGAACAGGCCTAAATAAACATTGCAAGCGTATAAAATGTATGATTATGGTAAACACTGGGAATATAAAATTAGAGAAGCGGAAGGAATTCCAGACATTCTGTAGAATTATTTGCATATTTTAGATGAACCATTGTGTTATGATAAAGGGGGATACAAGAAAATGGCCAAACAAAAATTTGAGCGGACCAAACCGCACGTAAACATTGGGACCGTCGGGCACGTTGACCACGGGAAGACCACGACCACGGCTGCGATTACCCTGGTTTT
>DUOH01000027.1 GCA_012838955.1 Bacillota bacterium | reverse complement strand
TACGAGCAACGAGCGACCAGCAACAAGATACACCTTTTCTGGTGACAATAGCGAGGGGGAACCACCCGTTCCCATACCGAACACGGCAGTTAAGCCCCTCAGCGCTGATGGTACTGGTTGGGAGACCGGCTGGGAGAGTAGGTCGTTGCCAGAAAACTTTTTATCAGAACCCCGGACAAATATCTGTCTGGGGTTTTGTTTCTTTACTGCGCCCAGCATGGGCCCGATCTAGCCGGTGAAAGTCTGAGGTTCGCTCCTGATTGTAAACTCTTCAACCTCCGTATACCCCGAACGGTACGTTTTGGGTCCTGTAATACGGAAAAGTCAGTTAAAACAGTCTATTGCGCATCTTTCCTCTTCAAAATTACCCAGCCGCGTATCTTTTACCGATATGATAATCTGACCGTGATCAGGCCATTTGATCCCAATTTCAGGGTCATTCCAGATGATACCATCCTCGTCCTCAGGGTCATAATAGTCAGTGCACTTATAGATGACTTCTGCTTCGGAAAGCGCCAGAAACCCATGGGCGAATCCTCTAGGAATATACAGCTGCTTTCGGTTGCTGGACGAGAGAACTACACCAAACCACCTTTTGAAACTGGGAGAAGTCGGTCTCAGGTCGACAGCCACATCATAAATGGAACCCGCTACCACGCGAACCAATTTTCCCTGCGGGTGTTGCTTTTGAAAGTGTAAACCGCGTAGGACCCCTTTTATAGACCTTGAATGGTTGTCTTGAACAAAGTTCAGGGGAAGCCCGGCGTCCTTCAGGTCCCGGGCGTTGTATGTTTCCATAAAATACCCGCGTTGGTCTGTGTGGATCTCGGGTTCGATTATGACCAACCCGTCTATACCGGTTTCAGTAATCTTGAACTGCCCCACAGTCTTTCTCCCTCCCTGTAAGTTCAAAGCCGATCTTTATCACTGCTCCAGTCTGCCATAGATTTTCTGATAATAACTTTGATATTCACCGCTGGTCACATTTGCCAACCATTCTTGGTGTTCGAGATACCAACGGATAGTTTTTTCGATCCCTATATGAAAGGGGGTCTGTGCAGACCAGCCCAGTTCTGTTTGGATTTTTGTCGGATCGATCCCGTACCGGCGGTCATGACCCTTACGGTCTGCCACATGCTTAATCAGATCAACAGTAATCAGAGGGTCAACGTGTTTCTGGAGGTAATTAATGATGGTCTTAACGACTTGGAGGTTGGTTTGTTCATTACGACCCCCAATATTATAGACTGTTCCGACCTTTCCTTTTTGTAAAACCAGAGTGATGGCGGCACAATGGTCTTCAACATAAAGCCAGTCCCGGATCTGCAGACCGTCGCCGTACACAGGTAATGGCTTTTTTTGTAAGGCGTTATTGATCATCAAGGGAATGAGTTTCTCCGGAAACTGGTAGGGTCCGTAATTATTACCGCATCTGGTGATGACCACCGGAAAACCGTAAGTGGCGTAAAAGGATTGGGCCAGCAGATCCGCTCCTGCTTTGCTAGCCGAATATGGACTACGCGGATTATAAGGAGTATCCTCAGTAAAAAAGCCTTTCGCGCTTAAGGAGCCGTAAACCTCATCTGTAGAGATCTGAATGAATTTATTTCCTCCATAAGAATCGTCTCTATTTACCCAGTATTTTCTGGCCACATTCAGCAGGTTGGCTGTACCCAAAACATTGGTTCGCACAAAAATCTCGGGTTCACGAATACTGCGATCCACATGAGTTTCGGCGGCGAAATTAACCACATAATCAATGGGATTCGCTTTAAAGATCGCCTCCAGTAAGGCGGAAGAGGAGATGTCTCCTTGAATGAACAGGTAGTTGCCATGGTGGGCTAAGTCTTTCAGGTTCTCCAAGTTACCGGCGTAGGTCAGAAGATCCAGGTTAATCACTTTATATTCGGAATAATTGCCGAGAAGATAATGGATGAAATTACTCCCGATAAAACCGGCGCCACCGGTGACTAAGATCGTCTTCATCACTCTTCTCCTTTGTTTCTTTGCTGAACATTGATTGGTACGGGTAGGGCCTGGCAGGTGGAGAGAGACTGCTTATCATACATGACTAGTAATCTATATTACGGGACTATCAGAAAAATAACAGTCCGGGTTTTATGGAACGTTCGGTAGGCTCTAGCGTGGTGTCCCAACAGAATCCGGGAAAGGTAAATCAGGAAAATAATTGGTAAAGAAGTAAAAAGAGGCAGGATTTTTTCACAGGAGAGCAGAAATTCAAGAGTAATTAATCCTATCTCAGCTGTTGAAGAAGTCTCTATTAATAATCCAGACATTGTCTTCTTCAATGTGAGTTCATTTAATTGGGTAAATCCAATCAAAACCGGACGATTTTTTTAGAAAGGAGCAGAAGATAGTGGGGAAGAAACTGGTATTATCGGTTTTGACTACTTTATTTTTGATAATCACAACTGCGGCGCCGGGTCTATCTTATATCGGGTGGGAGAATTGTGTGTGGCTGAGTGTCAATCAGAACCAGGAGTATCACCGGATGGGCTATTTTCATCAGGATGACATTCTCACCAAGGTTTTTTCGGAGTATAAGGAAGGAGGAAAGCCCTCCTTCGACATTTCCTTGAGTAACACCATAATGGAGTTTGAGCGTCATTCCGGGCTTTATGGAGAGATCGGGTTAAACTCCAGAGACGGGCTGAATATCTTGATTGGCGGCGGTTATACATACATAGATCAGAGAGCGGACTTCTTTCTTACCCTGGGACCTAAATATTATATTCAAGATGAAATTTTAGTAGTCGGGGTGGAGGTTTTCTACCGGATTCTACCGCCTTTTGTAATTAACTTGGGTTATGATGACTATACTGAAGCCATCTTCGTCGGCTTGGGACTTGCTTATCGGTGACTTTATCCGCCTCTCGGTATTTATCGGTCTGGACCAAGACAAATGATGCTCCATTCTTTGCTTACTAAAGCCGGAAGATCGGGGCGTGGAGAAAGAACTCCCTAACTCTGCTGCTTGTTTTCAATTGAACAAGCCAGGGATAGGGAGTTTTTATACTACCTTTAGTTTACATAATGTGAAATGATTGAGGACTGCCTATTCTTATGGTGTGTGTTATCATCTAGTATGGAGGTGAGATGAATGAGAAGATTTCTCGAACCCAATCACCTGCGTAAAGTGGCTTTATTTCTTCTGGTAGGTTGGTTTATACCATTTCTGGGCGCCATGGGAGCACTGGCTTTTTCTTCGCCCAGAGAAGAGCACGACCTACTCGGGAAGGCCACAGGTGATGAAGGAATAAGAATAAACAGAAATACGAATAGAAAGGAAACTACCGGGCAAGAGAGGGAGAAGACCGGCCCACCGAAGGAAAGTGCTGTTTCAAACCGGATGGCCGCGGTTAAGAAGTACAACGATACACGAGCCACTACCGGAAGAGAAACGGATCAAGAGAAGACTAGCACTTCAAATGGAGTGGAACCGGTGAGAGTGGAAAGAAAGACGGTAGGAGACACGCAGACTGATACCCACACGAGCATTGAGGATATGCATGGTGCGCATAGGGGAAGAAAGACTGACACATACAGTAGTACTCAGAACGCCAACCTCAACCTCTTGGCCCGAGTCATTTATGCGGAGGCCAGAGGAGAACCGCTGGAAGGACAAGTGGCTGTAGGCGCGGTACTGCTGAATAGGCTGGAAAGCCCCAGGTTTCCGAATAATTTATGGGGGATCATCTTTAAAAAGGGCGAATTTTGCACGGTTCGCGACGGCCAGATCTGGATGGACCCCAATGCCCAGGCGTACAGAGCAGCACGTCTGGCCTTATCCGGCTGGGATCCGACCCACGGCGCTTTGTACTTTTATAACCCGGCGAAGACCACTTCCAAGTGGATCTGGTCCCGCCCGGTCACCAGGCAGATTGGCAGTCATGTCTTTGCCAGGTAGGATCCGGGGGCGATGTACACTTTTTAAGGATTGATTCCTGAGTAGAGTTAGGCGAGAGGTAGTGTCTGTTTGGAGTGATGATAAACAGACAATGTATGAACGATGAGAAAAGGGTAATTAAAAACAAAAGAAGATTTATCTACGGTACGGTCATAATAAGCGTAGTTCAAAGGTTCGGGTAAATAGACAAAGAAAGACTCCCCAACAGGGGAGTCTTCATGCTTCCTAAGATACTTAGGAAATCTTACCACATACCAACGTGAGCAGCGGCGTAGAAGACGCTGTCGCCGTCTTTACCTTGTTTATAGGAACCTAAGCGAGTTTCGAAGACACCATAGTTGTAGCCGACATAAAAGTCAGTAACATTATTGCCTTCATCAACTTTCTCGCTAGCGGTCAACATTTTGGCGCCGAGTACGAAATCGCCAAATCCGGTGTACTCAAGAGCTACACCATATCCGCCCTCGCTGTTGAAGTAGATTTTATCATCATAGACAAGGGTTCCTTTGAGACCAAAATCATCAATGCTGGCAGCTACTTGGAGCGCCATGGAGCTGTCGCCTTTGTCCGGGCTAACTTGGACGACGTCAGCTTCAATTGTTCCAAAACCGAGTCCATAATTACCGCCAACTACGACGATGGTATCGCCGCCTTCGCTGTTCCCGAAAGAGAAGTGAGCGCTACCTGCGTCGAAATTGTAGGTACCAGCGGCACGGATTTCATTGTCAGCATCTTTGCTGCCTTTGTTTAATCTGTATCCCAAATTCAAAGCAGCGTTATCAAAGTTGAAGTCAAACCCTAAGATGTCCCCAGGCGCCGGGTTGATTCCGCCGATCCAAGCGCCCATCATCGGGTCGCCACCGAATTTAGCTCCACCAACGGTCCAGATGGGAATCTGGCCACGTTTAAAGTTGTTGTTCTCGTCATTGGTGTACCAGATATCAAGAATACCGCCGATTCCTTTAATTCCGGCCTCGTAAATCCTATGCGCCACAACACCTTTATCGTCAACAACATGGTTCCAAGTTGTGAGTTTGGCGCCGATCTTCGCCCAGGTGCCGGTCTCTTCGTCTTCCACGGTTCCGGTGAGCATTACTTTGTATCTCGCCCAGTCTCCGTCTCCTTCTTTCCGTTGGGTAAAAAGAGGAGCATCTTTATCCTCCTTTGCACCCCAGTAGGTCAACTGGAACTCTCCGCCGATATACGGAGAAAACTCGGCCGCAGAAGCGACAACGGCCATGGATAGAGTCATAGCCAAAGCTAGCATAATAACAGAAAGTTTCTTCAAGACTAAAAGCCTCCTTATGTTTTAAAAAATTGGTCATTTTTTTTGGACCACCAAAAGACTGGTCAAGTTTCGTCATTTGTGATCCAAAATTATAAAGTTTATGCTGTTAATTCCACCTCCCTTCTCTGTCTGCCCTCGCTAGATTGTTGCTAGATATATAGCAACAATATTATGAGAAAACCCTATAGGGCGGAACAGCGAAGCCGTAAAGCTATATGAGAAAAGAGTGATTGTTTTGTGAGGCTTTTATAATGTTTTATATTTATATAATAAGGAAGGAAAGATTGAGTACAAAAAGAATTCCACTCATAAAAGAAAATATTAAGGTAAAACAAGAGCTTATGTATTCATTAAATATATATTTAAACATTTAATGACATTTAACTAAAAATAGTATACAGTTTAATGGTAAAGATGTCAAGGAATATTTTACTTTTTATTTACTTATATCCATTTTTTAGCCATTACCGCTTTCTGGTTATCAATAGCATTCAGATTTTCCGGAAATTGTAAATTTATTCGACATTTTCGGATCGTCTGAAAGTGGAGAAACCCATCGATTTACGAGAGGGTATCATTCAGAAATTTTCTACTGCGGTGACGGCAGAGGAGACAGAGTTGATGTTCTATTTCTATGATAATATAAATGTAATGCTTAATAAGACTCAAGGCTTAATGAGTTTTATTTCCTGTTTTATGACCGATTCTTGACAGCGTTTGCTATTTGGTGCTATAATTAATTTTAGTCTTATCTTGCGCGAGTTGTGTCGGAATAAGAGTTGTTCTTCGTCGATAAACATGCGAGAGTGGCGGAATTGGCAGACGCGCTAGACTTAGGATCTAGTGGGCAACCGTAGGGGTTCAAGTCCCCTCTCTCGCACCAGTTCTTATTCGACATTCGACGCAGAAACTTTACTGACCCGCACTGACCCGCATAAAAACGGCTTTTTGCCGTTTTTTCTGTTTTCCTTGACACCTTTCGGCATTAAGGATAAAATGAAGCATGGTTTATTGACTGCCGGATCGGGACTTTACTGCGCTTTAGTCACTTTTTTTGCCCGGGTCTTCCCTTCCGGGCAAGACGGTAATGGCAGTTACATATTATATTGATTACAACGAGGAGGAAATTTCATGCAGACCAACCTGAATAAATTGGAGAATAATATAGTAGCTTTGGAGCTGATCGCCGAACCCCAAGAGGTGGACGAGGCCCTGGACCATGCCTATAAAAAAGTAGTGAAGAAAGTGTCGGTGCCAGGGTTCAGAAAGGGCAAGGTTCCCCGTAAGGTATTGGAGTTTCATTACGGAAAGGAAGTCCTCTATGAAGAGGCCATGGAGTTCTTGGTCTCTAAGGGATACTACACTGCCCTGCTGGAAAACGATCTGGAGCCCATTGACGAGCCGAAAATCGAAATTGTCCAGGCTTTTGAGGATGAAAAGCCTTTTATCTTCAAAGCGGAAGTAGAGGTTCTGCCTGAAGTTCAATTAGGTGAATATAAAGGTTTAAAAGTGGAAAAGATCGTTCCCGTTGTGACTGCGGAAGATGTGGAAAAGGAATTGCAAACGCTCAGGGAGCGCCACGCCGAATTGGTGGCCGTAGAAAAAGCAGCGGTGGAAGAGGGGGATTTTGCCGTAATTGACTTTGACGGCTACATTGACGGGAAGGCCTTTCCCGGTGGCGCCGGGCAGGGATTCACAGTAGAAGTAGGCGCCCAGCGCTTTATCCCCGGTTTTGAGGAAGGACTGGTCGGGATGGCCCCCGGTAGTGAGAAGGAGATTACCACTACCTTCCCGGAGGATTATCACAATGCGGAACTGGCCGGTAAAGAGGTTGTCTTCAAGGTAAAACTCCATGATATCAAACAGAAGGAACTGCCGGAACTCAATGATGAATTCGCCAAAAGTTTGGGCCAGGCGGAAACAATGGCGCAATTACGCGAGGATCTGCAGAAAAGAATGGAACAGGCCGCCGAGCACGAGGCGAAACACGGCTTTGAGCGTGCTGTTCTTGGTGAAGTGGTCAAGAAAGCACAGGTGGAGGTCCCGGAGAAGCTGGTGGAGAGGGAATTGGATCATTTCCTCCACGATATTGAGCATGATCTGGGGCATAGAGGGATAAAATTAGAGGAGTACCTTAGCGCGGTCCAAAAGACGGAGGAAGAATTCCGACAGAATCTGCGGGCTGAAGCGGAACAGCGGGTCAAGACGGATTTGGTTCTTTCTTCTATCAGGAAAGCAGAAGGGATTAGCGTCACTGATGACGAAATTAATAAACGGATCGAAGAGACTTTATTGTACTACCCGGAGCAGCAAAGAACCGAATTACGCAAAAGGATGCAGCGTCCGCAAGTGGCGGAAGGGATCAAATCCTCTTTGATGAGAGAAAAGACCATTAAATTTTTGGTGGAAAATGCTGAACCTGTGCAAAAAGAGGAAGACTCCGACAAGGTGGTGGAAGCAAAATGAATTTAGTACCGATGGTGGTGGAACAGACTAACCGGGGGGAACGGGCTTATGACATCTATTCCCGCCTCTTAAAGGACAGGATCATCTTTATCGGTAGTCCCATCGATGACAATGTGGCCAATTTGGTCATCGCTCAAATGCTCTTCTTGGAGAGTGAAGACCCGGATAAGGATATATCCATCTATATAAATAGTCCCGGAGGGGTAGTCTATTCCGGGTTGGCCATTTATGACTGCATGCAGTATATAAAACCACAAGTTTCTACAATCTGTATGGGGATTGCCGCCAGTATGGCCGCGCTTTTATTGGCCGCCGGTACGAAGGGTAAGCGGTTTGCCCTCCCCAACTCCAGGGTAATGATTCATCAGCCCTCCGGCGGCGCCGAGGGGCAGGCTGCGGATATTGAGATTCAAGCGCGGGAGATCTTGAAATTACGGGAAGTAACCAACGGAATACTGGCCAAGCATACCGGGCAACCAATGGAAAGAATCGTCAAGGATGTGGACAGAAATTATTGGATGAGCGCGGAAGAGACCAAGGAATACGGGATCATCGATCATATTTTCTACCAGAGATAGACCCGCCGCGTGAATAGTCCTGGTGACCTCAGTCTCAATTCCAAGAAAGAGGTGATGGAATGTTTAAATTCGGCGATGAAAAAGGGCAGCTCAAGTGTTCTTTCTGCGGGAAAGCTCAGGAACAAGTAAAGAAATTAATCGCCGGCCCCGGTGTGTATATCTGTGATGAGTGTATCGAGCTATGTAACGAGATTATTGACGAGGAATTGAATGATGAGGTCTCTTTCGATTTGGGTAATATTCCCAAACCCAAAGAGATTTATGATATATTAAACTCGTATGTCATCGGTCAGGAGGAGGCCAAAAAAACCTTGTCCGTGGCCGTCTATAACCATTATAAAAGGATAAATTCTGGAGAACACTTTGATGACGTAGAGCTTCAAAAGAGCAATATCCTCCTTTTAGGACCGACCGGAAGCGGGAAGACACTGCTGGCCCAGACTTTGGCGAAGATTTTGAACGTACCGTTCGCCATTGCGGACGCCACTTCCCTGACGGAAGCCGGTTATGTTGGGGAGGACGTTGAGAATATTCTGCTGAAACTGATTCAAGCTGCTGATTATGATGTGGATAAGGCGGAGAAGGGCATTGTTTATATAGATGAAGTCGACAAGATTGCCAGGAAGTCAGAGAACCCGTCCATTACCCGCGATGTCTCCGGGGAAGGAGTGCAACAGGCTTTACTCAAGATTTTAGAAGGAACCGTGGCCTCCGTACCGCCGCAGGGCGGCCGGAAACATCCGCACCAGGAATTCATTCAATTGGATACCACCAACATCTTGTTCATCTGTGGCGGGGCGTTTGACGGCTTGGAAAAGATCATCGAGAAAAGAATCGGGAAGAAGGTTATGGGCTTCGGCGCAGATATTCAGCCGCGTCAGAAGAAGCAAGTGGGTGAAATTTTACGCCAAGGAATGCCCGAAGATCTGCTGAAATTCGGCTTAATACCGGAGTTCGTCGGCAGGCTCCCGATTGTGGTCACCCTTGACGCCCTTGATGAAAACGCCTTAGTCAAGATCCTGGTGGAACCCAAGAACGCCTTGGTTAAGCAGTACAAAAAAGTGCTGGAACTTGACGGGGTGGAATTGGAGTTCACTCCGGAGGCTTTGACTGCCATCGCCCGGTTGGCCATCGCCCGTAATACCGGCGCCAGAGGCCTACGGGCAATCATTGAAAAGCTGATGACGGATCTGATGTTCGAAATCCCTTCCAGATCGGATATCAAGAAGGTAGTAATTACCAAAGAAATGGTGGAAGAGGGGAAAGAAGCGATCATTACCACCAGTGTGGAACAGAAGAAGAAGAAGAAGAAAGAGGAGTCGGCGTAGGTTCTCAGCAGTGGCGTCAGATCTTGGCACGCTGCGGCTTGCTTCCTACATGGTGGCTTGGTCCTAATTGATTGTGAAGCCAAGTCTGGCCTAGTTTAAGGCGTAATCTCAAGTTTAAAAACCCGACAGGCGCTGCCTGCCGGGTTTTTTCTATACTATTCTCTTTTCTCTTTTCAGTCTGCACTGGCTTAATTACCGGATATCCTCCTGCGGTTTGGTAGATAATACTGGTAGAAATCTACGCAAGGAGGCTGGATAATGGACTTTATCACTTCGTTGATGGTCTTTGTCAACTTTTTCTTCGCGATCGTCATCGGTTTATATTTTTGGAACCTTCTGCGAAGCCAGCAGACGAATAAAGTTGCGGTCGACCGGGAATCCAAGAAAGAAATGGAACGCCTGCAACGCCTGCGCAGTATCTCCCTGTCCGAACCCTTGGCGGAAAAAACCAGGCCCACAAACCTACAGGAGATTATCGGACAGGAAGACGGGCTCAAAGGTTTACGGGCGGCTCTATGCGGACCCAACCCCCAGCACGTGTTGATTTATGGTCCGCCCGGGGTGGGGAAGACTGCCGCCGCCCGGGTGGTGCTGGAAGAGGCCAAGAAGAATCCGCTCTCTCCCTTTAAGCCGCAGGCCAAGTTTGTGGAGTTGGACGCTACCACCGCCCGTTTCGATGACCGGGGAATCGCTGATCCGTTAATTGGGTCCGTTCATGATCCTATTTACCAAGGGGCCGGGCCCCTGGGTATGGCCGGGATACCACAACCCAAACCCGGGGCGGTAACTAAGGCCCATGGAGGAGTGCTCTTTATTGATGAAATCGGTGAACTTCATCCAGTCCAAATGAATAAACTACTAAAGGTGCTGGAAGACAGAAAGGTCTTTCTGGAGAGCGCCTATTACAGCTCGGAGGATACCAATATTCCCAACCATATTCATGACATTTTTCAACGGGGGTTACCAGCGGATTTCCGCTTGGTAGGGGCGACCACCAGGATGCCGCAGGAGATTCCGCCAGCCATTCGCTCCCGATGCGTTGAGATTTTCTTTCAGTGCCTGACCGCGGAAGAGATAAAGAAAATAGCTTATAATGCGCTGAAAAAGATAGGTTTTAACTTAGCAGTCGGTGGAATGGAGGTCTTAACCAAGTACGCCAGTAACGGCCGGGATGCGGTGAATATGATTCAGATCGCCGCCGGTCTAGCCTTAACCGATGGGCGCCAAACTATTGAGAAGAAGGATCTGGAGTGGGTGGTCAGCAGCGGCCAGTATGCGCCCAGGCCGGAAAAGAAAGTACCGCCGAAACCTCAGATTGGCTATGCCAACGGCCTGGCGGTTTACGGTCCCAATATGGGTACTGTGGTGGAGGTGGAAGTGGCCGCAATTCCGGTAGAAAAAGGCAGGGGAAAGGTTATTACCACGGGCATGATCGAAGAAGAAGAAATGGGCGAGTACGGCCGGACAGTGCGGAGAAAAAGCATGGCTAAAGGGTCCGTGGAAAACGTCCTGACCGTGTTGCGGCGATTTTTGAAGGTAAATTGTGAAAATTATGATCTGCATATCAATTTCCCCGGAGGGGTGCCTCTGGATGGGCCGTCCGCCGGGATTACTTTGGTGACCGCCATCTATTCAGCCATCACCAATCAGCCGGTGGATAACCGGCTGGCGATGACGGGTGAAGTCTCCATTCTCGGGCATGTCATGCCCATCGGCGGGGTGGTTCCCAAGATCAGGGCGGCGAAAGAGGCCGGTGTGGAGCGGGTGATCATCCCCAGAGAGAATTGGCAGGATAGATTCGCCGAAGAAGAGGCGGTGAAGATTATCCCGGTGACCAGAATTGAAGAGGTAGTCAAGTTGGCGCTGCTTTCCAAGGAACACCCAGCGGAACGGCGTGCTCCTGAAGGGGCCGACCAGGTTAATCAGGCGCCGGGCAAGGAGCAACTGGTGATCGCCTGAGAATGGAGGTGCGAATGATAACCGGCAGACCACGAATCGCATGGGCGTTGGGCGGAGGAGGAGCGCGCGGCCTGGCGCATTTAGGAGTATTGCGCGTCTTGGAGCGGGAACGGATCCCCATTGACTTTTTGGCTGGAACCAGTATGGGCGCAGTGGTGGCGGCGGCTTATTCCGCCGGTGGCAGCCTCAAATACCTTACGCAACTGGCAGAGAGGATCAGTTGGGAACACTTATTTGATCTGCGTTTTCCCAGATTGGGTCTGATTAGCGGCCAACGGATCATCTCCGTGGTCAAACTATTGAGTAAAAATAAGAAACTGGAGGAGTTGGATCCTCCGGTCTGGATTACTGCCACTGATCTGTTAACCGGTGATGAGGTCATCTTTAAAACAGGCGATGTGGAGTTGGCAGTCAGGGCCTCCATTTCTATTCCCGGGGTCTTTACCCCAGTAAAGCACAACGGAAAGTTACTGGTGGACGGAGGGGTGGTGGCTAATGTCCCGGTCAAGGCCGCCCGGCGGATGGGCGCGGATCTGGTGATCGCCGTTGATGTTTCCGCCGGACCTAATCCTTTGCCGCCCAAAAACTTTGTGGAGATTCTCCTGAAAACCATGGATATCATGGGGAGAAAACTCAATCAAAGCCAGGTCCAAGAGGCCGACCTGGTGATTAAGGCCGAAATTCTTAATGTGGGCACCGGCCAGTTTCACCGGGCCGCCGATTGTATCAGAAAGGGGGAAGAAGCGGCCCTCCGGTATCTGCCACAGATTAGGGCCTTGCTCGAAACCGAACATCATCTTGGTCAAGATCTCCATGAGCAAACAGGCCCGGACGGACCTTTGCCCGGAAAAAGCCCTGCCGGACTACAGGAGGTGGAGCGCTTCACCTCATAGTCCGGGGTGTCAGATCTAAATCTGATCCACCCTTCGGTGGGTCCTTTCCTTAGTGGACAGGCTGGAGGAGCCGTCTTTACCATAGTCGTCCCCGGTTTTCTTCTCGGTCCTGTCCGTCTGTACGCTGCTCCCGGTTTAAACTTTTGTTGCTTCCGCCCGGACGAAATACGGGCGTTGAAAGACGGACGCGGAAAGACGGCCCCTCCTCTTGGAGAGGCTTGCCAAATCAGCCATTCTATGCTAGATTGATATAAAGATCGGTTTTGCGGTAGGACGGTAGTGCAAAAATCCCATAACAGTCAGGCACTCCGTGAGAGCGCCTCCAGACCGCGCCGTACGTTTAGCCCTTTTCGGGATGCGTAAGGCTTTAACGGGTTGGAGGTTTTTTACCAATGATCCGGGCAATCGGATCTTAAAATGACCGCAAGGTCATGACGTCTCCTGGAGTGTTTTTTAATTATGGAGGTGAGCGCAGCATGGAGAGGGGTAGTAAGCAAGTGGCCAGAGCCGCTTTGGCGATGGCGATGACAGCTTCCCGGGAAGAAGAGAAGAAACTCAAGGAAGAACTGCGTAATCAGGAGATTAGAGGGGCGGCTGTGGATTTCGGCGGAGATTCTACCCAATCCGTGAAGACCATCATCGAACGGGCGGTCGTGGCCGGAAAGAGGGAGTTTCTGATTAGAGACGTGCATGCCGAGGAGGGGGCGGTGGCGGGCGCCACTCATGAAGCGCTGCTCCAAGTCTTGCCAAAGGCTTTGGGTTTGAGTATCGGCGGAAAGATCGGCTTAGCCCGCCATGGAGACCACGTCAGTGTGGCGGTTTTTTGCGCCATTGGCATGTTGCACCTAGATGAAGTAGCGGTTGGGCTCGGACATAGGGCGATTTGAGCTGAGAAAAGATGAATATCCAAGCAACCGGAGGAACAATGAAAAGAGTCAGAGCGGTGAGAGGAGCAACCACCGTACAAAAGGATGAACGCCAAGAGATCCTCTTGGCGACGAAGGAAATGTTTTCAAAGATTATCGAGGAAAACAGGATCAAGCCGGATGATTTAGTCAGCGCCATCTTTACAGTCACACCGGACTTGACCGCGGCTTTTCCAGCGGAAGCCGTTCGTCTCTTGGGTTATACGAAGCTTCCGTTACTGGACACCATGGAGATGCAGGCGCCCGGGGCTTTGCCTAAGTGCATCCGCGTACTGATCCATTACTATACGAAGTCAAGCTTGGAGGAGATTCACCATGTTTATCTGCACGAAGCAAAAAAACTCCGGCCGGACTGGGCGAAGTAACACCTTGCCCCAGCAGACGGTATTCTGTTTAGTACGACACGGATCAACCGATTGGAATGTCGAAGGCAGGATCCAGGGGTGGACAGACACCAGACTGAACGCAGATGGTAGGAGAGAGGTGGAAGAGGCCGCCAGAAGACTACAGGGGCGGGGATGGGAAGGGATTGTCGCCAGTGACTTGAAACGGGCCAGGGAGACTGCGGAGATTATCGGGCACGAGCTTGGGTTGGAGGTTTTGTTCTTTCCGAAATTACGGGAGAGATCTTTCGGCCCCTTGGAGGGTATGAACCAAGCGCAAGTGGAAGTAGCCTATCCGGGGTCGCGTCCGGAGAGAGAGCTACCGGGTTTGGAAAGTAAAGCGGAGCTAAGGAGCCGGGCGGAGCAGGCCTTCTCCTTTTTAGCCCGGATCTTTGAAGGACGGCGGATGATCGTGGTGACACACGGCGGATTGCTCAAAGCGTTTTTTGCCCAGTCTCTGCAGACCGAGGAGAGGACTGTGGCCAACGCGGAAACGGTAGAAGTGGTATTTGCCGATGGGAACTGGCGATTTAATTAATTTACCAATTAATATAGATTAATTAATTAATTAATTCATTAATTTGATAGGTGGTGCGTTTAATGGAAGAGAAAATACTTAAGAACAACCGGGCGTGGGAGTATGATTCGTTAATCCGCAGAGAAATTTTGGAGATCAGTCCCTACGTACCGGGAAAACCAGTGGATGAGGTCCGACGGGAACTGGGGATTACGGACGTGATTAAACTGGCTTCCAACGAGAACCCCTTAGGGCCCTCCCCCAAGGGCCGGACCGCTGTGAGTGAAGTCTTGTCGGAGTTGCACATTTATCCGGATGGCAACAGCTTTTACTTAAAACAGGCGTTAGCGGCGAAACTCGGGGTGAAAGTAGAAGAACTGATCATCGGCAATGGTTCAGATGAGATCATCAAGTTGTTGGCGGAGGCCTTTTTCCGCCCTGGTGATGAGGTGGTCATCTCCGAGCATACCTTCGGGGAGTATGCCTATGCCGCACACCTGATGGGAGCCAAGATACGCCGGGCACCGGCTGGACAAGACTTCGGACACGACCTGGAACAGATGGCGGCTGCCGTCACTGAGCGGACCAAAGCTGTTTTTATCTGCAACCCCAATAATCCTACCGGCACGATGATTACCAAGGATGAACTGGAGAAGTTTATCTCCTCCGTTCCGTCGCAAGTGCTGATCGTGCTGGACCAGGCATACTTTGAGTATGTGGAGGATCCGGCTTATCCGGACGGTATAGACTATATTGGAGACGGACGCGTACTGGTACTGCGGACTTTTTCCAAGATTTACGGGCTGGCCGGGCTCCGTGTGGGCTATGGGATTGGCGCCGCCGGGTTGATTTCTTACCTCAATAGGGTCAAAGAACCATTCAACGTGAACATTCCGGCGCAAGCCGCCGCCAGAGCGGCCCTGGAGGATACGGAGTTTTTGGCGAAAAGTAAAAAACTCAACCAGGACGGAATCGCCTTCCTGACCGCGGGCTTTACTGAACTGGGCTTGGACTATGTGCCGACACAGGCCAATTTTATTCTCTTTGCCACTCCATATCATTCCAAGGACGTCTTCCAGCGCATGTTGGAGAAAGGGGTGATTGTGCGTACCGGAGATATCTTCGGTTTGCCTAAATATATAAGAGTAACCGTCGGTACTGAGGAACAGAATGAAAGGTTCCTCAAGGCTCTAAAGGAAGTTCTGAGCGAATTGGGAAAGTAACCTTGGTCAAGTTTGCGTAAGGGTGACGCAAAAGTAGGATGGTAGAAAGGATGATTTGAAGGATGGTTATTGTTATGTCGCCACAGGCCGGCCCGGTCGAATTGGGGCAGGTGCAAGAGAGACTGCAGGAGCTGGGCTTCGGGCTACATGTCTCGAAAGGAGTAGAACGGACAATCATCGGCGCCATTGGGGAGAAGACTCCGGAACTGATCCACGCCATCGAAGCGCTGGCCGGAGTGGAAAAGGTGGTGCCGATCTTAAAACCCTTCAAACTGGCGAGCAAAGAATTTAGCGCCCACACCGAGGTGAAAGTGGGCCATGTCACTTTCGGCGGGGAGCAGATTGTGGTGGTGGCCGGTCCTTGCGCGGTGGAAGATGAAGAACAGTTACTCACCACCGCCCGGCGGATCAAGGAAGCGGGCGCGCAGATCTTACGGGGCGGCGCCTATAAACCGAGAACTTCACCATATTCTTTTCAGGGGCTGGAGGAAGAAGGGCTGAAGCTTTTACAAGCCGCGGGCGCGGAGACCGGGCTACCGGTAGTAACCGAAGTAGTCAACCCCAAAGATGTGGAATTGGTGGCCAAGTACGCGGATATGTTTCAAATCGGAGCCAGGAATATGCAGAACTTCACTCTCCTACGGGAGGTGGGGCAGAGCAAGAAGCCGGTCATTTTGAAACGGGGATTGGCGGCTACTGTTGAGGAATGGCTGATGGCTGCGGAATATATTATGAAAGAAGGCAATTACCAAGTGGTCCTCTGTGAGCGGGGCATCCGCACCTTTGAGACGGCAACCAGGAATACCATGGATCTAAGCGCTATTCCTCTGATCAAGGAATTGAGTCACCTTCCGGTGATCGCCGATCCCAGTCACGCTACTGGTCGCAAAAGCCTGATCCTGCCCATGTCCAAAGCGGCGGTGGCCGCCGGAGCCGACGGTTTGATGGTCGAGGTTCATCCCCGGCCGGAGCAGGCGCTTTCCGATGGGCCGCAATCCTTGAACCTTAATGAGTTTGGCGCCCTGCTCGACGGAGTTCAGCCGTTAATCAAGGTAATGGGGAGAAAGGTATGAGCTTAGGGAAAGTAAGCATTATCGGGCTGGGCTTGATCGGGGGATCACTGGGCATGGCCCTCTGCCGTTCCAAATCTGTAGGGGAGGTAATCGCCTATGATCTCGCTCCCGGAGTGGCGGAGGAGGCCGTAGCCCGGGCGGCAGCCCATAAGAAGGTTGATCGTTTATCCGCCGCGGCCTGGGCCGATCTGGTGGTGCTGGCGACGCCGGTGGAGCAGACCGTACCGGTCGTGAAAGAGCTGGCGCCCTTCCTCAAGAAGGGGACCATCCTGACGGATGTGGCCAGCACCAAAGCGGATCTTCACCGGAGAATCCCGCCGCTGTTACCGGAGGACGTTTACTATGTGGGCGGTCATCCCATGGCCGGGACTGAACGCTCCGGAATCAGCGCGGCTGACCCTTTTCTCTTTGAAAACGCTGTTTACCTCCTTACCCCCGGAGCAAATATCCCCGAACCGATTCTCGAGACGCTCTGTCGCTTCGTTCGGATCGTAGGGGGCCTGCCTCACTTGCTGGATCCGGAGGAACATGACCTGATGGTCGCCGCGGTCAGCCACTTACCGCATGTGGTTGCCGCGGCCCTGGTTAACACCGCCGCCTCCCTGGAAAAGCGGCTGGCCGGGACTTTATCCCTGGCGGCCGGGGGGTTTCGCGATACCACCAGAATCGCTCTGGGGGCGCCCGGTTTATGGCGGGAGATTCTCTTCTCCAACCGAGGACCCCTGCTGGCGATGGTGGATGAGTTGATTGCGGAATTGACCGCGTTCCGGCAAGACCTGGCCGCTTCAGCCAAGGAAGAGTTGGAGGAGCGCCTCAACCGGGCCAGGCTGGTGCGGGCGGAACTTCCTGTAAAGAACAAGGGCTTCTTAACCCTCCTGCATGAACTGGTGGTGGTGATTGAGGACCGGCCGGGGGCCATCTCCGGCGTGGTTAACCTCCTGTCGAAGCAGGGTTTAAATATCAAAGACCTCGAGATCTTGCATATCAGGGAAGGAGAAGCAGGCACGCTGCGGGTCGCTTTTGAACAGGCCTCAGCTTTAGCCCAGGCGGTTACGGTGCTAAAAAATCACGGCTACCAAGTGCAAGCCAGGGAGGATGGTCAGCAGTGAGGATCTATGTCGGACCGACGGACTCTCTAAAAGGTGAGGTCCGGGCGCCGGGTTCCAAGAATTATACCTCGCGTTATATTTGGCTCTCCGCTTTGACGCCAGGCGAATCGACTGTCGCTTCCCCCGCCCTCAATGATGACGCCCGGGCGCTCATCGAGTGTTGCCGGGAGTTGGGGGCGAAGATTACAGAAGCAGACGGCCTGCTCCGGATCGGGGGGATTCAAAGCTTACCGAAGGGAAGGCTTACTTTGAATCCGGGAAACGGAGGCTTGATTTTACGTCTGCTCCTGGCCTACGGTTTACTGTTGCCGGAGACTGAGTATGTAACCTCCTACCCCGAGTCCTTGGGCAAGAGGCCACAAGGGGATCTCTTAACCGCCCTCCGGGAGCTCGGCGCAGAGGTTCATGATCAGAACGGCTGTCTCCCGATTGTCATTTATGGGCAAAAACCCGTTGCCAAACGGGAAGTCATGGTTTCCGGCCGGGTCAGTTCCCAATTTGCCACGGCTTTGCTGTTTGTCGCTCCTCTACTTGGCGGATTGACCGTAAGGATTACGGAGGGACTGGCCTCTCGTCCTCCCTTGGCGACTACGATCAAGGTGATGGCGGAGGCCGGCGTACAAGTAGAAGCAGACTGGGAAGACTTAATCTTTACTGTACCGGCTGGAAGCTACCAGCCCCGGTCCTACCGGACGCCCGGTGATTATCCGGCTGCCTCCGCCCTGCTTTCCGCAGCTGTGCTCTTACCGTCGGAGGTGGTCTTATCCAACCTTGCCCTCAATGACGTTCAGGGTGAAAGGGCGGTTATTCCCTACTTACAAAAGATGGGAGCGGATTTGACCGCCGATCCCCAAGGTATCCGGATTCAAGGCGGGAGGCCCTTACAGGCCGCGGATTTTCCCGGTGATCAAGCCACGGACGCCGTCTTGTCCATGGCGGTAGTAGCCGCGTTGGCGGAGGGAACTTCCAGGTTCAGAAAGATCGCCAATTTACGCTGGAAGGAATCGGACCGGATCAGCGATTTTGCCCGGGAATTAAGAAAAGTCGGCGTACAAGTAGAAGAGTTTCCGGAAGAATTACGGATCACTGGAGAACCTAAAGGATATAAAGGCGGGGTGGTCATTGACGCCCATCATGACCACAGGATCATTATGGCCTTTTCCGCTTTAGCCTTGCGTACACAGGAAGGTTTGGAGATTGACGGAGCGGAGCATGTCAGTAAATCTTATCCGACGTTCTTTGCTGACCTGGCCGCCTTGGGGGCGACCGTGAAGGTTCTGGACGGCCATTCTTAGTCACAACCAGTAATTAAGTAGGATGGTCTGCGAAGCAGAAAGCAGTGTTTATTTTCGAAGGAAGTGAAGAGTTTGGGTTTTGATCTGCATATTCACTCCAATTATTCGGACGGGCTCTATTCCCCGTCCGTTCTGGTTGAGTTAGGGAAAGAGCAGGGCTTGACCGGGCTGGCGCTGACTGATCATGACACCCTAAACGGCTTGGAGGAGTTCAGGGCAGCCGGAGAAGAGGCAGGGGTGATTACCATCCCAGGCGTGGAGATGACCACTCAATACCAAGGAGAGGAGCTTCACATCCTTGGTTACCGGGTGGATTATTACCATGACGGACTCCGCTGTCGCTTGGAAAAGGTGATTGACACCCGAATTGAACGGGCGAAAGAGATCCTGAAGAAGCTGCAAAGAGCAGGGGTTGATCTGTGCTGGGACGACCTGGAGAAGGTCTGCCAGGATACACGCGGCCGGTACATCGGTCGCCCCCACATTTACCTGGCTCTGAAGAAAAAGGAGATCATCGGTGAAGATCCGGAGCGAGCTGGGTTCCAATATTATCTTGGCCCAGAAGGAGTGGCTTATGTTCCCCACCAGGAATTACAGACTTTGGAAGCACTGGACTTAATCAGTAAAGCCGGTGGCCTGCCGGTGTTAGCTCATCCAGGCCGTCTGGAAAACTTACGTATGCTTAAGACGTTGAAAGGGAACGGGCTGGCCGGAATCGAGGTCTTCCATCCGACCCATTCCCCTGAAGTCCGTGTTGAGCTGCTCCGGATCGCCGATCAACTCGAGCTTTTTCCCACCGGTGGTTCGGATTTTCACGGCACGGCGGGCGCGGCGCAAATGGGCGCCGCCACTGTGGAGCGGCGTTTTATCGAAGTCTTGCTGTAAAGCGGCTCATTTGTTACCTTCTTGTTCTTGAATTTCCCGGGGTAATGTGCTAACATATCTCCTGCGTCAGGTGGTTTTCTGCCGGAAAGCCCCAGTGTTTTTCTTAGTGTTTCCACTTCTTCCACGGGAGTATAAAGATGCCGGAAAGAAGAAAGAATAGAGAAGCATGTAAGGATAAATGCTGGCAGCATGGGGTCCGTTACCGTGGGGCCAGCGACCCGCCCTGCATAAATCACCAGAGATCTACGAGAATGAGGAGGTATTTTGTGGATAAGCAGCAGCTTAGATTGGGATTTGGACAGTTGATTTCCTGGTACATTCGGGAAACAATTACCGGCGAAGAGCTTGTTTTTCTTCTGAAAAACCGGCTCAAGTCCATAATCACCGGGTGCAATAAAAAAGAGTTCTCTTACAGGTAAGTTCACTTTATTGTGAGGGTAAAGTGAAAAAACACTTTACATTTACCGATAAATGAGGTATAATTATTTCTGCCGTCAATTTTGACAACATGTCCTGTGTTGTTGCTTAACGAAGGATGTAACCTGTTAAATTGGGGGGCGAATAGCTCAGCTGGGAGAGCACTTGCCTTACAAGCAAGGGGTCACAGGTTCGAGCCCTGTTTCGCCCACCATAAATGGAGCCGTGGTGTAGTCGGTTAACATGCCAGCCTGTCACGCTGGAGATCGCGAGTTCGAGTCTCGTCGGCTCCGCCAGTAAAAAAGTACCGCTCATTGCTGAGCGGTTTTTTTATTTTTGCCGGGGCGGCGGTTCTCGTCACCAGCCGCCCGGTCTGGTCTTTTCCAGTTGATTGAGTGGCCTTTCCACGACTTCAATACATGAACGCTTCATCGTATACTCTTCATCACGTGAACTTTTTCATCACCCGCACGCGCCATTCACGCGTCATTTCTGCGTGATGGGCCAAGAACCCATCAGCCTTCCTCCGCAGGCGCCCATGCCCACCAGTGACCAGGAACGAGCAGCTATTCCACTCCAAGTACTCTAACATACTCCACGTAAGGATCCACCGTCCCCTGCAGTTCACATTTTTCACTCTTTAGGAGTTTGATATAGTCGATAATATCTTGATCGATCCGTTCTCCCATACAGATCACGGGGATGCCCGGAGGATAGGCCATGATCATCTCTCCGGCGATCTCCCCCTTAGCCTGCTCCAGTGGCACAACCTTCTTTGAACTGTAAAAAGCATCCCGGGGGGAGACGATGATCTGCGGATTTTTGGGAATGATTATCCTCCTCCGTCGGCTGGTCTTGGCATGTTTGGAAGCCAGGTCCTTAAAGGCGTCAATTAGTAGTCTGACGGATTCTTCAGTATCTCCTATACTAATATAGGGTAAAACATTATAGAGGTCGGCGAGTTCAATCTGGATATTATATTCTTTTCGCAAGATACTTTCGGTCTCATAACCGGTTAAGCCTAATTGGGCTACGGAGACTGTAAGTTTAGTCTCGTCAAAATCATAGAAACCCGGGGCGCCCACGAGTTCACGTCCAAAGGCGTATAAACCATCGATCTGGTTAATCTCCTCCCGGGCCCATCTGACCAAACTCAGAGTCCGCTCCAGCAGTTTATTACCTTTCACCGCCAGTTGTTTTCTGGCCACATCCAACGAGGTCATCAGGAGATATGAAGCGCTGGTGGTGAAGGTTAGGTTAAGGACATGTTTGACGGCTTCGGGTTGGATCATGCCCCCGCGAATCAATAGGGCGGCGGATTGGGTAAGTGATCCGCCGGTTTTATGCATGCTGATGGCGCTCATATCGGCGCCGACTTCCATGGCGGTAAGAGGGAAGTCATCGTGGAATGACATGTGAGCGCCGTGGGCTTCGTCCACCAAGACCGCCATTTGGGCATAGTGCGCCACACGGACGATGGATTTCAGATCCGGAGCTATCCCATAATACGAAGGGTTAATCACGAAAACCGCTTTGGCGTGAGGATAGTCTTTAATCGCCTGTTTGATCCGGTTGACCGTCACACCGGTGGCGATTCCTAATTCTTCGTTGATCTCCGGTTGCACATAAACAGGCATGGCCCCACTGAGGATGATCGCCCCAATCGTGGATTTATGTGCATTTCTAGGAATGATGATCTGATCACCGGGATCACAGGCGCTGAGGATCATGTTGAGGACACCCGAGGAAGCGCCGTTTACCAAGAAAAAGGCGGCTTCCGCACCAAAGGCTTGGGCAAACAATTTTTCGGCTTCCAGGATGGCGCCTGTGGGATTGGTGGCAAAATCCAGATCCTCCATCCCATTGAGATCCATTTTGAAAGCGGTTTCACCAAGGAATTCTCTGAACTCCGGGATGCCCTGCCCGTGTTTGTGTCCTGGCACATGAAAAGGAATTACATTGCTTTCCATATATCTTTTTACAGCATCAAAAAGGGGAGTGCGGTTTTGATCCGGTTTAATCATGCTTTTTCCTCCTAGAAAAAAAATAGCCAAATCATCCGGCGGGTGTGTGTGGCGTTTACGCGCATGTTCCCCATCATCAGTTTGTCGCCGAGAGATACGTTCCGGACTGTTGCGCGAGTGAGATTGACGGTGTGATCAGCTAATAAATATAGCATATTTTTACTTATTTTGCAGTAAAAATTTGTTTTTAACAAATGAAGATATGCCATGCGCGTAACGGTAGAGGCAGCGTGACACCGGATGAACTGGGCGACCTCCCCACCGAGAAAACAACGGCGATTAAGGGTTTTGTAGATCAATAGTAATCTACGATTATAGGATTATGGCCACCAGGGACTAATCGGAAGTCACATATGCTCGGCGGGGGAAAGATCCCCCACCACAATCGTTAGTACGGTCATGACCGGGTAGAGTAGACTAGTGGCGGCGGCCACAATACCGGAGTCGTTGACTAGCAGCGCTACGATACTGCCGATGACCGCGCTCCAGAAGCCCTTGAGGAAGAGGGGATAGCGTTCGGCGATTTCAGCCAGTTTTCCGGAAGGTCGGTAAGTCAAGACCAGGAGGACAGCGAGGAAAGAGAGTAACGCCTTTGTCCAGATGGTATACTCCAAGAGTTTAAGGTTCATCCGGATCTTCCTGAGGATAATTGGCGCCGCTGCCTGTATTCCGTGGTGGCGGATGTTGGCGGCGAATCGTCCGATATGGGACTGCTCACCAGTGATGTTGAAGAGGTCAATCAGGGCGAATACGGTGACGATCAGGGCGGCGCCAGCCAATGCCGTGAAGATAATTCGGCGGCGGCTTCTTTTTTTCCTGGAAAACAAGAGCATGATTAAGAGATAAGTAACTGACAGCGAGACGCCGCCCCCAAAATTCGAACCGAACCACGGGGCGGCGGCAAAATAGGTGATAGCTGCATAAAAGAGTATACTAAGGTAGAAAAAGAGAGTCTTCCGCCGGGTCCAGTCCATCAGGATGGTGGCGCCGGTGACGGATGCTCCTAATAAAATTCCCAAGTACTCATTACCAATCCCGTAATAGCGGGCTCCTCCCACCGGGCTGAAGCCCAAGATTGACTCTTTCATCAGGGGAGAGTGAGCCATGGTATCCAGGAGGACGGCCAAGGCGGTAACCAGCGCCAGCAGGCCGGGGAGACGGGGAGCTGCTAGCTTCTTGTGGAAAGAAATGACGCCCACGCCGATCGTGATGAAGATCAGGTAGAGGGAGATTTTGAAGACGCCTTCCAGGTTAAAGAGGGGGAGCGCCAAGAGGGCCAGAGGCACGCTGGTAATCCCGGGTAAAAGCATGGATAAAAGCTGGTAGTAGAAGGGAGATGACGGGCGCAGCAAGATGACGGTCAGCGCGGAAAGGATTAGAATAATTTGGAGCACGACAAACCCCTTTAAAATAGGGGAACGGTCTTTATTCACCTTGATAATACGGGCATTGGCCTTCTGCAAATAGCCAAGAGGATCAGCGTGGGGGACAGAGGAGAGGGGACGCCCCTGAAAACGATCGGGAGTTTTCAGGCCCACAGCAGCAAGGAGAGTAGATTGTAGATCAAAGATACTTATGATCCCCGGCTGCCTGGTGCTTGGCGAATACAACAGGCCCGGGGCGAAACCGGGGCCTACGGCCAGCACCGGGGTGAGTGTATCACCTTGGGTACTGGCCTCTCTGGACGGATAAGCGGATACGATCAGCAGCACCAGGTCTTCTTCGGGGATTTCCGGACGTAGTTGCCGGAGAAAAGCATCGAAATCCCCTAGGGCGGCATGGAGCAACTTCTTTCTCCGGGCGGGCAGGATTAGGTCACGGCCTTTTTCCAAGCGGGATGTATCTCCTGTTTCAATCAGAAGGCAATCAGCGGCGGGCAGAAGAGCCCTGATGGCGACCAGGACTTGGTGGTAATCAGTTTCCAGTCCATAAAGCTTCCGGGGGTTGTCGCGCGTCAGTTCCGTTCCGACTTGACCGGCATAGACAATACCCCTTTTATCCATTAAGGTCAGAGCGATTTCCCTGCCGGGTTGTTCCGTGTCGGCATTTCCAATCACCGCTCCTATTTTTCCGTAGTTCGTCAGGTATTCGCCTAGTGCGCCCAGACCCGCTTCTTGCCGGAAACGGGTATTGGCCCGTAGTAGATAAGGGTAATCCAGAACTACTATGGAACGAGGCGGAGGCGTAATTCCGGTACTCCGGGCGAAGACTTGCCCGGCCCGGCCGTGTTCTGTATTTTCATCTTCAACAAAGGCCTCTCCGGCCCGGGAAGAGCCCACGGCCCGGTCTATTGCGCCGATGGTGGCATAAGCGTTCTCCGGGGAGAAAGCACCACCGGTCCGGACATTCGCCAGACCTAATGCGCCCTGTTTGATTAATGTGTGCAGAGTGGGAGTGGGCGCTTCGGCTAGATCCGTTAATGAGATAGCATTGACAAAAAGGACAAGGACTTTTCCCTGGGAGGAGGCGGTCGTCGTTGTAGCTGTAGCCGGGCTTGGTAGGGCCGGCCTGCTCCAGCCGAATGTCAATAGCAGCAGATTACTGAGGATTTTTAAAAAAAGCGGCGAAAGTAGAGTTGGTTTGGGGATCGAGCCCATGCTTTCGCTCTGTATATTCAGTGGTTCAGCAAGCCGGATGTGGTACGACAAGATCATTATCCTTTCTGCATTTTATTTCTTCGCCAGGCTAGACAGGATTTTTGCGTATAATTCATGGTGCCTCTGGGCCATCTGAGGCAAGGAGAAGAACCTTTTCACACGTTCCCGGCCAGCCCGGCCCAACGTTTGACGGTAGTGAGGTTGTAGGAGAAGTTGCCGGATACTTGCGGCTAGTATTTGCGGGTTGTCCGGAGGAATCAGGATTCCTGTCTCTGCGGTGACAACTTCGGGGATCCCTCCGATCGCAGTGGCGATTACCGGGATCTTTGCGGCCATCGCTTCCAGGATGGCCAGGGATAAAGCTTCTTCGATCGAGGGGAGGACGAACAAGTCGAAGCAGGGTAAGATATCAGGCACATCTGGGCGGAAGCCCAAAAAAACAAAGCTCTGCTCCATCTTTTTTTCGCGGACGAGCTTCTCCAGGAAAGGCCGGTCCGGCCCATCGCCCACTACGATAAAACAAACTTTGTGGAGTTGGCCTTGGAGTATAGAGGCGGCTTCGATCAAGCACCGCAGACCTTTTTCCGGGATCAACCGGCAGACGGTTCCCACCACATACCTATAGTCCCCTATTCCCAAAGTGTCACAGATGGCCTTGGCTTGAGGCGAGGCGGAAAACTCTGCCAGGTCAATTCCATTATAGATGCAAGTTATTTTTTCCTCTGCGATCCCTAGCAGGGTATGGGCCTCACTGCGCAAGGCTTGCGAGACAGTGATGACGTGGGTTGCCCGTTTGCCAAGAGCGGTGAGTAGGCGTCTCTTGCCCAGGTCTTGAAGTTTGTTGGCGTGTCTGCGCACTGGATTATGAAAGGTACAGATCAGAGGAGGATGTTTCTTTATCCATCCGGCCGCCAGACCTAAGAGTCCAGCTTTGTAACTGTGGGCATGGATCAGATCCGGGGTCAGCCTTTCGATTAAGCTCTTTATTTCTAGGGCAGCCTGGAAGTCCCGGTGGGGATGGAATTCCCCACGGATGGCTATGGGGTAGACTCTGATTCCTTGCCCAGTGAGGGAGGTTAATTCCGTATCATCCCTGGGACAGACTAGGATCAGTTCATAGCAAAGACTGGTGAGGCGCTTCACCAAACCAAGCAGGTGTTTGCGGATTCCACCTGCGGACGGGCGGGTGATAAACATAATCTTAATCGGCGCCGGCAGGAAGACCACCCCCAACTGCTTTAAAGTGTTCCCGTCTATCCTATGGTTACCCTGATTGGGGCAGACCATACACGCGCACCAGTTTTAGACTGATTTCCCAGAAAAAAAGGTTGGTCTTTGTAATTGGTTGTGATATAATAACTTTGATATGCCGCGCAGCCAGCAGCTGAACAGGTGGTTGGAGTAGATTAAGAAAATAACCCTTGACATCAGCTCTTCGTCTGTGGTATCATAATTTTTGCAAGAGTTGAGAGCGGAAGTAGCTCAGTGGTAGAGCATCGCCTTGCCAAGGCGAGGGTCGCGGGTTCAAATCCCGTTTTCCGCTCCAAATTTATTTCTGGGCGGCATAGCCAAGTGGTAAGGCAGAGGTCTGCAAAACCTTTATTCCCCAGTTCGAATCTGGGTGCCGCCTCCAATCATCTTCGGACCAACGGGAGAATGGCGGAACCGGCAGACGCTACGGACTTAAAATCCGTTGTTCCAAAAGAACGTGGGGGTTCAAGTCCCCCTTCTCCCACCAGATAAACCCCCTAATAAGCCATTAGGATATATAATAAGAATTCAAAATTTCTGCTAAAGTACTGCTAAGAAAGGAAAATTACTCACATATACTTTTTTTAAGAAAGTGAACCTCGGATTTCCGGGGTTTTTTGTTTTGGCCAACGCTTTGTGAATAAGCGCGTTTTCTAAACAAATGTACTCTGCAACCAAGTGCGCTTTGGAAAGAAGCGTGGAAGAATTCTAAAAAAAATCTGCTCCCCTTTTATAATACTACAAAGAGGAGCAGTGAGCAGAAGAAACCGTGATTGCTGTCTTCAGCCCCTGATTTCCTTTAAAAGCTTTTTGAACTCTTCCGGATTCAATTGTTGTTTGGCGTCGGAAAGGGCCAGTTCCGGATAGGGGTGTACCTCAACCATGATTCCGTCGGCGCCGACGGCCAAGGCCGCCTTGGCCATGGGAGCGATGATGTCTTTCCGCCCCAGAGCGTGGCTGAGATCCACCACAATGGGGAGGCTGGTTTCTTTCTTGATCAACGGGACACAGGATAGGTCAAGGGTGTTTCTGGTTTTCGTTTCAAAGGTGCGGATGCCGCGTTCACAGAGGATGATCTGTCTGTTGCCCCGGACCCCGATATACTCGGCGGCATACATAAACTCTTGGATGGTGGCACTCAAACCCCGTTTCAGCATGACCGGGCGTTTCGCATCCCCTACCTCTTTTAGGAGTTCAAAATTTTGCATATTTCTGGCTCCAACCTGCAAGACATCTACATATTTCGCGACGATCTCCACATCTCTGGTATCCACCACTTCGGTCACGGTAATCAGGTTGTATTCTTCGCCTACCTCCTGCAGGATTTTGAGACCTTTTTCTTCTAACCCCTGGAAATCATAGGGCGAGGTGCGGGGTTTATATGCCCCTCCCCGCAAAAATCTGACTCCTTCTTGCTTAAGCAGGGAAGCGATGGTTTTCAGATAAGCGCTCTTCTCAACAGCGCAGGGACCGGCGATGATAATCGGGGCGGCGGAAGGTAGGTTAAAGATCTGGGGGATCTTCAGAAACCCATTGTCCCCAGCCGAGCTAATTAAGAGTTTCTTTTCTTTTTTGATCCCCATAAACTGCAAAGAAACAGAGAATATTGAAGTAAAAACCTCTTTAATCAGTTCGTTGGGGAGGGGGCCCCGGTTGTTGGCAAAGAGGTCCTCCAGCATCTCTCCTTCCCGGACCGGGTCAAAATAGGGCATTCCGCTCTCATCTTTCAAATCACTTATTTCTTTCACCAAGGCCGTCCGCTGGTTGATCAATCTTAGTAATTCATGATTGATGCCGTCAATCTCCATTCGTAGTTCTTCCAGATTCTTCATTTGCAAACTCCTCTCTTTCGGCCGTGCTATTCACGGCTCACTCATCATGCGCCACGCGCCTCGCCTCAGCTATGCAGTCTCTTCATCACACCACAGTTAATTACTGATTTCATAGTTCTCTTGGCTAAGAACGTAGCTAGCTCATATTAGAGCCCGTAAGTAATCATGTGTTGAGAAAATATATTTGATTGTTAATTTTACCTTAGCCCGTCCGGTTGGTCAATGCTTTTTTAGGCTGCAACTAAAGGCAGATTTTTAACATACGCCACGTTACTTAAGAATGTTCTATCTCAAGACGCTGTTCGCAATGGACTGGAAGAACGGAAAAAGCGGAGTGGACCTGCTTTGTCACTCCGTTTGCTTCTGCTTTTGATACCAGTCGATAAAAGACCTGATTCCGTCGGTCAGAGAGACCCGGGGCTGATACCCAAGGATTCGGTAGGAGTGAGTCAGATCGGCGGCTGTCTCCGGCACATCGCCGGGCTGTATGGGGTGGTAGGAAATCCGGGCTTTCTTCCCCAGTTCGCTACTGATGATCTTGATCAGCTCCGTTAAGGTGGTCACTTGGGAACTCCCCAAATTAAAAGAGTTATAAGTGAGGGGGATGGAGAGAGTTTTCGTGATTCCATCGATAATGTCGCTGATATAGGTGAAATCTCGACTACTGGCGCCTGTGCCGAAGACGGGAACTTCCAAGCCTTCATCGATTAAGCGGGTAAAGAGATGAATCGCCATATCCGGGCGTTGGCGCGGGCCGTAGACGGTGAAAAAGCGCAGGCAAGCCACGGGTATCTTGTAGAGCTCATGATAAGTTCGGCAGAATAATTCTCCGGCCCGCTTGGCCGCGGCATAAGGTGAGATCGGCCGGTCAGCGCTGGTTGTTCTTTCGCTAAAAGGCGGAGGCGCCGCCCCATACACCGAGGAGGATGAGGCAAAAATGAACCGGCTGACTTTATATTTGACCGCGAACTCCAGGAGGTTTACAGTGCCTTTGATGTCAACATCGACATATTCAAGGGGATCAGAGATTGACTTACGAACACCGGCTAAAGCGGCCAGATGAACCAGATCGGTGATCATATGGTTCTGCATAATCTTGTTTAGAAGTTGAGCATCTCTGATATCACCTTTATATAAATAAAAACCGGCCCGGTTCACCAGCCCGGCGATATTTCTGCTTTTCATGGCCGGATCATAATGGTCACTGAAGTTATCCAAGCTCACAACCTGGGCTCCTTGGTTCAGTAGAGCTTCACAAAGATGAGATCCGATGAAACCGGCGCCTCCGGTGACTAAAACGATCCTTTCCATAATGGTCGAGGATGCTCCTTCCAGCTTTAGTAATTTCCCCACAACGTGGGCGAGAACGCGCGGTTAACCGGGGTAACGGAGATCAGACAGGTCCCTGTCCCCATGTCCAGCCCTTCCCACGTTTTCATATTTGAACCCATATTGTTCTACTTCAGCCGGGGTATAGAGGTTTCTCAGATCAATCAAGACCGGACTGGCCATGGCCTTCTTTAACCGCATAAAGTCAAGGAATTTGAATGCCTCCCAATCGGTGATGATGACCAAGGCTTCGGCGCCTTCTGCAGCGGCATACGGGTCCGCACAATAAATCAGGGTTTTTTTGAAGATTTTTTTTGCTTCTTCCATGGCCTGCGGGTCGTAGACCCGGATGATGGCGCCGGCGGCCAGTAGGTTATCTATAATGGTAAGAGCCGGTGATTCCCGCAGGTCATCCGTATCCGGCTTAAAGGCCAAACCTAGAATACCCAAGGTCCTTCCCTCCAGGGCGGCGCCGACCATGCCTTTGATCTTCCTGACCATACGGGCCTTCTGCTCTTCATTGGCGGTAATCACTGTTTCCACAATGGTGAGCGGCACGCCGGAGGCCCGGCCGATATAGGCCAGGGCTTTGGTGTCTTTCGGAAAACAAGAACCGCCGTAGCCGGGACCTGCGTTCAAAAACTGCGGCCCGATCCGGTGATCAAGCCCCATACTCCGGGCTACTGTGCGAATGTCCGCGCCTACAGCCTCGCAAAGTTTGGCGATTTCATTAATAAACGTAATCTTAGTGGCTAAAAAGGCATTGGAAGCGTATTTGATCGTTTCCGCGGATTCCAGATTTGTTTGGATATAAGGAACTCCTTTTTTGATTAGGGCCGCATAGACCCGGGACATTACCTTTTGCGCCTGCGGGCTGTCCGCTCCAATCACCACGCGATCCGGTTCTTGAAAATCCTTTACCGCATGGCCCTCCCGTAGAAATTCGGGGTTGCTGACCACATCAAATTCAACATCTGTTTCGAGGTGGTCCCGGATCACCTTACGAAGCTGTTTTGCGGCGCCAATCGGCGCCGTTGATTTATTGACAATGACTTTATAATCTTTTATATACTTAGCAAGCTCGGCTGCGACTGCCATGACTTGTGTGGTATCGGCCGCTCCATTGTCCAGAGAAGGTGTGCCCACTGCAATGAAGATAACTTCCGCGTCTTCCACACCATGGTCTAAACTTGTCTGAAAGAAGAGTCTGTTTCTTTGTGTGTTGACTCTGATCAAAGCGGTTAAACCCTTTTCATAGATTGGAGATGTTCCCTGTTTCAAGAGAGCAATCTTTGACGAATCATGATCCACACCGGTGACGGTGTGGCCAAAATCAGCCAGACAAGCCGCAGTGACCAGACCGACATAACCACAGCCGATCACAGTAATTTTCATCATCATCTCCTCACAACTTGGATTTTCTCTTATACATTCTATGCCGAGTATTTATCCTGTTTCATAGGATAAAGGGAGATTTGAGAAGGATAAAGTAACAAAAAACTACAAGGCTCCATAGGCGCTTAGGCCGATATCTGCCTTTATATCAAAGGAAGCGGTTGATTAGTTCTTCCCAGTCCTTGACGATCCGGCGCCAATCATAGGTGAGGGATCTCTTATAACCTTGGGTGGCCAGTTTCTTGCGCAGTTGTATGTCTTTTAAGAGCAACTTTATAGCCTTTGCCATAGCGGCGGGCTCTCGCGGCGGCACGACGAGAGCGGTTACCCGGTTCAGCGCGAATTCCCGGCAACCGCCGCAATCAGTGGTAACCACCGGCAGGCCGCAGGCCATCGCCTCCAAACTGCAGTTGTTCCACCCCTCGTACCAGCTGCCGCTGACGAAGACCCTTCCTTTGGTGATGAAATCAGCCAGTTTTTTCTGGGGCAAGTTTTTCCCCGCATAAAAGTCGTAGCTGAACCCACCGATTTCGCAGGCCTTGAGGATGGTGTCCGTTCCCTTCCACCGGCGTTTACTGCCGTAAAAGACCACATCCACTTCTTTCTTTCGCCTCGGAACCGGATGAAAGATCTGGCGATTGACTCCTGCGTACATAATGGGCAGCCTGGACCCGGTATATTTACGTACCTCTTTTTCCACCCATTGCGAGCAGGCTACTTTCAGGACGTGGGGTTGCCGGTAGGTGGGAAGGATTAGTTTTCTGTTGTGGACTATATGGTTGGCGTGAAGGATATAGTAGATCTTCAGCTTGGCCGGTGTGGCAGTAAAATACTTATTTTGCGGGGGATAGTTGTAGATCAGAATTTCGTGACGGTCCTGCGGAAGCAGGCTCAGCTTCTTGGTAAGCGCCCGGCAAGGGAGCCAACGGCATTTCTCCCCAGAGGGGTGATAGATGGTTACTTTATGTCCCCGTTCCACCAGATGGTTGGAGAGTTCGACGATCCTCCTGATTCCACCGGAGATTTTCAGGTGTGGTTCGATGAAAGAAAACTTCATATGAATTTCTCCTTTATGGATATCCCCTTTTTTCCCAACCAATATCTTCTTGCGCTGCAGGGAAATTCATTATTTTGCCGTGATTTTCTTGGGGATTACTTTTAGGTAAATTCGATCCGCAGTTACCTTCAGTAGTTTACATTTTAAGGGGTGGAAGACTTCGACCAGTTCTTTAGGGGTGTATTCCCGATAATGGTATTTTCCTTTTTTCTGTCGTTTCAGGGGCGTGGTAATCACGGCGTATCTCTTGCAGTGTCTCAGAAGGAGTTTCTTCAGGATTGACGGATCGGGCAGATGTTCTATGACCTCGCTGGCCAGCAGATAGTGGAATCTACGGTTTTTTAGGCGGGAAGACGCTTTATAGATATTGAGCAGTTTGAATTCAATCTGTCCTTTCGTGTTTTTTCTGGCAAATTTAATAGCCAAGGGGTGATTATCGATGCCGGTTACTTTTAGCCCCTTTCTGTGAAGAAGGTAAGAGATTAAGCCGTCTCCGCAGCCTACATCCAAGACACTTCCCCGCTCGGGAAAGAATGAGCTGACGGTCTCGGCCAGTTTACGATAGGGAGTGCGTCCGGCATATTCTTTCCAGTGATAGGCGCCTCTTTTTTCATATTTATCGAATTTCATTTCTTGCCTCCGGTATCCATGGGGTAATTCTGTCACTCTGTTTGACCATGAACATCATACTCTTGCCGAAATCCACGGCGACCTTTCCGTATTGCTCCGCGATCCGCGGCGCTAAGACGCAGGCGCTACAACCGGCGGAGATAAGCGTCAAGTCAAACCGGTAGTTCCCCACTTTCGCCATGACCTCTTCCACTTGGCGATAGTCCGTAAAATTAATGCACCCGGCGATCTGTGGGGGTAATGTCCGGTATTTGCTTCTGATTTCATGAGCGAACTTCCGGGCCCATCTGGAGATCAAGAGGGTCGGGTAAGTATGGAGCAACTCCCAGAAGGCCCGGAAAGAGACCATCTTGCGGTTTGCGAAATTGTGGCAGACCTGTTTGGGCCGTAAACCGTAATAGGCAAAGATTTCGTTGGTCAGCTTCCGTTTATATCGCTCAGGAACTCGGATCTCATCTTTATTTTTACAGATTCCTACGATGTCCGCTCTCCCAATAGCAGTCAGCATCGCGTCTCGCAGGTCGAGATCGGGCAGGCGCACCCCTTTGCTTTGCTCACCTACGGATTCTTTGACCCAGTAAGAGTTGAGAAACTTATCCTCTGGTAAATGGGTGTATTGCCCCAGGACGATATTGTCCCCGTCGCCGATCCGCACCAGGGAGAAGGGGCTCTTAGTGAGGAGCGCCTGCTTTATTCGGTCTAGAACCTCTTCGGTTGTTAACAAGTCGGAGTCGGAGATCTTCGCAATTGACATCGGCGTCACTCCTCTTAAAGCGGAATACTGTAGTATTCCTTATTTGCGCGTGTGTGCGCGGTGGCGGAGGCTGATTTCTTCTTGTCAGACGTGGCTGTTTTTTGACGGGCGCCCGCGCCTGTCTTGTCGGACCGGGCGCAGACTGTATATGAAGGAGTGTAAAGCCCGGCGCCGGTGGAGGTGAACTCCCCTGAACTGTACAGCGTACTACGGATGGCCACCGCCGTAGGCTTGGGTATCCATGGGCTTATTCTTGGGCTGTCTTTTAACATGAACATCATGGCTTTGCCAAAGTCAATCGCTACTTTTTTGTATCTTTCGGCGATCTGTTGCGTTAGGACTACGGCGTTGACTCCTGCGGAGACTAGGGCCAGGTCAAACTGGAAGTTTCCGATTTGATTCAGGAGATTGGGGATCTGCCGATAGTGCTCAAAAGACAGACACCCTACAATCTTAGGCTTCAGTGTCGCATACCGGTGAGCGATCAATTTCGCAAAGGGCTTTGCCCATTTTGAGATGAGTAGGGTCCGGTAGTTGTGGAGTAATCTCCAGAAGGCTTGATAAGAGACGAGCTTTCTATTGGTGAAGACATGGCAAAGGTGGGCCGGTCTGATCCGGTGATGGTCGAAGATTTTGTTGGTCAGCCCCCGTTTGTATCGGTCCGGAACACGGATGTCGTTCTTTTCTTGCCAGCAAACACCGATGATGTCCGCTTTTTTCAAGGAGGCAATCATTTGATCCCGGAGGGGAGTATTGGGAAGATCTGTTCCTTTATCCCGATCCCCAAAAGATTCTTTGATCCAATAAGTATTCATGAACTCCTTCTCCGGGAGGAAGGTATACTGTCCCAGGACAATATTCTCTCCGTCGCCGACGCGTACCAGGGAAAAGGGTTTCTTTCTCTTTAGCGCTTCATTGATCTTCTTTAATACCTCCAGCTCTGAAAGGAGTTTGCTATCGGGTATATCCTTTAAGGCCATTATCCTGCCTCCTCTTTGGCGTAGTTTTGTCATTATCTGTTCAGCCCCGGTTAAGGGGGAGGACTCTTTTGTACGGCTCGCCAAAACCTCGTGCCATCGGCGGTAGTTCGTTTGGGTGAAGTTACCTGCCTTTGACGAAAACGTTCATGTACGCACATAACGACCAGGTCTGTGGAGGCGTGCAAAAGAAGAGCGTTTTCGAACGCGCGCCTTAGCTTAGCGCGCGCGCAGCATTTGCCACCCATGTGCAACCAGCCATCTTAAGGCCTTGGATTTTTCTGTATAGATACCCTTCTGGTTCATCAAAGCTTTCTCCGGAGCTTCATCCGGTAACTTCTGATACCCCTTCGGGTCCGCTGGGACGACCACCGGTCTTTCCTTGGTCAGATCCCAGATTGCGCAGTTAATCTCCAGATCCGTAGTGAAGATCCCGGGACGGTGGGAAATAACTTTTTGCGCTCCCCAAGCCCAATGGGTCAAGAGTTTTCGATAGAGACTGGTCCGGATGAGCAGGCCCATATTAGGTTGCGCCATATCAACTCTTTGCGGCTTGCGCACCGTATTTGAACGGTAAAGAGTCCGTTTGTGATAGTCAGTGAAGGGGGGCTCAAAGATACTGCCGTTTTGGGCGACCGCCGGAAACCGGCGTCCCCATCTTCGAAAGGCCCGTAAGCCGGAGTCTGTCAAGAGGTGATCATCATCGACGATTAGCACATATGGGCGGCTGGTCTTTAAAGCCGCGTAGTATTTGCCGATTGGTCCCTGGTTTTGGCTATGGTTGAGATTGATCGTAGCCTCCGGAATGGGTTTTGCCCCATTATTCCAGACGATAATCTCTTTGAGTCCCAATTCTTTCAGCCGTTTCACACAGGACCTGGCGCTGTTGGGCCGGGCATAATTACACATCACTGCGGATATGTGATCGAGGGGGATCAGGACGTTTTGCTTATCCATACATAGCCCTCCAGTCTGAAGCGGTTTATGATTAAAAACCAAAATCTTTCCGTCTAAACTCTTTCCTGGGCAGGGGGTTTCCCCGTAGCCGGTTGCTGATATTGCGCTCATGGATTACCTGTACCCACATGGGGGTGGTTGGGCAGATTTGCTTAATCTTGCCCACCCGATCCAGATGGGAATGGTTCAGACATCTGACGGTTTTGATCGACACTCCCCTGGGGCTTCGTTTTACCTTTTCCACCAGGGTGATAAAGGGATTGCTTTTGCTTCCGTTGAGTGTGATCTGACCGGTCTGGTCATCCAGGCAGTAGCCGATGGGAAAGTTAAGAAAGAGATCCCGCGTTGCCCCGGAGCTTTCTTCTGTGAAATGTAACTGTATTTTCTTGATGGCGTTCTTATGGAAGGCGTCGTCATTGTCGATTCTGGTAGTGATCAAATATTGGGTCTCCGGCTTGAGCAGTTTTTTTATATGCTGATCGAACCATCCGTCGAAGACTGGGAGGAAGTTTCGGTACTGAGCATACTCTTGAATCTTCCGTTGAAATTCTTTTGGGGTTTTCCCGTCAAAGAGCACCATCCATTTGAAATCTTGATTAACCTGGTTTTTTATAGACGGCAGGCAATATTTTTCAAATAAGCGGATCCGGTGAACCATCCATTCGTCTCTGGCTTTCCGATCCCCCTTGGTCTTTTTCGATTGGGTATACAGGCCTTTATTAAACTTAGTCAAGAGAAAATGTTCAAATTTTTCCATCTGATTCTCCTCCTCTCCGGCTCAAGCCAAAATCCCGCCGGTTTAACCTGCTGAGGGAGATGGGACGCCCTTTAGCTTGATTGACCAGGTTACGATCGTGGATGACCTGGAGCCACATGGGTGTATCCGGTTGCAGGAACTTGATGGGAGATGATTTGTAAAATTCAAGGTGGCGCGGGCATCTGACGGTCCTGATCTTCAGCTCGCCGTGGAGACGTCGTACTTTTTCTACTAAGGAAAGAAAAGAATAACAACCGCTTCTGTTCAGATATAAATTTTTACCCGCTAAATGATAACCCAGGGGAAAACCGTATAGCCGGCATTTATCTTCGGTAAAGTTCTTCTGGATATAGCTGATGGCCTTTCTGTGCAGGGCATCGTCGTTATCAAGCCTAGTAGTGATTACGAAGGTGGTGTTTTTTTTCAGTAAATGTTTGAGGTGATGATCGAACCA
Source organism: Bacillota bacterium (assembly GCA_012838955.1). Lineage (GTDB taxonomy): Bacteria > Bacillota > UBA4882 > UBA10575 > UBA10575 > DUOH01. The sequence continues at coordinate 31,095 of DUOH01000027.1, read as the reverse complement.
CCCGCCAATACAGAGCCGGATTTGTGGGAAGATCCTTTGGTACCTTTTTAATTCTGATAAATATTTGGCGGGTGTTTCGGGGTCAAGCAGGAGTACCCAGGTAAATTCCTGGTTAACCTGGTTGATGACTGATGGGAAGCAATATTCGGCAAAGAGTCGAAGTCGGTGTTCCATCCAACAGTTCCCCTTGAACGGTCTTCCTTTCTTCTCCGCTAGCGGTTTGGTATATAACCCCACGTTGAACTTGGTTAAGATAAAGTGTTCAAAGCCTCTCATTCCTCTGATAATCCTTTCCAGTGAAAAAGTGGTGAAAGACTTAAGCTCCTTGGATAGCAGGAGCTGGGCGCGGATCTCCGGTGGGCCGGGCGCGGTCGTCGTTCGTGTACTCCTCTGCCGACGCGGACAAACCGCTTTTTTATAGGGTATGAGGATATTTAAGTAACTGTGCTGTTCCGACTGCATTTGTTACCGGGCGGAACGGCCCGGGCTACCATTGGCCTTTTGACTTTTGGCTATTTCACAGCCCTGCGTTCCCTTGTGTCCGTCATTGCCGCGGATTGGACCGCTTCGTATCAAATCCGAATACGAGTAGGGAGGGCAGGCCGCTGTTACCTGGTGATTTTCTTACTGGGCTGGTCCTTTTATCCCCGGTTTTTCATACACTGTACTGTGATAAAGATAACGTGAATACAGCGCCCGTTACACCTCAGCGTAAATACCAGGATGCCAAGTCACGGGAGGCGCAGATTAGGTGTAGAGCTCCCGCCGGTAACCGGGAAGTTAAGCCGGGACTCGATACCCAGATATAATTTTGCGCCTAAGTAGCGCATGAAGCATTACGCGTGAATTCGCGCCTGGGCACGCAGGAGGCGCACGCATAAGTTATGGAAAGATGAGGGTGGGTAAGCGCATGCTGGTGAGTTTGGTGATTCCTACCATCAACCAGGTGGAATTGGTGGTAAATTGTGTAGAATCTTTACTAAACAGCCTGGCGGAGCAGGAGTATGACTTGGAGGTTATAGTAGTGGATGACGGCAGTCCTCTCCGGATTCAGCAGGAGCTGAGGGAGGCTCTGGCCGCAGAACCCGTGCGTCTGCTCTGCAAAAGTGGAAATACAGGGTTTGCGGCCACCGTTAATCAGGGGGCGGCTTTGGCCAGCGGAGAGTATATCTGCCTGGTCAATAATGATGTTACCTTTCCCAATAATTCCTGGCTTGATCATCTGGTGAATGCGGCCAAACTGTATAGCGCCGGGGTAGTGGGGGCGTGTCTGCTTTATCCCAACGGCCTGATTCAACACGCCGGCGTCTATTATCTGCCAAAGCTCAGAACTTTTGACCATGAATGCCGCTTTCAGCCTTTGACCGCCAAGACTGCGACCGGGCTCAAGGAAGCGCTGGCTGTTACCGGGGCTTTGATGTTGGTGGAGAACAGACTCTGGCAGGAGCTCGGGGGGATGGATGAAAACTTCTTTATTGCCCTGGAGGATGTGGACTTTTCTTTACGGGCTTGGGAAAAGGGAAGAAGAGTGATTTATCAAGGGGCAAGCGTGGCCGTGCACCATGAGGGGTTGACCAGAGGTAACACCCCGGCGAACAAGAATCCCTATTGGTTTGCCCAAGAACAACTGGGTATAGAGTATTTCTTTGCCAAATGGGGACCAAAGCTTTTCAGGTTGGAACGACTCTATCAGAAGAATCGAAGGTCCCTCCAGAAGGGGGTCAGTCCCACCCAGGCGCAGGCTATGATCTGGCAGAGTTTGGCCGGAAGAGAGCGGGCGTAAAAGGAGGTTGCCAAGTGAAGGTGCTCTTCATCAACTCGGGAATTCCTGGGTTTTCTTATAGATATGCCTTTGACATCCATCAGACCTTAAGCAAAGATTTTAATTGCACAGTCCATCATTTTGCCCCTCAGTTTGTCTCAAAGAAGACCATCTGTCAGCTTAAACCCGATTTAATCTTGGTAATTCACGGAACCTTTACCCCACCCGCGCTGATCCGGTATGCTGGCGCCCATGGGATCAAAACCGTCCTTTGGTTGGTGGAGGATCCGTATGAGATTGATGATCACCACAGGATCATTGAGTCCTATGATTATGTGTTCACCAACGAAAAACAGGCGGTAGGCGCCTATCATCCGGTGTCCGTCCGCGTAGTCTCTTATCTGCCCTGGTGTTGCAATCCTTATGTTCATAAGGATTTTGAAGTTCCTGCCAAGTACCATAGTGATCTATGTTTTGTCGGTATGGGGTTTCCCAACCGCGTACGGATCCTGAATGCCATCGCCCCGGCCATCAAGGACCTTAATGTAAAGCTCATCGGAGACTGGGAAACCTGGGGCAGCCTGCACCCTGCCCTCAAGGATTGTGTGCTTCCGGTAGTGGATGATTTCTTGGAGGTAATCAAGTATTATAACGGCGCCAAGATCAACCTGAATATACACCGTGATCCGGCTGATCCGCCTTCGGGCAACCGGAAGCGGATCGGCGCCACCAGTCCGAATGATCGGGTTTTTGCCTTGGCGGGATGCGGAGCGTTTCAACTGGTTGATCACACCCGGCCGGAGGTGGCGAACTGCTTTCAAGAGGGAAAGGAGATCATTACCTTTAGCGATCCGGAGGATTTAGCAGAAAAAGTTCATAAATACCTGAGTAATGACAGATTACGCCGGAGCATCGGTCGGGCGGCCGCCAAACGGGCCCGGCGGGAACATACCTATAAACACCGTTTGGCGTATATTCTTCGGGTGGCCGGAGTGCAAAAAACCTGGAGGAGCGGTGGCTACGAGCGATCCGATTTGACGGAGAAATTTGCGCGCGCGTATTTCCCGTAGTGCCCATGGTCAGCGACTCCCATCTGTCAAATCCGGTCGCCTGTAGGCAAACTCCCCGGCGTAGGCTAATCTTTACTGGCTTGGTCAAAACCGGGTATTCCACCGACGGCGCCCTTCTTTATTCGGTGAGCGGCGGATTCTTCCGCTGCCGCCAGTCTCTTTTGGTCCGATCGAGGTCGTTTACGGTAAAACCCGGCTGTACCAAGTCATTGATGACATGACCGTAGTCAATGGCCACACACCTCAGTTTCTTGGCCAAGCGGGGACAGAGGATGGTGGCGGGAATCCCTGCCGCCACCAAGGCCACGCGAAAATAGGGCTTGGCCAAAAGGGCGTTTTCAGCGCGAGGAAGATCTTCTAGGCCTTCCAGATCCTCTGCATAAATCAGATTTACTCCTTTCCGGCGCAAGCAGGGGAGGGCTGCCTTGGCCATCCGTCCCACCAGTACGGTAGGTTCTTGGCCGAGGGCTTTATATAACCGGTCCTGTTCATGAAGGTGCCAGTTAATGGTAGAACTGGTGATGTATTTAGGCTTGGCCTTATAGGCAGTGAGAACCAGATCAAGCAAGGGAGCGGACTCCCAATGCGCATAATCGGTGGAGAGTCCGACGATATCAGCGGTGGTGATGGCTGTAAGCAGCAGACGGCGGGCTTGCTCATTCGGCAACTTGACTCCGGCGTACTCCACCCACCAAGGGATGCGCGAGAGGGGAACGATTTTGTTATGTGCCAGGACCAGGGCTTCGCCACTGGCCAGCCTGGCTAGGGATAGTCCGCTTCTTTTCTGTAAGGCCTGTTTAATTCTGGTGAGAACTTCATCAGTGGAATGGATCCGTTCCTGCTTAATCTTCATTGCGCAGACCCCCTCATTAAGGTATAGGGCTTAAAGGGTTTTTCTCCGGGAAAGACTGGAAGGCAATCATGGAATAACCGATCCCACCCGTATGTCTTCAGCTCCTGCTTCCACTTTCTTTGGAAATGTTCATAACTCTTCTGCTCCATCTCCTTGGTCACTTGGGGATTACTACGGTAAAAGGATCCGTGGATCCTATGGTGGACAAGGAGATCTTTGGCCACCCGTAGTTCGTATCCGGCTTTCCGCACCCGCAAAGAAAGATCAAAATCATCCGCTCCTAACGTTAATTGCTCATCAAAGTAGCCGATGGTCTCCGGCAAACGGCGGTCAAACAAGAGCAGACAGCCGATGAGAAATTTGGTCCTTTCTGATCGCCGACGATAGAGGCGGGAGATTTTTTTGTCCGCTGACTCCAGCCCTCCCGAGGCAGGCAGCGGCCCGGCCCATTGCCGACCGCCGATTCCTTTGCTTTTCGGGCCTACAATCAGGGTTTTTTTATTCTGCTTCAGGTGCCATGCCAGTCTGGGCAGCCAGTTATGGGGGACGATCACATCTGGGTTCATGGTCACCACCAGATCACTGTCGCTGATCTTCAGTCCTTGATTACAGGCGGCGGCAAAGCCCTTGTTCGTCGGGTTCAAGATGATTTGCAGGCGCGGATCGGTTAATTCCTTTAAATAAGAAAGGGAATCGTCGGTAGACGCGTTATCCACAATTATTACCTCAAAGGGCGTCGTCGTCTTTAACAGAAGAGCAGTAAGGCAGGTCTCCAAATAGGGGCGGGAGTTATAATTGACAATAATTATGCCGGTCTTCATCAGGGAACCTCCAGTCTCTCCCCTATCCATTTCTTTAGCTCCGGGTGGGGATCGAGGATTGATTTATAGTGCTCCGCCGGGCAGAATTCGCCTTCTGGATCAGCCTGCCGGTAGCGGAGAAACTTATTTTGCCGGGCTTTCCCGTCCGCGTACCCCAGGTGCAACAGGCGCAGTCCGGCAGTGAACCCCCGTTCCCGGTAGGCTTCTACCGGAAACCTGCCGCAGTGCAGTCGGCGCTTAGCCCAATGATAGGTCCGTCCTTGCTCATACCTGTATAAGCAGGCTGCCGGATACAGAAACGGATTCCACATCCCATCCACCCGGTAATACTCAAGGTTCCCCCAAAAATGGTAAATGGGGAAGCGGATCAGATCCGCCGGGCGCCGGTTGAGGAGGACAGGCAGTTCACTCCGGGCTTTGGCTTCCAGCGTTTCATCGGCGTCCAAAGCCAGAATCCAAGCGGGATTCAGTTCCACAGTCATGTTCCACAACAGACTGCGAAAGAGCGCTTCATCCTTTAAGAATAGAGGCTCGGGCAGACGCCGGTACCGGAGGACTTTGGGGTGTGCCCGGCACAGATCTGCGGTGTGATCAGTAGAGGCGTCATCCAGAATGACGATGCCCGAGACTACAGGAGAAAGTCGCTTCAGGACAAAAGAAAGGTAGCGCCCGGCCTCATTCCTTACGGGGAGCATAGCCAGGAGAGGAAGGACTTTTTTTGTCTGCACTTCATCACCTCAAGTTGTCACCTGATGGCGAAGGCCTGCCGATACAGAGGGAGTCAAAGATCCGTCGGCGGTAAACGCCATTTTTGCCTAAAATAAGCTTCGCTCTTTTTAAAATACTCCTGTAGTCTTCTCTGGTTTCGGCAACTACCGTTATATCTGTGAATCACCTTACTCTCTGGACAGTAGACGACTTTATATCCGTGTAAACGCGCATTATAACAGTAATCAGTCTCTTCAAAGTAATGAAAGTAATTTTCATCAAAGTAGCCGAGTTCCGGCAGGAGTTCACGTTTTATGCCCAGGCAAGCGCCGCATACACTGATACAGTCGGTATATTCCGCATACCGATGGGGTTCATCCGGTTCGGCCCAGCCGCGGAGGACCGGATGCTCATCGGCGCCCACCACACCTACACCGACCAGGAAACCCCCGGGGTTGACCAGTCTGGGCCCGACGACGGCTACTTCCGGGTCGGCCAAAGTTTTGAGTAAGGGAGGGAGCCAGCCCGCAGTCATCACCAGGTCACTGTTGAGGAGGAAGATGAATCTGCCGTTTCCTTTTTTAATCCCCAGATTACAGGCTGCCGCATACCCGGTATTCTTGGAGTTAAAGACGGCGGTAATCCCCGGTAGGGCGCGGATATACTCAATGCTCCCGTCAGTGCTGGCGTTGTCAACAATAGTGAGCCGGTAATCCGGTGGGAGGGTGTGTTCCTTGATACTCTCCACACAGGCGGCCAAGTAGGCTTTGGTGTTGAAATTAACGATAATCAGATCAGTCGTGTAGGTCACAGCGTTTCTCCTTTGCTCAATTCTTAATGATCTCTTCACCGGCGCGGTGCACCCGTGTTTGAGCCGGTCCAAACGCAGATCCTCCACTGCCGCGGAATCAGCCTTATTTACCGGGGTCTCTCTTCTACTTACCGTCTCCGGCTTTAGGGTGGGCTGTACGGGAAGAGACCCCTCAATTCATGAGGTTAATCATACCCGGCCTTTTGCGCGCGCTTTGCCTGTAGCTCAACAGAAGAGTCGTCACCTAACAGCAGGCGGTGGGGGAACCCGGGTGCCTCCGGGGAGGCGGGCCGGGGGGCGGAAGCCCGGGAACGTTCACCCAGAATGCTGTCGGTGAGGGAGAGGTTCTCCACTCTGCAGCCTGGCAGGAGAATGGACTTTTTCACCTCCGCCCGATCGATCTCGACCCGGTCTCCCACGGAAAGGAAGGGTCCGAGCACCGCGTCTTTGATACGGCAATCGGCGCCGATGCAGACCGGCCCTTTCAGCCGGGAGTTTTCCACGATGGAATTGGCGCCCAGTTGAATCCGGCCTGTGATATGGGAGCGAAACAGCTCACCCCGGATCTCCTTTTTTTCCTGCCTAAGCAGTAACTTCTGTGCGCTGAGCAGTTCTTCCGGAGACCCGGTGTCCTTCCACCAACCTTTCAGTCTCCGGTATCCCACGGTCTGCCCCCGGTTAATCAGATCCTGAATTGCATCGGTAATCTCCAGTTCACCCCGGGCGGAGGGGGAGATCTTCCGCACCGAGTTATAGATCTCCGGTGAAAAGAAGTAGATCCCGGCTAAGGCCAGATTGCTCGAGGGCGCTTCCGGCTTTTCGATTACCTTAATTACTCTGTCCTCTCGGATCTCCGCCACTCCAAACTGGCTGGGGTTTTTTACCTCATGAACCAGGACCAGTTCATCAAGGCGGCCTGCCGCGTAATTTCGGGAAAACGCCTGAACAATGTCGGATAAGGGTTCCTCCAGTAAATTGTCGCCCAGATACATCATGAAAGCCTCGGCGCCCAAGGCTTCTTCAGCGAGGAGTACGGTGTGGGCAAGGCCCAGGGGTTGAGGTTGTTCAACATAGGTAATGTGTAGTCCCCACTTTTCGCCGTTACCCACTGCTGCTCTGATCTGCGCACCGGTTGTTCCGGTGATCATGACCACCTCCCGGATGGGGGAGGAGGCTAAATACTCCAGGATATAAAAGAGGATTGCCTTGTTGGCCAGCGGAAAAAGTTGTTTGGGTCTGGTATGGGTGAACGGGCGGAGTCTGGTTCCTTCTCCGCCGCACAGAAGCAGAGCTTTCAAGATCGGTTCATCCTTTCCGGAGGATTGGGGCAAAAGACCAGGAGCCAAAGAGGGGTTTTGCCGTGACGAACCACTGGCGCCCGGTTACTCCATTATATGCAAGGGCTGTGGTTTTGTTTTATGGTAGACCACCGGTATTTTTGGAGGAGGGGAAACTCATACTATATAGAGTGTAACGGCTATAGTGGAGCGCCGCGGAGCGCTGCAGCGCTTTTTGGTTTTTGTTTGCGTAACGCCATACGCCCGGCGCCATTTGTTCAGCGACTGCCCGTTCCGAATCCAGAACGGACGGTTGAAGAAGAGTAATTCAGCAAACGGAGGAAAGAACTTGAAGTATAAAATTCACTCCGCAGAGTCTCTTTATTTCTCTCCTGGAATTGCACAGGTGGAAGAGGCAGAGAGTCCGGATCCGGCAGACGGGAGGCAGGCTAGTCGTCCTTCCACCCGGAGGCAACGGGTTGCTCTGCAGAGCATAAAACAGTTGGGACAGATGAACCCTCCGGCCCAGGTGGGCTCGAATATACATTGCATGGTGATTGTCGGGCAGATTGAGGGACATCTGATCTTGCCAAATAAGAATAAAACCACTAAATATGAGCACTTAATCCCACAGTTGGTTGCGATCGAACAGAATCCAAACATTAAAGGGTTGTTGATCATCTTGAATACCGTCGGTGGCGATGTCGAAGCCGGGCTGGCCATTGCGGAAATGATTGAAAGTCTCTCCAAAGCCACGGTCTCTTTGGTCTTGGGCGGAGGACACTCCATCGGGGTGCCGATTGCCACCGCGGCCCAGTATTCGTATATCGCCGAAACCGCGACCATGACTATTCATCCCTTGCGGTTGACCGGGTTGGTGATTGGGGTGCCCCAGACCTATGAGTATTTGGAAAAGATGCAGGATAGGGTAATCAAGTTCATTACCAGGCATTCCCAGATAGGGGAAGAAAGACTGAGGGAGCTGATGTTCCGTACCGGAGATTTGGTACGGGATGTCGGTACGGTTTTAGTGGGAAAAGACGCGGTGGAGGAAGGGCTCATCGATGCGGTGGGAGGGATCAGCGCCGCGCTGGCTAAATTAAAGGAGCTAATCGGTGAGTAAGAGCGGGCGGAGAAACCAAAAAAATAGGAAGTAACAAAGAAAGATAGAGGTGACTGTTGATTCTGTACACAATTTACCCCCCCGAAGCAGTAATGGCGGAAGAGAACGTGGATGATGGGGGCTTTTTCGAGATTGAAGTCGAAGGCAAGCGGGTGCTGCTTTCCCCGGATGGCCCCGGTCAAGGCCGGATCGTGCGGATGATTAGCACCGATCCCGAGGACTATCTGGATCCCCGGTTTAGTCCGGGAAATATGATCTTTTGGTTAAATCCGTATTAAAAACCTCTGGCAAAGGGGTTTTTTTTATTATAATGACTCTGATGATTTTGGATGAGAAGAGGAGATCAAGAGGGATCCACGAATAAGAGATAATAATGTATAGTGGGCCAATGCGCGTACCGCAAACCTGAATACCGAGGCGCTTTCGGTGTAAGGGTGCGCAATTTACTTTTTTGGAGGGCGGTTATGAAAGTATTGACGCAGGAATTATTCTTCGGACTAGTGGGAGGCTTGGGCTTTTTCTTATTTGGCCTGTCCCTGATGGGCCGGGGCTTCCAAAGAATCGCCGGGGACAAGATCCGCCGGGTCTTGGAATCAACTGAAAATGTAGTAATAGCCGTCTTAGCCGGATTGCTGCTAACCGTAATTTTGCAAGATGGAGGGGCCGCCATGGTGCTCGTCCTTGGTCTGCTCGGTTCCGGTTTAATCCATTTTAAGCAGGCCATCAGCCTGATGTTCGGTATTAATCTGGGGCTTTCCCTAATCGTGCAAGTAATTACTTTTCGGTTGGAGAATTATCCGCTACTCGCTGTCGGGCTGGGCTTTATACTTTATTCCTCCGCCAAACGGAGGCTCACCCGTTATCTGGGACAGACTGTTTTAGGGTTTGGTCTGGTCTTTACCGGCCTCAACATCTTTACCTCAGTACTGAAACCTTTAGCCGGCAATCTCTTGGTGCGCGGTGCCATTTTACAGTTTGCCGACCAGCCGGTAATCGGGTACACCATTGGCGCTCTTGCTTCGTCTTTGGTACAGAGTAATGCTGCGGCGATCAGTTTATTGCAGACTTTGGCCGGACAACCGGTGATTGAGGACGGTCTGCGTACGGCCTTTCTGCCTTTATCCACCACTTTGCCATTTGTCTTCGGGACGAATCTGGGGGTCTGCGCTACAGGGGCGTTTGTCTCCTTAAAAAGCGGCGTTCAAGCCAAAAGGGCGGTCTTAGCCCAGTGGCTGATGAACCTGACTACTTTTGCTTTAGTTCTGATGTTTTTTGCGCCTTTCCGGGAGTTAGTGGGTTTAATGACTAATATATTATGGCAGTTCGGAGAATGGGTCAGTGAACTTTTCTTCCTTTCCCCGCCGCGAATCTTTCCACAGGGCGTTGAGGTAATCTCCAGGCAGATCGCGGTAGCCCATACTTTGTATAATCTGCTCCTTACTGTGCTCTGGCTTCCTTTTCTGAATCCCGTTAATAAGGTGATGAACCGGTTCTTCAATGGTAATGGGAATCGGGTAGAAGATACCGGTACACAGTTCTTGAACTATAATATGTTGCACAATCCCTCTGTTGCTTTGCGGTTGGCCAGCAAAGAAATACTGCGCATGGCGGATCTGACCATGGATATGTTGAGCCTGGCCCAGACTGCTTTTGTCAAGGGAAGTCTCTCCTCCGTCCATGAAGTGCGGCGGAAGGAAGATTTAGTCGATGATTTGCAGGACAAAATCACCCTCTATCTGTCAACCCTGCTCTCCAGGAGCATGCTCAATCCGGCCGAATCTCAATATCTAGCGGGTTTGATGCATGTAGTCAATGACGTGGAGCGGATCGCTGATCACGCCAATAATATTGCCGAATCGGCGGAAGCCAAGATCGAGGAGAAACTTCCCTTCTCCGAACTGGCAGTCAATGAATTGACTCTCCTCTATGGTAAAGTGGAGGATATCTGCAAAAGAGCCCTCACGGCTTTGGAGGACGATAATTATGAAGTAGCCAAGCAGGTTTTGGAGAGAGAAGAGGTTATCGACAAACTCCAGGAAGAGATGAGACAGAATCATATCAACCGTCTTAATCAAGGAAAATGCTGGCCGGGGTCGGGCATTATTTATGTTGAGATCACTACCAATCTGGAACGGGTGGCGGATCACGCCACCAACATCGCACAGGTGATCTTGAAGGCAAAGGAGGTCTCCTAATGCCCAAACTTGCTAGTTTTTTAGGGTTTCCGCAGAAAAAGAGGAAACCCAAGAAGGTAAAGACGCCGCGACCGGAACCCAGTCCCCGGGTGCGGGAGTTAAAAAAAGAAATTATGGGCATCATGATTATGGGTTTTGCTGTTTTAACTCTGCTTGCCCAGGTTCTGGAAGAGACCGGCGCTTTTGGTGAAACCGTGCGCTCCGTACTGCTGACAGTCACGGGCGCCAGGGGTTCTTACTTTCTCTCCTGCTTATTGCTGGTTTTTGGGTGGCAGTTTCTGCGCAACCCTAAAAAAGTTATGTTGACCCACAGATTTTTCGGTTTTGCCCTGTTTTGCCTATGGGGGATCGTGTTGATGCATATGACGGCCGGACTGCCGACCCACGAACCGCTTCCCTTAGGTTACGAAGACGGGGGGGGGATCATCGGTAGTGTCTGCCTGTACTGGATCTACCGGTATTTTTCCTTCTTTGGCGCGTTAGTCGTTTTGAGCCTGGTTTTATTCACTGCTTTAATCTTGATGTTGGATAAACCGCTGGTTGATTTCGTCAAGGATCTTTACTCTCTAGTGCGGGGAATGACGGATAAATTACACAAGAATATTAGTAAGCATCTTAAGGGGAGGAAGGCCTCGGGAGCACAGAAAGAGCGCAAGCCTGTGCGCAGGCCGGAGCCTGCCGCCCGGGCGACGGCGCGCCCGCGCGTGGAATCCCCCCAAAACAGTGTCCCTTTAGAACAGATTTTGCCGGTCCGTCCGGTTAAGGAGAAAGAGCCCGAAGAGGTAGTGGCGATAGATATCTCCGGAACGAGCGGACGAAAACTTGGTCCGTATCAACTTCCCTCCATTGAACTTTTGCAAGCGCCCACCCGCAAGCGAGGGGGGAAGATCCCGGATCAGTCGGTGCAGCTCGAAGAGACCTTAGCTTCTTTTGGGATTGAAGCCAGGGTAGTCGATGTATATCAAGGCCCGGTCATCACCAGGTACGACCTGCAACCGGCCCCCGGGGTAAAGGTAAGCAGGATTGTAAATCTCGCCAACGATCTGGCCTTGGCCTTAGCGGCGCGAGGATTGCGGATTGAAGCGCCCATCCCGGGGAAGGCAGCCATCGGAATTGAAGTGCCCAACCAGGAGCCGCGGATTGTTACCTTCCGGGAACTGGTGCAGACCAATAAATTCTGGGGAACCGGAAAATTAGGGGTGGCGATCGGGGTGGATATCGCCGGCGCTCCGGTCATCGCTGATTTGGGTAAAATGCCCCACTTGTTAATCGCCGGTGCCACCGGATCCGGGAAAAGTGTTTGTCTCAGCGCTCTTATCCTGAGCCTGTTATATAAAGCTTCACCCGCGGAGGTAAAGATGATCATGATTGATCCGAAGATGGTGGAGCTCTCGGTCTATGACGGTATCCCTCATCTTTCCGCGCCCGTGGTTACAGAAGCCAAGAAGGCCTCGGCTGTCTTACGAGCGGTAGTGACGGAGATGGAGACCAGATATAAAATCTTTGCCGAGCGTGGCGTGCGTGATCTGGCGCGGTTCAATCAGTCCCTGTCAGCCGGTGAAAACCCCATGCCTTATGTGGTGGTTATCATTGACGAGCTGGCCGATTTAATGATGGTGGCCCCGTCCGAAGTGGAGGACTCCATCTGCCGTTTAGCCCAGATGGCCAGAGCAACCGGCATTCATCTGGTGATCGCCACCCAAAGGCCGTCGGTGGATGTGATTACCGGCCTAATCAAGGCGAATATCCCGTCTAGGATCGCTTTTGCCGTCTCCTCGCAGATTGATTCCAGAACTATTCTGGATATGGCCGGAGCCGAACATTTACTGGGCCGGGGTGATATGCTGTACGCGCCGACGGGTTCTTTAAAACCCCAACGCCTCCAGGGACCCTTGGTTTTGGATGAGGAGATCAAGGCCGTGACCGAGCATTGGAAGAGTCAGGGAAATCCCGATTATGTTGAGGCCTTTGTGAACGCCCAACCTCAAGCTAGCAAAAAAAAGGAAAACGAGGTTGAGGACGATTTGTTTTGGGACGCCGTGCAACTGGTGGTTGATTACGGACAAGCCTCCGCCTCAGTGCTCCAGCGTCGTCTGCGGGTGGGGTACGCCAGAGCGGCCCGGTTGGTTGATATGATGGAGCAGAGGGGTATAGTCGGGCCGCATGAGGGAAGCAAACCCCGGCAGGTTTTGATTACCCAGCCCAAATTAGCGGAGTTGTTGGGTAAAGCGGAGAAATAACCGGGTCCAGAAGAGACATTACTGGAGCAACTGTGGAGGCATGCGTATTCTATAATTGTAAATGCCTTACAATCCAGCATTTCCCTCCTGGGATCAGGGATCAGACGGCAGGGAATCGGAGTAGAGGTCAGGAATATATATAGTAAAAGCAAAGTCCGGTTTGGAAAAGAAGGTAAAGACCTGGTCATCAGCCAAGGGGGTACAGACATGAAAGAAATCGGCCACTTACTACGAGAGGCCAGAATTAAAAGGGGACTTTCTTTAGAGGAGATTAATGAGACGACCAAGATCCGCCTGGACCAGTTGGAGGCGATCGAAGCAGGGGATTTTCAGAGACTACCCGGCGAGGTCTATGTGAAGGGCTTTATCATGAATTTTGCCCGCGCGGTGGGTCTGGATGCACATGAGGTCTTACAGAAGTATTACGAACTTAAACGGGCTGCGGAAACCCAGGCGTCCCCTGAGGATGAGCAGTCGCCGGATGACAGGTTTTCTTCGGAAGAAGGACCGCTCCCACCCAGGTATCTTCCTCCGGAAATACCTCTTCCCGGACAACCCTTCAAAGTGGAAAAGCAGAAAGTAAGGAATCCATTGCGCAAAAGGGTATATCTGAAGCTGGTCATTGGCGGGTTGATCTTAGCTGTCTTACTTGCCTGTGGGCTGTTTATCTATAACCGGTTCTTAGCGGAACAGCGACGGCCAACGGAAACCGCCTCTGAGGCAGCTGAAGATGAAATAGTGTCTATGCTTTCGGAGGGACAAACCGAAGATGCCCTAGCCGGCCAGGACGGGGAACCGGAGGGCGGAGCCAAATCGGGAGTAGACGCGCAGCCAGTGTTATTGGCAGAAGCCCGCGCTGCCGTTTGGGTCGGCCTCTATGAAAAGCAGTCCGGGGCGATGATCTTTGAGGGCACACTCCGTCCCTATGAGACTCAGGAGTGGAAATTAACCGGGCCTGTGCAGGTTCGAATTGGAAACGCCCGCGGGTTACGGCTGGTTTTTAACGGTGAAGATCTGGGGGTACTGGGCGCAGAGGGTGAAGTGAAGACTTTGGAATTTTCACCGGATTCCGTGAACAGGCAGGAATAGAATTTTTCAGATGCGGATGATGAATCCTCCGTCTAAGATGTGGGAAGCGCTTTTCAGCGCTTTTTTCACTCTTGGGCTCTCGGAGATAAATAGGGGGATCATGGTTTTTTCGGCCTTAAAGAAAACGTAAAGAGGATAATTGGATCCGTAAGGCGAATAAAAAACTGGAAGTCAAATCATTAAGGTGAAAAAGATGGCCCATTTAAACCAGGAGGAAATTATTGCCGAGGTGAAGAGGAATAATGAGATCGTCTCTGTAATATCAGAGTATGTAACTTTGAAGGAAAGAGGCCGGTCTCATCTAGGACTCTGTCCGTTTCATCAAGAAAAAACCCCCTCCTTTACCGTGAGTAGAGATAAACAGCTTTATCATTGCTTTGGCTGCGGAGCAGGGGGAGATGTGATCAGTTTTATTATGCAATTGGAGAACCTCACTTTTCCGCAGGCTCTTCGATTTTTAGCGGAGAGAGCAAATTTGGACGTTTCTCTGTCCGCATTGGAAACACCCGGCATGAAAAAGGCCAAACAGGAGCAAGAATGGGTCTTTCGCCTGCATCATTTGGCTGCAGCCTATTATCGGAAAGTATTGTCCGATCCGGCTATGGGCCGGAAAGCCCGGGCTTATTTGGAGGCAAGAGGGATAAAACCCCAGACGGTGGAGGAGTTTTTCCTGGGGTATGCTCCGCCCTCCTGGACCGCGTTGGTGGAACTTTTGCGCAAGAAGGGGATTTCTCTGGACAGGGCGGAAAAAGCCGGCCTAGTCATTGGCGGGGCGGAGGGCTTTTATAACCGTTTTCGCGACCGGTTGATCTTTCCGATCATGACCCCTCAGGGAAAAACGGCGGCTTTTGGCGCACGGATCATGGGGGAAGGACAACCTAAGTATTTAAATTCTCCGGATACCCCCGTCTTTCATAAAGGCAAGTATCTGTATGGGTTGTACCAGGCGCGGGAAGCCATTCGGGCGGCAGGTAAAGCCGTGATCGTCGAGGGTTATTTAGATGTCATTCAGGCCCATCAAGCAGGCATAGAATATGTAGTGGCTTCCTTGGGCACCGCTCTCACCAGGGATCAAATTAAGACTTTGAAACGATATACACAACAAGTGGTAATCGCCTATGACGCGGATTCCGCCGGTCAGGCCGCTACTGTCCGCGGGTTGGATCTGTTACGGCAAGAAGGGGTGGATGTCCGGGTGGCAAAGCTGCCCGCAGGAGATGATCCGGATACCTTGATCAAGCGGGAAGGCAAAGAGGCCTTTGTACAAACCATCGCGGAAGCCAAAGATCTCTTCTCCTTTAAACTGGAATACCTTCTGCAGCACGCTGAGATCTCAACCGCCGAAGGGAAGGCGAAGGCTGTAAAGAAAGTACTGCCTCTCCTGGCAAGGGTCGACAGTGTGGTGGCGCGGGAGGCTTACATTAAGACTTTGGCTCAAGAGATTGGCGTCTCTGAAGAGGCGATTTATATAGAATGGCGGAGATTTTGGGATAATTTAAGGAAAAATAAGCAACGATTGGATATTAGGCAGGCAGCGAGGTATACTAAGCCTGAGTTTACGCAGACTAATAATTCTTTCCGGCTGACGCAGAATTCAGGGGTTTTGTCCAATACGAAAGGAGAGACCACAAATTTTCAGCTGGAGAGGGAAGTTTTACGAGGCTGTTTGCAGGAAAATAATAATTTAGAGCGAATAAATGAAGCGTTATCCGGCATCAAGTGGTCAAACCAGCAATATGAAGCCTTGTTTGACAACCTCTTACATATTGCTGAGGTGGGCGGCGACTGGCCGCCGACAGAGAGCAAAATCAACCCAGAATTACGGTTCCTCTTTGCGGAGCTAATGGCGGAGAACGAATTGAGTCCATTACCGGTCGATCTGGAGGGTTGCTTCCGCCAGATCAAGCGGAATCAATTAATCAGAGAGATTCAACAGATACAAAAAGAAATTGCCGTAACTGCTGAAGAAAAAGAAGGAAAACCCCTTTCTTCCGGGGAATTACAAGAAAAACTGCTCTTACTGAATGAACTGCATAAACAGTTAAGGCAAGAATTTTCTTCATTTTCTGGATTAATATAAAAGCGCGCTTAGAACCCTAAGCGCGATGAAATTTTCCGGTTTTCTCTGGGAAGGATGATAATTAAGTGGGCAAAGAAAAAGAGGTAGGAGCGCAGATGCGCGAGAAAGAAGTAAAAGTGGAAAAAGATCAGGAGAAGGATCTGGATCAGAATAAGGAACTGAAAAGGGCGAAGGCTCTCAAAGAGGCGATGACCATTGGCCGGAAAAAGGGCGCAATCACCTATCAAGAGATTATGGACCTCTTTGAACAGGTAGATCTTTCTCCAGAGGAAATCGACGAGATTTATGAGGCTCTGACCTCGAAAGGGATTGAAATAATTGCAGACCACCCTGAGGAGGAGCCGGATGAGGATTTCTCTCCGGAGGAGACACCTGACTTGGATATTACAATTCCGGAAGGGATTGCCCTTGACGATCCGGTGCGGATGTACCTGAAAGAGATCGGTAGGGTTCCCTTGCTCTCCGCAGAGGAAGAGATTGAATTGGCCAAAAGAGCGAAGGAAGGGGAAGAACTGGCCAAACGGCGCTTGGCCGAAGCTAACCTGCGCTTAGTGGTGAGTATCGCCAAACGTTATGTGGGACGGGGCATGCTCTTCCTTGATCTGATTCAAGAGGGTAATCTAGGACTGATCAAGGCTGTGGAGAAGTTTGACCACAGAAAAGGCTTTAAGTTTAGCACCTATGCTACTTGGTGGATTCGGCAGGCCATCACCAGAGCCATTGCTGATCAGGCCAGAACAATTCGGATCCCCGTGCATATGGTGGAGACGATTAATAAACTAATCCGTGTCTCGCGCCAACTTTTGCAGACTCTGGGACGGGAGCCTTCCGCCGAAGAGATTGCGGAAGAAATGGGGCTACCGGTGGAACGGGTACGGGAGATTATGAAGATCGCCCAAGAACCGGTCTCACTGGAAACTCCCATCGGTGAAGAAGAAGATAGTCACCTGGGAGATTTCATTGAGGATCAGGATGCTCCGGCTCCGGCTGAAGCCGCTTCCTTCCATCTTTTAAAAGAACAGCTGGAGGATGTCCTTGATACTTTAACCCAAAGGGAAGAAAGGGTTTTGCGTTTACGCTTTGGTTTGGAAGACGGACGGGCGAGAACCCTGGAAGAGGTTGGCCAAGTCTTCGGTGTAACCAGGGAGCGGATTAGGCAGATTGAAGCTAAAGCCCTGCGTAAGCTGCGTCATCCCAGTAGAAGCAAGAAGCTAAAGGATTTTTTAGAATAGAAAAAAACCGGATATGTCTTGACTTATATTATTGAAAGGTGTAAAATAATATTTGCCACTGACGCTCCTCGATAGCTCAATGGTAGAGCGCTCGGCTGTTAACCGAGTGGTTGCTGGTTCGAGTCCAGCTCGGGGAGCCATTTCTATTTGGGCCCATAGCTCAGCGGTAGAGCAGTCGGCTCATAACCGATCGGTCCCTGGTTCAAATCCAGGTGGGCCCACCAATTCAGAATAGCTCCGAACCCAGTTAGTTTCCAGCGTATGCGGGAAACTTTTTTTATACCTACCGGATCCAGGATTTCCCGTTCACGATGCGCGGATTAGATAGTGTTCTCTTGCGATATTGGTAAAAGTAATTGCATAGAAATGTAAGAACCAAAGCTATGGACCGGCAAATATTACCTGGCCTGCTCTTCGACGGTTTCCTTGAGAAAGAAAAAAGCAGGAAATAGGAGTCGGGTCTAGAATTTATACTACAACCAAATGACTTCTCAGCTTAGCATGGGAATGAAGGTGGTCTTGATTGTTGACAGTCAGAGAAATTGCTACAGTTTTAGAAAAGATCGCTCCCGTGGAATTGGCGGAGGAATGGGATAACGTAGGGTTATTGGTTGGGCGCTTTGAAGAAAAAGTAAACGGGATTCTATTGTCTCTGGATTTAACGCCTGAGACCGTTGAAGAAGCAAAGACCCTCTCCAGTAACTTAATTATCACTCATCATCCTCCAATCTTTAAGCCGTTGAAAAATCTACGGCTAGATCAGCCTCAAGGCCGACTGTGGGAGGAACTGATCAAAAACGGGATTTCCGTTTATACTCTGCATACGAATTATGACCGCTCCGCCGGCGGCCTAAACCAATACTTGGCGGAACTCCTCCATTTAATGGATTCCCGGCCCATCACCGAAGGGGAAACATACCTCAAGTTAGTTGTCTTTATCCCACGGGGGTACGAAGAGGTGGTGATGGAGGCCATCACCGCAGCGGGCGCCGGTTGGATTGGAAGTTATAGCCATTGCACCTTTCAAACCAGTGGAACCGGTACTTTTTTACCGCGTGAAGGATCCGACCCGTTTTTGGGTAAAATAGGAAGCATAGAACGGGCTGAGGAGGTTAGATTGGAAACAATCCTTCCGGCTCGAATCAAGGGGAAGGTGATTCACGCTCTCTTGGAGGCACATCCTTATGAAGAGGTAGCCTTTGACCTCTATCCTCTGGTTCAGCACAGCCAAACTACGGGTCTGGGTAGAATAGGCGTGTTACCGACGGAAATGACTTGGAACGACTTTATCAACAGTGTAAAAGAGATTTTTCCCTGGCCACATCTGCGCTGCGGAGGCTTTCGCCGGGAACGGGTGAGAAACGTTGCCGTGCTGGGAGGGAGCGGGGGGAGATACTTACAGAAAGCTAAGGCTGTAGGCGCTGAAGTTTTGATCACTTCAGATCTGGGTTATCATGACTTTATGCTAGGGAAGGAGATCGGCCTGTCCCTAGTTGATCCGGGCCACCATGTAATGGAAGCCAAAGGACTAAACCAGCTCAAAGAGTATTTATTCCGGGAATATGCCGGAGAGGATCTACTGATCTCGATCAGTAAAACACAGGTTAATCCGTATTTTTAACTCTAGGATATCTTGTATCGCATTGCCGGAGTAATATCTAAATACTCAGTAGGTAAGCGCTGTTTTAGCGTCTTTTGGAAGCGTTGCGGTTAGGCGGTAGATGTAGAGCGCACGACAACGCTATTAAAGGAGGGGGCATACTATGGTTAGAAAGTGTGAAATCTGTGGTAAGGTCATTCCAGCGGAACGCTTAGAAGCATTACCACAAACGAAAAGGTGTGTGAAGTGCGCAAAGGAAAAAGGGTCCGATATTGTTGCCCGCAGATCCGAGATTGGGATGGACATTGATACTTACAAAGATTTACTGGGAGCGATTCGCAGCTGAGTGAAGCATGGCGTTGTTTTATAATAGCCAAGGGGACAGGACGACGGTTTTTTACGTGGAGGACAAGGTCGGAGGCGGTCTTATATGATGAGAATGTTTAGGGGAGAAAAAGGGAAAGAGTAAAAGGAGGCGGCCTCTGGTCAAGAAGCCGTCTTTTTTCTGCAAGGCAAACTTTTTCTACAGAGCAGAATTTTTCCACAGAGCAGAAAAGGGGAATTGTCGTATCTGTCTGCCTGGTGTTTTCCCTAGAGGTCAGGATAGAATAAAAAGTAAGGTTGAAAAGACAGTAGTATAGTAAAGGAGGATGCTGCATGAGACGATATGATGAATTTCGACGGTTCTTATATAGAGAATTTTCACCGATCACCAAAGGACTCATATTAAGCGCCGGAATAATCTCCCTGTTGGCATGGTTATATGGATTGATCGGTAATTTACTCTCCCTGCAGCCGGTCTGGTTGTTCTTCAGGCCTTGGACCCTCATTACCTATCCCTTGGTTAACCGGATCTCATTATCCCTCTTGTTTGCCGTCTTATGGTTCTGGTACATCGGCGGCTCTCTGGAGCGGGGGTGGGGAAGTCAGTCTTATGCGATCTTCCTGGCTTTGGTGACCTTGGTTACGGGTGCGGCCATCTCTTTAGTAAGCGCACTCTTTTTTAAAGGGCGGATCGGAGTAAACGGTTTATGGCTTCCCCTGGTCGGGTTGACTTGGGCCTGGGCGGAACTTCATCCTGACTGGGAGGCGCTTTTTTGGGGACTTTTTCCCATCCGGGCGAAGTTATTGGCGTGGATATTGGCGGGAAGCACCTTTCTCACTCATGTGCAAGCCGGGACGGGTATAAGCGGCCTGCTCTTGGGGTTGGCCTCTGTCAGCGGGATCTCAGTGGTCTATTTATTCAGCGGCGGAGGGCCGTTTTCCAGGGGAGTCCGTTACTGGGCGTGGCAGAAGGGCTTTTCTTATGAGGGATGGAAGGACAAGATTAAGGAGCGGTTCAGAAAGAGGAGGCTGCGGAGGATTAAGTAAGGAGTTCCGGTGGAAGCTTCTGCTCCAGGCTGAGCACAGGCTCGAAGAGATCTCCTTCTTCCTTTAGATAGCCGGGGACGGTGAACAGAGAAAAACTTTGCGGCCGTACGGAAGGCAACTCTTCCCAGGAGACAGGCATGGAGACCGGAGCGCCTGGGAAGGGCCGCAGACTGTATACTGCGGCGATGGTTTTGCCTTTCGAGTTCTGGAGATGATCGATATAGACCTTTCCTTCTCTGCGTTCGATCTTTCGCTCGTTAGTAGCCAGGTGGGGAAGGACGCCGATCACGGCTTCACCCAGGCGTTTAACGAAGGCGCTTGTTTGCTTAAAGGTATAAACTGGTTTAATGGGGAGGTAAAGATGGATACCGGTGGCCCCGGAGATCTTCGGAAAGGCAGCCAATTTCAAGTGATCAAGCAGTGACTTGAAGGCCAGACTCACTTGGGTTGCTGCGCGGAAGTCAGCCGGAGGCATCGGATCAAGGTCAATAACTATATAAGTGGGGTGGTTGAGCGCGTTTTTCCGGGATAACCAAGGATGGACCTCAATACACCCTAAATTTATACTCCATAGTAAAGATTCGAGGTTGTTGGCCATGGGGTAATGAATGATCCGGTCTGCGGATTGAATGGATATCTTTTCCACCCAGTCCGGAGCATCCGGGAAATTTTTTTGGTAAAAAAAGTCTCCGTTGACGCCTTCCGGGTAACGGACCAGAGAGAGAGGGCGGTCTTTTAAGTGACGGCTGATATAAGGCCAGATTTTGATGTAGTACTCCATAATCTGGCCTTTACTGATCCCTTCCTCCGGCCAGAAGAGTTTATCCAGATTTTTGACGGGAACTTGATGACCGTTCACTGTCAAGGCCTTCGACTGGGTGACCTGCATCTGAGTTCGCCTCACTTAGTTGTATTCGGGAGCTAGTAGCCGGAAGTCACCCCTTTATCTTCGGGATCCAACTTTCTGCCTCCACCTTCCGCTAAGTCACAAGTCACGCGAAACACCCTAATACTAGGCGCCGCGCAAACAAGCCCGGAAGTCTTCTCGTCTTCTCCTCGATGCTCTCCGGCACACGAGTGACGGGCTACGAGATCCTGCACTCCTCCGGGGAAACCTCGGGTCTTAATCCCCGGTAGAGCGGATGGCGCAAGTGGCGGTCCGGGGTGAGCTCCAAGTATTCCACTTCACAAACGAGCTCCGGTTTTACCCAGACGGCCTTTTGGATGGAAGGCCCCGGCTGGTGCGATAAAGGGCATTCTTTAATAATTCGTGGCTTCAGTAATCTTAATACATGGTCAATCTCTGCTTGAGATAATCCGGCGCCGACTAAGCCGAAGGAAACCAGGTTATCTTCCCGGTCTTTAGCGGCAATGACTAAAGCGGAGAGATCTGCGCGGCCTTTGGGGTTGGTGGTATACCCACAGATTAGAAAGTGGTCGCTCTTGGTGACCCGGCATTTTCGCCAAACCGGACTGCGTTTGCCTGGAAAGTATAGGCTGTTTCGGTCTTTTCCCACCAACCCTTCTAAACCGGCCTTCTTCACCTGTGCAAAGAGAGAACGTCCATGTTCGGGAAAGCACTCACTGAGTAGGAGATGGGGGGAGGGTGTATACAGGTTCTCCAAATATGCTCTTCTTTGCTGAAAAGGAAGGTCCAATAAAGACCGGCCTTCTAGGTATAGGAGGTCAAAGAGCACATAGATTACAGGGTGATTTCGCATTCCCGCCCGGATGCTCCGCTCAGTTTTTGAACGCATCCTGCTTTGCAACTGAAAGAAGCTGGGAGCGCCCTCTGCCAGGACTATGATCTCGCCATCCAGGATCGTGTCTTTCGTCCGGAGTAGCCGGTGGGTTTCCCATAATTCAGGATACTGAAGAGTAATGTCGCTCTGGTTTCGACTCTGCAGCCTGGTCCGGTCCGTTAAGAAGGCCAGGCAACGCAAGCCGTCCCATTTGATTTCAAAGAGAAAATCCGAGGAGTCAAAGGGTTCCGCCGGTACGGCCAGCATGGGGAGGAGTCTGTCGGGGATTCCTTTATTTGTAGTCATGGACGTACCTCTTCCATCATGTACAAGTCAACTAATCCTACTCTGATTACTTAGTGACTCACCCGGTCCTCTTTTTTCGTCCGTTTTTTGCAGTCTTTGCATTCTTTGCAGTCTTTGTTTTCTCCGGTTTTTCAGTCGCCTCCAAACTGGCGCGCAGCGCATCCATGAGGTCGACGACTTTCCCGATTTCCGGGGGAGTAGCTACTGCCACCTCTTCTCCCGCCACTTTGGCTTGGATTACCTCCATTAGTTTAGCCCGGTATTCGTCGGTATATTTTTCCGGTGCAAAGGAGGTGGAGAGGTTTTCAATCAGGCTTTTGGCCATACTGATTTCATTAGGGTGCAGGGCGGCTTCCTTAACTCCGGCGGACAGGGTTTCAACGGCGCGGATCTCATCCGGGTAGTACATTGTCTCTAGGGTTAATAGGTTATTATACACCCGAATGCAGGCCAACGCGCTTTTGGACCGGATCATCACGCGGGCAATGGCGATCTTCCCTGTTTCCGTCATGGCCTTTTTCAGGAGCGTATAGGCTTTTTCCCCGCCCGGGCTGGGTTCAAGGTAGTAGCTTTTATCGAAATAGACGGGGTCAATCTCAGCCAGATCGACGAAGTCCAGGATATCGAGGGTTTTGTTTTTTTCTCCCGGCAAGAACTCCAGGTCTTCATCGCGGATGATTACGTACCGGCCGCGTTCATACTCATAACCCCGGACGATCTCTTCCTGTTTGACCTCAGTATTACAGCGCGGGCAGAACTTCCGGTACTGAACCGGTGTTTTACAGGTGGAATGTAAATAATTGAAGTGTATATTCTTACGCTCGGTGGCGGTATACATTTTAACCGGCACATTCACCAGGCCGAAACTGATCGCCCCTTTCCACAAAGTCCTCACATAGCTGCCTCCCCGGATAGATTTTGGCCACGCTTAGCTGCGCTAAGCACTTAGCGGAGCTAAGAACTTAGCACAGCCAAGCACGGGATCTCTTCTTCTACTGGAATTCCTATTTAGTATAACCAAGGTCCGGCGCGGCAAACCGCGGGTAAACATTAAGCATTGTAAAAAAGACCGTCCTCTTCTTGGACGGCCTTCTCTTTATGCGCTGATATGCACTGATGAATAGGTATTTTCTATAGTCGCTTCTTCCGGTACCCCTCTCCGCAATACCGTTTCTTTGACATGGGTGGGTTGGAGGACCACTTTCAGGTAGTTGATGGCCTCCTGGGTTTTACCGCTTCCACAGGTGAAAACGTCAATCGCGGCATACCCCTTCTCCGGATAGGTATGGATGGAGATATGGCTTTCCGCCAAAAGCAACAAACCTGTAAAACCCTGAGGTTCAAATTTGTGGGCTTCCTCACCTAAGATAGTCATCTTCGCGTTGCGCGCCGCTTCGCGGAGACTGCGCATCAACAGCTCGGCATCATCGAGCTTGCTTGCCTGGCATCCCCAAAAATCGGCCAGAACATGAGCACCTACAGTATCAAAAGTTTTCATTCCACCTCACCTCGCTAAGGATAATGGTCAGGAAGAACGTTTTGACCCATAAGCGCCCTGATTTCCCTTTACCCGATGATACACTTCACAGGAAGCCTCGGGATATATGTTAGATCAGGACTATATTTTTTATTTGGGATTTAACGTCTTTCCTCCTTTGGGGCAATTCAAAGCAAACATATAATAGCAAAAATAGACCATAAAGTCAATAAAAGATTAATTGGCGAATATGGTATTAAACCCCGGCCGAACAGGAACTTTACCGGTTAAGCCTATTGTCCGCTTCTAACATCAGCTGATCCGGCATATTTTAGAAGGAAGGCCGGGGGTGATATGATGAAGGATGAAGGCTGTTTTTTTGTTTTTTGCATCCGTTTTGCTCCATTATTATATGTCGTCTTTCTTGTTCTGGTCATTTTGGGCTTTGTTTTACAGTTTAATCCTTTGCTGCGGGTGGCGGCTCCTGGTCCGGCCAGTGTCTCAGGACGGAGAATTGTGATCGATGCCGGACACGGAGGCAGGGATCCGGGGGCGGTCGGCCGGACCGGCCTACAGGAGAAGGTGATCACTCTCGATATCGCCAGGAGGTTAAAGCGCCTCTTTTCCAGGGTCGGTGTGTACGTGGTGATGACCAGGGAAGCTGATATCGACTATAGCGACGTGGCGGAGGGAAATCCCGTCCCCGGTGAACTCACTCAAAAACGTCGCGACCTTCTCCATAGGATAAGGATGGTGAACCAAAGTAAAGCAGACCTGCTCCTTAGCATTCATGTGAATAGTTTTCCGCAGTCGATCTGGTCCGGAGCGCAGTGCTTTTACGATCTGCGGTACCCGGCGAGCAAAGCGGCGGCCAGGTGTATTCAAGAGCAATTAGTGGAAAAACTGGGGCCAAATCGGCGAAAAGCGCTGGCTGCCGATTATATGCTCCTGAAATCAACGGATCTTCCTTCAGTAACTGTGGAGGTGGGATTCATCTCGAACCCCCGGGAGGAACAGTTGTTGGCTACTGCCGAATATCGTGAGCGCTTGGCGGAGGCGATCTTTCTCGGGACCATCATTTATCTGGCAGAGGAAGAAGGGGAGAACAGAGCGGCGCCTGTAAGCAATCTTACGGGCAAGGTCTATCCGGAGCTGCCCCCGCCGCCGGTTGCCCCCGGATTTGCCCGTCTTTTTTTCACTTCTCCCTATAGTGAGGATTTGAATTTATATTTTGAAGAAAGAGATTTGGGCTTGACGCCAAAAGACTCTGTGTTAATGAAAGCAGAACGTTTGCTCGGCGAGTTGCAACGGGGACCCGGTGAAAACAGCGCGCTCTTGCCTTGCCTGCCGCCGGGCAAGTGGGTGACCAAGATCAGCCTCCGGGGAAAGCAGGCCATTATTGACGTAAAACCGGAGCTGGCGACGGCTGTCAACGGAGGAGTGGCTGCGGAATTGTTGGGCCTTTATAGTATTGTGAACACCTTGGCGTTCAACCTGGAATTGGAGGCAGTCACGGTCTTAATTGACGGACAGAAAGGCTACAGTTTGGGCGGGCACATTCTCCTAGATGAACCTGTGCCGCCCAGGGAGGATCTGATCCACCAAACTAAGTGATGAATTACGCTCTTCCCCAGTGCCCCGGCAGCGGTTGTCTGGTGGCTCCCCGGATGTGGACAAGCTCCTGTCACCTCCTGTTTTCTATTCTAAATTAGAAAAATTATTAAGGATATGCAACCTCTCTCCCTGCCTGAAAGTGGGCTAATCCGCGATCAGATCCGAACAAAGCAGGAAGGACAAGTTTCACTCTGCTAAAGGAAATAATTTATAATAAAGGAAAATTATGTCAAGATATCGAAATCTCTTCTTACTACAGTATACGCACTCAAGAAAATTTCTCTAATTCCTTAAGCGGGGAGGGTAAGCGGTGACTGGTTCTTTTTCTAAAGCGGCCCAGTCTTTCTTGTTATGCGTGCTCACCATCTTCAGCTGCGCAGAAGGGGTCGGCGCCCGATTTATAGCCGGTCCGGTGGAGGTAAAACTAAAGGAGCAGGAAGGAGAGTTTTTACACAAATACGATCTAGCCGTCGCCTATAAGGCAAAAAATTGGCGGTGGAGTCTGGATACGGTCTTTTATGATCCTATGTCGTATCAACGCCTGTCCCGGGTGAAGAATGCGGTCAGGATTAAAACAAAAGGCGGTTGGTGGGTGGGCGGAGAGGGTAGTTATTCTTTTGAGTCGGCCTGTGATTATTGGCGGTTGCGTTTCTTGACAGAGAAGAGAAATACCAAGTCGTGGTCTTGGAAACTATGGAGTGATGGGGAGTGGCGCCAGACCAACACCGGATATTCATTGGACGAATACGCCTATTCCGAGTATGGATTGGGCGTCGGGTGGACACCGTGGAAAAAATTCCGTCTTACCGGCGAGCTCACGAAGAGAGTGAAGGATTATGCCACCTCACCGAATTCATGGACAAAATACAATCTAGTCACTGAAGGGCGGAGCAGACATAAAAACCATGAGCTTACGGTCTCGTATAAGGAAGCCAGCGGAGTATATCCGGAGAACGCTTGGGGCAATTATTGGAGCAATTCCTGGGGGGTGGATTGGAGTTGGAAGGTTGCCGCTTTCGCCGGAGTGAGGCTGGATCATACACAACACTTTCAGCAATGGGGAAATGGCAAGCAAAGACGAGAAAGGGATTTTTTGGCCGTGTTGGAGTGCCCGAAAGGCAACACCTTCACCGTTGACTGGATGTTTGGAGTACAAAAGAGCGTCGGCCAGCTAATCCTGGTTGATGAGGTTAGGGAGGATGACGCCGACTTCAGATCCAGAATGGGCTTACGGTTCACCACCGAGTTTCCGGCGAGACATGGTTTGAAGAAGCACCGGGTGCGGGCGGAGCTCTTCCGAAAGCTCAGGGAGGATGGGGAGGAATGCGGCGGAATGCTCAATATTATTTTGAACTATCCTAATCTTAGATGGGAATTGGGCTTGGCTCCGTGGGGAGGATTTAACTATTCAGCGGAGAAAGGATATTGGATAAAGGCTACATATTACTTTCACTAGACATAAAACGGCAATTGGGTTCATGTTTCGGTTGTAAGGAGGGAAAAGAATGCTGGTTTACGGAGCTTTTCTTCCCCATCCTCCCCTCATCGTACCGGAGGTGGGCGGGGCTGAACGGGAAGCCGCCAGGCGGACCATATCCGCCATGGAGGCCGTGGCCAAACAGATCAAAGAGGTGTCTCCAGATACCATAGTGGTTTTTTCCCCACACGGACCCCTCTTCCAGGATGGGTTGGCCATCCGCGGAGAGGCAGTCCTCTGTGGCGACTTGCGCAGATTCGGCGCTGACCTGTCTTGGGAATGGGAGAATGATCGGCTGCTCGTGGAGGAGATCTGTACAGAAGTGAAAGCGGAGGGGATCCCGGCGATGGAATTAACAGCGGATCAGGCAGCGCAATACCGGATTTCCTCAGCGGTGGACCATGGGGTGACCGTGCCCCTCTCCTTCTTGGGTGATCTGTCGTATAGTTTGGTAGCTACCGGCATGACTCTGTTGCCCTGGCATAAACAGTATATCCTCGGCGCCGCCATCGGCCGGGCCGTAAAAAATTCCCGGCGGAGGGTGGCTGTGATCGCCAGCGGCGACCTGTCACACGCGCTAAAACCGGGGGGAGCGGCCCCTTACGATCCGTGTGGTGCGGAGTTTGATCAGACTTTGGTCCGGTTGTTACAGGAGCACCGTCTGGCGGAACTCTTCAAGTTGAAACCGGCTTTTGTTGAAAAAGCGGCGGAGTGCGGGTTCCGTACCCTGCTGATGTTGTTGGGGGTTTTTGCCGGATTTGACTTAAACATTCAGGTTTTAAGTTATGAAGGGCCCTACGGTGTAGGCTATGCAGTAGCCCAGTTTACACCGGGGCGGGAGAATCCCCAACAGAACCTCCGCTCTGTTTTGGAGAAACAGCAAAAAGACGCGGTTTTACAGAGGCGGGCTGCGGAGTCGCCTTTGGCGCGGTTGGCGCGCTTGACCGTGGAGCGCCACCTGACGGGGGTAGGGGAAGCGGGAATGAATGAGAATCCCTCGGAAATAAACGTAGAATTCCAGCAAGCCGCCGGCGTCTTTGTCTCCATTAAAAAGAATGGTGCCTTGCGTGGGTGTATTGGTACGATCTACCCTACCCAACCGACGCTGTACGAAGAAGTAAAACATAACGCCATTGCCGCGGCTTTTCATGATCCCAGGTTTGATCCGATCGGCGCAGACGAATTGGAGGAGTTAATCTATTCTGTGGATGTGTTGGCCAAGCCGGAACCAGTCTTCACTCTGGAAGAGCTGGATCCAAGGAGATACGGGGTGATTGTACGCAGGGGCGGCCGGACCGGCCTACTCCTGCCCAATCTGGAAGGCGTAGACACCGTGGAAGAACAAATCAGGATCGCCAAGCAAAAGGCGGGAATAGCACCTCATGAAGAGGTAGAGTTGGAGAAGTTCGAAGTAAAAAGGTATGAGTAAGGAGGAGTGCGCTCTGCGGACCGAGAAAGTACGGGAAGTCCCGGCCCATTTATATCGCGCCGTTGACTCCGGACGAGTGGTTTGCGGCCTTTGTCCCCAGTCTTGCGCCTTGCAAGAGGGAGAGCTGGGTAAGTGCCGGGTACGGGTGGCCCGCAGCGGGAAATTATATTTGGAGAACTATGGGCAGGTCACCGCTTTGGCTCTAGACCCGATCGAAAAGAAACCTTTGTATCATTTTCATCCGGGTTCTGCCATTTTGTCCGTAGGAACTTTCGGTTGCAACCTGGCTTGCCGGTTCTGCCAAAACTGGGAGATTGCTCAAGCGGAGACGAGAGCGGAAGATATTCAACCCGAAGAATTGGTGGCCTTAGCGGAGAGCGCCAAAGCAAGGGGGAGTATCGGCCTGGCTTTCACCTATTCGGAACCGCTGGTTTGGTACGAGTATGTCCTGGACAGCGCCAGGCTGGCGAAGAAAGCCGGGTTGAAGAATGTCCTGGTGACCAACGGTTTTATCAACCCCGCCCCTCTGCAAGAGCTTTTACCCTATATTGACGGGGTCAATCTTGACCTTAAAGGGTGGACCGATGCTTTTTATAGAGAATACTGCGGTGGACGGGTACGCCCAGTGTTGGATATCGCTCGCCTCCTGGCGGAGCAGGTTCATTTGGAAGTTACCAATCTGCTCATCCCCGGGGTGAATGACGACGAAGCTGAGATCGAGTGGATAGTTGAGTTTGTGGCGGATTTGGATCACAGGATTCCTCTCCATTTTTCCAGGTATTTCCCTAATTATCAAATGGATCTGCCACCTACGCCCGTCTCCACCTTGCAGAAAGCTTATCAAATCGCCAAAGAACGTTTGGCCTATGTCTATCTTGGGAATGTAGCGGATCAGCGTTATTCGTCTACCGCCTGTCCGGACTGTGGAGAGGTGTGGGTGGAGAGAAACGGATTCTCCGCTAAGCTCCGCGGTTTGCAGGCCGGGCATTGTCAAGGGTGTGGCCGAGTGGCCGATCTGGAGGGAGTGGGCGGATGATTCAGGTCTATACAGGTAACGGTAAGGGGAAAACCACGGCAGCCATGGGTTTGGCCGTTCGCGCCTGGGGACAGGGTTTATCCGTGGGCGTCTTTCAGTTCTTAAAATCCGGAGAAGTCACTGGTGAGCTTAAGGCTGCACGTAAACTGGGGATACCTTTTCACCAATATGGCAGTGGACGTTGGCTGGTAGGCGGCCCGCCGGAAGCGGATGAGATAGAGATGGCCGAGTCCGGGTTGGCAGCAG
The DNA here is from genome assembly GCA_012838955.1 of Bacillota bacterium. GTDB lineage: Bacteria > Bacillota > UBA4882 > UBA10575 > UBA10575 > DUOH01. The sequence continues at coordinate 1,536 of DUOH01000027.1, read as the reverse complement.
CCGAAGAGGCGGTACGGAACGGAATGGATATAGTGGTCCTGGACGAGGTCAGTCACGCTGTTAACCACGGACTGCTCTCTGTGGACCGGGTATTGACTCTCTTGCAGTCTGCTTCGGAAGGAACCGAATTTGTGCTGACTGGCAGAGACATGCCACAGGCTCTGATGGACTGCGCTGATTTGGTAACCGAAATGAAGGAGGTAAAACACCCCTACCGCCAAGGGGCTGAGGCCAGGCAAGGGATAGAGTATTGAGCAATCTTTGAATCCCGGTTTCCCTAAACACTCCGGTCTACTGAAGACCGGATATTTTTTTGGTTTAAGGGAATGATTAAATGTAAGAATTTGGGGTGGTGTCACGTCTTCTAATTAGCGCGAGCCGCTCCCGGCGCATAGTCACAGAAGACAACAGATTTATCGCCCAAGCGGAGTTATAGGAAGAGAATAAGTTCGGAGGCGATCGGAGGATGGTTGTGGATACGGGAAGAAGGGATCTAGAGGAGCGAATCAAACAGGTTTTATCAACATCGCCCTTAGCCCCTTATGCGCTACAGGTCAGAGAGAGGGATGGCGCAGTCTACCTCCAGGGGGTGGTGGATGTATTTGCCGAAAAAGAGGAGGCCGAACGCTTGATCGGTAATATACCCGGGGTCAAGCGGGTGGAGAACGGAATTACGGTTTGTACGGACGGCGCCATTAACGATGAAGATATAAAGTTTGAAGTCAGCGAAGAGCTCCTTAGCGATCCACAGGTGCCGAAGACCGTCGGCTTGGAAGTGGTGAAAGGCCGTGTACGGCTGGTGGGTGAGGTTAAAAATCTGGCGGAGAAAGAGGCGGCGATGAAAGCCGCAGGTCGGGCCCGGGGGGTCAGAGAAGTCAGCAGCGAACTTCAGGTTGGGGAGGAGAAAGAGATCGACGACATCAACCTGGTCAATCAGGTCAAAGAAAAGTTGTATAACCATGATACGCTTCTGGCCCGTGCGGTACAGGTTACAGCGAAGGGGGGAACCGTCAGACTTACCGGTTTGGTCAATCAAACCGACATGGAGTTCTTGGAAGAACTCGTCTCTAAGGTGAGCGGAGTTAAAAGAATAGAAAATGAGGTGGAAGTCAGACCGGGACCGCTTTCCGAGGCGGTTACCGAGTTGATCGACAGGCTAAACGCTGATCCGTTTCTCAGAAATGCCTCGATTAACTACAGTTGGGAGAAGGGCCAATTGATCATCGAGGGTGAAGTGCACAGCAGGCAGGAGAAGAGGAAAGTAGAGAAAGCGTTACATCAAGTATTGGAGGGGATGTCAAGAGAGATTCCCATGGTGGAAAATAGGCTACGATTGGTAGAAACATCAACATATTCCTGACGATTAAATTCATAACAGATGACTACAAGGAATTAAGTAGACGCGCAGCCGCAAGAGACTTAAACTGAAACTCGGTTCACCTGCGGCTGCAGGAATGACCTGGAATTGTGGGGGAAACCATGAGATATCATCCTGTAACGGTAATGTAACCAATTACCAGCAGGAGAAGGACGGGG
>DUOH01000005.1 GCA_012838955.1 Bacillota bacterium | reverse complement strand
GCCGGGTCCTCCGGAACCGGCGGAACGGCCCCAGCCTTTCGGCGCGCAGATCGAAGCCCTCTATTATCTGGAACAGGCGCGGGCGGAGGGCCTGACCAAAGGGCTGGTGATCGCCGCCACCGGGGTGGGCAAGACTTATCTGGCGGCCTTTGATTCGGTAAAGTTTAAGCGGGTGCTCTTTGTCGCGCACCGGGAGGAGATTCTGCAACAGGCCAGAACGGCTTTTTCCAGGGTCAGGCCGGATAGCAGCAGCGGGTTTTTCACCGGCCGGGAAAAAGAGCTTAATGTTGACCTCTGTTTTGCTACCATTCAGACGTTGAGCCGGAAAGAACACCTCAGATCTTTCCCTCCGGATCATTTTGACTATCTTGTGGTGGATGAATTTCACCATGCCGGCGCCGACAGTTACCTGAAAGTCCTGGAGTATTTCAAACCCCGCTTTTTATTGGGTTTGACCGCCACGCCCTATCGGACGGACCACCGGGATATCTTTGCCCTTTGCGACGATAATGTGATCTACGAAATCCATCTTAAGGATTCAATTAACCGGGACCTGTTGACGCCTTTTATTTACTATGGGGTCTATGACCCGACGAATTATGAAGAGATCACGATTCGTAACGGCCAATATGTGGTGGAAGAATTGGAGCGGGCTTTGACCCGGAAGGAACGGACGCTTTTTTAACGACTATAACGAAGAGTCTTTTCAGTGTTTACTAGATAACCATCCCAACTTGCAGCTCTTTTCTTCTTGGGTCAGCAGCGACGTACGGCCGGACAGGGCGGGGGAGAAGTGGTTGAATGTATTGGTGAGAAGGGTAGATGAGATTTCCCTGTGCTTGACAACGAACACGTGTTCGTGATAATCTATTCTTGAGCACCAAGACCTTCTTTATGAGAAAAATAAAGGAGGTTTTTCTTTTGGAAAACAATCCTTTATCTCTTCTTTGCTTTGCCGTCGGTAATGCTAAAGGAGCGCCGATTGCGATCAAAATTGCCCAGGATATTCTGAGGAAGAGGTAATTATCATGGCTTTAGGTACTGCGATAGAATGGACTGAATCAACCTGGAACCCGATCACGGGTTGTACCAAGATCAGTGTTGGTTGTCAAAATTGTTATGCTGAAAGAATGGCTAAGCGCCTGCAAGCTATGGGTCAGCGCAATTATCGAAACGGTTTTCAATTAACCTTGCATGAATCAATGTTGGATTTACCGTTAAGGTGGAAAAAGCCGCAAATAATCTTTGTCAATTCAATGAGTGACCTTTTTCATGAAGATGTCCCGAAGGAGTTTATCTATAGAGTTTTTAATACGATGAATACGGCTAATTGGCATCAATATCAAATATTGACTAAACGATCCACACGTTTGCGTCAATTGTCCGCGCAGTTACCCTGGGAGAAACATATTTGGATGGGAGTAACAGTAGAAAATAGCGATTATATTTTTCGCCTTGACGATCTGCGGCAAACTCACGCCCAATTAAAGTTTTTATCGCTGGAACCACTTTTAGGTCCCATACCAGAAATTAATCTCGAAGGAATTGATTGGGTAATTGTGGGAGGAGAATCGGGTCCCGGCGCCAGGCCAATGAAGCCGGAATGGGTAATTGACATTAAAAATCAGTGCCAAAAATATGGAGTGCCATTTTTCTTTAAACAATGGGGAGGCACAAATAAAAAGAGAAATGGCAGGCAGCTCGAAGGAAAATATTGGGATGAAAAGCCAAGATATATTTAATCGAGTATAAAAAGGTACCGGCCTGCAACTGGTTTCTTTTCGGGTAGGCGCAGACGTGCGACCGGGCCGGGCAAGGGAGAAGTGGTTGAATGTATTGGTGAGAAGGGTAAGATGAAAATCTCCGGCGAGCGCCGGAGCAAAGGAGAGTGTTAATTATGCGGGATGGTATTTGGGTGAAAGCAGGGCTGTTAACGTTGGTTATTCTGATGACGGTTTGTTCCTCCGGTATTCTGACGGCTGCTGAGGAAACAAGCATCCGGTCGCTTTGGGAAAGCCTGGCGGGGGAGGATTATCAACAGGCCTTGCAGTTGTCAATTGAGGAAGGGCAGAAGAACCCGGTCTATTTTTTACTGGCCTATTACTTGGCGTTGGTTTCTTTTAACTCCACTCACCAGATCGACCAAATAAATGGGGAAATTTCTGCAGCGGAAATCAACAGCCATGCTGTGGCGGCATTCATTAATGACATGGATCAATACTTGGCCAAGGGGAGCCCGTCTTACAAGCTGGTTGAGGCGATAATTCAGTTCATTGAATACCAGAATCCCACAGCAGCCACTAAGTTGGTGGCAGAAGCCTTGCGCGAAAAAGAGACGGCCCTCGGGTATTATCTGGATTTTGCTTTTCGCGAAGATCTGGAGAGCCTGCAAAAAGCGGTCCGCCTGGCCGAAAGGCCGGGTTTCATGCAGGAACAGTTGTTGTTTCACCGTTATAACCAGGAACTTGACAAGGCGGAGGAAGTGAATAAAGAACAGTTTCTGTCGGCAATTGAGGAACTATTGTCAAACGACGCTTATTACTTTGATATCAAGGATTATCATAATTTTATCCAAGTCGGTTTGGGGGAGAAATATCTCAGCGCTGTCGGGCCCAGTGGCCCGAATAACGAGCCTTTTTTTGGCCCCCTCTGCGCGGTTACGCAGTGGGATTCGTTTAAGAAATTCGCACCCAGACACCAGATCCTGTTTACCTTTGCCGTGGCCGGGCCCGGGGGGCAGAATATTTGGGATGCGGAACAGCTGCTTTCATTTATTGATGAGTCGACTTTGGCTACATATGCGCCCTTAGTCAAGATGATCAATATATACGGGAATTTCCATGACTATCAATACGCTGAAGTATACAAAGGCGCCGATGAGTTATTGGCAATGGCGATCACCGATCCCTTCTATTTTGTCTTTATCTACGATCTGGCCTATGAATATGAGATGTTCTATTTTGCCGGTTATTATCCGGAACAGAAGATGATTGACCGGGCGGTTCAATTATATGACAAGGCCTATGCCTTGGCCCCGGCGGAGTCTGCTTTCTGGAAGGAATGCGTGTTGCAGGGGAAGGGACGGAGCCAGTTCTATGCTAAAAGGTATCAAGACTCAATTGACACATTATTGCTTGCCTTATCGCTGAGGGATGACCCGCTCTGCTACATCTTCTTAAGCCTTGACTATTACGCCCTGGGGGACCAGGAAAACGGCGCCGCATGGGAAGCGAAAGTCCGTGCGGCCTTTGCCGGAAACAAAAGGGTCTTGAGGCAGTTTGAAGAGTTATTGGGGGATGTGAAAAAGTAATCCTCAACAGCGGGGAAAATTATTACTATATAAAAAACCCCCCGGATCAGGATCCAGGGGGTTTATCTTTATTTATATGCTATTACTAACTCAGGTTGGTTCGTATCACTTTCTCCCGATGTCCAAAAGGTCATGTTAGATTGATACTCATCGCTTGCTTCCTTTTCAAAACGGAGACGGAATTGCGCGCGACTCCTGGCAGCCGCCAAATCCGCCCGTACGGCAAGGGTAACGTCCAGAGTTTTATAACCTAATTCAGCATTGGTTGATAAAGACGGTGTCGCCGGTATGGTATTATCCAATGGAGCCATTGTATATTGGGCTTCACCGTTGGCTTCATGGACAAAAGTATCATAACTTACGTGCTCAACCAGCGGCTTACCTAGTTTGTTGTAGGGGTCGCCGGAAAAATGAGATTGATATATCCGTAATGTTGCCGATATGATGTCCGCCCCTTCTGGCACAGTGCTCAAATCAAAACTGAACCCTTTGTCTCGACATCATATCATATAACCCACCTTTCACATTTGGTATGAGATTATTATAAAGACCAATTCTAAACAAAAATTAAACGGGGTGTAAGATGAGGGACGAAAATTTTATTTGACAATATCATAAAGTAAACTATGGCTAGCGGTCGGCGGCGGTGGTAGCCTGCTGCTCACCGGCTTGATCATGCGGAAGCAAGTGATAAAAGATGATCGACGGTCTCATCCCAAACCTGAACGAACTCTTCCAGGCAAAAGCCCGCCTGGGGATCATGACGGTCCTCACAGCAATGGGGGACAGTGATTTTTTCACCCTCAAGCACCAGTTGGGCTTAACCGACGGCAATCTCAGCGTCCATCTCCGGGTCCTGGAAGAAGCGGGCTATATTCAAATTGAAAAGAAGTTCGTCAAGAGAAAACCGAAGACCAGCTGTCGCTTGACCTCGGCGGGACGGGAGGCTTTTCGGCAATACTTGCAACAGTTGGAACAGATCATCCAATTGACCCGGCAAGAGGAGAAGTGACTGGTCAAATTACTGGCTGCGCAAGCAGCAGTTGAAAGCCTGACTAAAGCTCTTTATCATTGTGCATTTAGTTTTGGATACCATGAATCGGCCACAATTTGGAAGGAAAAGCCATCGGGATAGCGAAATGGTAAATTATCCTAAAAAAACCCGATGGCTTGTTTCCCTTGGAAACCTCGGAAATTACTATCAATAAATTGCTGATCATTCTAACTTGTTTTATTTATTACAGTAAGCCTACGCATATTGTTTAATTGTTATTATTTTTTTCTCGCCACTCCCGCCAATACTCGTCCAGGAATTCTTTTGTCACCGGCAGGGAATAAGTGTTAAGTAACCGGTGATACTCTTCGTCAAATTGCTGATAATCATTGGGCGCGCGGCTCTTTCGCAGTCGATAGCTCCATTCCACCCCGGTAGTCAGCGCCGTCCAGGAGAGGTTGGCCGAGCTGATGAAGACTTCATTGTCGCTCGGCAAGTCAAAAAAGTAGGCTTTGGGATGGAAGGAACGGCCGGTTTCGGCGTACACCCGCAGGTTGAGAGCGGGGCCGACCTTTTCCTTTAGGTATTCCAGGGCGTAAGGCTCGGTGTTACAGAGGTAGGTGCCGGTGAGTATGGTGATTGGCACTCCCCGTTCGGCGGCTTCCTGCAAGGGTTTGACCAGGAGCCGGGCGCCGGATTCGGTGATGAAGGCCACCAGAAAACGGATCTCCAAGGCTTCTGCGATTGCCGCGCGGAGGTACTTATAAAGGGAGTCCCCGGGACCCCTGATCGAGTTGCTAACCCGGTAGAAATCAACGTGCGGGCACACCTTTGCTCATCCCTTCCTTGCCATATTTTTACTTTAATTCTATAGATTACTATTTTGATCCTCTATGTTTCAGAGTTTTTCTTTTGCAGCGAGTTATATTGGTTAATTAATAAGAAATATTCTGAACGCAGTGGTCTTTCCAATTTACCGCTGAACAAGGATTAGGCTGTTTCTTTTATTTTTTTAGATTCTCAAGTTGAAAGGGGTAACATTTATTCTCTGACCGACTGTTGTCACTCCCATATGGTAAAATTAGATCGGAAGGAAAATTTTAAAGTGAGGGGTGGAGCGCAAATGGCAGGAAAGAGATACGTGGCGGTGGTGGGTTGCCGCAATTATTTCGAGCCGAAACTGCTCAAGCCCGGTCTGGTTTTGAAGTTGGTCAAGGAGCCGGAGAACTTGTATGATGAAGAAGCCATCCGGGCTGAACTGGAACCCTTCGGTAAGGTTGGATATGTGGCCAACAGTGTGCATACTGTACCCCGGGGTTGCGCCAGCGCCGGCCGGATCTATGATACCTTTAAGGACTCGTGTTACGGAGTCGTCCGGTTTGTGGTTGGCGACACGGCCATTCTGGAATTGCTTAAGGCTTTGCATGTTGGGGTTGTTATCCATGAAGACCTGGCGGACGACAGGATAAGCGGACGGCTGTATCAGGAGTCTGGAAGTTACTAGGCGGGATCCGGGGGGAGAGAGAAAACAATAGGAAAGAAGGGAAAAGATGTTGAAGCAGATTGGTGGAAGAATGCAGATTAGGCAAGGCGATATTACCAAGGTTGAGGTTGACGCCATTGTCAACGCTGCCAATAGCAGTCTCTTGGGGGGCGGCGGGGTGGACGGGGCGATCCACCTAGCGGGCGGACCCCAGATCCTGGAAGAATGCCAAGCGATCCGGAAAAAGCAAGGAGAGTGTCCGACCGGGGAGGCGGTCATTACCACAGCAGGCAAGCTACGGGCCAAATATGTAATCCATACAGTAGGGCCGGTTTGGCACGGCGGTGAAAAGGATGAACCGCGTCTGCTGGCCAATTGCTACCGGAACAGCTTGGCGCTGGCGGTGGAAAATGCGGTGACCACCATTGCCTTTCCCAATATCAGTACAGGTGTCTATCGCTTTCCCAAAGCACTGGCAGCGGAGATTGCTCTGCAAACCGTGGCCGCCTTCTTGAAAGATGAACAACAGATAAAGAAAGTAATCTTCGTCTGTTTTGACCGGGAGAACTATGAGCTTTATCAAAGAAAAATTAACGAATTAAGTATGAACAGGTAATTGTTATTCAAGGGCGTTATAATAGTCTGTAGTCCGCCCCGGTCACGGGAAGGACTACAGACTTTAAGGGGGCTTTGTCCATCACTTCTTCGCCTGGCCGTAATAGGCCTTGGGGCCGTGTTTGCGCAGGAAATGTTTGTCCAACAAATACTTTGGTAATGGTCCAAGCTCCGGATTTAGTTGGAGAGAAGCGAAAGCCATCTTTGCGATCTCCTCCAATACGACACTGTTATGGACGGCTTCGGCGACGTCCTTGCCCCAGGTAAACGGCGCGTGACCGGCCACTAATACGCCGGGGAGATGCTGATAATTGCGGTTTTGAAAATATTCAATAATGACTTGGGCGGTGTTTTTTTCATACTCGGTCGTAACTTCGTCTTTTGTAAGGACCCGGACGCAGGGAATGGCGCCGTAAAAGTAATCAGCATGGGTGGTCCCAAAACAAGGGATCTCCCGGTTGGCCTGGGCCCAAACGGTGGCGTGGGGGGAGTGTGTATGGACCACGCCGCCGATCTCCGGAAAACCTCGGTACAGGCCTAAGTGGGTGGGGGTATCCGAAGAGGGTCGCAACTCGCCTTCCACTATTTCGCCATCCAGGGTCAGAACTACCATGGAATCAGTCCTTAGTTTTTCGTAAGCCACGCCACTGGGTTTAATTACGACCAGGCCCTGCTCCCGGTCGATGCCGCTGGCATTTCCCCAGGTGTAAATGACCAATCCGCGACGGTATAACTCCAAGTTGGCCTCTAATACTTGCTCTTTCAGTCTTTCAAGCATCCGCGGCACCTTCTTTACAGGGTTTGTAATTGCTTTTCCAGGATTTCACCGAGTTCCTGGTATCTTTGATAGGATTTTTGATACTTTTGCGCAGCCTCCGGTTGGGGAGTATAAGTTTTGTCAAATCCGCTACTCATCCGGGTTTGGGCTTTGCTGACCGAGGAATAAACTCCGGCGGCGACAGCGCCGAACATTCCGGCCCCCAGCGCACAGGCTTGTTCGGAACGAGCGACTTTAATCGGCATATTCAAGACATCGGCAGTTACTTGCATCACGAAATCACTTTTTTTTGCGATGCCGCCGATGGCGATTACTTGATTGATGGCAACGCCTTCCTCGCGGAAACGTTCGACGATGGCTTTGGCGCCGAAAGCGGTTGCTTCCACCAGAGCGCGGTAGAACTTGGGAGCGGTAGTGCCCAAGGTCAGTCCGGCGACCGCTCCTTTTAGAGTTTGGTCGGCGTAAGGCGTCCGGCGGCCGTTTAACCAGTCGAGGGCGATTAAACCTGTTTCTCCGCTTTTGATCTGAGCCGCTTCGTCACCGAGCTGCGTGAGGATCTTCGCCTCGATTTCCGCTTTCAATTTGACTACCAGCTCCGGACTGAGGAGCGAGGTTTCCGGCAAGATTGCTTCCAGCGGCCAGCAGAGTAATTTGCGGAACCAAGCGTAAACGTCGCCGTAGGCTGATTGACCGGCTTCCAGGCCAATGTAACCCGGAATCACCGAACCGTCTACTTGCCCGCAGATCCCGGCGATTAGTTTATCACCGATCACTTCGGGTGCGGCGATCATGATATCACAGGTTGAGGTGCCCATGATCTTAACCAAGGTCTCTTCCGTGATCTCCGCGCCGACAGCGCCCATGTGGGCGTCAAAAGCCCCGACGGCAACAGCGATACCCGGTTTTAAACCTAACCGCTCCGCCCATTCGGCTGTCAAATCGCCGGCTTTAACGTCCGAGGTATATGTTTCTTGATAAAGGCGATCCCGTAAACCGGCTAACAACGGGTCAATCCCGGTCAAGAATTCTTCAGCTGGAAGGCCGTTCCAATCTTGATGCCACATTGCTTTATGCCCTGCCGCGCACCTGCTCCGTTTCAGTGCGGCTGGGTTTTGAACGCCGGTCAACAGAGCCGGAATCCAGTCGCAATGTTCGATCCACGAGTAGGCGTGTTCCCGGATCTGGGCATCCTCCCGTAAAGTGTGCAAAATTTTCGCCCAGAACCATTCCGAGGAATAGACGCCTCCTTCGTACTTGGTATAATCAACGCCGCCCCAGTTTTTCGCGATCTGATTGATTTCGGCGGCCTCCCCGACTGCGGTGTGGTCTTTCCAGAGAATGAACATGGCATTGGGGTTCTCCCGGAATTCTTCCCGCAGAGCCAAGGGGAGGCCGTTTCGATCAATAGCGCAGGGGGTGGAACCGGTCGTGTCCACGCCAATTCCAACCACACGCGCTCCGCTTCCCGCGGGCATTTTGGCTAAAGCGCCTTTCACGGCCGTTTCCATGCTTTCAATATAGTCCAGCGGATGCTGTCGGAATTGATTTTTATCCGGATCGCAGTATAACCCTTTCGCCCAGCGAGGGTAGTAAGCCACTTCGCTGGCGGTTTCCCTTCCGGTTGCCGTTTCAATCAGCAATGCCCGGACCGAATCCGTGCCAAAATCAAGTCCCAGAACATATTGGTCATTAGCCATAATTAACAACCCCCTTTGAACTGAGATCTACAAGCACTTTAAAGTTACACGCCTCACTAACGGTATAGCCCGGTTAATCCCCGATCCCTTGGACCAGGTGATAATAGAGTTCGTTCCAGCGGAGTTCTTTTTTGAAAGCGCTGATTTTGGT
>DUOH01000004.1 GCA_012838955.1 Bacillota bacterium | reverse complement strand
GTTTTAGTACTGTAGAAGTGAACTAAACAGCCCATCTGGAAAAACTTGAGTAGCTAATGTTTAGGCATCCTGTCTTTTTTCTTCGAGGGATGTTAAGCTGAAGACGTTCTTCGGTCTCCTCCATTTGTCGGCTGAAGATTTATGATGGATTGCCGCGCTTTCGGGTTTTTTCTATGAGTAACTTTTTTCCTTGTTTGTCGTCAAAGAAGACAGGAGACAGACCACAAAAGCAGGTCGGAGATGACTGCTTTGAATTCTAAGAGAACAGGAGATTTTTAATGAAGAATAAACGACGGCAAACTCTGGGTGAAGAGATTACTAACGCAGTTTTACACGGAGTAGGATTCGGACTGGCTGTGGCAGCCCTGACTGTACTGGTAGTGTTCGCCAATAAGTACGGTAACGTCTGGCATGTGGTGGGCTTTGCCATTTTCGGTGCAACCTTGGTCCTTCTTTACCTGTCATCTACATTGTATCATAGTCTTCCCGAAGGAAAGGCGAAGAGGGTATTTCGGATCTTTGACCACTCCTCGATTTTTCTATTGATCGCCGGTACCTATACCCCGATTACCTTGATTAAGCTACGGGGTGGATTGGGTTGGACCATCTTCGGTATGGTCTGGGGAATAGCCATCCTCGGGATTATCTCCAAAGTATTTTGGATTAATAAATTCAGTATCCTCTCGACCATCTTATACCTGGTCATGGGTTGGCTAGTGGTGGTGGCGCTCAAACCCTTATTGGCCGCGTTGAACCGGACTAGCACGGTCTTTTTGGTGACCGGCGGCTTGCTCTATACGGTCGGCACAATTTTTTATTCTTGGAAGAAGATTAAGTATACCCACGCCATCTGGCACCTTTTTGTCTTGGCCGGCAGTGTCTGTCATTTTTTTACCGTTTTGTTCCTCCTGCCTTCCTAGTCCCGGTTTACAAAGGCTCGCAGAGGATTTGGATTTTTTGTGATTGTAAATCCGAAAGCCAAGAAAAGGGAGACAGCCAGTAAGAGAAGGGGTAAGTTCTGAACGCCCGGCGACTTTGGGGCGTTTTTTCTTTGGTGGTCTGCGCTTTTCTGCAAAGAAAGTCTTACACAAGGAAGGAGTTCTCATGATTTCAAAGAAAAATAAGTATAAAGAAAGATTCTGTCGAATAATTTTACTTCTGCTTACTTCAGCCTCTGTCACTGTTCACTGCTGCCTTTGACGTTGTTGTCGTTCTGTCATCGTCGTCTGTTGCCGCTGCTGCTGCACAGCAGCAACAGGACAACAGCAACGGCGACGATGAAGCAACGAGGACGAGCGACAACAGCAACAACAGCAGCAACTTTAGTTCCACGGCCCGCAAATTGTCTGCCAGTATCAATAAGACGGATAACTTTTTACCCCGTCGGAATGGGCGAATGCGAAAAAGATGGCAATTTACGCAATATTACACCTTGAAACTATTTGTCGGATTGTCTAGAATAGTAGTAGAATCCATATTCCAGTTACATCCTGACCATGAACATTCCGGATGAGATGTATAATGATGTAATTTGGAAGAAAACAAAGGAGGCCGCTAGAAATGTGGAAAAAAGGTTTGGCAATGTTAGTCGTTCTGTTAGTAGTCATCCTAGTCGTAGCCGGGTGTGGTAAGAAATCCGAAGGCTTGAAGCTCGGTATGGTAACCGATGCCGGAACAATCGATGACAAATCCTTTAACCAAGGGACATGGGAAGGTGTTGTCCGGGCCGGAGAAGAATTCAAATTAGAAACCAAATACCTAAAGCCGGCTGGCACCACTGAAGCGGATTACATGAAAGAAATCGGCAACCTTTACGACGCCGGGTTCAAATTCATTGTCTGCCCTGGGTTTAAATTTGAAACAGCGATCTTCCATGCCCAAGACAGATATAAAGACGCTAAATTCGTGATTATAGACGGCAATCCCCATGCTGGAGACTTTGTACCGGTGGTGAAGGAGAATACCGTCTCCATCTTCTTTGCTGAACACGAATCAGGTTTTGTGGCGGGAGTAGCTACCGCCTTACAGCTTAAAGAGGGGGAGCTCGGATTCATCGGGGGAATGGAGATCCCGGCGGTACAGAAGTTTAACTGGGGCTTCCAACAAGGCGTAGCCTATGCCAATGCCAATCTGGGCACCAAGATGTCGATCAAACCGGAAAACGTTATCTACCAGGGAACTTTTGATAATGTAGCCGCCGGGCAACAACTGGCCGCTCAGATGTACGACAGAGGGGTGAAAGCCATCTTCGCGGCAGCGGGCGGTGTCGGCGTCGGTGTGATTAATGAGGCCAAATCCCGGGTGAAAGCAGGAGAGGAAGTCTGGGTTGTTGGAGTGGATGTGGATCAGTATGCGGAAGGGATATATGAAGGCGAAAAATCGGTCATTCTCACCTCCGCAATGAAGCAAATATCTACGGCTACCTTTGATGTGATTAAAGCGGAGAAGGACGGGGAATTCCCGGGAGGGCAAATTTTGACTTTTGACGCGAAAAATGACGGGATTGGTATTCCGGCGGAAAACCCGAACCTCAGTGACGAAGTGGAAGAACAAGTGGCTGAGGTATACGAAAAAATGAAATCCGGGGAGATTACGGTGGCTGATGTACAAGGCGACTTGATCAAGTAAATCCGGCAAATGCGCGGTATTCCGCGGGTGATTCTAAAAATAAGAAGAGGATGGCAAACTACTCGTCCTCTTCTTTTTCTTAAATGAAATTTATGAATAAAGGAGAAGATGGAATGGATTATGTCGTGGAAATGTTGAAGATCCGTAAAGAATTTCCTGGCATTGTCGCCAATGATGACATTACGCTCCAACTGAAACCCGGCGAAATCCATGCTTTACTGGGAGAAAACGGGGCCGGAAAATCCACCTTGATGAGCATCTTATTCGGTCTTTACCAACCGGATCAAGGAATCATCAAGATTAGAGGGGAAGAAGTCAAGATTACCGACCCGAATGTCGCTAATGAACTGGGGATCGGTATGGTTCATCAACATTTCAAATTAGTCCATAACTTTACAGTGACGGAGAATATCATCCTAGGGATGGAGCTGAAGAAGGGGATAGTCGTTGATCTGAGAACAGCGGCTGTCCGGATTAAAGCAGTCTCTGAAAAATACGGGTTGAATGTTGATCCTTACGCCAAGATTCAAGACATCTCCGTTGGTATGCAGCAGCGGGTGGAGATTCTGAAGATGCTCTATAGGGATGCGGAGGTCTTAATCTTTGATGAGCCCACTTCCGTTCTTACTCCCCAGGAAGTTCAAGACCTGATGAGCATTATGCGTAACCTGACCGCCGAAGGTAAATCCATTATCTTAATCACCCACAAACTGAAAGAGATTAAGGCCATTGCGGACCGGTGCACGGTCATCCGCCGCGGTAAACTCATCGGTACAGTGGAGGTGTCTTCCACCACCGAGGAGGAGATGGCCCGGATGATGGTGGGGCGGGAGGTGAGCTTCTCTGTGGAAAAAGCCCCCAAAGAGCCGGGAAAGGTCGTCCTGGAAGTGGAGAAGCTTTCTGTTTTAAACAACCGGAAGCTTCCGGCGGTGAAGGATTTTTCTTTGACGGTGCGGGCCGGTGAGATCGTGGGGGTGGCCGGTGTAGACGGGAACGGCCAGACAGAATTGGTGGAAGCCATTACCGGCTTGCGAAAAGCGGAAAGCGGCAGGATTCTTTTACAGGGCGTCGATATCACCGGCTTGCCGATCCGGGAACGCCTCCGTTCCGGGATGGCCTATATTCCGGAAGACCGGCACAAACACGGTTTGATTCTGGATTATGCGGTGGAGGATAATATGATTCTCAAAGTTTATAACCAGGAACCTTTCGCCAAAAACGGTTTGTTGCAGCGGGAGGCCATTCGGGAGTACGCTGAGGAGATCATGAAAGACTTTGATGTGCGGGCCGCGCAAGGCGTGGCTGCCACCGCCAGGTCGCTGTCAGGCGGAAATCAGCAGAAGGCCATTGTAGGACGGGAGATTTCCCATAATCCGGAGTTGCTCATTGCCGTCCAACCGACACGCGGTTTGGATGTGGGGGCGATTGAGTATATTCACCGCCGGATTGTGGAACAACGGGATCGTGGCAAAGCCGTGCTCTTGGTCTCTTTGGAACTGGATGAAATCATGAACTTGGCCGACCGGATCGTCGTAATCAGTAACGGAGAATTGATCGGAGAAGTCCAAGCCGGTCAGGCCACTGAGAGTGAGATCGGCCTGATGATGGCTGGGGTGAAGAGAGGTGAGACCGCTTGAAAAGGAAGTTTAAACTGAATAAAGAATACTCCGTTGCTTTAGTCGCAGTCGCCCTGGGCTTAACAGCAGGGGCGGTATTGATGGCCATCACCGGTAACAATCCGTTCACCGGGTTTGTCTATCTGTTCCGGGGAGGATTGATGAGCATCGAACGGATTGGAAACACACTGGCTACGGCTACCCCTTTAGTTTTTACCGGTTTATCCGTAGCTTTTGCTTTTAAGACCGGACTCTTCAATATTGGGGCCGCCGGGCAAATGCTGATCGGCGGATTGTGCGCTACTGCCGTGGGGTTGACTTTTTCTTGGCCGAAGCCCTTACTATTGCCCGTCGTCATCTGCGTGGCTTTTCTGGGCGGGGCCTTGTGGGGGTTGCTCCCCGGCCTGCTCAAGGCCAAATTCAATGTGCACGAAGTCGTCGCTACCATCATGATGAACTGGATTGCCTATTGGACTGTTTATTATGTGATCCCGGGTTATTTTAAAGGAGCCTACCTGGAGACCGAATCTAGGAGAATTCCGGAGAGCGCCTCATTGAAGGTTCAGTGGCTGACAAACCTGTTTGACGGGTCTTATATAAATCTCGGATTTTTTCTGGCGATTATCGCCGTGCTGATCATCGCTTTTATCTTGAATCGAACCACCCTTGGATATGAGTTGAAAGCGGTCGGCTACAACAGATATGCTTCGGAGTATGCCGGGATAAAAGCGGGCCGGAATATCGTTTTGTCCATGGTGATCTCCGGAGCTTTGGCCGGTTTGGGCGGCGCCGCCTTCTACGTGGGGTATGCTTCCAATATGCAAATCGGTGTCATCCCAAGCCAGGGTTTTGACGGAATCGCCGTTTCGCTGCTGGGGGCCAACTCGCCCTGGGGTGTATTCTTTGCCGCAATTTTCTTTGGCTTATTGCACTCCGGCAAGGGGTTTATGAATGCCATGACCAAAGTGCCGCCGGAGATTGCGGATACCATTATCGCCACGATCATTTATTTCTCCGCTACCAGTGTGTTAATTGAAAGATACTGGGAGAGCGCGAAAAAATGGTTTACCGCGCGCCGGAACCAAAATCCCCGGTTTCCTGTGGACTCCGCTGGGGGCGTACAGGAGAAAGTGGGAGGTGCAAAATAGAATGTGGAGCATAATTCAACAAGTAGCTCCTTATGCCGTCGCCTATTCCATTCCTTTGCTCATCACGGCCCTGGGCGGGCTGTACAGCGAGAGAAGTGGCGTGGTCAATATCGGGTTGGAGGGATTAATGGTAATCGGCCTGTTTACCAGCGCTTTTGTGATTGCACAGCTCGAGGCGGTGATGCCCGGAGTCGCGATCTGGATAGGTTTATTGGCCGCGGTGATTGCCGGCGCTCTATTCTCCCTGCTTCACGCTTTTGCCAGTATTAACCTGAACGCCAACCAAGTGATCAGCGGAACAGCCATTAATATGATGGCCGGCGCTATAACAGTCTATCTGGCCAGACATATCACTGGCAGCGGTAATATCCATATTGTCCACGGCTTGATCCGCCGGGACATTCCGGGTTTATCGAAGATTCCGGTCTTGGGGAGACTCTTCTTTACACAGACCTACGCCACCACCTGGCTGGTCCTGGGAATTCTTCTGGTTTCCTGGTTTGTCTTATACAAGACCTCCTTCGGTCTGCGTCTTCGGGCCTGCGGAGAACATCCCCAAGCAGCGGATGCGGCTGGAATCAACGTCTATCGTCTACGTTATATTGCGGTTCTGATCTCCGGCGCCTGTGCCGGACTGGGGGGCGCCGTAATCCTGGTCACCTACTCCGGTGAGTTCAACGGAACCGTGTCCGGCCTCGGCTTTTTGGCTCTGGCGGCGCTCATCTTTGGACAGTGGAAACCCTTAGGGATCCTGGGTGCTACTTTCTTCTTCGGTCTGGCCAGTACTATCGCCAATGTTTCCCAGGCCATCCCCGCGCTGGCCAAGATTCCCGGACTCCTATTGAAAAATTTTCCCTATATCGTAACTTTACTGGTTTTAGTAATCTTTTCCAAGTCATCCCAAGCCCCGCGGGCGGCCGGTGAACCATATGATAAAGGGAAACGCTAATCCGCCATCTCTTCGAGGAACGTTACTTCTTGGAATACCGGGGAAAGCTACTGTCTTGTCCATCAGTGTTTCGAGAAAAGAAGATTGAAATAGAGAAAGAATCAGAAAGCGAAGGAAGGACCATGAAGTTAGCAGTCAATTTTTCACAGGCTTTAGTATCATTATTGGAGGATGAGCCGGATCTGCCGGTTGATTACATCAAGGCGCCCACCATTCCTTTTCCCGAATGCTGGCGGCAGTTTGAGGCGGGGGAGAAGTATCGGAGGATCTTGCCGCACCCTGCCCAAACCGGGGTGCTTGCTTTGGGTCATCCCCAAGCGAAGCTTCGTTTTAACCGGGAAATTGTAGCGGAGATTATCAAGAGAACGAATCCGCCCTATCTCTCTACCCATCTCGAAGCCACAGTGGATTTTTTCCCGGAGTACAAGGATCTTCAACACCAGATCAATCCAGTAGTGGAGGAGGCCTTAACCGCTCATTTTCTGCGAACGATTGAGCAGGTAAAGCAGGAGATCGGCCTGCCCCTGGTCTTGGAGAACTTTCCCTATTATTCATTTTGGGTACATTATAAACTCTGTGCGGATCCGCAGTTTATCACCAGGATCTGCCTGGAGGGCGACTGCGGTTTCTTACTTGATCTGGCCCATGCCAGATGTAGCGCATGGTCCTTCCAAACGGATCTCCGTACTTACCTGAATGAGCTTCCCTTAGACCGGGTAAAAGAGGTTCACCTGGCCGGGGTATGGACCCGGGCGGAAGGGGTAATTGACACCCATACCAAACTGGAAGAGGACGACTATGTCGTCCTCCGCTATGTGTTGACCAAGACCGATCCGGAGATTATCACCATTGAGTATGGGGGGATGCCCGATCAAATCAGAAATTTACATGGTGAATACGAGCCGGTTCGGCGAAATGATCCCTGGGAATTACGGGAGATGATCGACCGGGTGCGGCAGGTTTGTTTTTGAGCAAGGGGTGGGAATTTTTTACCGGATTTTGGCTGAGGTTGATGAAGGACGGAGGGCGCTCCAGATGAGCTCCTTCCGTTTCTTCATCATCACTAGTAGCTATTGTGCGCTCTTCGCCATCCGGGGCCCGCGGGTTGAGCGGACCTTACTTACTCTTGCCAAGAAACGATAAAATATATAAAATAACTAATAACATATTGGATGCGAAGGTACGCATTACGAGTAACTGAGGTGGAAATGATGATTAGACGAAGACCATTGTTTTTACTTGTTCTCCCCCTATTAGTCCTGATTTGTGTTAGTTTCTCCGGTTATGCCGGCTTCTTTGACTCCTTGGAGTTAAGCTTGGAGAAGGACATCGGTGGGGACAGTTACGAGAGTATAATGGCGGAGATGACCGTAGTTCAACTAGAGCCGGAGGAAGAAGAACGACTGCAATCCATCTTCAACCGGTTGGTTAATGCTTGTAGCAGAAAAGACGAGCTGGAGTTCAGTCTGACTGTGGTGGAGGAAGATTCAGTAAACGCCTTCGCCCTGCCGGCCGGGTACATCTTTGTCCACACCGGCCTCTTAAACTATGTGCAAAACGATGGTGAACTGGCCGGGGTACTGGCTCACGAAATAGCCCATGTGGACCGGAAACACGGGATGGATGCAATAAAACGGCAGGTTGGAATGGGATTAATATTAAAACTGGTCTTGGATAAGAATAAATCCAAAGAAACCATGGCTAAAATCGGAGCTTTTGCCATAAACATGGCCCAGTTAGGTTACAGTCGGGAGGCGGAGTTTGAGGCTGATCGTTACGGAGTGATCTTCATGGAAAAAGCGGGTTTCCGTAAAGAAGATATCTTAGGGTTTTGGCAGCGGATGGTGGAGGAGACCGGTGATCAGGACGTCCCCAAATACTTACAGCTCTTCTCCACGCACCCCCCGACTTCGGAACGCATAGAAAGAATAAAGGCCATGTAAATATTTGCGTAGCGGAAGAGGAAAAAGCCACCTTTAAGCGAAGATTGAAGATTATCTTGCTTAAACAGAGCGAAGGGAGCGGCAAAGATGAGTATCAATGAATATACTCCGGCGCCAAACTTTATCAGGAGTATCATCGCGGAAGATCTGCGAACGAATAAAAATGACGGGCGGGTGATTACCCGCTTCCCGCCGGAACCCAACGGGTATTTACATATCGGACATGCCAAGTCCATTTGTTTGAATTTCGGTCTGGCTGCGGAGAATAAAGGCCGGTGCCATCTGCGGTTTGATGACACCAATCCCACTAAGGAAGATGTGGAATACACAGAATCCATCCAGCGAGATGTCAAATGGTTGGGGTTTGACTGGGGAGAGCACCTCTATTACGCCTCCGATTACTTTGAACAGCTTTACCAGTACGCTGTGGAGCTAATTAAAGCGGGAAAAGCCTATGTCTGCGACTTGACTCCGGATGAGGTCCGCGCGTACCGGGGGACCCTGACCGAGCCCGGCAAAGAAAGCCCGTACCGGAATCGTTCGGTCGAAGAAAACCTGGACCTCTTCGCCAGAATGCGGGCAGGAGAGTTTCCCGACGGCTCCCGGGTTCTGCGGGCCAAGATTGATATGGCCTCCCCCAATTTGAATATGCGGGATCCAGTGATCTATCGCATTCTTCGGGTCCCTCACCACCGGACAGGGGATAAATGGTGCATCTACCCGATGTATGATTTTGCCCATCCCCTCTCCGACGCCATTGAAGAGATTACCCATTCCATCTGTACCTTGGAGTTCGAGGACCACCGGCCCTTATATGACTGGTTTCTCGACCAACTGGAGACGCCCGGTCGTCCCCAACAGATCGAGTTTGCCCGGTTAAACCTGACCTACACGGTAATGAGTAAGCGAAAACTCCTGCAATTGGTGAAAGAAGGCCATGTGACCGGCTGGGATGATCCTCGGATGCCGACGATCGCCGGGTTCAGACGGCGAGGATATACCCCGGAGGCGATTAGGGACTTCTGTGAACGGATTGGTGTTGCCAAGAGCAACAGCACGGTGGATATCGCCCTCTTGGAACATTGCCTGCGTGAGGATTTGAATAAACGGGCGCCTCGGGTCATGGCGGTCTTACGTCCCCTGAAGGTAGTGATCGATAACTACCCCGCCGGCCAAGTGGAAGAGTTGGAGGCGGTGAATAACCCCGAGGATCCGCAGGCCGGTACGAGAAAGATCCCCTTCTCGAAGGTTATCTATATTGAGCGGGATGACTTTATGGAGGACCCGCCGAAGAAGTTTTACCGGCTGGCCCCCGGACGGGAGGTGCGTCTCAGATACGGATACTTCATTAAATGCACTGAAGTGGTGAAAGACGAGAAAACCGGAGAAGTTCTGGAAGTGCACTGTACCTACGATCCGGCGACCCGGGGCGGTTCCGCTCCGGACGGGAGAAAGGTCAAGGCTACTTTACACTGGGTATCCGCTGAAGAATCCCTGGAGGCCGAAGTCAGACTCTATGATCACCTCTTTAACCGGGAAAACCCGGATGATGTGGAAGAAGGCAAGACCTTCCTGGATTATTTAAACCCCAATTCTCTGGAGGTCTTGACTTCCTGCCGGATTGAACCCTCTTTGGCCACAGCCCGGCCCGGCGATAAATTTCAATTCGAACGTCTGGGCTACTTCTGCGTGGACCCGGATTCCACTCCGGAAAAACTCGTCTTCAACCGGAGTGTCTCCCTCCGTGACACCTGGGCCAAGATTGCTCAGCAACAGACTGAGGGGTGAGTGGAGAAGCAATCGGAAGCGTCATGGGAGCACAAAATGAACATTTGGCATCCGGAGAAAGCAGAAGATATTCTTTTTGCAACCCTAATTTCAGCGCAACGCTGAAAAGCGCGAAATGGATTATTAATGAAGATAAAAGGGCTGCCCCGAATGAACAGGGCGGCTCTTTTTTTATTTTCAGTCCCCAGAATTGTAACCAAATTCATCTTTGTGTAGTTTAAAGTCCTGATTTACGTGCCATTTTATTATTCGTGAAAATGTATTCTTGGAGATATATCGTGATTATACAGAAGATTTATAAATATAGGCAAATTATAATATAATAATATTAAGAAGAAAATTGATGATTATAGGGGGATATGACAGATGAATAAATTAGTACTTAAGTTACTAATTATTGCATTGATCTTGGTCATGGCGTTATCTTTTGCCGGTTGCGGTGGCGGTGGAAGTAGTGGCGGCGGCGGTGGCGGTAATGGCGGAGATGTCGACCCACTCGCCGGTTATTGGTATGTGCAGAAAATGGTGAACCAGACTGGATCTATAGAGTTTCCTTATCCTATGGTCCGAAATGGAATTCCATGTGACATGGAAGCGATCTTTGGTTTCGTAGGAAAGAAAATGTATAAGTATAGCAGATACTCTGGCGTTCACCCAGATACCGGGGAAAAAGTGTCGCAAGTATACTGTGAATCGAATGAAGTAAAGAGTTACCGTATTGATGGGAATAAAGCCAGGTATGAGGGAGGAACATTAACTTTTTACCATAACGGGTAATAGCGCAACATTTATTCTAGAGGAGAAAGACGAGAAAACTACATATTACGTATATAAAACGAATGCTTCTATGGTAGAAGGCGCTAAACCTGAAGATGGTGGAGGTTCTGGAGATCCTGGAGGTCCCGGAGGTCCCAGTGTTTCTTTTCAAGGATATTGGAAAGTGACCAAGCGTGAGATTATAAATGAACAAAAAACAGAGATTTTTCCATTAATACTCGCAGATGGGATCCAAGTTGAATTATATCTTGGCTTTATTGATGGTCAATGTCTTCAATATGAGAGATATAGTTATCAAAGCGATGAAGGACGGCAATTTCTTGAAGAGAAAAACATAGTACCAAATCAATTCTACTTTGTTGTACTTGGAAATTACACCTTTGATGGAACCACGCTAAAGTATGAGGATATTTCAGGTAATTATGAAGGAGATCAACCATTTGTGGAAATGACATTTGATGGTACATGGATATCCCAAGTAGGCCCAGGTACAGATCAGATGATGATATATGTGATAAATGATGATGGTTCTATTCTGGCTGGCGCTATTCCAAAGTCGGCTAATTAGTAATAAGCCGAGAGTCAGTAAGACAGTGTTGTCTCTTAGCAGGAGACAATACTGTTTCTTTTTTATGCAAATTAATTTTCAGAAATAAAAACAAAGGGCGGAGATTAAAATTTCAGTATAGTTTATTATGAATTTACTATCAAGGTGCCAGAATTGATAGAGTTTAGTAAAGGCTTTGATTTATACTAAAGGGAGGAGTCTATTGCTACGTTCGGATACTCATCTGGTTTCGTCAGGATAATTACGAGCACAAGTGTATGGCGAGGTTCTTTTCTGCATAGTGTAAAATTGTTGTAGGACAAAAACAAACAAGAGATCATCCTTTTGGTAAAATAAAATTGCACAATCCCAAAACCAAAGGAGTGTTCTCTTGTGAGAACTATTTTATACCAAATCTACGAAAAATTCATTGGTGAAGTTACTATTTTTTTAAGTCAGGATAAAATCCTGGCACTGGAAGAAATAGAGACGACTTTAAAGAGAAAGACGGACAGATTTATTTTGTAAATGGTTAAAGCTTACCTGGAACAACTAGATGAAGCCATTATCAGCGATAAGGCTGGTAGAAGACAAAAAGGGATTGTGGTTGAACATCGGGGCGACCAGCGGGAACAGTATTAGGAAAGGTGGTTCCTGGGTTTAATTGGTTAAGAGGACTCCAAAACGGCAGTAATTCTCTTTAGTATTAATCCAAAAGGATGACCAAAGCTAAATGTTCTACAAAAAGTTGACACTATCATAATTGTGCAAAACATTTGCAATTATCGACAAATCATTGTATAATTTAAGAAGAAAAATTGAAGATCAAAGGGGGAAAAGACAGATGAGAAAATTTATATTTAGGATACCAGTTGTTGCCTTGATATTAATCATGGCGTTTTCCTTTGCCGGTTGCGGTGGCGGTGGAAGTAGTGGCGGCGGCGGTGGCGGTAATGGCGGAGATGTCGACCCGCTCGCCGGCTATTGGTATGTGCAAAAAGTAGCGTTCCCTGATGAACCGCTTATGGAATTTCCATTTCCTTCTGAAGTTAAAATAGGGGGAATTCCGGCTGATATGGAAATAATCCTTGGTTTCGTAGAAAAGAAAATGTATATGTATGAAAAATTCACTGCCGTCCACCCAGACACCAAGGAAAAAGTGTCGCAAGTATTATATTATCCGGATGATGCAACGAGTTATCGTATTGATGGGAATAAAGCGAGGTATGAGGGAGGAACATTAACTTTTACCATCACTGGTAATAGCGCAACATTTATTCAAGAGGATGAGGATGGAAAAACTACAATTTCCGTATATAAAACAAATGCTTCTGCGGTAGAAGGCGCTGTACCAGTGACTGATGATGAAGACTCCGGAGATCCTGGAGAATCCTGAAGTCCTGGAGGCCCGGGGGGTTCTGATCTAGAATATTAGGAAGTGACCAGGCGTGATATTACAGAGATCTCCCAACAAGGTCCGGGTCGAGCTCAGGGAAGAATAAATGTGAGAAAAGCTACAGGTACTGTTCTGAATGATCTGGCCAATGCCATAGAAAGATAAAAAGCCAAGAAAGACTGATCAGTAATAAGCCGAGAGTCAGCAAGACAGTGTTGTCTCTTTATAAGAGACAACACTGTTTCTTTTTTATGAGCAAATTAGTCTTCAGCAATAAAGCCAAAGGGCGGAGATTAAAACTTCAGTACAGTTTATCATGAATTTACTGTCAAGGCGCCAGAATTGATAGAGTTTGGCTATTTCTCAATTGTAAAGGCTTTGATTTATACCAAAGGGAGGAGTCTCTTACTACGTTCGGATACTCGTCTGGTTTCATCAGGATAATTACGAGCACAAGTGTATGGCGAGGTTCTTTTCTGCTGGTAATTGTCTTTTTCACGGATTTTTGATAATATAATATGGATTTTATACGGAAACTTCGGTGAACTTGATGAAAAATCAGGACACACTCGTGGAAGAATACAGTGGAGCTTTTGCGCGCGGCGCGTTCAACGGGGTTTGGGGCCGAGCGGGTCACCCCGAACAGCGGAAGTTTCAACGGGGAGCAGACATGATGCGGAAAAGTACGCCTGGATACAAGTATGAGCTGCATTTACATACCGGAGAAACCAGTACCTGCGGGAGGATTAAAGGCGCTGAAGTGGCCGGGTTGTATAAGGCCGCCGGTTATGACGGGATCGTCGTTACCGACCACTACCACCGAGGCTACTTTGAGAAAAACTTCTACAGCAGGCAGGCGAAGCAGGCGACCTGGTCCGAGAAGATCGATAAATACCTCTCCGGGTACAAAGGGGCGCTGGAGGCAGGGAAACGCCTGGGCTTAACAGTGTTGTTGGGGATGGAGATCAGGTTTGACGGGTCCAGCAACGACTACCTGGTGTATGGCGTTGACGAGGCTTTTTTACGGGAGAACCCGGAGCTCTACAGTTTGGGTCTGTCCAATTTTCGCCGCTGTTTACAGGAGAAACTAGGGGACGGACAGTTCTTGATCTATCAGGCGCATCCCTTTCGGCCGGGGGCCATTCCCGCCAACCCGGCGGATCTGGACGGGGTGGAGGTTTATAACGGCAATCCCCGGCACAACTCCCGGAATCATCTGGCGTTGCATTTTGCCCAAAAAAACCGATTGAAACAGATCTCCGGTTCGGACTTTCACCGCCGGGTGGACTTGGCCCGGGGGGGCATGATCTTTCCGGAGAAGGTGACCACCAATAGGCAATTGCTCCAGCTCTTACAGGAGCAGCAGCAGTTGGAGCTGATCCGGACGGCCGGGGCGCCTCTCTCGTTTTTGCGTCTCTTAACGGGGATCGCGGATAGGTTTAAATAGGCCGGGTTTATAAAGGAATAACCTACCATTTTTAGGCGGAAGTATTTTACAGAATCTGTTCATCAGTGGCTGTTTTGTGATTTGAAAGCTCGTGATCAATCGACCATAAAAAGATAATTTTCGGCTAAGGATACCCGTTTATAGGGGCCGAGCATCGTCCGGTTGCTAAAGGGTTAAAAAATCCCGGAGGCGGTGATATGGAGTTTACTTGACGATATTACCTGCAGAGGTTCGGGAGGACCGGCGCAGGCTGCGGTGAACAGTGAAAAGGCGCGGAGTCGAGCAGCGGAAGAATACATAGCCTGCGGCGGAAGGCAAAGAAGTGCTTGAGGCGGCGCCCGACATGGACAGTGTAATCCGAAGTAACGTCCGAGCCGCAGACGAGTAATGATTACTTGCAACTGAAGATGATTATCCACGGGGATCATCCCATAGCAAACAGCAAGCCGCCGGCTTCCGGCGTCCGGACGAACCCAGCGCTCATGTATACAGTGTATCTCTGGTATCTTCATTGTTTTACCACCGGAAATCTTTTATAATAGTCTCGATACTCTTTTTTTATTACACAACGCGCGTGCGCGTGGGCAGACGGGCGCGCGCCTGAGCAATCTGTTAGGGGGCTATTTACGTGTATGAGTATGGGCAGACTGATGTCGGAGAGATAAACTCAGGTAAGTTAACTTTTCACCAGGGGGCGACTTGCCAGCGTGAGGCGCTTCCCAACAGTGGGTTAACTTGCCTGTCCAAACTGGAACCGGCGGAACTGAGCGGATGTTTTTCCGGGTTAAGGGCGGAATATGAAAAGGTGAAAGGGGAGAACCTGCGCCTTGATATGTCCCGGGGCAAGCCTTGTCCGCAACAACTGGATCTTGCTTTAGGGATGCTGGCATGTGTGGATAAAGACCATTACAAATCCCCCACCGGAGTAGACTGCCGGAACTATGGCGGAGTGGATGGTCTGCCTGAAGTGAAGGAGCTGTTTGCCCCGATTTTAGGTGTTCGCCCGGAGGAGATTATTATCGGCGGCAATTCCAGCCTGAATATGATGCACGATACCATCGCCCGGGCCATGTTATTCGGGGTGGTGGACGGGGAGGTTCCCTGGGGGCGGCTGCCGGTGGTGAAGTTTTTATGCCCCAGCCCCGGTTATGACCGGCACTTTGCCCTCTGTGAGTTTTTTGGCATCCAGATGATTACCGTTGAAATGACGGAGCGCGGTCCGGATATGGATGAAGTTGAGAAGTTGGTGGCGGCAGATGAAACCATCAAGGGGATCTGGTGTGTGCCCAGGTACAGCAATCCCACGGGCATCACCTATTCCGCTGAGACTGTGGAGCGGTTGGCCCGGATGCGTACGAAGGCCCCTGACTTCCGCATTTTTTGGGATAACGCCTATGTGGTGCACCATTTAACGTCCGCGCCTGAACCATTGAAAAACATCTTGGAAGCCTGTGCGGAAGCGGGCCATCCTGAACGGGTCTTCATCTTTACTTCCACTTCAAAGATTAGCTTCTCCGGGGCCGGTCTCGCCATGCTGGCGGCCAGTGCGCGGAATATCGCCCGGATCCGCAAAGAACTCGCTTTTCAGACGATCGGTCCGGACAAGATTAATCAACTTCGCCATCTGCTCTTCTTCCGGGATCCGGCTGGGATTGAAGCACACATGAAGAAGCATGCGGCCATTATCGCCCCCAAGTTTGAGCTGGTCTTGGAGATGCTCCGGACGGAACTGGCCGGGGTCGCCACTTGGAATGAGCCGAAAGGCGGGTATTTTATTAACTTCAATACCATGGAAGGGTGCGCCAAGCGTGTGGTAGAACTGGCGGCGGAGGCCGGCGTAATCCTGACTCCGGCCGGCGCTACTTATCCTTATGGAAAAGATCCGTTGGATCGAAATATCAGACTGGCCCCGACCTTCCCGGACTTGCCTGAGCTGAAAAGAGCCATGGAAGTCTTTGTTCTCTGTGTAAAACTGGCAACTGTGGAAAAACTACTAAAAACCCGCAGTTAGAGATCGGTCCTTACTGGACTGGGTCTCCGGTCTGTTCCCCAGCGAAACCTCCCCGCGCGCCGGGCATATGCAGGAATGACCGGGCCGGAAGATAGAAGGTGAAAGATGATGTCGCTTACCGGCATGTTAAATCAGGTCTTTTTTCATAATCGCCTCCTCGACTATCTAATCTTCGGAGGGATACTGATCATCGGCGCTGTCGTCGCCAGGGTGCTCAATAATGTATTGATTAAAAGGCTGTACGCCTGGGCGGAGAGTACCCCGGGCATCATTGATGATTTTCTGGTTCACACCCTAAAAGAGAAGATCATGCCTTTTCTCTATTACGGTCTACTCATTTTCGCAGTACAGTTTCTACATGTGGCTCCGGTAATTACCAAAGGCCTTAATCTCTTGGGCATAGTGCTGTTGACCTTTTACGGTGTGCGGTTCTTCCTGGACGCCTTGAAATTATTCCTGAAAAACTACTGGCTGAAGAAGGCGCAGAATGCTGATAAGCAGCATATTTTTGACGGGATCTTTGCCATCGTCAAGCTTATGATCTGGGGTTTTGCTTTCTTGCTGCTCTTGGATAACTTGGGAGTGAAGATTTCCACCCTCGTGACCGGCCTCGGAATCGGCGGGGTGGCGGTGGCCCTGGCCGCCCAGACCATCCTGGGCGATCTCTTCAATTATTTTACCATCTACTTTGATCGACCTTTTGAGGTGGGAGATTATATTATCGTCGGAGAATACCGGGGAACTGTGGAGCATATTGGGTTGAAAACCACCAGGCTGCGGAGTCTGGGCGGAGAACAACTAATCCTGGCCAATACGGATCTGACCAATTCCCGGGTGAGGAATTATAAACGGATGGAGCGGAGGAGGGTGGTCTTTAACATCCGGGTCGCCTACACCACCGATCTGCAGCGGCTGCGGCTTCTCTCTGAACTCCTCACGGAAATCGTCAAGAATATGCCGGAGACCACTTTTGATCGGGCCCACTTTGCGGAGATTAAGGAAGACAGTTTCGTTTTTGAGGTTGTATACTATGTAAACAGCCGCGATTACCGCCGCTATATGGATATTCAACAGGAGATTAACCTGCAGATCGCAGAGAAATTCGCCGAATTGGGCGTGGAGTTTGCCTATCCCACGCACAGTCTGTATCTGCAAAAAACACCGGAAGCCGGGTTGGCTTCGGCCAATCATTCCGGCGCCGGTGTGAAAGAAGGTTCCGGGCCTACTTGAACCAGCTCTTAGTATCTTCTCTGGTGAAGTCATGCTTTTGGCGGCAGAATTGACAGACGGTTTCGATCCGGCCGGTTGCGGATAACAACTCCTCAATTTCCTTTTTACCTAGGGCGATGAGGGCTTTTTCAAAGCGTTTCCGATGGCAATCGCAAGCATAGACCAGTTCCGATTCAGCAAGTTTGCGCCAGTCCTCTCCCGCCAGAATCCGGGAGACGAAATCCTCCACCGAGCCGGCTTGCGTCAATTCGTCGGTAACTCCGGTTAAAGCGGAGAGTAGGCCAGTGAGTCTGTCCAGTTCTTCCCCGCTCAGACCCGGCAGGGCCTGAATGATGAATCCCCCTGCGGTAACCACTTCCCCGCCGGGGTTTACTTTTACCCCCACCCCCACCGCGGTTGGGATCTGTTCCGAACGGTAATAGTACTCGGCCAAGTCTTCGCCGATCTCTCCCGAAACCAGCGGCACCATCCCATGGTAAGGCGCTTTTTCTCCTTGACACTTAATCACCAGCAACTTACCGGGGAGCCCCACCGCGCCTCCTACGTCCAACTTGCCTTCCTGGTTCAACCGCAGGTTGACATGGGGTTCGCCGATGGTCCCCTTCACCTTGCCGGTTCCGGTAGAGATGGCCATCAGACGTCCGATGGGGCCGGACCCCATGATTTGCAGGGTAATCTCTTCTCCTTCGTCCGCCAGGGCCGACATTAATAACCCGCCGGTCAAAGTCCGGCCAAAGGCGGCGGTGGCCGTGGGCCAAGTGTCGTGGATCCGCCGGGCATTCTCCACCAAACCGGTGGTGCGGGCGGCTACAATACGGACATTTCCGTCAAAGGCGAGACCTTTGATTAACCGGTCGGCAACCTGATTAGGTTTTGAATGTAGATTGGACATTATTCGTTCCCCCTTCCGGATTAGATGGCGCGCGTGGCGGCGCGCCAATCACTGATACCATGTGGCGCGGTCTGCTTTTTCTCAATTTTTTGTCCGGATCTTCCGGTTCGGGCAGGAAATCAAAGATTTTTCGCGAAGAAGAAGTGCAACTCGTCACTTAATTAAAGAAGAGGAGATTGCAGCATGAAGTACATCCTGAGATATTATATCTCCCGTATATCAAGTTATATTGAGATCTACCTCTCTGTGGTAATCTTGTTCGGAGTCGCCATCGGTTCTTTTGGTTTGATCAGAAAACTATTCGCCCTTTTGCCTGTTGTCAAGATCGATATATTCCATGACTTTCTCGGTTTTGCCCTGGCGCTGGTCATCGCTGTGGAATTCGTGAAGATGCTTTCCAGGCATACGCCGGGTAACGCCATTGAAGTTCTCCTGTTTGCCTTGGCCCGAAAGCTAGTGGTCAGTGAGGAGTCATCCCTTGATCTATTATTAGGCGTAATCGCCATCGGTATATTATTTGCAATTAGAAGATACCTCTTCGCCGCGGAGGGAAGTGCTGTTGAAGGATTTACAATCAGCGCGGCGACTTTGGTTTCCAAGGCCAGAAAGCTTACAGGGTTTGATCTGCCGACGGGGATTGCGTATACCGTAGGCGGTTTAGTAGCCCATATCGCCAAAGAGGAGCAGAGAAAACTGGTGGAAGGAGAGGAGTATGTAATTAACGGGATTAGAATGCGGATCAACAAACTTCGGGACGGCATTATTGAAACCATAGGATTTCCAGATAGGAACGGAGATTGACCGCATTAAGCTGCTAATCTGGTTCGGAAAAGGTTTTTGTCAAGAGCCCAGGAAAAAGAGGCCCCCTTTGCTTTTATGATAAATGCTTCACTTGAACCTGTCATCATAAAACTCGATGCGGAGGCCTCTGCTTTTTCTCTTATCCCTCTGTGTTTAATGGCAAATCAGTCGACAAAAGCATGGTAAATCGCTCTGACCGCTCTCTCAAAATCAGCGGTCTCCACGCCGACAATGATATTAATCTCGCTGGATCCTTGGTCAATCATGCGGACATTGATCATTTCCTTCCCCAAGGCGCCGAAGAGCCGGCCGGAGATTCCGGGAGTATAAGCCATTCCCCGCCCGACGGTGGCGATGAGCGCCATATCGGGGTGAATTTCAATACAATCAGGCTGGCATTCCCGCTCAATCTCGGCTACGATGCGTTCGAGTTTCTGATTGAGTTCGGAATCGGCGATCACCACGGAAATGGTATCGATTCCCGACGGTAGATGCTCAAAGGAGACCTGATTGCGTTCTAAAACCGACAAAATTTTTCGCCCGAAGCCGAGCTCTTGATGCATTAAGGTTTTTTCGATCGCAATCACGGTAAAGTCTTTCCGGCCGGCGATTCCGGTGATGACGCCCGCATTGGTGATTGGTTCCGTGTC
This sequence comes from Bacillota bacterium, assembly GCA_012838955.1. GTDB lineage: Bacteria > Bacillota > UBA4882 > UBA10575 > UBA10575 > DUOH01. The sequence continues at coordinate 28,983 of DUOH01000004.1, read as the reverse complement.
ATTGACAATGAGGGTGCCGGGGTCATGCGGAGCATTTGTATTCTTAATATGAATGGGAATACCGGCTTGCCGGACCGGGAAGATCGATTCTTCATGCAAAACGGAAGCCCCCATATAGGCCAATTCCCGCAACTCTCGATAGGTGATTTTTTCAATGGGTTTCGGATTAGGGACGATTCTGGGGTCAGCCATGAGAAAACCGGAGACATCGGTCCAGTTTTCATAGAGATCCGCCCCGACGCCGCGGGCGATGATGGCGCCGGTAATATCGGAGCCTCCCCGGGAGAAGGTCTTCACTTCACCGGTGGGAAGCGCGCCGTAGAACCCGGGAATCACGGCGGTCCGGCGCTTCTGTAGAGCTGTGGACACCAGTTCTTGCGTTAATTCGGAATTCAGGACGCCGGATGGATGAAAAGCAATTATTTCGACGGGATCCACGAAATCGTAGTTTAAAAGCGCCGCCAAGATCAGACCGTTCAGGTACTCCCCCCTGCTGGCCGCATAATCGGCGGAAGCGCCGTGGGCGATCTCTTCTTTAATCTCCCGGAGATATGGGGTTAGATCCAGATTCAAGCCGAGGTCTTTGATGATCTCTAAATAACGGTCGGAGATCTTCTGAAACACCTCGTTGCAGGAGACTCCTTGTTGTACACGGGCATGGCAGAGATAAAAGAGATCAGTGATCTTCTGATCATCCGGGGTGCGTTTCCCCGGAGCCGAGGGGATTACAAAACGTCGTTCCGGATCGGATTCGATAATCTTCTTCACTTTCGTGAACTGTTCGGCATCTGCCAGGGAGCTGCCACCGAATTTGGCCACTTTTATTCCCATCAGTATTTCCTCCTCAAAGACGACCAGTGGATTGTTTTTCTGAAAGCGCCATTAAAATCCATTATAAATATGGAAGACAGTCATATCGTTTATATTGAGGCGGTCATAATATGAACGTGACTCCATTAAACCGATAGTTTTTCCATAATAAGATAAATATTAAGTCTAAATCCGGCTGCTGTCAAGGTTGCCTCTTGGAAAACAACATACTTTTAACCTTTTTGCCAGCTGGTGTAATGCGCTGTATTTTCAGTTTGCCGGATTATACATGGGGAATTCACCTTCTTTGTTCCCGTGGCCGGAGAAGTAAGGAAAGACCGCTATAAAATCCAACGGGAAAACAAAATGGAAAAAAAGGAAAAAAATCTTGACAAAAATGTTTAACCATGTTAATATTTAACTATATTAAATATCTCTTATGCTGAGCTCAGATTATGGAGATGAAGTATTTATGGATCTAAAAACTGTGAATCTTACATTAAAGCTTTTGGCCAGAGCATTGGATGAACTAATCTATAAGCCAAAAGCTAAAGAAGAGGAGGGATGCCTTTCTTGTGTGCAAGAAGCCTGTCTGCGCTATATCTACTACCATAGTTCGCCGAAGCAGCCAAAGCCTTCAGGAAAAGAAGTGGCGGATGCTTTGATGATTAGTAACGCCGCCGTCACGAAGCTCTTGGACAGGTTGGAGAAGAAAGCCTATATCAGCAGGGAGTATAATCCCACCGACCGCCGGCAGGTCTCGATCATTCTCACTGCCGCCGGGCGGGAAGCGATTCATGCTACAGAAAGAGAACAGGAAGAAAAGCTTGGAGAAATTTTGGACCGGCTTTCCGCAGAGGACAAAGACCGATTCTTCCAGGGGCTTAACAGCTTCATGGAAGCGGCTCTGGTCGATCGGGAAGTAATCGGCAGGATCTGTCTGAGGTGTGGATGGGCTCATCGTCCTGACTGCCCGGGAAATCAACTGTATCAGCAGCTGACCGGCGAGGAGAAGGAGAAGGTCTGAGTATAAGCTGTTTTCCTGTTTTCAGCAGCCTTATTACTGCTGCGCCACAGGATAAAATCTGGTGGGCCTGTTTCATTCAGGCAAGTATTCTTCAGTACGTAAAATGGGAAAGTAAAGACAGATAGTAAAATCAAGAATAAAAGGAGTGTTGACTAATGAATTTAAAAGGAAGCAAAACCGAGGCTAATATCTTAACGGCTTTTGCCGGGGAGTCTCAAGCGCGGAACAAGTATACATACTATGCCAGCGTGGCCAAGAAGGAAGGTTACGAACAGATCGCCGGAGTCTTTTTGGAGACTGCGGATAATGAAAAGGAACATGCCAAACGGCTTTTGAAGTTAGTGAACGGCATCGGCTCTACTGCGGAGAATTTGAAAGCCGCCGCTCAAGGGGAGAACTATGAGTGGACCACTATGTATAAAGAATTTGCGCAGACCGCCCGAGAGGAAGGGTTCAACGAGATCGCCGATGTTTTTGAGGCCATCGCCAAATCTGAAGTTGAGCATGAGAAGAGGTTTCTGAAGCTTCTGCAGAATCTGGAGAACGGAACGGTCTTCAAAAAAGAACAGACAGTGACCTGGCGCTGCCGGAACTGCGGATATGTGCATGAGGGCCCCACCGCGCCGGATAAATGCCCGGCTTGCGCTCATCCCCAAGCCCACTTTGAAGTAAAGGCGGAGAATTATTAAACCTTAGTCAGTGGTGGAAGGAGTAAGGAACAGGATGGGAGGGATTGACGATGAAAAAATGGCGTTGCCAAGTATGCGGATATGTCCATGACGGGGACACCCCGCCGGAGAATTGTCCGAAATGCGGAGCGCCGCAAGAAAAATTTGCGGAGATTCCGGAAGCAGAGAGCAGTCTGATTACGCGTTCCCGGATTACAAACCAGCTCCAAATGGAGTTCTACAGTCTTTTGGAACGTATAAAAGAAGTGGCTGAGATGGGAGTGGAAGATGCCCTTGATCCGGCTTGCGTATCCCTGTTTAACCAGGCGTTGAAGTCAGCCACCGAACTGCAACAGTCCATCAAAGCCGAGATCGCCGTGCACATTAGCAAGGGAAAATGGGGTTAATTACTTTTTCCCCGCATAGATTCTACCAAGGCCGGGGCGGACCTTTCGTCTATTTTTGCCCTTGCTTGTCTTGAAAAAAGCTGTTCACTGCTTTACCTTAGCCCATAGATACGATGGGCCATTACCCAGCGGCTGTATACACGCGTAATCACGCGCGTATACAGTCGCTTTTCTTTTCGTTTATATACTATTTTAACAAAAAAACGTAGACAATTGACAACAAAAGAAAATAATCGTAAAATATAGAGGACAGGAGGTGATGTAATGTTTCCGGAAGAACGGAGAAGGCTGATCCTGGAGATATTGAATAACCAGGGCAGATGTAGAGTAGCGACCCTGGCTAAAGAGTTATCCGTATCAGAGGTCACCATCCGGATGGATCTCGACTTTTTGGAGAAGAAAGGCCTGCTCCGGCGGACTCATGGCGGAGCAATTCTGAACCCTAAGACCGGATTTGAACGCTCCTATCAACTGGAGGAAGCCTCCTTTAGGCAAGAGAAGGAACGCATTGGCCAGCGGGCGGCGGAATTAGTCTCTGATGGGGATACGGTAATCCTTGATGTAGGCACTACAGTCATGGAAGTAGCGCGTCACTTAACAATGTATAAAAACCTCACGGTCGTGACTAATGCCATTAACGTGGTCACGCTGCTGGAAGATTATCCAGAGCTTACGGTGATTGTCACCGGAGGCCGGGTGAGAGCCACTCAACACTCGTTGGTTAATCCGTATGCCTCGTTGGTTTTAGAAAAACTCTACGCCGATATCGCCTTTATCGGCGCGAACGGGGTGGATCCGCACTATGGGGTGACGAATGTCAATATACCCGAAGCGGAGATGAAGATCGGCTTTATTAATGCCGCCAGGCGCCGGATTCTGGTGGCGGACTCCAGTAAAATCGGGAATGTGGCCCGGGCCAAGGTGGGAAAGGTAAGCGATTTTCATTTGTTGATCACTGACCGTCAGGCCGATCCGGAACAAGTACGGTTGATTCAGGAGGCCGGTCTGCCTGTGGAAACAGTCTGACCGGGAGAGGGAGAAGGTCTGACGCGTTTTTGGCGTCAATGCAACGGGCGGAGATTACCAGAGAAAGGGGGGAAGGTGAGTGGCCCAAGTCGAAGAGGACCTTCGGAAGACGGTCGTGACCAAGGAAGACGGCAGATACTTAATTTTCTATGATTTTATCGGAACAGAACGGAAGACGGACGGGCGCCAGCAGCGCCAGCAGGAAGAAGAAGAGCGGAGAAATGTCGCAGAAAGGAAATGAAAAATGTCGGAATTACGTTGGCACCCTTTTTTAGAAGAGTGGGTGATTACAGCCACCCATCGTCAGGAGCGGACTTTCCTCCCGCCGCCGGATTATTGTCCCTTGTGTCCCACCAAACCGGGGGGGTTTCCAACAGAGGTCCCGAAGGACCACTATGATATCGTAGTCTTTGAGAACAAATTTCCTTCCCTGCAGCGAGTGCCGCCGCCGCCGGAGGTGGAAGGCTCCGCTATTTCCCCGGTCCAACCGGCGCAAGGCGTTTGCGAGGTGGTATTATACTCTCCGGAACACTCCGGCGCTTTAGCTACTATGCCGGTACCAAGGATTGAGCGGCTGATTCGCGTATGGCAGGATCGTTACGAAGAATTAGGCGCCACCGCCGGAATAAAATATGTATTGATTTTTGAGAATAAAGGGGAGGAGGTGGGGGTAACTCTGCATCACCCCCACGGCCAGATCTATGCTTTCCCTTACATACCGCCGAAGATAGAGAAGGAGTTGGCCGCCTCTAAAAAATACTTCACACAGCATAGAAAGTGCCTTTTCTGCGCAACTTTGGAAGAAGAATATAGAGACGGGCGCCGGATTGTCTTTGAAGGAGAGCGGTTCGTGGCGTTCCTTCCCTTCTTTGCCCGCTACCCTTACGAAGTTTACCTGGCCCCGAAGAGGCATCTCTCCTCAATGGCGGAGTTTACGCCGGAAGACCGCAGGGATTTGGCGTTGGTGTTAAAGGGTTTGCTGCTTAAATATGACAGCCTCTTCAATTTTCCCCTCCCTTACCTGATGGCCGTGCATCAAGCGCCGACCGACGGGGCGGATTACCCTGATTATCATCTCCACTTTGAGTTCTATCCACCCCACCGCACGGCGCAGAAACTAAAGTATCTGGCCGGGTGTGAGACGGGCGCCGGGACATATATCAATGATACCATGGCTGAGGAGAAAGCTGCGGAACTCCGCGGAGTGGGTCCGCAAACCATAGCAGAACTCAAACAGGAGGGATAGAAATGGGCCTACAGGAGAGGCTGGCCACCATAGAGCAGGCTTTTAGACGGACTTTTGGGGATGGTCAAGGTCTTACCATTGGTAGAGCCCCGGGACGAGTCAATCTCATCGGTGAACATACCGATTATAATGATGGGTTCATCTTTCCAATGGCGATTGACTTTGATATTGTTATGGCAGCCAGAAAGCGTTCCGACCAGATGGTGAAGATCCACGCGGTTGATTTGGGAAGAACCGTTGAATTCTCGTTGATGACTCCCCTCACTCCTGATGCTGAAGAAGGCTGGAGCAATTATCCCAAGGGAGTTCTCTGGGCTATGCAGCAGGAAGGCGCGCGTCTGCCCGGCCTGGAGATGGCTTTTTCCGGGACGATTCCTCTCGGATCCGGGCTCAGCTCCTCTGCAGCTTTGGAAGTGGCTACCGCAATCGTAGTGCAGAAGTTGACGGGTTTTCAAAGCGCCCTTCCCGCCCTGGCCAGGCTCTGTCAAAGGGCGGAAAACGATTTTGTCGGCATGAGATGCGGGATCATGGACCAGTTCATCTCTCTCATGGGCGAGCGAGGTCACGCCCTCTTTTTGGACTGCCGGAGCCTTTCGTATGAACAGATCCCTTTACAGCTCGGAACATACAAAATATTGATTTGTCAGAGCGGAGTGAAACATAGTCTGGTGGATTCGGAGTATAACAGCAGACGGGAACAGTGTGAGACCGGAGTCCGGATCTTGGCGGAGAGATATCCGGCTGTACGCGCTTTGCGCGATGTTACCGTGGAGATGCTGAACAACTGTGAAAACCGGTTGTCGCTGGTGGTCTATAAAAGATGTCTGCATGTGATCACCGAGAATGAACGGGTGTTAAAGAGTATCCAGGCGCTGAAAGCAGGAGACTTGGTTGCCTTCGGCGAATTGATCAATCAGTCCCACGACTCTTTACGTGATTTCTACGAGGTTAGTTGCGAGGAAGTAGATCTCCTGGTAGAACTGGCCAGGGAGGTTCCGGGGGTTTTGGGCGCCAGAATCACAGGCGGCGGTTTTGGCGGATGTACGGTCAATTTAATCAGAGCCGATGCCGTCCGGGATTTCATCGGTTATGTATTGTCTAAATATAAGGAAGAAACTGGGATTGAGGCCCGGGTTTATCTCAGTACGGCCGCCGGGGGAGCAGAGCTTATACAAAATGGGGTGAATAATAATTGAAGGTTTTAGTAGCGGGGGGAGCAGGTTATATTGGGAGCCATGTCGTTTTGGACCTGGTCAAAGAAGGGCATGAACCGGTTATCCTGGACAATTTAAGTAAAGGACATCAAGAAGCGGTGCTGCACGGAACATTTGTCCAAGGCGATATCGGCCGGGTTGATCTGGTGAAAGAGGTTCTGACCAAGGAGAAGATCGAAGCCATTATTCATTTGGCTGCCGATAGTTTGGTGGGGGAGTCCGTGGCTAATCCGGCCAAGTATTTCCGGAACAATATCGGTAACGGCCAGTCCTTATTGGATGCGGCGGTGGCCTGCGGAGTAAAGTACTTTGTCTTTTCTTCCACAGCTGCGGTGTACGGGGAACCGGAAAAAGTGCCCATTCCGGAGGAGCATCCGAAGAACCCCACCAATCCGTATGGGTTTTCCAAATTAACTTTCGAGGGAATGCTCAGGTTCTATGAGGAAGCTTATGGCCTCCGTTTCATCTCTTTGCGGTATTTCAACGCCGCCGGTGCTGATCCGGAAGGGAAGATCGGGGAGGATCATCGTCCCGAGACACACTTGATTCCCATCGTTCTGCAGACTGCTTTGGGCCAAAGGGACCACCTGCAATTATTCGGCACCGATTACCCTACTCCGGACGGAACGTGTGTCAGAGACTATATCCATGTGGTCGATCTTTCTCAAGCCCATCTTTTGGCCTTAAACGCCTTGGCCGCAGGGAAAGCCTCCTCCATCTATAACCTCGGCAACGGGCAGGGCTATTCCAATCAAGAGGTGATCGAGACCGCCCGGCGGGTGACGGGAGAAGAGATCAAGGTGACCGCCGGACCAAGGCGTCCGGGCGATCCCGCGGTCTTGGTCGCCTCGGCGGAGAAGATCAGGGCGGAGTTGGGGTGGCACCCCCGGTACCCGGCTTTGGAGGAGATTATCGAGACCGCTTGGTGGTGGCATCAACATCATCCGAACGGGTATTAGATGAGTCGTAGAAGAACGCGGTAATTTTCCCGGTTCACAGCAGAAGAGCAGGAGATAACTGCCGATGACTGGAATTATAAATAAATTTATGATAAACTTACCACATGGAGAAAAAAGAGCTAATTTCTAGAAAATTATAACATCAGGTCATGTAGGCGACAGTAGACAAAAAGAACAGGGTTCATAGTAATCCTTCTGTAGCGAAATACTTGTGCCGATGGGAGTGGCGATGATGAAGTTTTCACTGACAAGTATACGTAGTTTGGTGGCAGGCTACGCCAAGCAATCGATTAGAAGAAAATTACTGGTCTTACTTCTGCTCGCTTCCTTGGGACCGGTCTTAATCGTCGGGTTGATCTCGTTTACCAGCTCCAGAAGGGCGATGGTGAATAAGATTGCGGATTACTCCGGTGAAGCGTTGCATAACACCGCCGACTATCTTCAGCTGGTAATCAGCAAGTATGTTGATATTACTTATCAGCTGATCTCCAACCGGGAGATCAACCTTTGTTTGGAAGAGTATTGCCAAGCCCAAACCTCCTATGAACGCTTGGTAACAGGCAGGAGACTGGGCCATCATATCCAGGGATATGCCTTCAACGACCAGGATATCATCTCGATGCTCTTCTTTCCGTATGGCAGTGAATACCATTATTTAGTGGGTAGCGCCTTTGATAATGAGTATCTGGCTGAACTGAGGGCTTCCGACTATTTTACGCAGGTCAGAGAGGCCAACGGACAAGTTGTCTTTTCTGATCTTAACATATTTAAACAAAGCCAGGGAGATTTGCACTTTATTATGATAGCCAGGCAGATCGCTAATACTCTGACCGGAGAAAAGCTGGGGATCTTTGTCATCTGTCTGGATCAGGAGCGCCTGCATCAGGTGATCAACTCCGGTTTGGCCGGGGAAGGGCACGATAGTGCGGAGGAGAGTGGCAGGTATAGCCTGATCCTGAATAACAAAGGTGAGATCATCTCAGCTCCTACTACGGATCTATTAGGGGGAGATGTCTCCCGGCTTTTGAAGAAGAGAAGGGATATTGAGGAGATCTTCACCAGTGAGCCTGGGCGGGGCAACCTCGTCAGTAAAGTTCAAGGTAAACGGGTTTTTATAGCTTATGAGGCCATGCCTGAAATCGGCTGGCGTCTCCTGAATATTATTCCCACTTCCTATTTGTACGCCGAAGCTAACCGGGTCGGGTGGATTACCTTCCTGGTCGGCCTGGTCTTTACTGCTTTGGCTGTTTTTATTTCCTTGAAAGCCTCCGAAAGCATCTCCATATCTGTTGGGAAAATATCCGATGCCATGCGACAGGCGGAATTAGGGGACTTGACTGTGACCGTACGGATTGAATCAGAAGATGAATTTGCCCGGCTGGGGCAGAGTTATAATCGGATGATTGCCGAGATTAGTCAGTTGATTACCGACGCGAAAGAGGCCGTCAGTTCTGTGCGGCAGCACAGCGAGGCCTTGGAAGACTCTTCAGAACAGTCCCTGCAAAGCGCGGAGAGCGTAGCCGTGGCCATGGAGCAAATCAGTAAAGGAACTCTGGAGCAGACTGCGGAATCAGAGAAATCTTCGGAAAAGATGGATTTGTTGGCGCGGCAGATAGAAGAGGTGGTGACCAAAGCCGGTGAAGTCGGGACGATCTCCGGGGCCGCCAAAGCTTTGAGCCGTAACTCAAAAGATGCTGTTGACCTACTGATTGAAAAGGCCACGGAGACTGATCAGATCACAAAGGAAATATTGGGTAACTTAGAAGACTTAATGGTAAGCGCGGAGGAGATCGGTGATATCACAGAGGTTATCTCCGCCATCTCGGAACAGACCAATCTTCTGGCTTTAAACGCTTCCATTGAAGCGGCCAGAGCCGGAGAAGCAGGCCGGGGGTTTGCCGTGGTGGCTGATGAGGTTAACAAGTTGGCCGTACAAACCCAGGAGGCTGTAAAGACGATCAGCAGTATTCTGCAGAGGATTCAGAATAAAACCAAGACCTCAACACAGACAGCGGATCATGCCCATTTGATTATCGAGGATCAGAAGAACGCCGTTGCCCTTGTGCATAAATCATTCGATGCGATTATTAGTTCCATGGATAATGTAGTGGAGAGAATGAACAACATGACCGCTTTGATTCAAGAGATTGACTCTTATAAAAATGAAACTATCCAGTCCATCGTGAACATCAATGCTGTATCCCAGGAAACAGCGGCTTCCGCGGAAGAAGTCTCCGCCTCTTCCGAGCAGCAATCAAGTATGGCGGCGCAGGTCAAGGCCATGGCCGTAGAACTGAAGGACCAGGCTATGCAGTTGGAGGCGGCCATCGCCCGGTTTAAGGTGGGCGATTAAACTATCCCGGGGATTTTGTGACAGCGCCGGATGAGAAGTGATGAAAATGATTGACAAGCATAATCTATTTTACGAGATGCAAGAGAGCTTATCTCAAGCCGACTGTCCGGTCTGCCTGCTGACCGGAGAAGCGTTGGACTCTTTTGTGGAAGGCATTCTATATGATAAAATAAGTGACCATGGTTTTCGGGACGCTCTCGTCAAGAGTAGGGGATTCTGTTCCAAACACGCCTGGCGGCTGCAGGCGGAGGGAAATCCTCTGGCTCACACCCTGATTTATGTTCATTTCTTAGAAGAGCTGCTCCTGGCCGGTGACTGTCTTCCGCAGATTGGCGCTGAACCGGGGGCCTCTACCGCACCCAGGGATATGAAAGCCGTCTTAAAAAAACTCAGAGCCGAAGCGGCCTGCCCTCTCTGTATCTACCAGGAGGAACTGGAGGAGAGATATATCCGGTCTTTACTCAATTTTCTCCAGGATCCCGTGTTTTCCGCTAAGTATGCCGTATCGTCCGGAGTTTGTCGACCGCACTTTTTACGGATCCAAAAAACGTTCTGTCCCCGGGATATAAAGCGCTTAATCATTAAAGTCTTTTTTAACACCGCCCAAGCGCTTTTTCTGGAATTGGAAGAGATTAAGCGCAAAGCCGACTACCGGTTTGCTAGAGAAGCGACAGGCACGGAAAGAGACGCCTGGGTACGGGTGATTGGTTTCTGGAACGGAACGCTTTGACCGACTTGACGTCTTTCTTTTCTTCAGGTTATAATAAACTTCAGAAAGAAGAAGACGTCCTGAACGGTGGAAGATTCGCACCAAATATAGGCTTGGGGCATATGATATAATATAAAATACGGACTTTAGAGCGGAGTATAATGGTGAAAACAATAATATGAAATGCGTTGACGGAAAGAGTAGTTTACGAGGATGGCCAAGAGAGAGAACGTCACCGGCTGAAAGCGTTCTCCCGGAATCGTGAATGAAGTGCCTTCCTGAGCAGCCGGGGGGAATTCTGCAGTATCTCCGGCCGGGCTAGCCCGTTACAGTGGATGCTTTGATGCGATGCTAAGGGGGATCGGTATGTCTCGATCCAAGCAGAGTGGAACCGCGAAGAACGCCTTCGTCTCTGAACAGACGAAGGCTTTTTTATACAACCGTCGCTTACCCGGTCTTTTTGAAAACCGCAAGAAGCATCTTACGTAAGGGTGCGCAATCAAACCGGCTGCCGATAGCCGGTTAGATTTATTAACGGCTTAAAGCCAGAACGAGAGGAGGTGTTCGTAATGTTATCCCAATTGAAGAAGGATATCAGGGTAGTCTTTGAACGGGATCCCGCCGCGAAAAGCCTTCTGGAGGTGATTCTCTGTTATCCCGGAGTCCATGCCTTAATCGGATACCGGATCGCCCACTGGTTTTATAAGCATAAATTATACTTACTGGCTCGTATCATTTCTCAGATCGCCCGCTTCTTTACGGGAATCGAGATCCACCCGGGCGCGCGGATTGGGAGAGGGTTCTTTATCGATCATGGGATGGGTGTAGTGATCGGTGAAACTACGGAGATCGGAGACAATGTTACGCTCTATCAAGGTGTGACTCTAGGTGGAACAGGAAAGGAAAAGGGAAAGCGCCACCCGACCATCGGCAATAACGTGATTGTAGCCGCCGGGGCTAAAGTTTTAGGGTCGATTACCATCGGGGATAATGTAAAAGTCGGGGCAGGAGCGGTAGTGATCAAACCTGTTCCCCCCAATTCGACGGTGGTCGGGGTTCCGGGTCGAGTGGTGGTGCAGGACGGGGTACGGGTCGGCGCCGACCTGGAGCATGGGAAGTTGCCGGACCCCATCGCCAATCTACTCGAACAGATGCAAAAGCGGTTGACAGCCTTGGAAGAACACGTCTCCACCGGTCATCCCCCTACGCCGCCTGAGTGCGGTTCACCTTAGAACTTCGGACTGTACTGTATGAATGTGGCCGGTCGCCAACACGGTCGCTGCATCAAAAAGTAAAGGCCGGTCTGGAACGGGCCGTCTTAGAATCAACTTGCATATATGAAGGAGCCCGCGGAAAGCGTGTGCGGGAACCTTTGGATACGAATGGGGGTTTATCAAATGTCGATCAAAGTCTTTAATACACTGACCAGAAAGAAAGAGGAGTATATCCCGAGAGACCCGGGAAAGGTTTCAATCTATGTCTGTGGCGTCACTCCTTATGATTACGCGCATATCGGTAACGCCCGGCCTCCGGTGGTCTGGGATTGCATCCGGCGCTTTCTGCGGGATCAAGGTTACGAAGTTTATATGGTGCAAAACTTTACCGATGTGGATGACAAAATTATCAGACGCGCCCAGGAGAGAAAGATGGACCCGTTGGAGCTTTCCCGGGAATATTCCCAAGCCTATCTGGAAGATTTGGCGGCCTTAGGCGTAGAAAGGGTGGAAGCCTATCCGCGGGTCTCCGAACACATTCCGGAGATTATTGAGATGATCCAAACTTTGGTGGAGAAGGGGCACGCTTATGAATTATCCGGGGACGTTTACTTTGATATCCGGAGTTTTCCCGAGTATGGTAAGCTCTCTCAGCGCTCACCCGAGGAGATGATGGCCGGCGCCCGCGTGGAACCGAATACGCGGAAGAAGGATGTGATGGACTTCGCCCTCTGGAAGGCGGCTAAACCGGGCGAGCCTTCCTGGGATTCTCCCTGGGGAAAAGGACGCCCCGGTTGGCATATCGAGTGCTCGACCATGTCCCTCAAGTATTTGCGGTCCGGGTTTGATTTTCATGGCGGCGGTACGGATCTGATCTTTCCCCACCATGAAAATGAGATCGCCCAGTCCGAGGCCTTCAACGGAGAGGCGCCCTTTGCCCGTTACTGGCTGCACTCCGCCTTTATCAACATGGGAAACGACAAGATGTCCAAATCCCTGGGCAATGTCGTCACCATCCGGGAGGCTTGTGAGAGATTCACTGCCAAGGCGGTCCGTTTCTGGATTTTAGGCACCCATTACCGGAATCCACTGAGTTTCGGGGAGGAAGAGTTGAAAGCAGCCGCACGCGGCCTGGAACGGTTGGAAAATGCCAGACAGAACTGGCGGCATCTGCTTACCGCCAGCGGCAGGGCGGAGCAGACCGGAACCGTTCAGACGGACCAAGCCGCAGGTGAGGAAGGGATGCGGGCGGCCGCTGCGGAAAAGATCAAGGCGTTGGCGGAAGAAGCCGAAAAAAGGTTTGTCGAAGCCATGGAGGATGACTTTAATACTGCCTTGGCCTTGGGCGTCCTTTACGAACTGGTGCGGGACGTTAACAAATGGTGTTTGGCGGAAGGATTTGTATTGATGGACATGGAGAAGCAGGCCTTGACGGCGGCCTTGTCCGTGCTGGACCGTTGCGGTGAGGTGCTTGGGATTTGGTTCGACGAACCAGAAGAGGAGAGCGGAATCTCCGACCAAGAAATCGCGGAGTTAATCGAAGAGAGGCAAAAGGCCAGGGCGGAAAGGAATTTTCAAAAGGCGGATCAGATTAGAGATCACCTGAAGGAGAAAGGGATCGTCCTGGAAGACACTCCCCAGGGGGTCAGATGGAGGAGGAGCTAGTCGCGTCCGCTGACGCGGGCATCCGGAAAAAAAGCAGAGGACGCTTAAGAGGAGGCCCTCTGCTTTTTCTTTCCGTACAGGAGCACAATGGCGATTCCGATGCCGATCAGGAGATATCCGGCCATCCCGGCCTCCGGGCCGAAGTTCCCGCCGGTCCAGAAAGGCGGGCCGGAGATCCTGGCCTCAATCAGATGGGGTGTATCCAAGCCGCTGACTGGAAAACCTAAGAGTGTTTGGGCTAGATTCCAACTGAAATGCAAGGCGGTGGGAAAGTAAAGCGAGTCCGTGACTTCATAGGCCAGTCCCAACCAAGCGCCGGCCAGCAGGATTCCGATTAAACCGGCCTCATTGAGATGGGGGTTGTAGACATGCAGCAGACTGAAGATGAGGGCGGAGAAGGCGATCCCGACCGGCGCTCCGTAATACTTTTTTAAGAACGAAAGGAAAAAACCCCTGACTAACAGTTCTTCATAAACGGCCATTACCAACAGTACCGGTATTGCCCAGTAGAGTGCCGTCCTCGCCGGGCTGAATGGCTTGGGAAAAACGGTTCCGGACACAGTCAGCCAGTTTACACAGAAAAAGACCAAGAAGAGCAGGGAGAAGAGGACGGGCCCTGTGGCCAAGCCCAGTAGAATTTCCCGTCCCATCTCTTTGTGCCGTTGATAGGCATGGGGCAGCAGACTCTCTTTGAAGATCACCTTTTCACTCAGACGCATTGTGCCCAGAAAAAACAGGAGCAGCATCAGGCTGAAGATGAAACCGGAGAAGGAAAAGATTGAGCCGGGGAATGGCTGCTCCAGACCAAAAGATCGCAGAAGAAGGATGCTTAAGGAGTAAAAGCCTGTTCCCGCTGACAAGTGGAGAAGATAGACGGTGACAATGATGAGCAGAGGGCGAAGAGACTCCCAACTTGACTTCGTGTTCAGCTCCATGTGTACCTCCTGTGTTAAAGTAGTAGTTATATTTAGAGAGTTTTCTGTGTAATCCTGCTATCTTAAGTTTAATCTTTTTGTAAAGAAGATTTCGCATGGGCGGGGTCGGGGCTTGACGGGAAAAATAATAATGATCTTGGAGCGGAGAGGAGGAATTTCCATGCTTTCCGCGGAAATAGTAAAGGGTAATCGGAGACAGAGAATAAGAGGTTGAATTAAAGATGGCTACCAGAACGGATGCGACCACCAAGATTTTTCGGGTGAACCCGGACCAACCGGAAGCAAACTACATTGAGGAGGCTGCCAGGGTTCTGCGGGACGGTGGGCTGGTCGCTTTTCCCACCGAGACGGTTTACGGCTTAGGGGCGAATATTTATCGCCCGGAGAGTATAAAACGGATTTACCGGGTTAAAGGACGCCCCGGGGATAATCCTTTAATCGTTCATTTATACAGTATAGAGCAAGTACCGGAGGTAGCGGAGACCATCCCCGACTCCTTCCGGATTTTGGCCGACCGGTTCCTACCCGGTCCCTTAACCATGATTCTACCTAAAAAGCAGTCAGTACCCGCTGTAGTCTCCGCCGGATTGTCTACGGTGGCGATTCGGATCCCTGCTCATCCGGTAGCCGTCAAGCTTTTGGCGGAAGCCGCCGTCCCGGTGGCCGCGCCCAGCGCCAATCTATCCGGGCGGCCCAGTCCTACCCTGGGGTCACACGTAATCGACGATTTACAGGGGAGGGTAGAGATGATCTTGGATGCCGGTCCGACCGGTGTGGGGGTGGAATCCACAGTCCTGGATCTGACCGGTGAAAGACCGCGGATTCTCCGGCCGGGCGGGATCAGCCTGGAAATGCTGAGAGAAGTCTTGGGCGATACCGTGGAAGCCCCGGAGACGCTCGACGTTGAGCGGCCGTTGGCTCCGGGGATGAAGTACCGGCACTATGCCCCAAAAGCGCCGCTTCTGCTCTTCCACGGTGAGCTGTCGGCCGTGGAGGAAGAGATTTGCAAAAGGTTGGCCTCCCAGGTGGAGGCAGAAGAAAAAGTGGCGATTTTGACTTTTACCGAGAGCGAACTGGCCAAACAGGAGTTGCCGACGAATGTCATCCTGTATTCACTGGGCAGCAAAGCACGGCCCGAAGAGGCAGCGCATAACCTCTTCCGGTATCTGCGCCTTTGCGATCAAGAAGGAGTGGAGAGAATCTACGCGGTTGCTCCGCCCCGGCAGGGAGTGGGAGAAGCGGTCTATAATCGTCTGCGGAAAGCAGCTGGAGGAAATGTGGTGGAGATATGAAACGAACTGACCTGACCATTTGGTTGACGTTGGTCTGTAGCGCTCTTCTCTGCTGGTCGGCTACTGGTTACGGACTGGCGCAAGACCAGACTGCCCTCGATGAACCGGCCCAAGACAACACGGCGTTAAGCGCGCCGGCTGGACATAATCCATTTTGGAAAACCGGAGAAAAGTTGGTATACCGGGTGGAAGCAAAAGGGATCCCTGTGGGCAGCCAAGTCCTTACTGTCATCGGGGAAACCCTTTTCGAAGGACATCCGGTTTATCATATCAAGATGGAACTCTCCAGCTATGCCGCGCTGAGGCTCTTGTATAAATTTCATGAAGTGGATGAAGTGTTTTTGGATCAAGCAACCCTGTATCCCAGGTATATTAAACGGGAAATCCAGGAAAAAAAGAGACTAAAGACTGAAGAGATCAGATTTTTCATTGAGGAAAAACGGGTAGAGATGGTTCAGGATAAAAACGGAAAAGTACGGAAGAAAAGCTTTCCCCTGGACCAACCTTGCCTGGAAAACCTGTCCATTGTGTATTATTTGCGTAGCCGTCCTTGGTACCGGGGAGAAGAGTCTCTTCTCTTTTTAACCTCCGACGGTCCACAAGTCTATAACCTTAGTTTTGCCGGAACAGAGGAGATTTCAACGCCATACCGGAAGCTGGAGGCGGATAGGATTGAAGACGAGAACGCCCGGATCACTGTGTGGATCTCCAAGGACGAAGCGGCTATTCCGGTCGCGATCCGCGCGACCGCTGATTTTGGTGTGATAAACTCCCGGTTGGTGGAGGTGGAATAACCTCCGGGCAAAATCCCTCTTCTAAGCGAAAGAGGGGTTTTTTACCATCTGATCCTTAAAAACAGCGGCCTCTTGTGATATAGTTAAAAACGGAGGTTGTTGCGAACAGCTTAAGTGGGGAGGGGGATAGAGATCTTTACTATTCTCTTTGTTTGCACGGGAAATACGTGCCGAAGCGCCATGGCTGCGCCCCTTCTGGAAAAACTGCTCCAAGCGGAGTGGGGTGAGGAGCCGGTCCGTAAGTCCTTTCGGATTCTTTCCGCTGGCGTCAGCGCCTTTACTGGGGCGCCTGCCAGTAAGGAAGCGGAAGAAGTCCTTAGAGGAGAGGAGCTTGATCTTTCCCGCCATCGAGCGCAGCGGTTGGACAAGATACTACTGGGACAGGCGGATCTGGTTTTAACCATGACCTCCGCCCATAAAGACCTGCTGCTCAAGATGTATCCGGAGGCCAAAAAGAAGGTCTATACCTTGCTTGAGTATGGGTCCGGTGAAAAGCAGGGTGAGATCCCGGATCCGTTCGGACAGGGAATTGAAGTTTATCAACAATGCGCCGCAACTATTAAAGAAGCATTGCAAGCAATTATTCCAAAGCTAAAAATGTATCTTGATTGCAAGGAGGAGAACCAAGAAAAATGAAGATTGCCGTCAGTTCGGATCATGCCGGTTACGAATTAAAAAAAGAGATCACTTCTTATCTGAAGGAAAAGGGCTTTGACTTTCAGGACTTCGGTCCGCTGACCGCCGATCCGGTGGATTATCCGGATCAAGCCCTGCTAGTCGCGAAGGCGGTGGCTTCCGGTGCATTTACCAAAGGGATCATCATCTGCGGTACGGGCATTGGGATTTCTATCTCCGCCAATAAGATCAAAGGGATCAGAGCGGCTCTCTGCAGTGATGTTTACTCCGCCCGGATGGCCCGGGCGCATAATGACGCTAATGTCTTGGCCTTAGGCGCGCGAGTGGTAGGAGTCGGCTTGGCTCTGGCTATCGTGGAAGCCTTCTTAAACGAGGCTTTCCTCGGGGGCAGGCATGAGCAGAGGGTCGCGAAGATGATGGCTTTGGAAAACCAGTGAGGATCTGGGAGGACAAAACAAAATTCGCGGCACCGTAAGAATCTTTAGTTGAGAGAGGAGACGATGAGTATGGGAAAAGTGCGACAGATCGATCATCCATTGATCCAACACAAACTCACTATCATCCGGGATGTGCGGACCGGCGCTAAAGAATTCCGGGAACTGGTGGAAGAGATCGCAACCCTCATGGCTTATGAGGTGACCAGAGATTTTCCTTTGGAAGAAGTAGAAGTGGAAACTCCGCTTTGCAAAGCCAAAGCCCGGGTCATTGCCGGGAAAAAAGTGGCGGTGGTGCCGATCTTGCGCGCCGGATTGGTCATGGCCGACGGTGTTCTGAAACTGATTCCTGCGGCCAAGATGGGCCACATCGGCTTATACCGTGATCCAGAGACCTTAAACCCGGTTGAATACTATTGCAAACTCCCGAATGATATCGGTGAGCGAGAGATGATTCTGGTCGATCCGATGCTGGCGACCGGTGGATCCGCCTCGGCCGGGATCGGGTTTCTCAAGCAAAGAGGGGCACAAAACATCAAGTTGATGTGTTTGATTGCCGCTCCGGAAGGAATCGCCAGAATCCAACAAGATCATCCGGATGTGGAGATCTTTGTGGCGGACATCGACGAGAAGCTGAATTCCCACGGCTATATTGTTCCGGGTTTGGGGGACGCCGGTGACCGGTTGTTTGGCACGAAATAAGACATGGCGCCGGAAAAGGAAGAGATGATATCAATTGGTAAATAAGCAGTTACCAAGCGATTGATTAATTATGGTGATTATGAAGTATAGGGGGCGCTCTTTTGTCTTCAACCGTTTTTAACATACCTACGGAAAATTTAAAATATGCCCTCTTTCTGCCGATTCTTTTCGGAGCTTTGGTTATGTACCTGTCAACCCCCTTTTGGATTAAGTTCGGTGCCGCGTGGCAGTTACTTGACTTGCCAAAGGGGAGAAAGGCTCATGCGTATCCGGTCCCCTTCACCGGCGGGCTGGCCATTGGCTTTACTTACTATCTCAGCCTTTTACTCGTAGGGGGACTGCGGTTTCCCCATTTCCGTACGGTTCTCCTGGGGGGGCTGCTCACTCTGACCCTTGGTTATCTGGATGATCGTTATGATTTGGCGTCCGGACTTAAACTGCTGTGGCAAACGGTAATCGCTTTAGTCACGGCCGGTTTGGGAGTACGGATCTATTTTCTGACCAATCCCTTTGGAAACATGGTTACCTTGGGCTGGATCGGATATCCCTTAACCGTCCTTTGGCTACTGGCGACCATGAATATGATTAACCTCATTGACGGTCTGGACGGTCTGGCGGTGGGCATCTCGTTAATCGCCTCCGTTAGTTTGATGATTATCGGCTTCGGACTAAGGCAGATACCTGCGGCTTTGCTCAGCGCCTTGTTGATCGGCGTTCTCGCCGGGATCCTACCTTATAACTTTTATCCCGCCCGGATCTTTATTGGCAATTCTGGCGCCTATTTTCTCGGTTACATAATTGGCGTGATTTCAGTGTTGGGAGCGCTTAAGCTACCGACCGTCCTGGCTTTTGCCGTTCCGGTTTTTGCTTTAGGTGTGCCGGTTTTAGATACGCTCTGGGCGATCTGGCGCCGGTGGAGGCAGAAAAAACCCTTGGCCGTCGCGGATCGGGGGCATATTCATTATCTCTTGGTTCATTCCGGAGCGGAGGAACGCCAAGTTGTGCTCATCCTCTATGGAATCAGCTTGCTGCTGGGGGTCAGCTCCATCTTCCTCTCCCGGGTTGAGCTCTTCTTCGGCGCAATTATTCTGCTGCTTGGTTTAGGCGCGGTCTTCTTCACCTTTTACGGTCTGGGCTTGTTGCAAACGGCCGTCAAGCAAAGGACGGCCACCGCCGGAGAGGCGCAGACCAATGAAGGAAAGGAATTGTCTCATGAGTGAATCGGATTTAGCCTGTGTCTTGAGGAGAGTTACTAAATATTCGGGGTTGATCTTCCGGTTTTCCCTCGGGATCATTCTGGGTTTCTTCGGCGGGCGTTACTTTGACGGGCAGTGGGGCACGACGCCCTTTTTTCTCCTCGGCGGGGTCTTGCTTGGCCTGTTTTCCGGCTTGTATATTCTGTATAGAACAGCCATGAAGGAGATGAAGAAAGAATGACCGGATGCCCGTCTCCCCGAGGGAGGCCGGAGCATAAACGGGAAGAAGAGTGTAATATTTTTAAGCAGTGTGCTTATATATTATTCATCGGTTTTCTTCTAGTTCAGCAGATTATGGAGATTATCAAATTCTGAGGGGAGTGTGCTTAATATGCTTAATGACGCGATGGTTAATTCCTTATTTCTCCTGGTGCCGGTGGGTTCCTTATTAGCGTTAGCCTTCGCCGCGTATCTCTACATCAAAGTCAGACAGCATGAGGAAGGCGCCGACCTGATGAAAGAGGTGTCCGGAGCGATTCGCGACGGCGCCCGGGCTTACCTGCGTAGGCAATACAAAGGAGTAGCCCTCTTTTTTGCAGTGATGTTTGTCATCTTAATCATCCTCCATTTTCTCCGGGACAGTAAGGGGCAGCCTTTAATCTCCATCTTTGTACCCTTCGCTTTTCTTACCGGCGGGCTCTTCTCCGCCTTAGCCGGGTTTATCGGCATGACCACCGCCACGATGGCCAACAGCAGAACCGCCAATGCCGCCAGAGAGAGTTTGAACTCGGGCTTACGGGTGGCTTTCCAGAGCGGGGCAGTCATGGGTATAGTCGTGGTCGGCCTGGGTCTGCTGCACTTAAGCGCCTGGTTTTATCTTCTGAAGTATCTGGATAAAGGGATTGTCGAGATCACCAGCATTATGTTGAACTTCGGCATGGGCGCCAGTTCGATGGCGCTCTTTGCCAGAGTGGGCGGGGGAATCTATACGAAAGCTGCGGACGTCGGCGCTGATTTGGTGGGAAAGGTTGAAGCCGGTATCCCGGAGGATGATCCGAGAAATCCGGCGGTAATCGCGGATAATGTAGGAGACAACGTCGGGGATGTGGCCGGGATGGGCGCGGATCTCTTCGAATCGTATGTCGGTTCCATTGTGGCGGCTTCCGCCCTATCCACCGCGGCTTTCACCGGCGGACTCCAGTTACGTGGAGCCTTGCTTCCCATGATCTTGGCGGCCATCGGGGTCTTGGCCTCCATCATCGGCACCTTTTTTGTGCGAACGGAAGAAAAGGTTGATCAGTCCGCTTTACTTGGCGCCCTCCGGAGGGGGGTCAATATCAGCGCGCTGTTGGTCATGATCGGCGGGTTCTTCGTCATCTATTTCACTCTGGGCCTTGAGTATATCGGATTATTCTTTGCCACAGTCACCGGTTTGGTGGCTGGGGTATTAATCGGCCGCGCCACTGAGTACTATACTTCAGCCGGGTATCAGCCCACCCGGAGTGTATCCGCCACCGCAGTCACCGGACCGGCTACGGTCATCATCAGCGGCCTGTCGGCCGGGATGTTCTCCACCGCCCTGCCCGTAATCATCGTAGGGGTTGCCATCTTTGCCAGTTACTTTCTGGCTGGCGGAGGAGAGTTTGAACTCGGATTATACGGAATTGCCCTCTCGGCAGTGGGCATGCTCTCCACTTTAGGGATTACCCTCGCCACCGACGCCTATGGACCCATCGCCGATAATGCCGGCGGAATTGCGGAGATGGCAGGGTTACCGCCTGAGGTTAGGCAGCGGACGGATGCCCTTGATGCCCTGGGCAATACCACGGCGGCCACCGGGAAGGGGTTTGCCATCGGTTCTGCGGCACTGACTGCCTTGGCGCTAATCGCCGCCTTTACAGAGCAGGTACGGATGATTGATCCCTCTTTCCGGTTTGATCTGCGCATAACTAATCCCATGGTTCTGATCGGACTCTTCATCGGCGGTATGATGCCCTATGTCTTTTCCGCGATGACCATGAGCGCAGTAGGCCGTTCCGCCCAGAAAATCGTGGAAGAGGTGCGTCGGCAATTTAGAGAGATTGCCGGGATTATGGAAGGAAAGGCCAAACCGGACTATGCGGCCAGTGTAGACATATGCACAAAGGCCGCTCAGAAAGAGATGATTTTACCGGCGCTTACTGCGATTCTGGCCCCGATCGTCGTTGGTCTGCTTTTAGGCGTCAACGGAGTAGTCGGTTTACTGGCCGGGGCCACGGTTTCCGGGTTTATTTTAGCGGTAATGATGGCTAACTCAGGCGGAAGCTGGGATAATGCTAAAAAATATATTGAAGAGGGTAACCACGGCGGCAAAGGTTCGGACGCCCATAAGGCGGCTGTAATCGGCGATACGGTTGGTGACCCTTTTAAAGATACGGCCGGGCCTTCACTGAATATCCTGATCAAGCTGACCTCAATGGTTTCCGTAGTTTTTGCCGCCTTTATTCTGGCGAACTCCTTAACGAATCTACTCTAATCTAGCGGTTGCCGACCAAGTAAATATTTCTAAGGGCGCCCGGGCGCGAGCCCGGGTTCTTTATCTTCATGGGGGACGGCTTGCCTGGTTTCTGCGGACAGTATGGGCCCGGGCAAGATTTTGATTAGACAAAGGAACGGAAATAAAGTATAATAAAATATTGTAGAGAGATTATTGACAATAAGGTTAAGATAAGTAAAGCTCTTTTATTTTGTTGTGATGATCAAGTCATATTTAATATAAGCTATAAAGAGACAAGAAATATCTTGTCTTTTTTTCCCGGTTTTCAGGTTTAGCCCGCCGCTTAAACCGGTAAAAACTTGGACGTTCTAGATATATAATTAGTTGAATAGTCCTAAAAGGGGCTATGTTTTTTACTTTTTTGTTTAGACATGCTATCAGAAGGAGGGTGAAAGCAATGAACAAAGAATTTCACGACCATGAAATCGGCCCTCAACCCCGTTTCTGCGTATTAGGCGCCGGTCACGGCGGTTTGGCCATGGCCGGTCACCTCGGACTGATGGGTTATAAAGTGAACCTCTTTAACCGTTCAGAATCGCGGATTACCCCCATCCAAATGATGGGGGGGATCGAATTGTCCGGGATCATTGAAGGCTTTGGCGAGATTAACCTGGCCACCTCGAATATTGCCGATGCCGTTTGTGATGCAGATATCTTAATGGTAGTTGTTCCGGCCACCGGTCATCGCTTCATCGCGGAGACCATCGCCCCTTACCTGCGGGACGGGCAAGCCATCGTGCTGAATCCCGGTAGAACCGGGGGGGCGTTGGAAGTGAACAGTATTCTCCGGAAGAAGATGGGTGTGACCGCTGATGTCTTGATCGGGGAAGCTCAAACCCTGCTCTACGCCAGCAGGAGTATTAACCCGGCCCAAGTGCAGATCTTTGGTCTGAAGAATACCATTCCCGTTTCCGCCCTGCCCGGACAGAGAACCGCCGAACTCGTGACGAAACTGCGGTCGGTCTTTCCTCAGTTCGTACCGGGGGATAATGTCCTGAAAACCAGTCTGGACAATATCGGAGCCATCTTCCACCCGGCCTTGACTGTCTTAAATGCCGCTCGGATCGAATCAACCAGAGGAGAGTTCCAGTTTTATATGGAAGGGGTCACCAGTTCCGTGGCGCACGTGCTCGAAGCGTTGGACGCGGAGAGAGTGGCGGTGGCCGCGGCTTTGGGAATCCGGGCCATGTCCGCCAGAGAATGGCTGTATGTGGCCTATGACGCCGCCGGGAAAAACCTGTATGACGCCATGCGGAATAATCACGGCTATAAAGGGATCAATGCCCCTTCCGTAGTGGACCACAGATACTTATGGGAAGATGTGCCCATGAGTCTGGTGCCCATCGCCTCCCTGGGCGAGCAGCTCGGGGTACCGACCCCCACTATTAATAATATCATTCACTTGGCTTCCTTAATGAACCAGACCGACTATTGGAGTATAGGCCGGACCACCGCAAAGATGGGTTTGGCCGGGCTTTCCGTAGCAGAAATTCGCCGCTTGGCGTTGGAGGGAGATTCAACATGACCAAAAGAATCATTGGCGCCAGCATCGGACATTGTGTTCATGTCGCCGGGGTGCTGAACTTTCTGCGCCTCGCCGAGGCCTGCGGTTACCAATGCACATTTTTAGGAACAAGCCTGGGCTTTTCCGATCTGATTGGTGTGCTACTGGAGGATGACCCTACTTATCTGGCGCTTAGTTACAGGCTAACCCCGGAAGTAGCCGCCAAGTTATTTCAGGACTTAAAGAACGCCTTGGCCGAGGCGGGACTTGCACATAAAAAACTGCTCTTCGGCGGAACCCCGCCCGTGGCGAAGGTGGCGAAAGAGAGCGGACTCTTCTTCCGGGTCTTCAGCGGAGAAGAAGAAGAGCGGGAGATCGTGGCTTTCCTCAAAGGAGAGGAGACCGTCAGGGAAAAGAGGGATTACGGTAATACGCTTTTAGAACGGATCGAAAAGAACAGGCCTTATCCTATTATCCGGCACCACTTCGGTCTTCCCACCCTGGAAGAGACCTTGGCGGGGGTCAGAAGACTGGCGGCAGCGGAGGTATTGGATGTCATCTCCATTGGTCCCGACCAAAACGCCCAAGAGAGTTTCTTTCGTCCACAGGAGATGGATCCCACGCAAGATGGCGCCGGCGGTGTTCCCGTCCGGACTGAGGCGGACCTGAGGGCAATTTATGAGGCTTCCAGAACCGGTAATTACCCCCTGTTACGAATCTATAGCGGGACCAGGGATCTTTTGGACTGGGGCCGGGTGGCGGCGCGCACCATCAATAATGCCTGGGCGGCGATTCCTCTGTTCTGGTACAGTCGGTTGGACGGCCGTTCGGACAGGCCCTTGGCGGAGGCGATCAGGGAGAATCAAGCCGCCATGGCCTGGTATGCCAGGCAGGGGATTCCGGTGGAAGTCAACGAGGCCCACCACTGGAGCCTGCGGGGCGGACCGGACTCTGTGGCGGTGGCCGCCTTTTATTTGGCTGCTTATAACGCCAAGCAAGTGGGTGTCAGGGATTATGTGGCGCAGATCATGTTGAATAACCCTCCGGGCCTTAGCGGAGTGATGGATTTAGGTAAAGCCCTGGCTGGGCTGGAGATGGTGGAACGCCTGGCCGGTCCGGATTTTCGGATCCACCGGGAGATCAGAGCCGGTTTAGCCAGTCTATCCGTAAAGCCGCACGTGGCCAAAGGTCAGCTAGCCACTTCTACTTTACTGGGGTTGGCTTTGCAACCGGAGATCGTCCATGTGGTAGCCTTCTGTGAAGCCGATCATGCGGCCACCCCGGAGGATATCATTGAAAGTTGTGGGATAGTGCAAGGAGTCTTTAAGAACGCTCTCTTTGACTTTGCGGACTTATGCTGTGATCCGCAAGTGTTGGCCAGAAAAGAAGAGTTGATTGCGGAGGCCGATTTCTTACTGGACTCCCTTGCTCAACTGGGAGAGGAGAGCACTGACGATCCGTTTACCGAACCGGAGGTTTTGGCCTCTGCCGTGCACAGCGGTTTACTGGACGCGCCGCAGTTAAAAGGTAATCCCGAAGGGAAGGGATGGATCAAAACCGGTATCGTGCAGGGGGCTTGTCGCGTTCTTTCCGCCGACGGGAAGCGGGTTTTGTCGGAAGAGGAGCGCATTAAGGAGTTGAAACTTTCTTTTTAGCGATTTTTTTCACGCATGTGGCAGGATATTTACTTACTTTTAAAGAAGTTTAAATAGTAATTTATGTATTATCCTAGAGTTGCTGGAGGTGATTCCTTGGCCAAAGAAGTACTGGATCTGATCAAGCAAACCGAAGAAAAAGCTGCTGCCATTAAGGAAGAAGCGGAGAAGGAAGCCCGGGAAATGCTGGTTCAAGCGGAAAATGACGGAGAAAAGCTCTTGGCGGAGTTTGAGGAAGAGGCCAAGCAGAGCGGAGACCGGCTGCAGGAGAAGTATAGACAGGAAGCGGAAGCAGAGATTGCGGTAGAAAGAGGCGCGTTTCACCGGGAAAAAGAAAGACTGCTGGCTGTAGCCAGGGAACGGATGGAAGAGACCATTAGGTGGACCATAGAGAAGGTTGTGAATTAATATGGCGCTAGCAAAGATGAAACACCTCCATGTATTCGGTAAACTGGTACATAGAGAGGCGATCTTACAAAGATTACAGGAGTTGGGCTTTGTTGAACTGGACTCCGGGGCTCCGGTTGCGGCGGAGTGGAGCCTTGAACAAAAAAAACAAGAAGAAGCGGAGTTAGAGAGAGAAATCGCCAGCTTAAACGGGGCCCTGGCCATGATGGAACGGTTTCATCCCAGAAAGCCCACTTTTATCCAGCAATTTTCCGGTATTAAGACCGGAATGACCACTGTTCAATATCAAAACTTCCTGGCGCAAGAAGAGAAAGCCGCGACCGTCATTGAAAA
Organism: Bacillota bacterium; assembly: GCA_012838955.1. Classification (GTDB taxonomy): domain Bacteria; phylum Bacillota; class UBA4882; order UBA10575; family UBA10575; genus DUOH01. The sequence continues at coordinate 3,260 of DUOH01000004.1, read as the reverse complement.
GTGCCGGGAACTGGAGACCTCCTGGACCAGGCTGGAGAATAACCTGGCTGCTGTGGCTGGCCGTCTGGCGGAATTGCAGCCCTGGTTGAAACTGGATATTCCCCTCTCCGCCTTGGACCAAAGGGGCCCGGTCCGGGCTCTGCTGGTGAAGGTACCTCCCAGATCCAAGCGGGCCTTGGGACAAGCTTTTTCGGAGCTTGACGGTCCCACGGTTTATGTGGAAGAGGTCGGGGTGGAAAAGACCGGCCTGTATTGGTTGGTGATTTTCCATCAAAAAATGGAATCCCAGGTGACGAAGGCGCTCAGCGAGAACCAGGCAATCCTAGTTGAGCTTGGCAAGGAAGATCAAACTCCCCGGGACATAGCAACTCAATTGGTTGTGCAGAAAGAAAGGCTCCTGGCGGAACAGGAACGCTTGCGTCAGGAGATCGACGGCCTCGTACAGGAGAGGCCTTTGTTGCAGGCGCTCCATGATGCCAAGGACAACCGATTGGTCCGGATTAGAACGGTAGGGGAGTTACCGTGTTCGGAAAGGACTTTCTATCTTGAAGGCTGGGTGATGGCGAAGGATTTGGGAAGATTAAAAAAGGCCATTGAAGACATTGACCCGGTAACTTACATAGAAGTACGAGAACCCTTGCCTGAGGAGAATGTGCCGGTTGATTTCTCCAACCATCCGTTGATCCGTCCCTTTGAAGTGATTGTTCAGGTTTTCGGTTACCCGAAATACGGAGAGATTGATCCGACCCCGTTCATGGCTCCGTTCTTCTTTATCTTCTTCGGAATCACCCTGGCCGACGTAGGGTATGGCGCTGCGCTCTCCGCGCTCTGTTGGTACCTTTTACGTAAGGTAAAGATGGCCGGAATGGGCAAGAAGCTTTTTCAAATGCTCTTCCTAGGCGGATTGAGCTCTATGTTCTTCGGTTTATTATTCTCCGGTTACTTCTCGGATATCCTACCGATTCCGGCCCTGTGGTTCAACCCCACCGTGGACCCCAATCGACTCCTGGTTATTTCTTTAATTTTAGGAGTAGCCCAATTATACTTAGGCTTTATCATCCAGGGTATTATACGGCTCCGGGCCGGAAAACCCGGGGAGGCCCTGCGCAATGAAGGACTCTGGTTGCTCTTTTTGACCAGTCTCATTCTGCTCCTGAGCGGAGGAGCCCTCGGTCTTGGCGCGTATCAGAACTTCTTTACTGTCTTTGCCTTGTTTTCAACACTAGCGGTAGTGCTGGGGAAGAGTCTGGGCGAGCCGGGAACCATCTTAGAGAAGATTAAGCGTTTACCGGGTGCGCTCTTTTCACTCTACGATGCGGTCAATTTCTTTAGTGATTTACTTTCTTATTCACGACTGATGGCGCTTGCTTTATCTTCCGCCATTATCGGACAGGTGGTAAACTATTTTGTCCGTTTACTTAAGCCGGGGATCGCAAACCCGCTGGGACTCATCGCCGGGTTGGCCATTTTTCTCTTTGGACATCTGCTCAACCTGCTATTGGGAGCCTTAAGTTCTTATGTGCATTCCAGTCGCTTGCAGTATATCGAGTTCTTCGGTAAGTTTTTTGAGGCGGGAGGCAGACCCTTCCGGCCTTTTTCCAAAAAATACGAATATATCGAGTTAAATGAAGAGGGGGAAGCATAAGATGGAGATTTTAGGATTAGTACTTGGGTTTCTAGGTGTCACTTTGGCGATATTGGCCGGGATTGGATCAATGATTGGTACCGGGATCGCCGGTGAGGCGGCCTCCGGTGTAGTAGCGGAGGATCCCGGGAAGTTTGTGCCCACCCTTGTGTTGCAGGCCCTCCCCGGTACGCAGGGCATTTACGGCTTTGTGGTCGCCTTCTTGATTCTGCAAAAACTCTCTCAAATCCAGACGGTTTACCAAGGATGGCTCTGTGTAGTGGCTGCTTTGCCCATTTGTATCGGTGGTATTCTTTCCGCGATCTACCAAGGCCGGGTCTCCGCCGCCGCCATCGGTATGGTAGCCAAGAGGCAGGAAGAGTTGGCAAAGGGAATTATCTACGCGGTGGTGGTGGAGTTCTACGCCATCCTGTCGTTCTTAGGTTCCTTCCTCTTGGTGCAGATGATTTAAGTGAGGTATAGATGATGAATGAGGTACAACCGCTGCTCAATAGTATTCTAGATGAGGCAAACCAGGAAGCGGAGGAGATCAGGGAAGCCGGGCGCTTGAAAGCCCGTAATTTGCAGGAAGAGTTTAAGGCCCGAGCCGAGCAGCGCCGGTCGGAGCTCTTGGCGGACGCGGAAAAGAAGGCAAAGGAAGAAAAGAGCAGACTGAAGATTCAAGCCCAGTTGGAGATGAAAAGAGAGCTTTTGGAAGAGAAGGCCAAGATCATTGACGGGCTCTTCCAAACCGTCCGGGACCGCCTGACGCAGATGGAGGTCGGAGCCTATCAACGGATGATGCTGCGACTGATCATCGAGGCGCTGCGCGCCGACGCACAGGAGGCCGGAGACAACCCTGCCCAACTCATCCTCTCTCCCAGGGATCGGGAACGCTTGGGTAGGAAATTTCTGGAGCAAGTCACCCAAGAGCTGAAGAAGGAGGGTATAACTCTCCGGGGCGGATTGACGCTGGGCGAAGCAGATCCGGCCTTATCAGGAGGGTTCTTCCTGCGCCAAGGGAAGATTATCCAGAATTACTCCTTGGATAACCTGGTCAATGCCAAACGGGAAGAGTTGCTGCCGGAGATCGGCCGGAGACTCTTTTCCTAGCAGTCTTTCCGGTCAAATGAGAGTCTGAAAACTCAAAGCAAATTCGGATCTTTTCAGAGCTTTGTGATCAGCAGTATCACCGTAGGCCTTTGGCAGTTGTTACAACTGAAAAGAGGCGGTGAGGGCAGGTCTTCCCGCCAACCAAGGAAAATAAGTTTGAATCTGGAGTGAACGCCGTGGCTGGTTACGCATATGCCGTCGCCCGGGTACGGGCGCTTGAGAATAAGTTAATTGACCGCAGCCAATGGGATCGACTGACCGGGGCGACCTCCCCGGAGGAGGTCTGGAGGATTCTTGGGGAAACCGTATACGGCCGTTGGATGGAGGGCAAGAAGTATCACCAATATGAAGAGGTCTTTTGGCGTGAATTGGCAGAGACCGCCGAGTTTATTCGCTCGGTTACTACCCGGGACTCCTTCACTCAGCACTATCTGTTAAAGTATGAACTGCATAACTTGAAGGTGTTCTTTTTGCCGCAGATCACCGGTGAAGAAAGACGGAGAAGTTTTCTTCCGGTCTCCCT
>DUOH01000026.1 GCA_012838955.1 Bacillota bacterium | reverse complement strand
AGTCTGCCTGTTTATCCGTTTGCGCGCGAAAGATGTTGGGTTGATATACCAGATAAACTGAGTATGTCAGGCAGCGCAGATTTTGGTGGTATCTATTATGAGCTGCGGTGGCGACTTGAACAGGCGGAAACCAACAGAAAGGAGGAGAAAACCTCCGGAACAATAGTGGTTTTTAAAAACGAAGCGCCAATAGCAACTGGTATAGAGGACGAACTAATAAGGAGACTGCGACTGGATGGGCGGGAAGTCATAGAGATCACAGTTTCCCAGAATTCTAACAAAGTTGATCAAGACAAATATGTCATCAGGGGAATAGAAGAGGATTATGAACGGGTACTGACTGAGCTTAAAGAGGGCAAAATAACCCGGATCATTCATATGTTAACCGTTACAAAGATGAAAGAAGTAAGTACACTCACTGAATTAAATGAGAGTCAGGAAAGAGGTGTTTACAGCCTGTTCTATCTGGTACGGGCTATTTTAAAAGCTGGGATAGATCAGGATCTTGAGATAGTTTTGCTAACCAACTACGTCCATCAGGTAACAGGTGAAGAAGAAAGAATTTATCCTGAGCATGCTCCGTTGATCGGACTCGGCAAGATCGTCGGACAGGAATACCCTCAGTTGAAATGTAGATGTATTGATATAGACGATCAGATCGATGCCGACCTTATTAATAATCTTCTCTCTGAGATCAAGGCGGATAACAGTGGATATGCGACGGCGTATCGTAAAGGCCAACGCTATGTGGAAGAGTTTAGTGAGGTAGTCTTGGCTGATTACCCTGAGGAAAAGGTGGAGTTAAAAGAGGACGGGGTCTACATAATTACTGGCGGTACGGGTGGGATCGGAATTGAGATTGCCAGGTTCATGACGAAAAAAGCCAAGGTAAAGCTGGCGTTGATTAATCGTTCAGAGTTCCCGGCGCGTGCCCAGTGGGATGAAATATTGGAAAGAGCTGAAGATGAGAAATTATGTAAGAAGATAAAAGCCCTGATGGAGATGGAGGCCACCGGTTCGGAGGTTGTTTGTTACAGTGCTGACGTATCCAAGGTTACTGAAATAGAGCCCCTGATCAGTCATTTACGGAATAAGTATCACAGAATAAACGGGATAGTTCATAGCGCAGGTCTAGCAGGAGGCGGAGTAATCGTAACCAGAGAGGAAACTTCTTTTGACAAGGTACTGCAACCGAAGGTACAGGGGACATGGTTGCTGGATCAGCTAACCAGAGAGGATAAACCGGACTTTTTTGTCATGTTTTCTTCCGGGTTGACAGTATCCGGAGAGGCAGGACAGGGTGATTATGTGGCCGCCAATTCTTATCTGGATTCCTATGCTGCTTACCGCGGTAGTCTTGGACTGAAGACAATAACAATAAACTGGGTATCCTGGAAAGAGACTGGAATGTCAGTAGATTATGGTATTAATGTTGATACATTATTCAAGGCAATAACAACGAAGAAAGCTATTTGTGGGTTTGAAGAGGTCTTAAACACCAGTCTGACCAGGGTAATTATTGGAGAGATTAACTATACTGAAGAGACTCTTTCAATCCTGGAGGCTTTACCGTTTAAGCTTTCCCCCGGTTTATGCGCTGCTTTGGAAGAGAAGAGGGGAAGGTTTGTCAACCGACTGACAACGACCGGCAAAGAAGATATGGTAATGGTGGAGAATGGGAGGCTTGTTTTCCTACCTATCGGGAAGACAATTAAACCCCAAAAGGATCAACCCGTACGTGAGGTGATCTTAAAAGGCAGACCTGACAGTAGATATACAGAGATAGAAAAAGAAGTGGGGCAAATAATCGGCGAATTATTGGGATTTGCAGAGCTCGATGTCTATGACAACCTGATTGAGCTTGGAGTAGATTCAATTGCCATGATGAGAATTGTGGCCAAGGTGAGATCAAGATTTGGTCTGCAACTCAATTATAATGTCTTTATCCAAGGCATCACAGTCGCTAAATTGGCGGACTTGGTGATGACTGAGCAACATGAGGAGCAAATTCCTTATCCGGTGCTAAAGGCCGATCCGGAGAAGATGTATGAACCTTTCCCCTTGACGGATATTCAGATGGCATACCTGATCGGGCGGGAGGCCAAATATGAGTTGAGCGGAGTCTCCACACAGAACTATATGGAATTAGAGACTAAACTTGACATAAAAAGGTTTAATCTGGCTCTCCAGAAGGTAATAAAGAGACATCCGATGTTACGCGCAGTTATTCTTCCAAGCAGGGAGCAGCAAATCTTGGCGGAAGTGCCGGATTACCTAATTGAAGTGGAAGACTTAAGCGCTTTGGATGATGAGACAAAACACAAGCGCATCTTAGAACAGAGAGAAAAACTCTCCCACCATCAGTTTAAACCCGATGAATGGCCGCTGTTTGCCTTTAAAGCCTTCAAGCTTTCTCCGGACACCCACTACTTGTTTATTTTAAACGATCTCTTGATTAGCGACGGGATGAGCGTGCAGATTATGTACAGAGAATTGGTGGCGTTTTATGATCATCCGGATTTGCAATTGCCGGAAATTCCGATTAATTTCCGGGATTATATGACGGTTTATCAACAAATTAAGGAATCGCCACTTTATACCCGGGATAAAGAGTATTGGCTGGCCAAGCTGGAAAGCTTTCCTTCCGCGCCTTTATTGCCGTTGAAGTGTGACCCTTCCAGCGTGAACAAGGTACATTTCAAGAGGCTGAGTATGAGTTTTGAGCATGAGGATTGGAAAAAACTTAAAGAAGAAGCCAAGCAGCATGGCGTTACACCCACAGCGCTTTTAGGGGCAGCCTATGCGGAAGTCTTGGGTTTCTGGGGCAATCAAGCACGAATACCCATTAATTTACCGGCGTTTAACCGGTTATTGCTTCATGAAGATATTGATAAAGTGATCGGCGATTTTACATCACTATTTCTGTTGGAGGTTGACTTAAATCTCGGCACTACCGTTTGGGACAGGGCCGCACAGGTTCAGAAGAACATCCTTGAAGCGCTGGAGCATAGACATTATGATGGGGTGGAATTTATCAGGGAATTTGTCAAGCATAATAATTTGGGCGCCAGAACGGCAATGCCGTATGTATTTACTAGTATGTTATTTGAAAACTCCATAGATGATTGGAGCAGGTTAGGAAAGTTCATCACGGGAGTAAACCCCTCATCCCAGGTATATCTGGATAATCAGGCTATGGAGATAGACGGGAATCTAGTTATTAACTGGGATTATGTAGAGGAGCTTTTTGCGGAAGACGTCATCGAAGAGATGTTTGCGCAGTATACCAAGGTGATTCTTACTTTAATCGATGCCGATGACGAGGTGTATCTACCAACCGTCGGCGAAAGCGACCAGCGGCTTTTGGAGGAATATAACAGCACTGACCAGGAGGGGATTGAAGCCTCATTACTGCATGGTCTCTTCATTGAGCAAACAAAACGGACACCGGATAACGTAGCCGTAGTTTTTGAAGACCAATCTATAACTTACAGGGAGCTTGATCAAAGATCAAATCAGGTTGCGCGTTACTTAAAGGAACAGGGAATAGGCAAAAAACAGGTAGTCGGGGTACTGGCTGAGCGTTCCATTGAAAGTATCATAAATGTCATGGGCATTCTAAAAAGTGGTGGAGCTTATGTTCCGATCGATCCGGCTTATCCGGAAGGTCGCCAGGAATATATGTTGACGAATAGTGGATGCCGAATTTTACTGAAGCCCGATCTATGTCAGCGGAATATTTTAAGCGAGTATTCCGGTGATGAAGTAGAGATTAGCAACGTTCCAGAAGATTTAGCATACATCATATACACCTCCGGAAGCACGGGAAGACCCAAAGGGGTGGCTGTGACTCACCAAGCAGCGGCCAATACTGTTCTTGATATTAATAGAAAATTTAATGTAACGCAAAAAGATAGGATTTTGGGCGTATCATCAATCGGCTTTGACCTTTCGGTTTATGATATATTTGGCGCTTTAAGCGTCGGCGCGGCCCTTGTGATGACGCCCGATCAGAGAGATGTGAGGCATCTGGCCAAAGTCATTGAGGAACAGAGCATAACTATTTGGAATTCAGTTCCGGCGATTATGGACCTAATGTTAGACAGTATAGAAAAGACCGGGCAGGAGAAGAGCTCCGCCCAGAATAAATCGGCGCTTCTGTCTGATCAGCCAATTGATCTTGCCTTAGTGAAGCCGGAATCCGAGGAAGAGCGGAAATACTACTGGTCTTCGGCGATCTTTTGGAGAAGAGAAAATGACCGGGTGTTCATTGGAGATATGGCCTGTCCTGATTTTGCCTCCGCTCTCTTCCCTGAATTTTACTTTCTGACTCAGAACGGTATAGCGCTGAATGAATTGACCGCTAAGTTCGGGCAAGTGGATCAGAGACTGTTGAACGAGTTTATAGAGAAATTGATCCAAAAGAAGATTCTTATTCACTCAATACAGTCTCCACAGGAAGTATTCTACTCCCAGGCCAGGTTGTTCAGGAATCGGTACAGTGAAAAAATAATCTATATAGAGGAAGAATATGAAAAATTCAAACAGATCCAATTAAACAGGCGCTTCGAAGGGATTAAAGGTAAAAGAATACCTTTAGATGAGAAGGTAGAGTATCCGCAAGTAATTACCGGGCGCCGTACTTACAGAACATTTGATGATACTGTAGAGATACCATTTGTTACATTGTCACACCTCTTTTCCGTTTTCAGACAAAAAAGAGGCAAGAACGGTATAACATATAACTATGCCTGCGCAGGAGGGTTGTATCCTATAGATATTTTCTTCTATGTAAAGGAGGGGCGGGTCCAAGGCTTAGACAAGGGTTTATATTACTATAGTCCAGTTGACAATAGTTTCTACTTGGTAAATGAACACGCTGTGATCGACAGTGGGGCCTATTATTATACGAACAAACCAATATTCAATTCCTCCGCTGTTTCTATCTTTCTACTCTACAATGCAGGGGTGACCATGCCTAAATATAGCGCAATGGGGTATTTTTACGCCTGTATCGATGCAGGCATAATGGTTGCCACGCTCACCTATATAGCTGAGCTTTTAGAGATTGGTGTTTGTTCCATCGGTAATATGGACTTTGACAAAATAAGTGAATATTTTAACCTTACTCCTGAACAAGTATGGATACACACCATCGAAATAGGTCTAAAACCGGATCGGAAAAACCGGGAAGCAACAAGTCCGTTGGTCTGTGCACAAATGTCTGAAGAAAAGGTAGAGCAGGAAGAAGCTTTTGAAGTACAAGACATGACAGCGGTAACTGCCTCTTCAGATGGTGAAGGAAGAACTAACAGTTTAAGACTGGCTTTGCTAAGTGGAGACTGGATTCCGGTGAAATTACCCGATCGAATCCGGCGCTATTATAGTGATTGTCAAGTAATAAGCTTGGGAGGAGCCACCGAGGGCGCCATCTGGTCAATTTATTATCCAACAGAGGAGATGGAGGAGGGTTTAAAGAGCGTTCCTTATGGCCGACCACTGGCCAACCAAAGGTTCTATGTGTTGAACTTTAGGATGGAGTTATGTCCGATTGATGTCCCAGGCGAGCTTTACATCGGAGGGAGTGGAGTTGCCGAAGGGTATTACAATGACGAAGAGAAAACCAGGGCGGCGTTTTTAGAACATCCGGAATTTGGGCGGATTTATAAAACCGGGGATTACGGGGTGATGAGAAAGCACCACTCAGGTGGGGGGCTATACATTGAATTCCTTGGGCGAAAAGACCATCAGGTTAAAATAAGAGGTTACAGAGTGGAGTTAGGTGAGATTGAATCTTGTTTATTGGATTATGAAGGTATAACTAATGTGGCGGTCATTGAGAAAAACGATAAAAATATGAAAAAGATCTTATGCGCCTATCTTGTTTCTGACCGGCCTTTGCAAACTGTGGAGTTAAAAGCATATCTCAGTAAACACCTGCCTGATTATATGATTCCTTCATGTTTTATGTATGTGGAAAAGATTCCTCTGACTAGTAATGGCAAGGTAGATAAGAATGCCTTACCTGAACCGGAATTCAGCGGAAGAACCACAGCCGAAATTGATCATCCCCGCAATGAAGTAGAAGAACGCCTGCTGGAAATCTGCCAAAGCATACTGGAAGTAGAAGATCTAGGAATACATGATGACTTTTTTGAGATGGGGGGCAATTCTCTGCTTATGGTCAGAATACATACAGAAATTGAACGGCTTTATCCCGGGAAAATAGGGATATTAGAGATGTTTGACAATCCCACAATCGCCAAACTCTCGGAATATATCTTAAAAGAAGACAGACAGGTTCTTAAAGACGAGCTTCTATAATTGAGATATAAAAAGGTAATAAATTAAGGGAGGGGTAGAATGAATGAAAAAAAAGAAGGTAGGCATTATCGGAGCAGGTGTGATGGGAACGGGTGTGGCTCAGAGTTTTGCGCAAAAGGGGTATTCGGTGGTTCTGATTGATCTCTCAGCAGAAATTCTGGAGAAGGCAAAAGAAGATATCTTTCGGGATATACGTCTTCAAACTCTCTTTAATAAAGATCTGGAGCCGGAAGATCCCGAGATTGTAATGGCGCAGATCCGATTTACCACCGACTATGAGCTATTGAGGGATGTGGATTTTGTTATTGAAAACGTGCCTGAAATATGGGAGATCAAAAAAGAGGTTTATCACAAAATCGATCCAATCTGTCCTGAGCATTGCATATTTTTAGCTAATACTTCCTGTATATCAATTACTAAAATCGGTTCTTTGACGAAACGGCCTACAAAAGTAGTTGGTGTCCATTTTATGAACCCGGTTCCGCTGAAGAAAACCGTGGAGACGATTAAAGGTTATCACACTTCGATGGAGACGATAAAAACTGTTGAAGAGCTTCTCAGGGATATTGGTAAGGAATGTATTATCGTCAATGACCTGCCGGGGTTTGTTTCCAACAGATTGTCGCATTTGTTAATGAATGAAGCTGCTTTTGTTGTACAGGACCAAGTAGCCACAGCTGAAGATGTGGATAACATATTCAAAAAATGTTTCGGACATAAAATGGGACCACTTGAAACCGCAGATCTGATCGGATTGGATACTGTCGTTAACTCTCTTGATATTTTGTATCAGAGCTATCAGGATCCCAAATTTCGTTGTTGTCCTTTACTAAGAAAGATGGTAGACGCCGGTTTGCTTGGAAGAAAGTCCGGTCAAGGCTTTTATGAGTATTAAATTTTAAATTAAAATAAAATAAAAGGAAAAGAGGAAATTGATAATGGAAGAGAAAATTATAAAAATAAAGGCTTTTTTGGCTAAGTTTTTCCGAAAACATGAATTGCAGGAAGACGAGGATATTTTTGCGCTCGGCTTTGTAAACTCCTTATTTGCAATGCAATTGGTAATGTTTTTAGAAAAGGAATTTGGCATTGTCATTGACAACAAAGACTTGGATCTGAACAATTTCCGGACAATAAAGGCCATTGTGGCATTTGTTGATCATAAGCTTAATCTGGCAAGTTAAATTTGGGGGGGTTGGAAGATGAAAATAGAGTTTACTCCCGAACAATTGAAGTATAAAGAAGAATTCCGCATCTTTGTGGATACGGTAATTATCCCTGAGGCAGACAGGAATGATCGAGACGAGCACATGTGCACTGAAATATATAAAAAAATGTCAGAAAAAGGATATATGGGCTCAATGATTCCCAGAAGATATGGCGGTTTGGAGATGGATATGATCACTTTAGGGTTGCTAAATGAAGAATTTGGCAGAGGGTGTTCTTCCGCCAGAAGTTTATTGACCGTTCATGGGATGGTGGCCTTGGCGATTAATAAATGGTGTGTGCAGGAGCAGAAGGATTATTGGCTTCCCAAGATGGCTTCAGGCAAGGTGATTGGCGCGTTTGGTCTTACAGAGCCGAACGTGGGTAGCGACGCGAAAAGTGTGGAGACAACTGCTGTGTTAGATGGTGATTATTATATCTTAAATGGAAGAAAAAAATGGATAACCATGGGGCAAATTGCGGATCTATTCTTAATCTTCGCCAGGTGTGAAGATAAACTCACCGCTTTTTTAGTTGAACGGAAAAGCCCCGGTTTTTCCACCAAACCAATAAACGGGCTAATGGGCGCCAGGGCTTCCATGATCGCCGAAGTAATAATGGAAAATTGTCGGATCCCTAAAGAAAACATTGTCGGTGCGGTAGGAACGGGATTATCTCATGTGGCCATGTCCAGTTTGGATTATGGGAGATACACTGTAGCATGTGGCTGCGTAGGGCTTGCCCAGGCCTGTCTGGTAGAGAGTTTACGTTATGCAAGAAAAAGAAGACAATTTGGACAAGCATTAAGGAAAAACCAGCTAATACAGAAGATCATCACAGAAATGGTGGTAAACATTGAAGCGGCGAGACTGTTATGTCTAAATGCCGGTTATCTAAAAGAAATAGGAGATCCAGATTCTATTATGGCTATATGGAACGCCAAATACTTTGCTTCTAAAATGGCGGTTCAAGTAGCAAGTGATGCCGTACAAATCCATGGCGCTAATGGATGTTGCCGGGATTACCCGGTAGAAAGGTATTACAGAGACGCAAAAATAAACGAGATCATTGAGGGGACAACCCAGATGCATGAGGTGATGATTGCTACCAACGCCTTCAGAAGTTATGTATAGATACACCTGCTTCCCGATGAAGGTTATTATGAGGAGGTAAGCGGTGTGGAAAAGAAAGAAGAAAAGAAGATAAAATGCGTGATATGGGATTTGGATAATACTATCTGGATAGGCACCTTGCTTGAAGATAGTAGAGTTGTTCTACGTGAAGGAATAGTTGAGATCATTAAAACTCTTGATTCGCGTGGGATACTTCAGTCGATTGCCAGCAAGAATGAGTATAAAATGGCCATGGAGAAACTTGAGGAGTTTGGGATAAGTCAATACTTTCTATATCCTCAAATTAATTGGCAACCCAAGTCAGCTTCGATAAAAAAAATTGTAGAAAAGATAAACATAGGTATGGACACCATCGCCTTCATAGATGATCAACCCTTCGAACGGGAAGAGGTTCGGCATTCGTTACCGGATGTATTATGTCTGGATGTAACTGTTTTAGCAGAGCTTCTAGATCTGCCGGAGATGAATCCCCGTTTTATAACAGAGGATTCAAAGATTAGAAGATTGATGTATTTGAGTGATCTGGAACGTGAGCGACAGGAAGAAGTCTTTACCGGGACTAAAGAAGAGTTTTTAGCCACCCTTAACATGGTCTTCACCATATCCCCGGTTAAGGAGGGAGACTTACAGAGGGCGGAAGAATTAACCGTCAGAACCCATCAACTAAATACTACCGGTTATACTTATTCTTATGAAGAACTTGATAACTTTCGAAGATCAAAAGATCATAAGCTTTTCATCGCCAGCCTTGAGGATAAATTTGGTACCTATGGCAAAATTGGCTTGGCTTTGATAGAATGCCGACCCAAGGAATGGATCATCAAACTGTTGTTAATGTCTTGCCGGGTGATGTCAAGGGGAGTCGGCACCATTATGCTTAATTATATTATGGAATTGGCCAAAGAAGCGAACGTTCATTTGAAAGCGGAATTTGTGAGTACCGACCGTAACAGGATGATGTATATTACATATAAATTTGCTGGATTTAAAGAGATAGAGGAAGATGGGAACTTTATTGTATTGGAGAATAATTTGGAGCGAATCCAATCAGTTCCTGAGTATATAAGGTTAAAAGTAGTTGACTAACACATATGCAAGATGAAAGGGTGTTTTTATGGAAAAGATCGCCTTTTTATTCCCGGGACAGGGTTCACATTTTGTGGGAATGGGTAAAACGCTCTATGATCAGTTTGAGATAGCTAAGCAAACATTTGAAGAAGCAAATGACGTTTTAGGTTTTGATCTTGCCAACCTCTGTTTTAACGGCAGTTTACTGGAACTTAACAAGATGCAGAATATGTTTCCTGCCTTGTTGGTGTCCAGTGTAGCTTCATTTCGGGTTTATATTCAAGAGATTGGGGTACTTCCGCAGTTTTGCGCCGGGCATAGTCTGGGCGAGTACCCCGCCCTGACTTGCGCAGGAGTAATTAGTTATGCTGACGCGTTAAAAATGGTTCGGTTAAGAGGGGTTTTAGCCCAGGAACTTGCCGATAGCGGTGTGGGAGCCATGACCATCTTGGACGGAGTAGATGTAGAGATAGTGGCGGAAGCATGTAAGAAAGCTTCTTCTAGTGAGGAGACGGCTTTTATCTCTTGCTATAATTCTCCAAATCAAGTGTCAATCTCCGGACATCCACAGGCCGTACAGAGGGTGGAAGATATGGCACAAGAGGTTGGAGGACAAATCAGCCCATTGATCGGAGGAGCTCCCTTCCATAGTCCTCTGATGAATGATATAGCTGAGAAATTCCGGATTGAGCTTGATGGATATACTTATGGTACTTTCAGGTATCCTGTGATCTCCAATGTGCATGCCCGCCCTTATGGTGATCCGGAGAATGTCGCCGATTTGTTGGCGAAACAGTTAATCAGCCCTGTGCAATGGCAAAAAACTATGCAGTACTTACAGAAATTCGGCATCACCATTGCCATAGAGATGGGACCTAAAAATGTATTGAGTAATCTGGTAACAGCGAATGCGCCAGAGATCGAAGCATTATGCTTCGGGCAAAAAGAGGACAGGCGGGCGTTGATCGATTATTTCTCAAAACATGAACAACTTAGAAAACATGTGCCGACAGTTATCACCAGATGTCTGGCTATCGCTGTAGCTACTCCGAATACCAACTGGAATCAGGAAGAATACCAAAAGGGAGTAATCAAACCTTATCGAAGAATCCAGACTATACAGGATGAATTAGATCGAACTGGCGAACGTCCCACCATCGAACAGATGAGAGAAGCCCTTGAGATGCTGAAATCTATTTTAGCCACGAAAAGAGTTCCCGTACGGGAACAAATAGAATGGTTCAACCAAATTTTTGATGAAACAGGAACAAATTATCTTTTTAAAGACTTTGAACTGTCTAAAGAAGAGTGATGAACAATAGTGGGGGGGAAATAGATGGCGGTTTTAATCGCAGAACATGTCAGCAAAAAATATGGAAATACAGTTGCTCTGCAAGATGTTTCACTTGAGCTAAAACAAGGAGAGATATTGGGCCTTTTAGGCACCAATGGCTCGGGAAAGACAACTTTTATCAAGATTCTTGCTACACTCCTGGCCAAAGACTCAGGGAAGGTAGAAATCTACGGGTATGATCTGGATAAGGATCGTAACGAGCATAAGATCAGATCTTTAATCGGGTATGTCGGGCAGGATACTGAGCGGTCGGCTTATGCCAGGCTTACGGTAAACGAAAACTTACGGTTCTTTGGTAGACTTCGCGGTTTAAGCAAACAAGAGATAGATGAGAGAATTGAAAAATTATGCGCATACTTCGATTTTGCTTCCAATCTGGATAAAGAGTTTATGCGTCTTTCGGGCGGTCAGAAGCAGATGGTCGTAATTATGAGGGCGCTTTTACATGATCCTCCTATTATCTACTTGGATGAGCCGACCAAAGGTCTTGATCCAATCGTAGCCAAGAAGATTCGCTCATTTCTTAAGGAATACGTGACTGAAGAGCAGAAAACCTTGCTTCTTACCTCACATAATCTTTCGGAAGTAGATGAACTTGCGGATCGTGTTTCACTAATGTATAAAGGGAGTAATCCTCTACTGGGCACCAGTGTTGATTTGAAAAAGGAGCTTGGCATCAAGGAATTTATTGAAATAAGGAAAGAATCCTTACCTGCTTCTGTTGATGAAAAGATCACAGGGCTGAAGACGGTCTTGAGCAGAGTAGAAACAGATCCGGAATGGGTATCTTTTGGTGTTTCCGCCTTCTTTGAGGGAATAGAAGAGATCATGAGAGTATTAAGAGAAGAAGGTATTGAAGTGAGCTTTAGACACCGTAGTGTTACATTGGAGGATGTTTTCATAAATTGTGTTGGTGTTTTGGATGAGAAATTTGATCATTGAGGGGGGTCAACCGGTGCCAGAAAAGATCAGTGTAAATACTGTGGATGGGATCAACTTAAGTGACGTTTCATGCAGAAAAGTACCTTTCATCGATGTTGTCATCGCGACAACACTTAAAGATTTGAGAATAGCCAGGCGTTATCTACCAAATTTGCTCGGAGACATTGTACAAATAGTGATTAGAATCCTGTTTTTTTTATTGTTTTCGAATTTTGCGGTTTATACGGGTCCAACTAACTTAACGGGTAATGAATTATTCATCTTTTTCTTAGGCGCAATTCTTTTATGGGTATTTAGTAATACTGCGTTGACTGCCCCGCTGAATTCAGTGACCTCAGATCTATATAATGGCACCCTTGAATACTTGTATAGCAATCCAATTTCCAGATACGCTTATTATGTGGGGACGGTTTGCGCCAAGGCCATTACAAATCTGGCAATTTTTATACCGGCTTTCATTTTTATGATTTTTTATTCCGGAGCGAGTCTTGCTGATACGGTCAATGTTTTTTTAGTATGCTTAACCGCGCTCATTACATTGATCGCCATGGGGATAGTCATTTCATTGCTGGGGTTACTCTGGAGGCAAGTCGGCTCAATAGTGGGAGTGCTCTTTATCTTCTTTGAGTTTTTAGCGGGGGCGTATTTTCCTGTCGGGCAGTATCCTAAAGCAATACAATACTTTGCTTATGTCCTGCCACATACATGGGGATATGATCTTATCCGGTATTACAGTCTAAAGAATAATTGGGATACTCTGGCGCCTGTTTCGGTAGAATGGATAATACTAGGAGCTTTTGCCCTAATCTATACTATGATCTCGCTGATACTATTAAATAAAGTTGAAAAATTAAGCAAAAAGCAAGGCTTAAATCTTATTTAGATCATCTAGGGGAGAGTGGATATGAAATCAAAATTCACGAAAGAGAAAGTTTTTGATCTCATCTGCGAGCTGTCAGCGGATGAATATTTCGGCTTAAACTTGAAGAAGGCCGAGCTCACAGAGGATGACAAAATATCCGAGCTAGGAGTCAATTCCATAATTTTTATCAAGTTACTAGTAAAATTGGAGAAAGAATTTAACATTAAATTTGAAGATGAGATGTTGAATTATCGGGCTTTTGATACTATTGGCGATTTAATAAGAATGATTGAAGATAAAACAGCTTAGTTTAGGTGGTCGATAAAATATAGAAATATGCCAAAAACAGGTATTTTCCTGTAGAGAAAATGGATTAAAACTGTCGTATAAATATTTGTTGTATATAACGCATTAGTGATCGATGGGCAAAGGTGAATTAATTCCGTAAGGAAAACGTCATGAAATGGAGGCAAAAAAATATTGTTAATTGAGATTACCCCTGTTCTTAACCACGCGTATGGATGCCTTCTCACTCCAATTGTGAGCATTTGTAATTGGTTGAAGCGTGACTTTCAGCTGATGTTCGCGGAAACATGGAATTTCATTTTTCGACAGAATACTCTTCAACAGGCCATAAGATATGGTGAGAGAATGGCATATAACGAGGGGGACTGGGTTTCCTTGCTCGAACGTTATCATGGGGTTAAGCTTAACGTTTGTAGAGGTATTACTGAGAATGAAGTGCATGAACAGATTATCACAGAACTTAACTTAATAAAAAATCGTGGATGAACTTTTTAGGCTTGCTGAGCAAGAAGAGAAAGTAGCTCTGAAGCTCAGAGAAAACCTAGTCAATACTGGTAATTTTGGAAGAACTTATTAATTTTGATGTGAACAAACAGAGGTAGTAAGACTAAAGTCCATAAAATTTACCCCCACTTAACCAAGTGGGGTTTTTTTAGTTTATGAAGATGGATTTTTCTCTTATTTACCCATAAATTGTTCAAGAATATCAATATATCTTAGACAGCAGAGTTTTTCTGGTTGAGCAGTCGTTCATATAAATCCTGACTTTTCTTGCTAAAATCTTTAGATCTTGCCCTACCTTTGACAATAACTTTTAAAGCTTCGTCTAGCTTATCATTTTCCATCAGGACCAAGGCAAGGTCATAGTAAGGATCCAGGTAATTCTCATCAAGAAGGATCGCTTTTTTTAGGTACTCGATCCCTTCTTCTTGTTCACCGAGTCTGCTTAAGCAGAGGCCCAAACCTTTAGTGGCGTAGACGTCATTGGGGTGGGTTTTAAGGATGTCTTCGTTTATTTTTCTTGCTTCATGGTAGTTACCTAGCATAAAATGGACAAAACCATAGAGTCTTTGGGCTTCTAGGTCTGTAGGATTATTCTTCAAAACTTTGGCTAGCAATATTTCAGCCAGTTGAAAACTGCGATTATCAATAAAGAAGTTAGCTTTTGCTTTTAATTCTGCCGGATCAGTAATAGATGCAAATTGTTTATTTGCTCTACTGATGGCGAGATGATACGAACAATAACGATTCTCTGCATAGATACTGCCTCCCATGGTAAGTCTGGTGTTGGAACATCCTCCCAGACAATATTGGCCATACAGGCATTTGCCACATAATCCAGGCAAATCTTCCTTTTTCATCTGCCTGTTCCAGGTAAAATTATTGGGGTTTTCCCAAATAACCTTGACAGGTGTTTCCCTTACATTTCCTTCTATAAAACGTCTATCACGAACCGAGGTGCACCCCAGAATATCTCCATTGTACAGAATACCCATATTATATTTGCCAGCCCCGCATCCTTGCCACAGATACGCGTCTCTTCCTGATTGCTTCTTTCGCACAGCGATTTTGCTTACAGCGCATATTACAATTCATAGTTATCTCCCACACTGCTGTAATAGGTTTATACTCCATTCTCATTCTCCTTTGTGATTCAGTAATTATCTATTTCTTGACATGATTAATCATGGATACTAGATATTTCAAAATGGCCCTTATCAAAATAAGGGCCATTCTAATCTAGACAAGTTATTTCGTGACGGGGACTCCATACATTGGGCGAATGTCAACTGGTGGTCTGATACCGTAAAGTGGGTAAACCGGAGGATTTGGGGAAATACTATACAGCGCCTGGATTGGAGGTTCTTTAGGAGACATGTCTTCAATAGAGACAAATGTTTCTCCCCCTGTAATCTTGATCAGTTCTTCATCGGTTAAGTTATTTTCCAGGATGACCTTTTTTTGCTCTTCCATTCTATTCATTTTCTCACCTCCTTTCTATGAGCTGTTCGCGCGGTTTGACAATTATAAACCCTTAAAATATTGGCGAGTAGTATGGAGAAAAATTAGTTACTAATCCCGTCTTCCCAATTATTACCATACTATAGAATTATCAATCCATCTACTACACTTTTGGGTAGTCCCGGACAGCGGGACAGGGACCTGCCTGAGCGGATAAAGAGTGAGCTTGTCTGTGTGGGACAGAAGTTATCTACGCGTATAAAAAAGCAGGGAATTTTCATCCCTGCTTCTTTGTTAGTTTGGCTTTTAGCATATTCAAAACAATTAGTCCTTCAGAAGGTCTTGATGCCCCGTAGTTCGCTCAGACAGGTTCCTCTCCTTTTTTGACTGTGTGTCCATTAGTCTGTAGAGCTTCAGACAAGTCCCTGTCCCGCTGTCTGGTTCTGTCCGGTTTTAATAGGCTTTGACTTCCGTCCAGATCCGGTCGTATTCCGCTATGAAGTCGGAGAGGTCGTCAAAGACTTCACAGTTAACCAAGTCTGTTTCATCCGGGTAAGCGGTTTTGTCGTTGGCCAGTTCCGGATCGAGCATTTTATAGGCTTCCGTATGAGGAGTCGAGTATCCGATGTAGTCCGTATTCTTGAAGGCGATCTCTGGGTCACACATGAAGTTAATAAAGAGTTCCGCCTCTTTCTGGTGTTTACTGGTGGCCGGGATCACCATGGCGTCAAACCAGAGGTTGCTTCCTTCTTCCGGCACCACATAGGCTAGGTCCTCGTTTTCCCATTGCATAAAGACGGCGTCCCCGGACCAGACAACGGCCAGGGCTGCTTCACCGGCGATCATCTTGTCTTTCACGTCATCACCAACGTAAGCCAAGACTAAAGGCTTTTGCTTAATAAGGGCTTCTTTAGCAGCTTGTAGTTCTTGGGGATTCCTGGTATTCATCGAATAACCCAGCATCTTCAGGGTAATTCCTATGGAGTCTCTCTGGCTGTCTAGCATGAGTATTTGTTTGCTGTATTTCTGATCCCACAGTATCTTCCAACTGGTTACCGGCTCTTTCACCATGGTGGTATTATAGAGAATGCCTAACGTGCCCCACATATATGGAACGGAATATTCATTCTCCGGGTCGTAGGCGAGGTTGCGGAAGCGGTCGGCAATATACTTATAGTTTGGGATATTATCTATATTAAGTTTGGCCAACATCCCTTCGTTAATCATCCGTTTGATGGTGTAGTCGGAGGGGAAGAGCACATCGTAATTGCCGCCTCCGGATTTGATTTTCACATACATATCCTCATTGGTGCTGAAGGTGTCGTAGTGTACTTTGATCCCGTACACCTTCTCGAAGAGGGGGATCACGGACTCATCGATATAATCACCCCAGTTATAGACGTTCAAAACTACCTGGTCTTTTTTTCCGCAGGAACTCATGGTTACCACGGCCAGGATGAGGAGGAGCGTCATAACAGGCAGAACCATTCTTCTTTTCATTCTTCACAAATCTCCTTTCATCTTTATACTCGGCTCGGATCATGGTGATTCGTCGTTTCTTTAGACATTCTTTTGTTGACTATAATCAATAAGGTTAAAACCGTTAAAAACATTAATGTGGAAAGGGCGTTGATCTTTGGGTTAATTCCCCTTCTGGCCATGGAATAGACGGTAATGGACAGGGTGGAGACCCCGGAACCGGTGGTAAAGAAACTGATCACAAAATCATCTACTGAGAGAGTAAAGGCCAAAAGCATTCCGGTAATGATCCCTGGCATAATCTCGGGGAGGATCACCTTTTGAAAGGCGTAGGCGGGGGTGGCCCCCAAATCCAGAGCAGCCTCGTAAAGGTGCTTGTCCAGTTGTTTCAGTTTCGGTAGAACGGAGAGGATCACGTATGGTGTATTAAAAGTGATATGAGCCAGAAGCATCGAACCGAAACCCAGCCGGACTTGGGAGAAGATGAACAGGATCATTAAGGAGAGTCCGGTCACGATATCCGGGCTAACTACCGGCAGGTAGGTTAAGTTCATGACCACCGTCTTTTTGATTTTTTTCATATGATGAATGCCGATCGCCCCGGCTGTACCCAGCACAGTGGCGATGAGCGAGGAGAGGACGGCCACAGCCATGGTATAGTAGAGGGCGTTCATAATTTGCCGGTCCTGAAACAACTGGACATACCACTTAAGAGTAAAGCCGTTCCAGGTACCTCTATACCGGGAGTCGTTAAAGGAGTAAATGATTAAGATCAGGATGGGGGCGTAGAGAAACAGATAGATAAAAGAAGCATAAATCCATTTTAAATGTTTTTTCACCAAAGGCCGCCCCCTTCATGTTCCTGGTCGTATTTGGACATGATTCCCATACTGAGCAAGATGATGACCATCATAATCATGGAGATGGCGGAACCGAAGTTCCAATCGCCCACGAGGAGGAATTGTTGTTCAATCAAGTTGCCGATTAAGGTAAATTGTCCCCCGCCCAGAAGCCGGGAGATGACGAAGGTGGTGACTGCCGGCATAAAAACCATAGTGATCCCGGAGATGACCCCGGGAAGACTCAGGGGGAAGATTACTTTTCGGAAGACCGTAAAAGCGTTGGCCCCCAGATCCTCAGCAGCCTCAATCACGCTCCGGTCAATTTTGTTCAGTACCGAGTAGATCGGAAGCACCATAAAGGGGAGGAAATTATAGACCATCCCCAGGACAACCGCGCCGTTGTTGTAGAGTAAATTCATAGAAGGAAAGCCCAGCATATTCAGGAAGGTATTGATTAGGCCTCTTCTTTCCAGCAGAGTCATCCAGGCATAGGTGCGCAGCAGAAAGTTCATCCACATGGGGATGACAAAAAGCAAGATCAGAATGTTTCTCCTTTTAATATTCCTTCCGTTCAGAATCATGGCCATCGGGTATCCCAGAACCAGGCAGAGCGCTGTACAGATTAGAGCCAGATAAATCGAGCGGAAAAGCACAGATAGATACACCGGTTCCATAAACCGTTTGTAATGCTTGAGAGTGAAGATGATTCCGTCTTCCGTTCGTACGGTGATACTATAAAAGAGAACCAAAATCAACGGAACGATGATGAATAAAATCATCCAAATAATATACGGGTAAGAGATCCACTTTTTCTTCATGCCGCAGGCGCCTTTCTCATGATGTGAATGTCGTTGGGTTCAATCTTCAAACCGATTTTCCGGCCGGGTGGGGCCAGAGCCGTGCTTTGGATCTTCCAGTGGAAGCCGTTACTCTGGACGATCATTTCATAATGTACTCCTTTGAAGATGGCGGATTTGACCTCACCTTGTAAAACGCTGTCTTCCGCACTGACGATCTTGATGTCTTCCGGCCGGATTACTACATCTACCGGTTCATTTTCGCCGAAGCCCCGGTCAACGCATTCAAAGTTACTGTCGGCGAATTGCACCAGGTAATCCCGGAGCATCACACCGCTGATGATATTGCTTTCCCCGATAAAATCAGCGACAAAAGCGTTCTTCGGTTCGTTGTAGATATCTATGGGGGTGCCGATTTGTTGGATGGCGCCGTCCCGCATGACTACGATCGTATCGGACATGGTTAAGGCTTCTTCCTGATCGTGGGTGACATAGACAAAGGTTATTCCCAAACGTTGTTGCATATTCTTTAATTCAATCTGCATTTCTTGGCGCATCTTCAGGTCCAAGGCGCCTAGAGGTTCGTCCAAGAGCAAGACTTCCGGCTCGTTGACTAACGCCCGGGCGATGGCGATTCGCTGTTGCTGACCGCCGGAGAGGGAATTAACTGCTCTGGATTCATAACCGGCCAAATTAACCAAGGACAGAATTCTTTCTACTTTTTCCTTAATTACTTTCGGCTCAACCTTCTTTATTTTTAAGCCAAAGGCGATATTTTCAAAGACATTCATATGTGGAAAGAGGGCGTATTTTTGGAAGACAGTATTGACCCGCCTTTTATAAGGAGGCACGCCATTTATTTTCTTCCCGGCAAAGAGGATTTCCCCGCTATCCGGTTCTTCAAACCCCCCGATCAACCTGAGGGTGGTCGTCTTTCCACAGCCGCTGGGACCGAGGAGAGTCAGGAACTCATTCCTGCGAATATATAGGTTGATTGCTTTCAGGGCGTCCGTGCTATCATAAGTTTTGGAGACATTGACCAGCTCAATCAGGATTTCCTTCGTTTCATTGTTCATCATGACATCCCTCACTTAGTCAATATTTCTTAGAAGTTGGGCGGGGTTGAGATCCACAACAGACTGGCAGGTTTCTTCCCGGCGTTTGAAAGATAATGATTGACACTGGCCTTAAAGTAGAAGCTCTCATGCTTCTTGGCCTTTAGCTTTTTTTTACCAAGGTGAATAAAGATACTTCCGGTCAAGACATATCCGAACTCTTCTCCGTCATGTGGATCATCCACCTCGGTAGCGCCTCCGGGTTCTAGAGTCAAGAGGATGGGTTCCATCCGGTTCTTCTGCGAGTTCGGCACCAGCCAGTCAATTTTATACTTCAGCTCGTCATTTTCCGTTACGAATAAGTCCTCTTTTCTAAAGACGATCTTCTCCTCAACGGTTTCATTGAAAAAATCTTTAATATTTGTCCCTAAACACTCTAAGATATCGAGGAGCGTGGCGATGGAGGGTGAAGTCAGATTCCGCTCCAGCTGGGAAATGAAACCCTTGGACAACTCACACCTACTGGCAAGCTCTTCCTGGGTGAGCTGGTTCTTCAGCCTGAGATCTTTGATCTTTGCTCCGATATTCATAAAAAACATCCTATCTAAAAGTTTTTAAAAATAAACCTGATGTTTACAAAGGCTAAACTCACAAACGAATATATTTAAGCATAGAAATCCCCCTCTGTCAAGAAGGATTTTAATTCTTTCTCCGAATGCCTGGCGATTATTAATCATTTTCCTTTTCGGAAGGGGTTTTTTCTATTAAAATAAGAGGGAAGCGCAGAAGGGGTAAGAGATGTAATAAACTAAGACAACCAGCTAAACCTAGTACTTAAGCTTAGAAGATCATCTTCAGACAAAGGAGGGGCCCGGCGTGAGCAATTTCCGGCGTTCGGATCAGTAAAAACTTATGGAAATAACGATCCCCAGCTGTGGTAGAGGGTAATGAAGAAGGTATTGGGAAGAAGGGTTACTAGATGAAAGACGATCTAATGCAGGCAGTGGAATTTTCACATTTCGTTTTTCACCAGCATATTGCGGAAGGAGCAACAGTGGTGGACGCCACCGCCGGTAACGGTCATGATACACTTTTTCTCGCCGGGTTAGTGGGAGAAGAGGGGATCGTTTACGCTTTTGACCGGCAAGAGCAGGCCATCGCCAACACCCATGCTCTTCTGTGCGCGCATCATCTGGAGCGCCGGGTTAAACTAATCAAGGACGGCCATGAATATCTGGGAAAATATTTGGGGATGACGGCTGTGGATGGAGTCCTCTTCAACCTTGGCTACCTGCCCGGGGGAGATAAAAGCGTCGTCACCAAAGGGGAAACTACTGTGGCTGCCCTGCAGGCGGGATTGAACCTGTTGAGACCGGGCGGAATCATTGTTTTAGTGGCCTATACCGGACATCCCGGCGGCCGGGAAGAGACCGCGGCGATCTTCAGGTTTCTTCGGACGCTGGCCGCTAAGGAGTATAATGTGGCTCGGTATTCCTTTCTCAACCAACCCAAGGGACCGCCGCAGGTATTGATGGTGAAGAAGAGGCCGGGGTGAGTGTATTCCAAATATATCTCGACAGGTGTGACGTTTATGGAAAGATATTATCGCTATGCGGATTATTTAAAGAAGAAGCACGGAGAGAAAGTTTATAAATTACCGGTAAACCTGCGGGTATCCTGCCCGAACCGGGACGGGACTTTGGGCAGGGACGGTTGTCATTTCTGCGGGGAGGAGGCGGCCGGATTTGAGAACCTGCCAGCCGCTTTGAGCGTGCGGCAGCAATTGGAGAAGAATAAGGCCTATATTGGGAAGAGGTATGGGGCAAAAAAGTTTATCGCTTATTTTCAAAACTTTTCCAACACCTATCTTCCTTTGGAAGAACTCTTATCATATGTGAAGGAAGCCTTGTCCGTAGAAGATCTGGTGGAGATCGCCTTATCGACCAGACCGGATTGTATATCAGAGGAATACATCACCGCCCTGCTCGCTTTAGTAGCGGAGAAGAGGCCTTCCGTGAGGTTGAGTTTCGAGTATGGACTGCAGACCGTGAATTATCATACCTTGCACAAGGTAAACCGCGGACACACCTTGGGGGAATTCATCAACGCTGTTTTGTTGAGTAAGAAGTATAATCTGGAGGTTACCGCCCACTTAATCCTGAATCTCCCCGGGGATGAGCGGGCGGACGCAGTGGAGAATGCAAAGGTCCTTTCCGCCTTGGGGGTGGATACTGTTAAACTGCATGCCCTTTATATCCGGGAGGGAACCGTCTTTGCCCGGAAATATAAAGAGGGAGAACTGAAGATGATCCCCCTGGCGGAGTATGTGGAACGGGTGATCTTATTCTTAGAATACCTAAGCCCGGAGATTGCCGTCCAAAGGTTGCTGGGACGTGCTCCGGAAACAGGCGCTCTCTTTGTTAATTGGGATCGCAGTTGGTGGAAGATACACGATCTGATCGTTGCGGAGATGGTACGGAGAAATACCTTTCAGGGTAGGCGCTTTACCTACCTGAACGGCAAAGCCTTGCACAGATTTGCTTGACTTTGTTATTTGCATAATTCGTAATTATACATACGCACAATTACGCAATCCAGATATAGCCTGTGACAGTAAGAAGTATTGTTTATCGGATGACAATTGTCTTTAACGCGCAGCTTTTTTCTAGGCAGGAACAAATGGCGCGGCCGAGAAGTGTAATAGTGTATGATTTATGGAGAATATACCCGGTTTTGGAGGGGTTTTTTGTGAGGATTATTCGCGATCCGCAGTTATATGCTTCTCCGCTAAAGGTATTTCACAAAATAATCAAACGGTTTTGGCCTACACCGGGAGCAGGATCGGGAGTGGTTTGCCTCTTTCCCACCCAGCCCCTGCTGGAGTTCTGGGAGGAGAAACTACTCCAGGAGTCCGGTAGTTACGGCGGGGCCCGCTTTTTGTTGTTTGCCGGTTTGATTAGGGAGATCTGGGAGGAGCAAAGGACGGATTGGACTTCATTGTCAACAGAAGAAGTCTCCTTTGTTTTACGGAAGGTCTTTACTCAGTTGAGAACGGAGGGGAAGATCCCCTACTATGGACAGGCCTTAACTTCTGCCGGGTTCTTCTCCGCCCTCAGAGAGGAGATCACCACTTTAAAAAGGAGCGGAGTCTCCGCCCGGGCTTTACGGGAGTGGGTCACTCGGGACTTGACCTACGAACGTCCGGCGTTGCAGGATTTTTCCCTGATCTACTATGAGTATCAAAGATTGCTTTCCGTGCATAAGTGGGCGGATCAGGAAGAAAAGTTGGCCCATGCTACCGTGGATCTCCCGCAGAGCGCTTGGGCAAAGAGCCTGAGTCACCTGTTTGTTATAGGGTTTTCCGACTTTACTGTGGAGCAAGAGAGATTTCTGCGCGCGCTTGCCCGGGTGACTGAGGTCACCATCCTCCTTGATGTCTCGGCAGAGGGGCGCCCAGGCGTTTACTCCCCCCGGCTGCGGCTGGAAAAGTCGCCCGGCGCTAAAGAGGGCTCCGGGAATGACCTTGCTCCGTTTGTTACAGGAGAAGTTCAGGATTCAGCGGCAGAACTCCTATCAAACCGGTTACCGCAACCAGCGGAAGAACCTGGGAATGCTCGAGACGGGCAAGGCGGGAAGTCCGGTCCATCCGGACGGACAGCCCAAGTTCAGCATGGCGCTGCTCTAAAAACCACCAACCTTTCTTATCTGCAGTCCGCTTTATGGCAACCGGAAACCGTCCCCGTCCAACCGGGCGTACGGGAAGGAGATGAGACTCTACACTTTCTTCAGATCGACGGTGGATGGCGAAGAGAAATGAAGGTCATTGCCTTGGAAGTGAAGAAGGCTCTACATAAAGACCCCACTTTAGATCCGGGGGAGATCGGTGTCATCACACCGTATACCGGAAATCTTAAAGAGATCTATGAGATTTTCACAGCCACCGGGCTACCCGTTACCGGTCAAATCAAAAAGACTCTGCGGTTTCAACCGGTGGCGCGGGCTTTGCTGCAACCATTTGTCGTTGTGAACCAGGGTTTTTCCTGGGCCGGGATGGTCAAATTACTGCGTTGGGCGGGAGTCATCCCCACCAGGCAGTTGTATTCGGTCCTACCTGAAGGCTTGGAGGACTGGAACGGAGTGATCCGGGACATATACCCGGAGGCGGAGACGGAGTTTGTCTTCTCTTTTTTGTCAAAGATCCCACAAGAAGCATGGATCGGAGAGTATCTTAACCTCTGTCGCCAGTGGCTGGCCAGTCCGCAGTTGTTAAAGGCCTTGCTTTTTACAGAAAACAGGTGTGAAGTCTCGCCTGAGGTAGGTGGGGAAGAGAGACCGCAACAACTGGTTAAAGCTGGCTTCATCCAGACCTCACTGCTCTGTACAGTCCAAGAGATCCTGGCCAACTTGATTTTCCTCACCGGATTGCTTGGGGATTGGCAGATCAGCCTGGCGGATTTTATCTTGATCTTGGAGGATATTCTGTCTACCGGCGCCAAAAGTATTCCTTACGGTTGGGGGAGCGGGATCCGGATCCTCAGTCCCCAAGAGGCCAGGGGTTTACGGTTCAAGGTAACTTTTCTGACCGGACTGAATGAAGGATTCTGGCCCACCCGCGCCTCTACCGGTTGGGCGCTGGAGGAAGGGGATCTTTCTTTTTGGCGGCAGCGCGGCTTTTCCCTGCGGACAGCGGCGGAAGATCTAAGCCTGCAGAGGCTGGCTTTTTATAATGCCCTTTCTTCCGCTACTGGCACCCTGGTGGTTAGTTGTTGCCGGTCGGACGAGGATGGGCATCCCGTCAATCCCAGTACCTTCTGGGAAGATTTACGGGGACTGTTTCCCGCTCTTCCCTTGCAGGTTCCGGTCAAAGGCTTTTCTTTGCTCTATTCGACCCTGCCTGTTGCGGACAAGCCTGCGCATGAACCCTTGTTTACTCCCATGCGCAAACAGGCGGCGGGTAAGACTGCGGCAGGCCGAAGACGCCCGGTTTTTACCGGGATTTTGGGGGACCGAGCCGCTGATGAAGTCCGCCGGGCACTGACGAAAGAGCCATTGAGCCTTACAGCGCTGGAGGACTATGCCGCCTGCCCTTTTGCTTTTTTCTGCAGCCGTCTTTTGAAACTGGATCAGTTGACGGAGCCTACCTATTTACCGGACCGGTTGACGGAGGGTAGTATCCTTCATGCGGTGTTAAGGGACTTCTTTCGAGAACACCGGGGTGAAGCCTTAAATGAGCGGGAATACCAGGTTTATCTGAAGGAGATCCGGAGCTTGGTTAATCTATACTATCCGGAAGTGTCGCCGCACCGGCCGGCGATTTATCAAAACTTAAGCGCTTTGCAGAGAGAGTCCTTACTGGTGAAACTCTGTAGATTGTTGCAGGAAGAGATTACCTGGCAGAAAAAGACCGGTCAAACCTATAGACCCCGGTACATAGAGTTAGGGTTTGGCGGACCGGTTTCCGACGGCGATCCGGATTCCACCGGCCGTCCTTTTCAGATCGTAGGCGAATGGGTGGCTTCTGAACGCGTGCACGCGGGTTCCCGCGCCACGAGCGACAAGCGACCAGCCACGAGTTACGAGATTACTGATCGTACGCACGTGGGTCCTCACGCGGCAAAAGAGGTAGTGTTGAGGGTGAGAGGAAAGATAGACCGGGTCGACTTGGCGGAAGACGGCGGTTTTATTGTTTACGATTATAAAAGCGGCGGCTCTGACCGGGTGAAAGGAATAAAGGAAGGAAAATTACTGCAACTTCCTTTATACCTCCAAGCTTTGCAGGAGCTCTATCCTGAGGCCCGGAAGGCGGTAGGGATGAGCTATTATAATCTGGCCCGGAGTGAAAGAAAGGATGGGTTCTGGTGGGAAGGTTTCAGTGACCGGTTCCAAATCAAGCTGCGGGAATTGAAAGAAGCGGAGTGGCAGGAGTTGCTGGCCGACAGCCGTCGAAGAGCATTACAGTACTATATAGGGATGATCTCCGGAGAATTTCCTCTGTTGCCTCCGGAGGAGAAATGCCCGACGTACTGTCTCTTCTCCCGGGTTTGCCGGGGCGGGTCGCTTGGAGGTGAGAGCGCATGAAGATGCTTTTAAATCCCGGACAGGCGGCGGCGGTCCATGATTTTGACCATGACCTCCTGGTCACCGCTGGCGCGGGTACGGGAAAGACCAGGGTACTTACGTTTAAGTATTTGACCTTACTGAAGGAGCGCCGTGTGGAAGCGCCACAAATTGTGGCCGTGACTTTTACGAAGAAGGCTGCTGATGAGATGCGGGCCAGAATCAGAGAGGGGATCAAGTCCGAGATCGAAACCTGCGCCCCGGGTGAACGGGACTTTTGGCTCCGTCAGTTGGAAGCGTTGGAGACCGCCGCGCACATCAGCACCATTCACGGTCTATGCTATTCGCTCCTGGCCGAACACCCGGTGGAGGCTGGTTTGGATCCCGGCGCTGAAGTGATGGACGAGGGGGAGGTCTATCTTTTGCAGAGCGAAGCGGCAGAAGAGGCCCTCCATCTTTTGCTGGACGGTCCGCACGGAAGGGAGGCGGCCAAGGTCGTGTTGGAACAAGGCGTGCCTTTCTTCACCAGGGATTTGGTAGGTATTTACCACACTCTGCGGGAATCGGGCCAATCCTTAGAGGAGATCTGGCGGATCTCTGCGGAAAACCTGAAGCACGGCCTGGCGCCGGTGGCGGATGTAAAAGCAACTTTCTGCCGCTCGGTGGAGGACTTTATTGTCCTGGGTAATTCGTTGCCGAAGATTACCGCCAAAGCCAAAGAGCGCCTGGATGAATTGGCCGCCGGGTGGAAACCGGCGAAAACAGTGATTATGGCTGCAGAGGTTCTGGAAGAGGAGCTCCAGGCCCATCTGGACTGGATCTGCTCTTTACTTCCGCGGAACACTGTGCGGGAATTAAAGGAGCCCACTAATGAGATCCGCGCTTGCCTGGAGACTTTCCGGAAAACCCTGGTCACGAAGGTGGCAGGGGAGCAGTTACCTCTCATCCGGGAGTACCTTCGGATTTTTGCCGGGGAGTACCGGAGACGGAAAGAAATGGCCGGGCGGATGGACTTTGGTGACCAACAGATCTTAGCCAGAGATCTATTAACGAACTATCCGGAGATTGCCCGGTCCTATCAGGAGCGCTTTGCTTATTTTCTCTTTGATGAGGTACAGGATACAAACAGTCTGCAATGGGAGATCCTGAGTAAGTTGATTTATGCGAACGGAGTAAGCCACTCCAAAGGCCGGGTTTTTTTGGTTGGTGATGTTAAGCAATCGATCTACCGGTTCCGCGGGGCGGAAGTGGAAGTAATTACCGAATTGGCCTCCGGATTCTCCTCTGATTCTGCCTCTAACCTTCTCGGTGGGCAGGGAAGAACGCTTATTCTGGAAGAAAACTACCGAACCCTCCGGCCGGTGGCGGATGTGATCAATGATTTATGTAAACCCATCTTCTCCTCGGAGGATTATCCATTTCATCCGCTGGTTGCGGTGCGGAGTGACGAAGCAGCGGATGACCCCCGGGTGGAGATGGTCATTCATGAAGAGAGGAGAACAGAACCGGCGGCTCTGGCTACCCGGATCAAAGAGATCGTGGAACGGGGTGAGATCACTCTGAAAACCCGGTCCGGAGAACGCCGGGCCGGTTATGGTGATGTGGCTTTACTATTTCGAACCACTACCAACCTTCGCGCTTATGAAGAGGCTTTTCGCCGGTTGCGTATTCCCTTTCTGGTCAATATGGGAACCGGATTTTACTCCCGTCCGGAGATTCAGGATCAAATCAGTCTCCTGCGTCTAGTGGAGAATCCCGCAGATGACCTAGCCTTGGCTGAAGTATTGCGGTCACCGTTTTGTGCCTTATCCGACGATGAGCTTTTTTGGTTGGCCTATCCGCAAGGGTTGGGTAAAGGGTTTTACCGGGAAGACCTCCCGGCAGAGATTGACGAGGAGAGTAGGGAGCGTCTGTGCGCTTTTCGTGCTTTACTCCGGCAGTGGCAGGGGAATATTCATTTATTGACGATTACTGATCTATTACGGTTGGCGATGGAAGAAACAGACTATCTGGCGGTGAGTAGCGCCCTCCCCGATGGGAAACGGCGTTTGGCGAATTTAGAAAAGTTCCAACACAGAGCTGGTGATTTTGTCCGTAAAGGCTACTCCGGAGTGAGGGAGTTTGTCACCTTTATTGAGCAATTGTCCACCCTATCCGTGCGGGAAGGGGAGGCCCCCACCGGTAAAGAGGATGATGTGGTGCAGATGATGACGGTGCATGCTGCCAAGGGCTTGGAATTTCCCGTAGTGGTCCTCCCGGAATTGGGGCAGAGGTTTATGGTCAGCCAGACCAGCCCGGTCTTTTTCCATAAAAAACTGGGGTTTGCCCATAAAGTATTAGTCAATGGCGTGCAACGGGAGGAGACTTTTTTAACGGAACGGATCAAAGACCGACAGAGAAGGGAAGAGATCTCCGAGTTAAAACGCCTCTTTTACGTAGCCTTGACCAGGGCCGAGGATTATCTCCTCTTCTCCGGTTGCTTCACTAAGAACCAGGTGGCCGCAGATTTTGATCAGGCCGGGAGTTGGCTGGAGTGGATCTATCAAGCCATTCCTGATTTGGCGTGCTTGACGAGAGGAGTTGATTCCTGGCTGAACTGGGGTGGACATCGCCTCAAGATCACCTGGGGTGCAAGCTATGTACAGGATGAACTTCCTCTCCCCCGGGCGCTGACGCGCGAGGAAGAGGAAACGGTAGAGGCCGCTGTTTCCGTGGACGGAACGGAGGAGCTCGTCCAGGCGGAGGAGGAGATTGCCGCCACTGCTCTCTGGCAGGGGTGGACTAGGAATTCTCTCCTTCCGCAGCGGATCGCCCTCAGCCCTCTTTTAACCTTTATGCAGTGCCCACGGAGGTTTTATTGGGAACACCGTTTAGGAACGAACGGTGATTATGCGATAGTCGGCGCCGAGCAGATCGGAGTGGCTGATGTCGGAAAACCGGCTGGAATCATACTGGGTGAGGCGTTCCATCGGTTAGTGGCAGCCACCGATGAGGCAAGAGCATTCAGTAGACAGGAAGTGGAGGGATACTTCAGCGGTCTGGCCGCGCCGGAGCGAGAAAAAGCCCGCGGTCGGTTGGAGACGATGTACGCTAATTACTTGCAGAGCCCCTTCTCTCCTTCCCCCGGGGTGCGGATCTTAAATGAGTATCCTTTTCTCCTTCATTTAGAGGGAGTGGTGATCAAGGGAACCATTGACCGGCTCCTGTTTTATCCTGACGGCCGGATTACAGTGGTGGACTTCAAGACCAACAGGCAGGTTCCCCAAGGCTTTCTTTTACACGAATATGAGTCTCAGATCTCAGTTTACGCCATGGCGGTGCAGGAGATCTTCGGAAAAACTCCCTCCGGCGCCTTTATCTATTTTGTCCGCCCGAATCAAATCATCTCCACCTCTTTAGCGCCGGAAGATCTATCCGCCGTAAAGAGTGAGATCTTGGAGATCGTTGACTTTATCGGTAGTCACGATCAACCCGGCGCTTATCTCCGGGCGCCGGAGGCGCAGAAGCAAGCGGGTGCTTGTGAAACATGCCCATTCATCCCTTGGTGTGAGGCCGCTCCGTAGTAGTCCATTCCTCGTGGCGGGCAAAGGCGCTGTGGTTATGGATGGATTCGAAGCTCTCCACTTCCAGCCGGAACCAGGTTATTCTTTTTTCTGCCCGCAGACTTAAAACACAGTCTCTGAGGATGTCCTCTACGAATTTGGGATTTTCGTAGGCCTCTTCTGTTATGTGTTTTTCATCTTCCCGTTTTACCAACGGATATACACAGGAACTGCCTTGATTTTGCAGAAGCCCCACTAATTCTTCGATCCATAGATACCGCCCGGGATGGCAGCGAATCCAGACCCTAATCATCGCCCTTTGGTTGTGCGCTCCGTATTTGGAAATAGCCTTACTGCAAGGGCACAGAGACAGAACGGGGATCTCCACCCCCATTCGGTAGTCGTACCCTGTCTCCGCAGAACTGCCGGAGAACTCACACTGGTAATCCAAGGGAGACACGATCCGGCTGACCGGCGCCTGTTGAGGGAGGAAATACCGGAAAATCAGGGAAATTTGGGCAGAAGGCGCCGAGAGGCGGGTCCGGATCTCGCTGAGCATCATTTTTAGTTCCCGCCCGGAGATGGGCTTTTCTCCCCATTCCACCAAGACTTCCATAAACCTGCTCATGTGGGTGCCTTTGAAACTTTGGGGCAGACCGGCCGAAAGGGTGATCCTCCCCAACACTTGTTGGAAAGAGCCACTTTGGGTGGCGATGAGTACCGGGAGGTGTACGTCTTTCACTCCAACCTGTTGAATTTCAATCCCCCGTTGATCGGGGGTATTCTGTATGTCCAGCATTTTAACACCTCATATGTAATGCTTATTGTGGTATAGTATTCGTTTTTCAGAAGAAGACTTCCTTTTTTTTGTCTCTCCGAAGAGAACTTTCCTCACCTTTGGAATAAAGCCGCCCCTAAATGTAAAAACTTCTTTAGAGCGCAGGCAATGTCGCGCGCGATGTGCGTGTCTTTAAAGGAGGAACTTAGGATGCGGTCATTGCTCACATCTTTACTACTCTTCATGCTGGTCTGCTGTCCAGCGACAGTGAGAGGCGTGGAGGAGGGGAAGACCCCCTTACCCTTTGCGATCAAGTCGGAGTCCGCAATCTTGATGGAGTACTCCACCGGAGAGATCTTGGTGGAAAAAAACGCTAGAGCCCTGTTACCACCGGCCAGTGTCACCAAGATGATGACTATGCTTTTAGTGATGGAAGCGGTCGATTCCGGTCAGATCAAGCTCACAGATAAAGTAATCGCCAGTCCGGAAGCATGCCGGATGGGCGGTTCCCAGATCTGGCTTGAGCCGGGGGAAGAGATGACCGTGGCTGAATTGATGAAAGCCGTAGGGATCGTCTCTGCCAATGACGCCAGTTATGCGTTGGCTGAATATGTCGCCGGCTCACACGAGGAATTCGTCAGACTAATGAATAAACGCGCTCAAGAACTGGGCATGAACAATACAAAGTATGTGAATACCACCGGGTTGACCCCGGATGCCGGGGGAGAGGCCAATGTAACCACCGCATATGATCAAGCCATTCTTGCGCGAGAGTTATTAAAGCACCCAACGGTTCTCCAGTGGACGGGTACTTGGATTGACAGCCTGCGCGGCGGAGAATCATTTCTGCGGAATACCAACAACTTAGTCCGTTTCTATGAAGGTTGTGACGGATTGAAGACCGGCTTCACCGACCAAGCTGGCTTCTGCCTGGTGGCAACCGCAAAGCGAAATGGGGTGCGCTTAATTGCCGTAGTAATGAAGGCGCCTACTTCGCAAGCGCGCTCCAGTGAAATCAGTAAGCTCCTGAATTATGGTTTCAGTCAGTATAAGGCCTTTCTGGTCTTAAAGGCAGGGCAGGTGGTGGGTAAGACCCGGGTCTTCAAAGGAGAAGCGCGGGAGGTTAATTTGGTTATACCCCAAGATTTATTGGTGGTTTTGAAACGGGACGAAGAGAACGAACCCGAAGTTGAACTCAGTATTCCGGCTAAAGTCAGGGCGCCACTGACTCAGGGTCAAGCCGTGGGAAAAGCCGTCGTCCGGGTTGGAAGCGAGGAGCGAATGAAGGTCCCGCTGGTAGCAGGAGCTGAGGTGAAAGAGAGCGGGTTTTTCCAGTTCATCCTCCAGATTACCAGGGACTTTTTGAGCAGTCTCTTTAACTAATAAAGATAGACGGTCCCCGGTGAGTACAGGTCTTCAATAACCACCGATAATGGTTTCTGATTATAAAATGAAAAAAGTGAGTGTCGTGAACCACTAAAAAGTAGTTCGGCGACACTCTTTTTTTAAAAGAAACTCTTGCTGATTGGTGGAAGAACTGTTTTTCCCATTTTTCCCCATAACAGCAGGAGAAAGCGGAAGGATGCCGAAGAATATTTCTCATGGAATTATTCTCCAAAGATTGATTTAAGGAGGGAACCGGGTGAATATTGAGATAAATAGAAGCGGTTCGGTTTTGATCGTTAGGATCCAAGGGGAGTTGGACTTATCCACCGCGCCGCTCTTTCGGGAGAAGGTCGAAGCAGAGCTTGAGCAGTTTGAAGGGGTTAAGCACCTCCTGCTTGATTTGGAGGAAACTCCGTTCATTGACAGTTCCGGCTTGGGCGTAATTTTAGGGCGTTTCAAGCATATCTCCCAACGCGGCGGTAGATTAAGTGCGATTAACGTCTCCGACCACGTACGAAGGATCTTTGAATTATCCGGGTTGCTGAAGATCATGTCCATCCAATCCACGCTGGAAGATGCCCTCAATAGCCTGAAAGAGCGCTAGTGCGCCATGGTGTGACCCTCATGAGGATGGGAAAAATAAGTTTAGGGTTTTATAGCCCATTAGGGAGGCCTAAAATAGATGGATAGTAATTATTTGAAGGTTGAATTTCCTAGTTTGCCTGAGAATGTCAGTCTTTCCCGGGTGATCGTCGCCTCCTTCGCCGCTCAACTGGATTTTACCCTCAATGAGCTGGAAGAGATCAGAGTAGCTACCTCCGAAGCAGTCTCCAACTGTGTTATCCACGGGTATAGGGAAAGTCAGGGACGTATACTCCTGGAACTTACCATTAAAGACGGTGAA
Source organism: Bacillota bacterium (assembly GCA_012838955.1). Taxonomy (GTDB): domain Bacteria; phylum Bacillota; class UBA4882; order UBA10575; family UBA10575; genus DUOH01. The sequence goes on along the minus strand of DUOH01000026.1, from coordinate 74,878 downwards.
TTGGAGATCGTCATTACTGATTACGGCTGCGGTATTCAAGACTTGGACTTGGCGAAGACTCCCACGTACTCCACTGATCCGGAACGGATGGGTTTAGGCCTCGTCTTTATGGAGTCTTTTATGAACTACTTGACTTTAGAATCGGAAGTCGGCAAAGGAACCCGAGTAACGATGAGAAAACGGCCGGAGCGGGGAACTAATCATGACGGTTCTAAACAGTAACGAAAAAAATCTGTGTACGCCCGGGGGAAAAACCGGACTTTTGTCTGAAGAAGAAACTCTCCACTTGATCAGCCTGGCCCACCAGGGTGAACAGGAAGCTAAGGAAAGTTTGCTCCGGTATAACCTACGCCTGGTGCGCAGCATTGTGGTGAGGTTCGTCGGCCGGGGCGTGGAGTTTGACGATCTTTTTCAAATTGGCTCCTTAGGTCTGCTTAAGGCCATTGATCGGTTTAAGCCGGAGGTGGGAGTAAAATTCTCTACTTATGCCGTACCTTTGATTATGGGTGAGATCAAACAGTATCTGCGGGACAGTGGAACAATTAAAGTCTCCAGGAACCTGAAGGAACTCTCTGTCAAGATCCGGGCGGTACGGGAGAAATATCTGACTGTCTTCGGCCAGGAACCCACGATCGCCGATTTGCAACAGGAAACTGCTTTTTCCCGGGCGGAGATTGCCGCCGCTCTGGAAGTAGCCAGACCCGTCTCCTCTCTACAGGAAGTGGTCCATGAAGATGAAGGGAGCCCTATTACCTTAGGGGAACAACTTGGAGAGGAGATCGAAGAAAAACTGACGGAGAATTTATCACTACGTGACGCTTTACTCAGTCTCGAGCCAAGACTGCGTTTCATCGTTGAAGAGCGGTTTTTTGGGGAAAAGACCCAAGCAGAGATCGCCGCTGAGATGGGTCTCTCTCAAGTCCAGATCAGTAGGTTGGAAAAAGCCGCCCTGCAGCGTCTACGGGAATTCCTGCGGGATGAATCCCTGAAGTGACGCAAACTATGATCATGCATTCAGAACGTTAACGACCCCTTGCATCGGGGCTTTTTTCATCCATACCCAGATAATCCTGCCAACATAGAGGAAAAAAGGCCAACATCACGAAGTATGCTCGTTCAAGGAGGTATTAGCATGGATTATGGTATTCGTTTACTGTCCGGGTTACGCCCGGCGGATTTGATTAAGGAGTTTGAGCGGATCCGTGTCTCCCCCGAGGGAATAGAAATTATGAAAGAAAAGGGTGACTTTATCCTTCTTAAAGTAGATGGCCTTTCCGCTCAGGCCGCTGCCATCCTTAAACAGGAGATGTTGGCCAAAGGAGGAGAAGCGGCCCTCGGCAAGGACCTTGCTTATCTCGGAAGCAAAGAAGGCGCCGCCTTACTGATGGGAACAAAAGCTCAGTACCGGCGCTTATTGTCGATTCTGCCCCGTCAACCTTTTGGCCTAGCCCAGCTGGCTAAAGAACTGGAGAATATTATTGAGGCGGCAGCCACACCCCCGCCGTCCCTGACTGTGAAGGGGCAGGAGTTTCACTGGGGAAAACGCACTTATATTATGGGAATTATTAATCTCACTCCCGATTCTTTCTCCGGCGACGGCTTACTGAACCGGCGCCGACTGCGTGACGTTGTCCTGGCTCAGGCAGACCGGTTCATGGCAGAGGGAGCGGACATCCTGGATGTCGGGGCGGAATCCACCCGGCCTGATGGCCAGCAGATACCGGCGACGGAAGAATTAAACAGGCTTCTCCCTGTGTTGGAAGTCTTGGCAAAGGAGTCACCCTTGCCTATCTCGGTTGATACCTATAAGGCCGCCGTTGCCGCAGAGGCTTTAGAAAACGGCGCTGATATTATCAACGATATCTGGGGTTTGCAAGGGGACCCGGAGATGGCCACGGTGGTGGCAAAGTATAAAGCCCCGGTGATTGTCATGCATAATCAAGAATCCTGCGTTTATCATGATTTGATGCTGGAGATCGCGAAATTCTTGTACAAAAGCATTGAAATTGCCGAGGAGGCGGGGATATCCAAAGAGAGAGTAATCATTGATCCCGGTATCGGCTTTGGGAAGACCGTGGAGGATAACTTATTCGTCATCGAACGGCTTCACGAATTGAAAGCCCTTGGCTGTCCCGTCTTATTGGGGACTTCCAGAAAATCAGTGATTGGAAAGACTCTAAATTTACCAGTCACTGAACGCGTTGAGGGCACAGCCGCTACAGTTGCGGCGGGGATTATGCGTGGCGCTGACATCATCAGAGTGCATGATGTTAAAGAAATGACCAGAGTGGCCAGGATGACAGATGCCATTCTCCGTCATCGGCCGGTGGAAGCGGAGCATGCCTAAGGCGTGCCCATGCTCTCGACTCATCATGGGAAAAGGTTATGGAGGGAAGGAAAAGTCAGATGGGGATTACTGTTATTGCCTTAGGAACAAATCTGGGCGACCGGGAAGAAAACTTAGCCATTGCCAGGAGAAGATTGAAAGGAATCTTACAGGAGGTGAAGTTTTCATCCATTTATGAAACAGAACCCGTGGGCTATCTTGAACAACCCTGGTTTTTGAATCAGGTATGTGTGGGAAAGACAAATCTATATCCTATCGCCTTGTTATTCTGGCTAAAAGACACTGAAAAGCAATTGGGCAGGGTTCCTGGTCCGCGCTTTGGGCCTAGGCGGATCGATTTGGATATCATCTTCTATGAGGATTGGGTGTTCGCCTCTGAGCTTCTGGCGCTTCCTCATCCCCGGTACAGAGAAAGAGCATTTGTGCTCCGGCCTCTTGTAGAGATCTTGCCGGAGTGGAAGGATCCCCAAACCGGAGTCAGGGTGCAAGATTATTGGGAGCAAGGAAAAGAAACCTTCTCTGCCTGCCGGATCTTTCGCCCCTAGCTTCCGGGCGCACGGGTTTTCTACAGAAGCAGGTTTTGCCGGACCCTGGCTTTAAAGGGGTGTTTTTCTCCGCATAATCTAACTGCATAGGAAATAACGTTTGCAACGTTAACATTGTATAAAAATTTATTTAACGTTTCTTTGTGAAAGAATGGGAATCGGGATTGCATGATCGAAAATAAAAAGATATAATTTTTATGATATGTATTTTGATTATCCGCTGGGCCGCAGTAGATGAGCAGGTTTTCATCTATGCTATATACAGGATGCATTGTTGTTCATATAATAAAGGAATTTGTGAAAAGGGGATCAAACAAAGAGGTTGGCTGTGTGCAAATATCGGGGAGAGACAGCGTCCCTCGTTGATACGCTTCACGAATATAATCACGAATATAAGATGTATACGGATATTTACGCGGGAAAGTTTGGAACAGAGTGCGGAAGGTCTGAATATTAGCGGCGAGTAAAGTCTATGAGGCGCCTTCATTTAATTTATGATCGGACTAAAAAGGCGATGATCTTATTACAGACTGAGCTGACAGACTTATTACAAGTTGGAGCGCTTTTTGTACCCTAAGAATTAGAATTAAGCGAGGGGGAGTGAAAGAATGGATATGGTTAGATTAGCCATTGATGGAAAGGAAGTCCGGGTACCCAAGGGTAGTACAATTCTGCAAGCGGCCAAGGCCGCCGGAGTTGATATTCCTACCCTCTGTTACCACGAGGAACTTGACGTTAAGGCCATGTGCCGGGTTTGCGTAGTGGAGGTAGCGGGGGCCCGTACTCTGCAGGCAGCTTGTTCTCAACCGGCTACCGACGGTATGGTGGTACTGACTAATTCTCCTGCCGTACGGAAAGCCCGGCGGATGAATGTGGAGTTATTACTCTCCAACCATCCTCAAGACTGTTTGAATTGTGTCCGGAATCAACGCTGTGATCTACAGGCTTTGGCCGATAAGTTAGGTATCCGGCAGCAACGGTTCGCCTCCAGGACTAAGACACCTCTACCCAAAGATACCTCGAGTGCGGCTTTAGTACGCGACCCGGAAAAATGTATTCTTTGCCGCCGTTGTGTTGAGGTTTGTCATCAAGTACAGAAAGTTGCGGCTTTATACCCAATCAATCGGGGATTTGATACGTTGATTGCCCCCACGGGCGGTGTGGACCTGAATGCTGTAGCCTGTGTACAGTGCGGGCAGTGCGCTTTGGTTTGTCCGGTGGGCGCCATTTATGAACAAGACCATACCGAGCGGGTCTGGGCGGCACTGGCGGATCCTGAGAAACACGTAGTGGTACAGACCGCTCCTGCGATCAGGGTCTCCATTGGGGAAGAGTTTGGGCTGGAGCCTGGCCAGGTTTCCACCGGTCAGTTGGTGGCGGCTCTGCGTAGACTAGGCTTTGATAAGGTCTTTGATACGGACTTTACCGCTGATTTAACCATTATGGAAGAGGGACATGAGTTGCTGCAGAGGTTGACTACGGGCGGAACCCTCCCCATGATTACCTCCTGTAGTCCCGGTTGGATAAAGTATATTGAACACTTTTACCCTGAGTATTTGGATCATCTCTCGACTTGTAAATCCCCGCAGCAGATGTTCGGCGCCGTCGCCAAGACTTACTACGCGGAGAAAGCCGGGATTGACCCGGGAAATATCTTTGTTGTCTCCATTATGCCTTGTACGGCCAAGAAATTTGAGTGCGGGCGCCCGGAGATGACCGCTTCCGGCTATGCCGATGTGGACGCCGCCTTAACCACCAGAGAATTGGGGCGCATGATCCGCGAGGCCGGGATTAACTTCTCGGAGCTGGCGGAGGAGGAGTATGATGAACCCTTGGGCCTCTCCACTGGGGCCGGAGTAATCTTCGGCGCTACCGGTGGAGTGATGGAGGCGGCTTTGCGCACCGTATATGAGGTGGTAACCAAAGAAAGTCTGTCGTCCGTTGAGTTTACCATGGTACGCGGTTTGGAAGGGATCAAAGAAGCTGAAATTGATCTGAAGGGAAGAAAAGTGAAAGTGGCCGTCGCTCATGGTTTGGGTAATGCCAAACAATTGATGGATCAGATCAAAGAAGGTAAAGCGGATTATCAGTTTATTGAGGTTATGTGTTGCCCAGGCGGTTGCATCGGCGGCGGTGGTCAACCGATTCCCACCACCAATGAAATCAAACAAAAGCGGATTGACGCCATCTACCAAGCAGACGTCGGTCTTTCTTTGCGGAAGTCTCATGAGAATCCGGCTGTCCAAACCCTGTATAAGGAATTTTTGGGAGAACCGCTTGGTGAGAAATCTCATCTTCTCTTGCATACCCACTATACGAAGAGAGGAAAATATAAAGAAGCTGCAGAAGCTTGAGAGTAAAGGCCCCGGTCCATTTGGACCGGGGTTGCTCTTCCACCGGAGATGGGAACAGAGACCTGTCCGATCTCCTCGACAAAGAGAGTCATACATATCGGACAAGTCCCTGTCCCCGAGTCCATATCCATGTGTCCGGAAGAAAGTTTGTTTCTTCGGACCGGGAAGAGGGTAAAAAAAAGACCACCTTGACGGTGGTTAATAGGTAAAATGTTATGATTTGAAATTAGTTCTGTCCATTCTCTGACTGCCGGCGTGGTCAAGAGATGGCCGAGTAGTCACAGGTCACTGGCGCCTCGTGTCGAGTGATACTCTCAATCCTTGTCTTTGGTGCCTTCAAGGATTGTATCTTTATATTACCAGAAATATATGTTAAATGCAATACTTTTTTACAAAAAAATTTAAAAAAGATCCTTGTTTTTTTATGAGGAGAGGACGAACCTTTCAAAGGGCCTGCTAAATGTTGGTTTAATTCTGAAAAAGTCTTCGGAAACAAGTGAGGCCGCGTCTGGTAGGCAATCGGGGACAGAACGATTTTATTTTAGTTTTTACCTTGACGAGATAATTATAATGTGGTAGAATTAATTTTGCTGTTGGGGGGGTAGCCCAGCTGGTTAGAGCGCTACGTTGACATCGTAGAGGTCAGCGGTTCGAGCCCGCTCCTCCCCACCATCTATTAGAAGACGAGAAGCAAATAAAGGAAAGAAGACCTTCATTTGCTTCTTTTTTTATTTTCACACTGCTTTCTTTCGCTTAAATTTCTTGTATTTTTAATAACAAATTGTATTTTTTGCGTTGAGAAAACATAACAAAATTTTCCTATATATATACTATTTTTCTGTTTGCCGTTCCATGAGGAATTATATTCTTACCAGATTTGTACTGAAACTGCCTTTATTTCGAAGACCTGAGGTCTTGTAAAGCCGTTCAGCTTGTGTTATAATTAGAATTAATTGAAGAGCAGGTGGTTTCGACCAAGTTTGACCAAGCTAAAAGGAAGGGGAGAGGTTAAGTGATCCTTTCCGCCGAGTTTTTTTGGAAAATATTTGAGGTAACCGGGTCGATCACAGCTTATTTGCTTTACAAAGAATTAGTAAAAAATTGAAAGCGCATCTTTAATATTACGCCTGATTGCAGTGTTAACGGGGCTTATGCCATCAGTATTCAGCATAATGTATAGACGACTTGGTAATTATACCATGTACAGAATGGAGTACACATAAGATCTTTATTATGGTATAGCGATGTGCGTGATAAAGACGATGAAAGAGAGAGTAGGCCGGTATCCTATGCTTCTTTTGAGTGCATAGACATGGACGCTACAGGGAGGAATGGTTAAGTGCGAACATTCCCGTTCACCCGGTTGAAGTTCACTCTGGAGTCGCAGGCTGAAAGAGTAGTAGGCTGTGCCGGGATTCCGACGTTAATGGGAAAAGGAAGCAGGATATTATCCTGCCTCGCCAAAGTGAGCTAATGCTTAGTTCTTACTCGGAATTAAGTATTTGGCTAATTTAGGGTGGTACCGCGGAAAGAAACCTTCCGTCCCTGACCCGGGATGGAAGGTTTTTTATTATATACTTTTGTCCAACGTTTTCTTCGGGTTTTCACTCGCGCGGATTTTCCCCTTTTAACTCTATGAAAAGGAGGTTAAGAAATGCAGGAAAAACTTAGTCAAATAAGAGCCAAGGGGATCAAAGAAATAGATGAGGCCTCTTCTTCTGCTGATTTGAACAGTATCCGGCTGGAGTATTTTGGAAAAAAAGGTCTAATTACTCAATTAATGAGGGGTTTGGGCACGCTCTCCCCGGAGGAACGACCGGTGGTGGGGAAATTAGTGAATGAGCTCCGCAAGGAATTGGAGGAGACTTGGGAGAAGAAGAATCAAGCCATCTTACACTTGGAGGCAGAGGCCAAACTGGAAAAAGAACGGATCGATGTGGAACTTCCCGGACGCAAACCGCGTCGGGGTAATCAGCATCCATTAAGCGCCATCATCCAAGAGATTACCGAAGTCTTTCTGGGGATGGGCTTTTCCGTAGCGGAAGGTCCTGAAATTGAGGAGGATTATTATAACTTTGAAGCCTTGAACATCCCTCCCGAACATCCCGCAAGGGAGATGCATGATTCTTTATACATCACCGATAAAACCCTGCTGCGTACTCATACATCCCCTGTGCAAATCCGGACCATGGAAGAACTATATCCAAATCCGGTGCGGATTATCGCGCCCGGACGGGTTTACCGTAGGGATGCGCAAGACGCCACCCATTCTCCAATGTTTCACCAGATTGAAGGGTTGGTAGTGGATGTGGGGATTACTTTTAGCGACTTAAAGGGGGTTCTAACGGAATTCATCAAGAAGATCTTCGGTCAGGACCGGAAGGTTCGTTTTCGACCGAGCTTCTTCCCTTTTACCGAACCCAGTGCGGAGGTTGATGTTTCCTGCCTTTGTCAGGGCAGCGGATGCCGTGTTTGTAAGAACACCGGTTGGCTGGAGATCCTCGGTTCAGGTTCTGTCCACCCCAATGTATTGAGATATGCAAAGTACGATCCTGAGGTATATTCCGGTTTTGCCTTTGGGATGGGTGTGGAGCGGATTACCATGCTTCGCTATGGGATCTCTGATATCCGGCATTTTTACGAAAATGACGCCCGGTTCTTAGAACAATTTCGGTAAGGGGGAGATGACAAATGCGGGTTTCTTATAGATGGCTATGCGATTACGTACAGGTGGATTTATCCCCAAGCGAATTAGGGGATAAACTCACCTTGGCCGGGTTTGAGGTAGATGAGATCCTGGATCTTGGTGAACCCTATCGTGCTTTGCGCGTAGGCCGGATTGAGCAGATTCAGCCGCACCCGGAGGCTGAACATCTACTGGTTTGTCAGGTGAAAATCTCCGATGGCCTGGTGACGGTGGTTACTGCCGCCCGGAATTTGAAGACCGGCGATCTGGTACCACTTGTCCTTCCCGGTCAACAACTGCCCAACGGGAAATTAATTGAAGAAACCAGTTTTAAGGGGATAAAATCCTTTGGGATGCTTTGTTCAGAAGAAGAACTTGGTCTGGCCCGTTCTTCCCAGGGGATTATGACGCTTCCAACGGATACTCCTTTGGACGCGGAATTATATAAAGTCTTGGGCTTGGATGATACTGTTTTTGTGCTGGATCTCACCGCCAACAGAGCCGATTGCTACGGGATGCTCGGGATTGCCAGGGAAGTAGCGGCCCTCACCGGACAGGAGCTGAAGTATCCAGCTTTTACTGTGACCGAGAGTGAACCCTCCATCCATGATTTGGTACAGGTTTCGGTGGAAGCGCCGGATCTGTGCCCCCGGTACGCCGGCCGGGTTCTGTTGGACTTAAAGATCGGTGACTCTCCGCTCTGGTTGAAAACCCGGTTGCTTGCTGCCGGGATGAGGCCGATAAATAATATAGTGGATATCACCAACTATGTGATGTTGGAGATGAACCAACCGCTGCACGCTTTTGACTTGGACCGGATGGAGGATCACCGGATCGTGGTACGCCGGGCCCGCCCGCAAGAGCTCATAACTACTCTGGATGAGCAAGAAAGAGAATTAAACGAAGAGATTCTGTTGATTGCCGATGCCCGGAAAGGGCAATGCATCGCCGGAGTGATGGGCGGTTCTGATAGTGAGGTGTCAGCCGGGACCAGTAGAATATTTCTGGAATCAGCCTATTTTTCGCCGGTTAATATCCGGAGGACCAGTCAACGGTATGCCCTGCGTTCCGAAGCTGCGATCCGTTTTGGAAAAGGTCTGGATCAGGCCGGAGTGGTGAGGGCCTTGGATCGTACGGCTAATCTGGTACAGTCATTAGGGGTTGGGCGGATAGCCAAAGGCGTCATCGATATAGAGCACAGTCCGGTCAAACCAAGGAAAGTCCACTTCCGTCCGGAAAAGATTAATTCCATCTTAGGTACGAAGCTGTCCGCAGACTATATGGTCGATACTTTACAGCGCCTCTCTTTTCAAGTGGTGACCGAGGGTGATAAAGAGTTTGCACTGGTTCCCTCTTACCGCCTGGATGTAGAGGATGATGCGGATCTGGCGGAAGAGATCGCAAGACTCTATGGGTATGATAATATTCCAACCACCTTTCCTCAGACTAAAGAGGTTGGCGGCTTAACCCCCAGACAAGAGGCGGAGGGGAGAATTCGCCACCTGATGCTCGGTTATGGATTAACCGAGGTGATGAATTACAGTTTTCATGGGAAAAAAGTGTTTGACCGGATGCGGATCCCCGTCGGCCATAGCCTGCGCCATACTGTGGAGATGATGGCGCCCCTCAGTGAAGAAGGCTCTATCATGCGGACCACGCTTTTGGCTGGGATTTTGGAGACCCTGAGTTATAATGCCAAGCGGAAACAGGATGACTTTTCCGTCTTTGAATTGGCCCGGGTTTATCTGCCTACCGGTGAAGGGAATTTACCCAAAGAACCCTTGCATCTGGCAGGCGCCTTGATGGGATACGCCTTCGAGGCCGGGTGGAATCAACCCCAACGCCAAGTAGATTTTTTTGACGGTAAAGGCCTTATCGAACAGCTCTTAACTGATCTGCGCATTAAAGGTTGGAGCTTTAAAGCACATACCCATCCTTCGCTTCATCCTGGAAGAACGGCCGTTTTGGAGCTGAACGGGAAGAACTGCGGATATGTCGGAGAAATTCACCCAGCGGTCAAGGAAGAATATAATCTGACCAGTGTCGCTGTGCTCTTTGAATTGGATGTCGAGGTCTTGTGGGAGGCGCGGGAGGAACGGATCTTTAAAGTCAAACCTATTCCTAAGTTCCCCCCGGTCTTACGGGACTTGGCTATTGTCTTACCGCAAGAAGTGTCTGTCAAAGAAATCTACGATATATTTAGGGAAGCCGGGGGAACGGCTTTGGAAGACTTTCACCTCTTCGATGTTTATCAAGGTGAGAATATTCCCGCCGGATGGCGCAGCCTAGCCTTCTCCTTGACCTTCCGTCTGGAGGATCGCACCTTACAAGATGACGAGGTCAATGCGATTATCGATCGGATTATCCACGAATTAAGCAGTAGATTTGGAGCGACTATCCGCCAGTAAGCTAATAACTGAAGAAGTTTGTTCTATTTATCCCCCCTTTTTCATAGAAATTAGCAGTTCATTATGGAGAAGGGGGGATAACTATTAAGCGCTATTCGAGGAGAAATTCATACTTGATCCCATGTTTGCGTAGGGAAGCGGCTGTTAAGGCAAGGGACGTTAATACGCGCCTCTTTGAAGAAGTCATTTTTCTCCTCTTAGGCCTACTCAGCCTCTGCCTTTCCTGGTGGAAAGCCCCTCTTTCCCTTGGTGACTTCTTGCTGAAGAATTTATGGGAGTGTATTTTTAAGGTTCTCTTCATTCTGCTGATTTTTTGGGGCAGGTTCCGGTTGTTTGCCGGATTTCGAAGCAAGACCTATTTGGTTATGGGCTTCTTCGGCGTGTGTTTAATGAAGATCTCTTTTTATTTATATACTTGTTTTCCGGTGGCGGATTGGTATATTTTTGCTTTAGACGTCACTGAATTTGCCGTAGTATCCTTCTATTGCGCTACGGTGATCGAGTTTACCTTTGCCGTCTTGGATCAGATTCTGCGGGTGGAAAAGCCGTTCAATTGTCAACTTTCCCTCTTTTCCCAGCGTTTACTGGCTAGGGAAAGGGCACTGCTTCTGCTGGGCAGAGTGCTGATATATTATACGGCCTTACTCATCTTAGGACTCTATCTGCTGAATACCGCCAATTTATTTAATTGGTTTTTTTTCAGCCGCAGCGGAGCGTTTTTGTTGTTGACGGCTGTCTTCACAACCGCCGCGCGCTTTGAACGACGGTTACAGGAAGCCAGCGCGCCCCAGCTTTTATTGGTTGATGAAAAAATAGAAGCTTTCCTGCATGGTATGGAAGCTAAGCAAAGCGCCTGGTGCGAGGTGGACGTAGGAGTCTTAATTGAGTTACGAGAGGAACTGGTCTCCACCGGGAAGATTCCATGGGGCTGGCAGCAGGTGGTACTGGTGATCGGGTGTGTCGGCAGTCTCCTGGTTCAACCCTATCTTTACCAAGCAATGATCAGATAATGAAGGATAACCCCTGAGCCCGTCAGGCGCCAGGTGGTTTTTTTATTGTTGAAAAAGTCCCGGCTAGTTGCGTTCAGTTGCGTACGTGGACTGGAATATTGCAGCAGATAAGTATTTTCTTCCGGAGGCAGGAAAATATCTATTTTGTTATAATATTAATAAGTGAAATTATGCTATTAAATCTGTCTTAATTATTTGAAAAAGGGGGCCCCGGAATGTTCTGGATGTTGATCAAGTCTTATCTGATGGGATCGATCCCTTTTGCCTATATATTCGCCAAGTTTTACCGGAGGAAAGATATCCGCCGGATTGGTACAGGGAATGTCGGGACCACCAATGTGCTCAGCCATATAGGATTTATGCCCGGGGTCTTGACCGCGGTTACAGATGGGCTCAAAGGAGTCTTTGCCGTAATGATGGGTAGCGCTTTCGGCGCCAGGGGAGAGTTTTTAGCTTTGCTTCTGGCGATCGTTGGTCATAACTGGCCGGTCTGGTTACGGTTTCATGGCGGGGGAGGGTTGGCTACTTTAATCGGGGGAATGCTCTGCATCTCCAGTTGGGTGGTGATCCTGATCGGCTTAGTTGTTTGGGGGATTCTCTACTTGATTATCAGAGAACACAACCGCAGCGCAATTGCGACCTGTTCTTTCTTGCCCTTTCTCTTAGGCATCTTCCATTCCTCCTGGTCGCATTTTTGCTTTGGGGTAGGAGCGGCGGTAGTGGTAGGCCTAAAGCGTTTCTTCTGCCTCAAACAAGATCAAAAGTCCCTAGTTGCTTAATAAATTTTAGTTGTGTGTGGATGTTAAGATCATTTAGGAGTTATGCGGGTAAAATATATTGGATGTTGCAGAATCCGTAATAATGGTTTTAAGAACAAAAGACCATAGCAAATAGTGTATACCTGATCGCAGCGGAGAATACTCGTACAGACTCCTGATGATCAAAGGAGGGCGAAAGGGTGACACAGCGAATCTGTTTCTTACTGGCTTTATCCATCTTCTTCTCGGCCTTGGTAGGTTGTGATGATTTAAGCAAACACGATCTATCAAGCCAAATTTTATTGGAGCTAAAAACTGATGGCTCCACCTACCTCAAGATTTATGAGTTTACAGACAGAGGGAAGGATCTTTCGGAATTAAAACCGGGACCGAAATCTTCTTCGGTGACGGTATCCGATCTACTAAGAAAAATGTTTACTTCTAGCAAAACATATGTCTTTGATCTGTCGGATCTATATGTTCTATTAGAATTTGCGGAAGCTTCGAGGGTAGGTGAAGCCAATTATATCTTCAAAGTTAATTTTATTGAGAATCCACCGTATAGATTCAACTACTTACAGGTACTCAACGACCAAAGGGAAGAAGTTCCCCTGACCATACTTGAAGATGATACTAAGACTGGGTTGGAAAGGGTTAATTTGCATAAAGACGGTTATGGCACTCGCCATCATGGTTATGGTTTGGCTTCTTTTACTGAGCCCATCAGCAATAGAAAGTATTTGATTGATATTGAATATGATATAGAGTGCACTCCCATGAAAAATGAAGAAGATGACATTGATGGCTACGAGATTCCAGCCTCCATCAAAATATCGATCGAGGCCAAACTTGGAAATCCCCATTATCTAGCGGGAACACTTCCGCTAAAGGGGAAAAAGCCCATTGAGGCACAGGTGTTGGATTGGGATTTGGACGGAGTATTTACCAATACTGATCGAGTACGCATTGGTGAGCAGATCTTTCCCCTGAATGAACACTTCAAAATCGGCCGGGGAAAGAAGGAAAAGGAGTACATGATCACCTTGGCTCCCGGGGAGACGGGAGAGGAGTATGTCTTAACAATTGAAAGAATAGATGAAGGAGGTGTATTAAGCCAGAATAAATTATAACGTTTTTCCTAAGGGTGTAACCGGTTGTCGGAAAAGCAAATAATAAATCAAGCGGTTATAGAGTAAGCTTCTTGATCATAAAAGCAGGATCATTTGATAAATATTGTGGAGGATAAAGGCCCTCATGCCCATGGCGATGAGGGCTTTTAATATTCATGGGCCCAGCAGGGAGCGATCTAATCAGTGAGTCCGTAGTCCGCCCTGGCAGTGGGAGACCGGCTACTCAATTAACTCAATTAATGGGTAGCCTCCTACTCAATTGACTTATTCTTCTAATAAAGCGTGGTAATTTCTACTCCGGAATAGTAATGGGTTAAGATTTCCTCCCCTTTATAGCCGGCAGAGGCCATCCCGGAGGCACCGGTTTGGCACATGCCCACTCCATGGCCCCAACCGGCCCCGGTAAAGAGGAAGAACTCAGGCAAACCGTATTCTCCGTATTTTGGCTCCACCACAAAGAGGGTGCTGCGCAGTCCGCCGAGTTTATTCCGGATATTCAAGTCACCGGTGAGTTCATAATCACCATTTTCCCCTTTGATAACCACCTTTTCTATGCGACCGCTAATGCCCCGGCCTGCTGTGGTGATGGCAGTGATTCTGCCCACTTTATCCCCTTGCCCGAGCCGGTTTTCAATGTCCACGGCAGGCACTAAAACCTGCCACCGGTAAGAACTGGTAGAATTGGCGCTATAGGTTCGTGGCCGGGTTTTTACCCATTGATAAAGCTGGTATGGAGAAAAACAGCCGCCTTTCTGCGACAGTAGTATATCCGGGACAGCCTGCAGATAAGGGTTGTCCGACCCCCAGACACTCTTTTGGCTTTCCGTATAACCTCCGGAGTTTGCCGAGAAGAAAGCAGGGATTACTTTGCCGTTATAAGTCATAACTTGGCCTTTCGTAGTATCCACCGCCCAATTGGTCTTCTTTGTTTCATTCTTTGCTCCTTTATAGGCGGCGGAGAGCACCGAGCCCATGACATCAAAACCGCGTTGGGCGAAGCCACCCATATTGGCGAGGGCATAAGATCTGGCGGCAATGGCTTGAGCGCGTAATGCTTCCTGCGGCCAACTGGCCGGCATTTCCGCAGGAAGAACCGAATACAAGTACTCCTCCAGACTCAGGCGATTAATGACGGTGATCCCTTTTTGACCGGGCCGGAATTGTATTTCTCCCCGGTAAAACCGGTCCGCTTCTCCCGCCCAATACTGTCCTTTCCCAAATTCCAGGTCAAACACGGCGGTCGTGGGAACGGTCCTGGTCCCGCTGGCGGAGGCCTGCGCATTATTTGTATCTTCATAAGACAAAGTTACTGTGGACCCGGTGGTTAATAGGACCCTGCCATCCCCTGTAGTGATTCTGGTTTTTCCGTCTTGGGCGTGGACGGATAAGATCATCTCCGCCGGTCCGCTTACTCTGGCCGAGCCGCCTTCTTCAACCAGGATAAAGGAGCCGCCGGTTTTGATCTGTAAATCTTGAATATTCTCTGCCAATCCCACCCGGATGACAGGAACCGTACTCCCTTTACTGTGAAAGGGAGTGACCCGGATGGGGGAGGTGACGATGACTTTTTCTGCTTTAGCCCTCTGCTCATCTGCGGTGAGCTCCGGATGATTGGCCACCAAGCGCGCCAATTCTGTGTTGGCCGTTTGATCCCAAGGCGCCAGTCGGCAGAGTTTTCTTAAACTGTCATAGGCTGCTCTGATCTTTCCTTGGCCTAAATAAGCCTGGGCCAACGGGTATAAAGCCGTATTAAAATACGCGTCCTTACGGAGAGCTTGTCTTAAGTGAACTTCGGCTGCAGCATACTCTCTTTGCTCCAGATAAGCCCGGCCTAAGGCATAATAGGTCAGGGCGCTTTTGGCCTCAGCCGCCGACGAACTCCGCAGGGCTTCAACTGCTTTCAACTTGTCTTGATGCTCGAAATCCAAGTATCCCATATTCCGCCAGTAGTGAAAACCCTCCGCAGCGCCTCCATAAGCTTTCAGCTTCCGGAGCAGATCCGCCTGCCCGAGAAGATACGCTGTTTTCGCTCTTTCACTTTCATACTCTTGCTCTTGCGGATATTTTCTGGATAATAAATCCAGGTGGGTGTAAGCTTCTGGCAGCCGACCGGCTTCCCTCAGGAGAACGACCAGATCCAGGCGGGCTTGGTTATCTTCCGGGTAATCCAGGATATACTGCCGGAGGATATTTATACTCTCTGTCGGCTTTCCCTGATAATAGAGGCTGATAGCTTTTTCATACAGAAAAGAAGCGGAATCCGGCGTCGGATTGGCCCAGACTACCCCGGGATACACCAGGTCGCTGCCTGTCGGATCCGTGAATTCCTTGTTTTTCAGTGATAAGCCGGGTGCGGAAAGAACGGTGAGTAAGAGTAAGACGAGGATGAGGAAGAGCTTTGCCATCCGTTCGTTTTTAGGTTGTTTTAAACCGCATCCCTTCCCATTTTGGATCAGCATACGATAAACTCCTTTATATTGTTTTATTAAACAAAAACATGACATGGGTTCTGACTGGGTTCTATTTATTCCATTCTATTATATCAAAATCTGTAAAAATTGGGAGAAGGTAATACCTGCAATCCATGAACATAAAAGATTGTCAGATCCGGAAAAATGAGATACTATATAGTTTGTGACAGCTAAATTAAGATACTATAAACCCACGAAACCCACGCATGAGTTTGCGGAAAAATGGCATATTATATATTAACTTAACATCTGACAAAATAAGGATATTTTCTTAATTTGCGCGATTCTCGTGCACGAGTGCGCGTATGAATAACCCAGGTAAAGCGAAGCTTTGCAGAGATTGTTTCGCCACAAATAAGAAGGTGAGTTACTTGTCAGCAACCGATCCGATTGGTGTTTTCGATTCCGGAGTCGGTGGATTATCCATTCTTAAAGAGGTCCGTCTCCTGTTGCCGAAGGAAGATTTATTATACTTCGCCGATTCCAAGTACTGTCCCTATGGGGCGAAGACTCCGACTTTTATTAAAGAGAGGTCTTATAAACTAACGGAATTTCTACTGACCAAAGGAGCCAAACTGATTATTGTCGCCTGTAACACCGCCTCTGTTACGGCCTTAGAGGATCTGCGGACTAAATACCCGGACGTGCATTTTGTCGGGGTAGAGCCAGCGATCAAACAAGGAGTGCTGTATTCCAGAAACCATAAAGTGGGGGTATTGGCTACCGGTGTTACACTCTCCGGCGAAAGGTTCTACTCTTTATTGAAACGCTATGCCGGGGAAACTTTAATCTTTACCCAGCCTTGTCATGGTCTGGTAGAACGGATTGAGGCCGGAGAGGTTGAAGCGGGCGGCGAGACCGAGCGTATCGTTGGAGAGTGCACAGCGCCATTGATCGAGAGTGGAGTGGACGTCATTATCCTAGGCTGCACTCATTATCCTTTCATCCGGTCTCTGGTAGAGAAGAAGGCCGGTCCTGGGGTCAAGATTATTGATACCGGGGCGCCTGTCGCCAGGCAGGCTCTGCGGGTTTTGCGGGAACACAACCTCTTAACGCAGCGGACCAAGGGTGGTAGGGAATTCTTTTTCACCTCCGGCCATCCGCAAGCAGTGGCTCCGGTGATCCACCGGTTGTGGGGGGGAGTGGGAGAAGGAGTGAGTGGACAATTGTTATAGTCCCTATAGCTGCTATAGTTTCTATAGTTCTATAAAGACTATAGTCTTTAGGCAGTAGCTTCTCAAGTAGATCAAAATAGATTACCTTTATTGATTTGGTATTCTGGTTTATTCTCCGGATAAAGCAGGGGAATTCAAGCAAAATGGGGAGAGTGGTTGCATCATGTTATCAGATATTGAAATCGCTCAACAGGCAAGGTTGGCGCCGATTAATACAGTAGCCGCCAACCTTGGCCTGGGAGAAGAAGAGTATGAACAATATGGTAGATATAAAGCCAAGGTAAGTCTGCAGGCGCTGACAGCGCGTAAAGAAGAAGCGGATGGGAAACTAATCTATGTCACAGCCATTACTCCTACTCCGGCCGGTGAAGGAAAGACTTGCACTGCCGTAGGTTTGACCCAGGCCTTAGGGAAACTTGGGAAAAAAGTGGTTTTAGCTTTAAGAGAACCGTCCTTAGGCCCCACTTTTGGTGTAAAAGGAGGAGCAGCCGGAGGCGGTTATGCCCAAGTCCTACCTATGGATGAGATTAATCTACACTTTACCGGTGATATTCACGCAGTAACCGCCGCTCATAACTTACTCTCCGCTCTGATCGAGAACCATATCTACCAGGGAAATCACTTGGGGATCGATCCCAAGCAGCTGCTTTGGAAGAGGGTCATGGATATCTCAGACCGTCAATTAAGAAGGATCGTGGTGGGCCTGGGGGGCAAAAGCGATGGGATCGTACGGGAAAGCGGTTTTGAGATCTCTGTGGCCTCTGAAATCATGGCCATCCTTTGTTTGGCTGAGAGTATTGAAGATTTAAAGGAGAGACTGGGGGCAATTCTGGTGGGTTATACCCATCAGGGTAATCCGGTCTATGCCAGGGATTTACATGCCGTAGGCGCCATGGCCATTCTGTTAAAAGAAGCGCTCAAACCAAACCTTGTTCAGACTCTGGAGGGGCAACCAACCTTTATTCATGGCGGGCCTTTTGCCAATATTGCCCATGGCAACAACAGTATCCTCGCCACCAAATTAGCGCTGAAACTCGGTGATTATGTGGTGACGGAAGGGGGATTCGCTGCTGACTTAGGCGCTGAGAAGTTCTTTGATATTGTCTCTCCCCAAAGCGGCGTCAAACCCGCTGTGGCAGTACTGGTGGCTTCGGTCCGCGCTTTGAAGAGTCATGGGGGCGTGCCTAAAGAGAAGTTGGACCAAGATAATCCATCAGCGGTCAGCGCCGGTCTGGCCAACCTGGAGAAACATCTCGATAATTTGACCTGTGTCTTCGGGCTTCCGGTCGTGGTGGCGGTGAATAAATTCCCGACTGACAGTGACCAAGAACTGGAGGTAATTATGGAGTTCTGTCGGGCTAAGGGCGTGCCTGCGGAAGTCTCCACAGTGGTGGCGGAAGGCGGGGCCGGTGGGGTGAAGCTGGCTGAGGCGGTGCTGAAAACGATTGACGAAGCGCAAAACCGGTTTGCCCCGGTGTATTCCGCAGAGATGTCAATTGAGGAAAAGATTCATATTTTAGCAACTAAGATTTATGGGGCGGACGGGGTAGTCTACTCTAAAGAGGCAGAGAAGGCTTTAATAAAAATTAAAGAACTGGGACTGGAGAGGTTTCCGGTTTGTGTGGCCAAAACCCAGATGTCTTTGTCGGATGATCCGGCCCGTAAGGGAGCCCCGCAAGGGTGGATCCTTACTATCCGTGATCTGAGAATCGCAGCGGGCGCCGGTTTTATTGTGGCCTTGGCCGGAAATATCCTTACTATGCCGGGGCTGCCACCGGTTCCGGCTGCGGAAAAAATGGATCTGAAGGCGGACGGGACCATCATCGGTCTCTTCTAGATTGTTTTAGATAATATCATGAAACAGTAGATACCGCGCACGGGCGCGGGAAAGGGGTGTTCTTGTGGCAGCGCAAATTATAGACGGAAAAGCCTTGGCGGCTAAAATAAGAGACGAGATCAAACGGGAAGTGCAAGAGCTTAATACCGATGGAATTTACCCGGGACTAGCCGTTATTTTGGTGGGAGAGGATCCCGCCTCTCAAATCTACGTACGGAACAAACACCGTGCTTGTCAGGGATTGGGGATAAAATCATGGCAATATAATCTGCCCGCTACTACTTCTCAGCAAGAACTGGTTGATCTGGTTAAGTCGTTGAATACCAAGGCGGAGGTCAGCGGAATCCTGGTCCAACTGCCACTTCCGCCGCACTTGAATGCGGAGGCGGTGATTGAGACCATTCGCCCGGAGAAGGATGTAGACGGTTTCCACCCCGTTAATCAGGGAAGGCTCTTGGCTGGTCTCCCCGGCTTGGTTCCCTGTACCCCGGCAGGCATTATGGAGTTAATCAAGGAAAGCGGGGTCCGGGTTGAAGGCAGTGAATGCGTGGTGGTGGGGAGGAGCAATATCGTCGGCAAGCCCCAGGCGCTTCTTTTATTGCAACAAAACGGAACAGTAACGGTTTGTCACTCCCGTACGAAAAACCTGGGCGAGGTGACAAAACGAGCAGACATCTTAGTGGTGGCCGTAGGTAAGGCGCGGCTGATCACCAAGGAGATGGTAAAGCCGGGCGCTGTCGTCATTGACGTGGGCACCAACCGTTTGCCTGACGGGAAATTAGTAGGTGATGTGGATTTTGCCACCGTATCCCAGGTAGCCGGGGCGATCACTCCGGTCCCCGGGGGAGTGGGTCCCATGACTATCGCTATGTTGATGAAGAATACAGTAGAAGCTACCCGGCTTGTAATGAGATAATACAATATTCATTATCTAATGAAGAAGTAAAGTAGAAGAAAACACCCTGACGCAGAAGGAGCTAAGTCGGTTTTTGGAAATCGGATCACCAGTTACGATCCTTACCTTGGTTGCACTATGGGCCATTCGCCTGATGGAGGTATCGTAACAGAATAATAAATAGTAAAAGAAGCATGATCGCGACACTTTTCCTGGCGGCGTACCGTCTAATGATCGTTATACTAAATAAAAGAAAGTAGGTTGATAGGATGAAGGTAGGAATTGTAACCGACAGCGGATCCGATCTTCCAAGAGAACTCGCTGCTGAACTGGGTATAGAAATTATCCCCTTTCACGTTAATTTGAATAACAAGGAGTACCGTGACGGAATCGACATTACCCGGCAAGAGTTCTACAGAAAACTGGTTGAGCAGAAACTCACGCCAAAGACTTCCCAGCCTGCTTTGGGGTTTTTTGTTGATACCTACCGCCGGCTGTTGCAGAAGTTTGACGCTCTGCTCTCTATTCATATCTCGGGGAAGCTCTCCGGCACCTTCCATACCGCGCAAATGGCCGGGGAGATGATTCCCGGCGCTGATATTCGGGTGGTTGATTCCCTCTCCGCCTCTATGGGCCAGGGTGGGCTGGTGCTCGAGGCGTGCCGGGCTCTACAGAAAGGGTTTAGTATTGATCAAGTCGTTAAGATCCTTGAATCCCTGCGCAAGCGGGTCCGTTTATTTGTAACCCTTGATACGTTGGAATTCTTAAAACGAGGGGGACGGATTGGGAGAGTTACTGCTTTTCTAGGTTCCGTTCTGCGGGTGAAACCCTTGATCTGGCTGGTCGATGGAGAGGTGGAGCCCATTACCAAAGCCCGTAGCAGACGGGAGATGATCTCACTACTCCTCGCTGAGTTCAAAAAGGAGATCACCACGGAGACGAAAGCGATCATTACTGTTTTGCACACGGCTGCTGAAGAAGAAGCCCTTCGCCTGAAATCCCGGATTCAAGGGGATTTTGAGCAGGCTGAGATCTTGCTTAGAGAAGCCGGCCCGGCTTTAGGGACCCATGTAGGCCCGGGGGCATTGGCTATAAGTGTGGTACCGAAGTTTTCATTAGCTTCAGGGAACTAAGTGGGACTGATTTTTCTTCCGCATTTTATTTGAAAAATTTCAAAGACGCTCGTTTCTGAAAGGTTATATCGAAGAGATCTGTTTGTCCCATTCATATCAGCCCGTCCGGGCGCATATATGTATTATGTTTGGAAGACGGTGTCCGATTGAACGGGCTGATCCCCTGTTGCTTTTTTGTCGCCTGCCCGTTTTGCTGTGCGAGAGGCCGCGTTCAAGTTCGTCATGGTCTGCTCCTGCTGACGGTGTTGGGCATTTGGCGGCGCAGATCATCTCAAAGGGTTGCGGGGATGGTGGAGGAGGGCCAGTTGGAGGAAGTAAATTGAAATTTATGAGACAGATTCTGATCTATTCTGTTAAAGTTATGAAAAAACCACATAATTCAGGATAATTTCAGTAATAGGAGAAGGAGATTTGGGAAAACTAACGAAAAAAATATTGGATATTCGGGAGCGGGTCGGCAGAGCAAATCTCCCGCTTTTCTCATGAATATCATTTTATATATAAATAAAAATAAGGAGGTTATTTTATGCCCAAGTATGTCTATTTTTTCGGAGCCGGTAAAGCGGATGGGAAATCTGAGATGAAGAATTTACTCGGCGGAAAAGGGGCAAATCTGGCGGAAATGACTAACCTTGGCATCCCTGTTCCGGCCGGATTTACTATTACCACGGAAGTCTGCACTATTTACTATGAAAACCAGCAGCAATGGCCTGCCGGGCTTGAGGATGAAGTAAAGGAGAACCTCAAAAAGGTAGAAGAGGTAATGGGCGCCAAATTCGGTGATGCCACCAACCCGTTGTTACTTTCCGTACGTTCCGGCGCCAGGGTTTCCATGCCGGGAATGATGGACACCATTTTAAATCTGGGCTTGAATGATACCACGGTGCAGGGACTGATCGAGAAATCCGGTAATGAACGCTTTGCTTATGACAGTTACCGCAGGTTTATTCAGATGTATTCCAATGTTGTGTTAGGCTTTGACCATGAGAACTTTGAAGAACTGATTGACGAAAAGAAGAAGGAAAAAGGGGTACAACTCGACACGGAGTTGACTGCGGAGGACTGGAAGGATCTGGTGGTTAAATATAAAGCCTTGGTCAAATCCAAACTGGGAACTGACTTCCCCGCCGATCCCTGGGAACAGTTGAAGGGCGCAATTAACGCCGTCTTTAGTTCCTGGATGAACCCTCGGGCCATTACTTACAGAAGACTCAATAAAATTCCTGGAGACTGGGGTACCGCCGTTAATGTGCAGGCCATGGTCTTTGGAAATATGGGTGACACTTCCGCGACGGGGGTGGCATTCACCAGGAACCCGTCGACCGGGGAGAATAAGTTCTACGGGGAATTCCTCATCAATGCCCAGGGTGAAGACGTGGTGGCCGGAATCCGTACTCCGCAACAGATCGGGTTGGAGGATTCCAGAGAATGGGCGGCCAGCAACGGGATCTCCGAGGATGAGCGAAAAGCTAAATACCCCTCCCTTGAAGAGGTAATGCCTGAAGCATATCAACAGCTTCTGGAGATCCGCAAACGCTTGGAAGATCATTATCACGATATGCAGGATGTTGAGTTTACCATCCAAGACAAGAAACTATATATGCTGCAGACTCGCAGTGGAAAACGGACCGGTACGGCCGCGGTACGGATTGCTGTGGAGATGGTGAAGGAAGGTCTCATTGACGAGCAGACCGCTGTTTTACGGGTAGCGCCCGAACAATTGGATCAGTTGCTGCATCCGATGATCGACCCCAAAGCCAAACTGGATAAGCTCGCCCAGGGTTTACCGGCTTCTCCTGGGGCCGCAGTCGGGCAGATTGTTTTTACAGCGGAAGATGCGGAAAAATGGGCTGCAGACGGGAAGAAAGTCATTCTGGCCAGAACCGAGACCAGTCCGGAAGATATCGGCGGTATGCACGCTGCTCAGGGTATCCTCACCGCCAGGGGCGGGATGACTTCCCACGCCGCAGTGGTCGCTCGGGGTATGGGTAAATGTTGTGTGGCCGGCTGTGGTGATGCTGTGATCAACTTGCAAGAAAAGACCGTTAGTATCAAGGGTGTTGTCTTAAAAGAAGGAGATTGGCTGACCATCAACGGTTCTACCGGCGATGTAATCCAGGGCCAAGTGCCCCTCATCGAACCAGAGATCTCAGGAGACTTCAGCACCCTGATGACTTGGGCCGATCAAATCCGAGCGCTGAAGATCCGGACTAATGCCGATACTCCTCACGATGCCAAAGTGGCCAGAGAGTTCGGAGCGGAGGGCATTGGTCTATGCCGGACGGAGCATATGTTCTTTGGACCGGAAAAAGAGCGGATTCAGGCGGTCCGCGAAATGATCCTCGCCGACGACGTAGAGAGCAGGAAGAAGGCGCTAGCTAAATTACTTCCGTACCAAAAATCCGACTTCATGGGGATCTTTGAGGCGATGAAGGGCTTGCCGGTAACGATTCGACTATTGGATCCGCCGCTGCACGAGTTCTTACCGCATGATGAAAAATCCCAAGCTGAGCTCAGTAAAGAACTGGGAATCTCTGTGGAAGAGATCAAGAAGAAAGTAGACAGTCTGGCCGAGTTCAACCCCATGTTGGGCTTCCGCGGCTGCCGCCTTGGCGTGGTCTATCCGGAAATCTTCGAAATGCAGGTCCAGGCGATCTTTGAGGCTGCTTGCGAATTAGAGAAGAAAGGTCAGAAGGTAGTGCCTGAGGTCATGATCCCCTTGATCGGCACCACCGGCGAGATGAAGATGATTAAAGAGTACTCCATTAAAGTCGCTGAAGAAGTGATGAGTAAATACGGGACTAAACTGGAGTACATGATCGGAACCATGATTGAGATACCGAGAGCCGCGTTGATTGCGGATAAAATTGCCGAAGACGCTGAATTCTTCTCCTTCGGTACCAATGATTTGACTCAGATGACCTTTGGGTACAGTCGGGATGACGCCGGTCGTTTCCTCCCCACCTATGTGGATCAGAAGATTTTAACGGCTGACGTCTTCCAAACTCTGGATCAAGAAGGCGTTGGACAACTGGTGGAGATCGGTGTGCAGAAAGGCCGTTCGACCAAGAAGGATCTGAAGATCGGTATCTGTGGTGAGCATGGCGGGGATCCCAGCTCCGTGGAGTTTTGTCACCGGGTAGGCATGGATTATGTTTCCTGTTCACCCTATCGGGTACCCATCGCTAGGCTGGCCGCTGCTCAGGCTCAGGTGAATCACCCTAGAAAATAAAGGAAGACAACCGCCTCGGAGGTTTTAAGTGAACCAATCACCTGGCGTGGAAGTGTTGAAACTTGTAGAAGTAAGACTCCCGGGACCGGGAGTCTTACTTTTTTATCCACCGTCAAGTTGGGGTCTTCCGGCTTAAGCAGGTCAGAAGAATGGCATCTGCGCTTATTATCCTTTGATAGCCGCTTTGTTCCGAATTACTGTTTCATTCAAATGAATTACCCC
Organism: Bacillota bacterium; assembly: GCA_012838955.1. Taxonomy (GTDB): domain Bacteria; phylum Bacillota; class UBA4882; order UBA10575; family UBA10575; genus DUOH01. The sequence continues at coordinate 50,675 of DUOH01000026.1, read as the reverse complement.
GGATATCTTGGCCTCTACCTCTCCTTATTTCTTATTTACTGTAGCTTCTTATCTAAAATTACATTAGGAGTTCCTGTCGTCTATATAATCTCGTATATCGTCAAAAGCATCATCCAAAAAATCACTGCAGGATGCCAAGACTTCACAGATACAGTTAATATCGACAAACTTTAGTCTATTTCCGTCACAGGTGGCGATTAAGAGATCGCCAACCACAGCGGCGACTTTTACATTTTCTTTTTCGCCGGAAGCCAGCACAATGGTGATATGATCATCAACCAAGCGTTTTAGGACATCTCTGATGGATCCGGGCAGTCGTGGGAATTTTATAGTGATTACCCCCCTTCCTGAGCTCTAGTATATCTTATGAAAGCCGTACGGTAGATGTTACTATTTTGTTGCACCTGTCTCATAAGCGTAATGTATATTATTACTTGATTGTAATGAAGAAGAAACAAGGCCGCCAAGAGAATGGAGACGGAGAGGATGGCTTGGTTCCGGCAGGAAGAATAAAAGAGCATCCGCCTGCGAAGTGGAGACCGGTGAAAGGAAAGACTCGAGTATAGGCTTTCTGGAAGAAATAAAGAATAATACTGTCCGGCGTCGACTCCCGTGTGGAGCATAAGTCTCTTCGGCTGCCGTGTGCTCTTGATTTTACCGACGCGGACAGGAGGAAAAGATGGTTAGAGTACGTAAAGGAAGAATAATCGAGATCACAAGGGACTGCTCCGCCTTGCAAGAGCTGGTTGTTTTAGTTGAGGGAAGAAAGGAAAAAGCCCTTTCTTTTCCGGCCTTAAGCGGTAAGGCAGAGGTGAATGACGAGGTGTGGTTGAATACAACAGCTGTCTCCCTTGGGCTGGGGACCGGAGGTTATCATTTTGTGATGGGTGTTATCGGGCGGGAAGAACGGGATCCGCAAAGCCCGGGTCATATTATGAAGCTGCGATACACCCCTTGGCAACTGAAAGTCCTTTCTGTAGAGGAGGAATCTTCACCTCACCATCGGGCGCTGGCGGATTTTTCTTCATTAGAAGGCCTGCCGGTGACGGTCGGTACGCTACACAGTATGGTTGCCCCGGTGGTCATGGCTTTCCGGGCGGAGTGGGCCCGCACCAACAACCGAAGACCGAAAGTCGTCTATATTATGACGGACGGAGCCGCTTTGCCCATCGCCTTCAGCCGGTTGGTGAAAGAACTGAAAGCCCGTGACTTATTAGACCTGACCATTACTTGCGGTCATGCCTTCGGCGGCGACTTGGAGGCGGTAAATGTGTACTCCGCTTTGGCGGCTGCGAAAGCTGTAGGGGACGCCGATCTGATTGTAGTGGCGATGGGTCCGGGTATTGTCGGTACTGGAACAAAATACGGGTTTACCGGGATTGAACAAGCATATATCTTGGAAGCCGTGGAAAGATTGGGTGGCATTCCCGTAGCTGTTCCCCGCATAAGTTTTGGGGATCCCCGTCCCCGGCACCAGGGACTCAGTCACCAGACCAGGACAGTTTTAGAACTGACCCATGCCCGGACGGTGATGGCCTTACCAAGATTGGATGAGGCAAAGACTAAGGTCTTAAGGTCCCAGCTAAACGCGGACGGTATAAAGGGGCGGCATCGTTTTTATTTAGCGCCGGTCCTACCGTTGGCAGAGTACTTGACCAGTTGGGGAGTGGAAGTTACTTCCATGGGCCGTTCATACCGGGAGGATCCCGCTTTTTTTGATACTGCGGGTGTAGCCGGTGCCATCAGCGCGGCCTTGGCCGGAGGAGACTTGAGCAGATATCTCCGGTGGTGAGTCTCCTTCACTAGCGAACGATTTACAAGAGGAGGATCAGAATGAATTTATTAGAAAGAAAGCGATCAAGCAGTCTGGTCTATGACGGAAACCTTCTAAAACTATACCAAGATGAGGTAATCCTGCCTAACGGGAAAGAGAGTATCAGAGAGTGGATTCTTCACCCGGGCGCCGCAGCTGTCCTCCCTTTGCTTGACTCCGGTGAAGAACAGCGAATAATCATGGTTAAACAGTATAGGTACCCCATTGGCCGCGAGACTCTGGAGATACCCGCCGGAAAGCTCGATCCCGGAGAAACCCCGCTGGAGTGTGCCCGGAGGGAGCTCCGGGAGGAAACCGGTTATTTTGGCGGAGAATTCATCCCAATCGGGGCGTTTAATACTACTCCGGCTTTTACCAATGAAGTTATTCATCTGTTTGTCGCCAAGGATCTGCAAGCGGGTTCCGCCAGTACGGATGAAGATGAATTTATCAATACTCAAACTTTTTCCGTGGCCGAGCTTCTGGCCTTGATTGCGCAGGGAAGGATTATGGACGCGAAGACCATCATTTCAATATTAAAAGCGGAAAAACTGGGCTTGTTATAGGGTTATAGGGGACCGTCATCCACCCGAATTACGAGGCATAAGGGCACAATGAGCCACACACGCGAGGGTCAAGAATCCTGTCATACCATCCCCTGGGAAAACATATTTATGTTAAGGACAAGGGGGTGGTTTTTTGTTCTGGCAGAACTGGCGTGATCTGGTCTACGAATACATTCAGGAAAGGTTCTTCCTATTTCTATTAGTGGTCTTACTCTTTATTATGGGCATAGTCTTTGGCGCGCTGTCTGTGAATAGTCTGGGCACTGGGCAAAAGATGGAGTTAACCCAGTACTTGCAGGTGTTTTTTACCGGAATCAAGCAAGAGACACGTCCCATCTCCGACCTCTCCCTGGCTAAAGACGCCATCTTTGGACATATAAAAACCGTTTTTTTCCTTTTAATTCTGGGTATCAGTGTCATCGGGGTACCGCTTATTCTCTTTCTAATTTTTACTAAAGGATATATTCTCGGATTTACCGTTGGATTTATCCTCCAACAACTGGCAGGAAAAGGTTTCTTATTCAGCATTACCTCAATTTTACCCCATTATCTTCTGTTTGTGCCGGCCATCATCTTGGGGGCCGTAGCGAATATGGATTTTGCCGGAGAATTACTCAAAAACCGCTGGGGTAAACTTTCCCAGCCTATTTCAGTGGATTTCTTCCGTTGTTTAGGCTTGAATGGGATCGTCTTGTTTACCTTAACGATCTCTGGATTGGTGGAGGGAATTATTTCTCCGCTCTTCATTTATTGGGTGGCCAGGTTATTTTAGTAAAGACCAGCCATATACGGAATTGGTAATCTTTCTCGTCATTTGAAAAGAGGGATCTGAAAGACAAGTGTCGAAATTTACTTGAAATGAGAGAAAGGGAAGAGGAGTTGACCACATTTTGTACAGTTATTTACAGAATTTTATCAACTATTTATCAGTAGAACGGGGACTAGCTCCTAATACCCTGGAATCCTACGGTAGAGATCTAAACCAATACCTAACCTATCTCAAAGAGAAAAAGGGCCTGAAAAACGCTGAAGAGTTGAGCACCACCACTCAGGCGACGGTGGCCGGATATCTTCTAAACCTGCAAGCAAAAGGACGGGCCACTTCCACGATCTCCCGTTCCTTGGCGGCCATTAAAAGCTTTTATCATTTTTTAGCCAGGGAAATGATTATTCCGAAAGACCCCACTGCCAACCTGGAGGCGCCGAAACAAGAAAAAAGGTTGCCGAAGGTTCTTTCTGTAGAAAGCGTCCTTAAACTATTGGAACAGCCGGATTTAAAGACTCCGGCCGGGATTCGGGATCGCGCCATGTTGGAAGTGCTATACGCCACCGGTTTACGCGTCTCTGAGCTGGTTTCTTTGCGGTTGACTGATTTGAATTTGGAAGAAGGATATATACGCTGTCTGGGGAAAGGATCCAAGGAACGGATCATCCCCTTAGGTTCTGTAGCCGTAAAATATCTACAGTTTTATTTGAATCACGCCCGTAAATTTCTGGCGGCAACACCCGGTGAAGAAACCCTCTTCTTAAATCACCATGGCCGTGGCCTAACCAGGCAGGGATTTTGGAAGATTATTAAGAAATACGCGGAAAAGCTTGGCATTGCCGACCGGATCACCCCTCATACGCTACGGCATTCTTTCGCCACCCATCTGCTGGAGAACGGCGCCGACCTGCGTGCGGTCCAAGAGATGCTCGGTCATGTTGATATTTCTACTACTCAGATTTATACCCATCTGACCAGGGGTAGATTGAAGGAAGTCTATGATAAAGCTCATCCCCGGGCTTAATGGTAAAATAGAGTGGTCCTTTGGCGATGAAAAAAAGTCCTCCCGCTTAACGTTTCTCTACGCATGTCGGGAGGAACTTTATTTATATAGAAGATCATTTGTGTTCTGTAAATTGTCGTTCTTGGCAGGAATGAGCAGACTAATAGGGAAACAAATTCTAACAAACCACAGTGTGGAAGGATGTAATCTGGAGGTAAGCATGGAGATTCAATGGTATCCCGGACATATGGCAAAGAGTAGGCGGGAGTTAAAGGAGATCCTGCCCTTAATCAATTTAGCGGTAGAAGTAGCCGACGCCCGTCTCCCTAAGAGCAGCCGGAATCCGGATTTAGACAAAGTTTTAGGAGATAAGCCCCGGGTCTTGCTGCTGAACAAGGCGGATCTGGCAGAGACGGAAAAGGTTGCGGCTTGGGTTACTTATTACAGTTCACGGCAGCAAAGAGTTTTACCTTTTAACGCCAAGACCGGGGAGGGACTATCCCAGTTGTATCAGGTCTTTGAGGAAGTCGCTGCCGCCTTGGGCCGGATGCGCGGGCGGAAAAGTCGGCAGCTACGGATCTGCGTAGTGGGTGTACCGAATGTCGGAAAGTCTTCTGTGCTCAACAGATTAGTGAGGAGAAACGCGGCTCAGGTCGGGAATAAACCCGGTGTGACTAAAGGACGGCAATGGGTGAAGAAAGGACGCTGGGAGGTTTTGGATACCCCCGGGCTCCTGTGGCCTAAGATTGAGGATGACATGACCGGTTGGCTTTTGGCCTTTACCGGAACGATCAAGCCGGAGATCCTCCAGCCGGAAGAGTTGGCCCTCAGATTGATTCAGATGCTGACGGAGGAGTATCCATCCCGTCTAAAGGAGGTATATGGCCTAAGCGACTTGGACCGGGCAGAACAGGTTCTGGAGGCGATTGGCAGAAAAAGAGGTTGTTTAGTAAAGGGCGGACAAGTAGATTCGTTGCGCGCAGCCAATCTGCTATGGAATGATTTTCGTTCCGGGGCCCTGGGCCGCTTTACCCTGGAAGATCCGCCTCTTTCTTTTCCTTGCTGAACAGCATCCGTAGAAAGAAGACTCCTCCCACTAACGTATTAAGATGATAACTAATAAAGCGCCAGATCATAACGGCGATGGCCAGGAGGTGTTTTGGTAAATAGATGGCGAAAACCGAATACAGGCCCATCTCGGCGAGGCCGCTTCCTCCGGGGATGGGGAGGAAGGAAATGAGGAAGATGATGATAAATTGGAGAAGCACAATTTGGATCACATTTCCCAGGATGATCCGTACACCATAACCCATCAGCACCGCCGGGGCAATACAGAAGAAAGCAGCCCAGTACAGGACGGTTAGACTGATAATCATGATCATGTGCGGAATATTCTTTCTTAAAATGGTCAGACAGGAATGGAACTCCTCCAGTTCCTGCAGGACTCTTTGACAGATGGCGTCCGTTTTTCCACCAAGTATTCTCCGGATGGAGGTTAACTGAAAGAACTTATGCACGATGATTCCGCCTTTTGTTGGTTTCCAAAGAAATAAAATCAGTAATAGGGAGAAGAAGGCGGCGAGAAAAAGAATATAATTAATTATTCCGGATAAATAAGTCAACTCTAATCTATTCAGGATCTGATGACGAAAAAAGAAAAGGAGCAAAGGACCGCCAATGGCGAAGAAAAGATTGGAGAAGGTAATACGGATGGTAGCTACCGCCGTAGCCTTCCCTACAGACATGCCTTTTTGGTGAAGAAGATAGACCTGGGTGGGCAAGCCTCCGGAAGTAAATGGCGTCACATTGCCTGAAAACAAGGTAGCCAGGTTGATGCGGAGTATATCAATGAGGCGGATGTCTTCCTCCAGAACCTTAGTGATCATTTTAATCCGCAAGCCTTCAATCAACCAGGATAGAATAGTAATAGCCATCAGTAAAAGTAAATGTTCTTTGCGGAAGGAAAGCAAACTCTTCCAGGTATTTGTCGTATCAGAGGAAGAGGAGAAGAGAAACAAGCAAACCATAGTTAATAGACTGATAGTTGCGGTCAGAGCTAAGCCCTTCTTCACCAAGACCGGAAGGGTCTTTTTCTGCAGTTTTGCTTGGTTTACTGAACTCATAAAATAGAACCCCCGTAAAATAGCGGTTTTATCGAATTAAGTCTATTATTTCTCAACCACATACTTCTCTACAACATATTCTCGAAGCTAATTATACTTTCCTGCCAGTAACATTAGTAAAGCCTGACAGTAAAAGTAAATTCTCCAGTTGAACAGGGCAGGAAGGGTAAGACTGTCTTGCCGTGGTTCCGGTTGTCCGGAGCAGAGGAGAAGGCAGGATATTTTATCCGGAATTTTTTGGGTAGAATAAACGATCAGCGCCTTAATTTTAGATCTTTTTCAAAATAAAAACAAGATACGGAGGGACGGGATCAAAGTAGCAAAGCGTTCAATAGTGCAATCAAGGTGAGCAGAAAGGAGTAGGTTGATGACAGAGGGAAAACTACGGGTCGACGCTCTTCAAAGCGTGGTAGAGGCAGCCAAGGATCTGGCTGAACAGATGGGAATCGGTTTTATCTTACGCATTCAGGATAAAAAAGAAGCCATGGTAAATATCAACAACGGTGTAACCGAAGAGATCGCCACTACCTCCTTGCGGGGGATGGGGATTCAGGTGTTCAGCGCCGACGGGTATAGCGGGTTTGCCTCCTCGGACCGGGTTAATCCGGAAGAGGTCCGGACCTTGCTGCGCCAAGCCGTGTGCTTAGCGGATAAAGTAAAAGAGGTGGCCGGTGAGAAGAACCGAGCGGTATTCGGCCTCTCACCCCATCAGGAGCGGCGGTTGCTCAGTCTGAAGCATCCATACGGCAGCTTATCCTTGAACACAATAGAAGAGAGATTGATCAGAATGAATAAAGAGTTATCCGCCATTGATCCCAGGCTTTCCGTACGGACCGTCTTTAGAGTGGTGGATGAAGAATGGAGGATCGCCCGGCAGGACGGAACAGACACCTCTTTTATGACTCCGCGCTCGTTCATTTTTAACTCTTTTGCGGCGAAGGAGGGAGGAAAGACCACTACCACCTACAGTAACCTTCCAGGCTCCGACCTCTCTGTTTTGGTGGATGAGGACAATTCCGCCAAACTGATGAAGAAATCAGTACAAGCCGCCAAGTTAGCTTTGGCTCTGCTCAACGCTGGCACGGTGAAGAGCGGATCATATAAGTTGGTAATTGATTATGCTTTGGCCAAGGGGCTGGCCCATGAAGCCTTCGGGCACGCTGCGGAGACCGATGGCATGGAAAGCTCTATCCTGGGCCTGAACGGTCAAATGCGCTTGGGGATGGAAGTAGCTGCCGACTTTCTTTCCATTATTGACGGGCCGGTAGAAGGAGACTACTCTTTCCAACCAATCAGCGCCAATGGCATCATCCGACAGGAAGTGCGGATTGTAGACGGTGGTCGTCTCCGGGCCGGACTGGCCGATCTATTCTCCGCCGCTGACGCCGGGGTAGAGGTGACCGGGGCCGGCCGCGTGGAAAGCTGTCACCATCTCCCTTTAGCCAGGATGACGAATATCCGTATTGAACTAGATGATTTTATCGCGGTGGATGAGGATTTCGAAGATATTACACCGGAGAAACTCTATCAGATACTAATCGAAAATGAGTTAATCCAAGAAGATGAGGAAGTCTTGTATCTCACCGGTTTTCAGGGAGGACAGGTCAACCCGGCTTTTGGCAATTTTGTCTTCAACTGCTCGGGTATATATAAGTTGGGACCGGAGCCGATCTTATATCGACCGGCTATTTTTTCCGGGGGAATTTTGACCGCCCTGAAATCAGTACGGGCCGGGATTGGTCCCCTTAAGATCGATGCCATGGGAACCTGTGGAAAAATGATGCAAGGGGTCCCCTCCAGCGGTGGATCTCACTATTTTCTCTTACTTGATCGGAATCCGGAAATAACCATCGGAGGTGAGGCGGGTGAGTGAACGGTTCGGTGAAACCTTAAAACAGCGTTTGAATGAGTATATCGGAAAAACCATGCCTTTAGGCTTGACTTTGCAGGGGTGGAGATATGATCTGCACGATACAAAGGTCTTGGAGGTCGGTTTAAAAAACAGTAGGCTGGGTGGGCCGTACACCGCCCCCTCCGTCAAACGGATGACGGAAGGCGAGATCTTTCTAATCTGGGTAGACGAGACAGGCGCCCGGGCTTATACTTCAGGTAAAATAGACTTGTCGACCTTAGAGTCGTTTACCGAGAGTTTAGAGTTGTGGGAGAAGACCGCTTACCGGGACGAATACGGCGTTGATTTAGTGGAACCTTATGAACCACCGGCCGTCCCTTTGGCTCATGAACAAGCCGGGGCGATTGTAGAGGGTGCCTTTTCTTATCCTTTCCAGCTTTTGCGGAAAGGTCAAGAGACATTGAGCAGGGAGTATGGTCTGGTTAAAGTGGACGGCATGATCCGTATTACCGTAGACCGGAGGCTGGTGGCCAACTCTAAAGGTTTATGGGTGACTTATGAACAAACCCCGGTGAGTATCTTTTTTGAAGGGGAGGATACCTTCGGCGACTCTTTCGGGGAAAAACGTTTGCCTACAGAAGAGGAGTATAATGCGCTCCTTAGCTATACAGGAGAAACTGTAAGACAGCTAAAACAGGAAGCGCCGTTCACGGCAGAAAAAGAAATGTATATCCTCCTGCCGCCTAAGGTTTTTGCCGCTTTCCTCGGCCATTACGTGGTCACCAATCTCAGCGGCGGTTTGGTGGCTAACAGACAGAGCGCTTTCAGCAAGGAGGATTTCCTCCGGCAACAGCAGTTGTTCCGCGCAGACCTGACCATCAGGGCGAATGGCGCCAGGCCTTACCGGTCCAGTTCCTACCGGTGTACAGGGGAAGGTGTACCCACCGGGGAGGTGGAGTACGTTAAAGAAGGAAAACTGATCACTCCCATTCTCAACCTAAAGTATGCCAAGCGGATGGAGATGAAGCCTACTCCCATTCCGGTAGGGGGAGCCGGCGGGTTGATCATAGAAGCAAACTTACAGGGCGGTTTGGATGAAACACTACGGACCATGGGGGAGGTTCTGATTGTCCATTCTATTTTAGGACTGCATACCCAGGATTATTCCTCTGGAAGATTTTCTTTAACTGCGGACCAGTGCTTATTGGTGAAAAACGGTGAAGTGAAGGGGAAGACACGCACAGTAATCGCAGGTGATTTTATGGGTGCTTTAAGGGCGAAGGATACTGTTTTTGTCACCTATCCCCATGAAGAAAATCCCGCTTGTTGCTTCAGAGCTTACGTCACCTGCCCAGCTTAGTAGGGATAAGTCGCGGAGCGAAGGGATCATATTTTGACTTCGATGGCAGGAACTTCAGACAATTTATAGAAATGAGTAAGCGCGTGCACGTGCACGTGTATACCTGCCACATTGGCGGTGAGGTTTTATGAAGTGGGGTCAAGCAGATGTCGTTTTTCGGGAAGAAAGTAGCTGTCGTGGGTTTGGCGGTGAATAATACACCGTTAATTAAATACCTAGCCCGGGAGGGCGCCGTAGTCACGGTCATGGATCGCAAGACTCCCGATGAATTAGCAGAATTCCTGCGGGAACTGGCTGATCTACAGAGTCGGTGCGATATACAGTACCAGCTCGGACCGGGGTATCTTAAACACTTGAGTGAACAAGAAATAGTCTTCCTGTCACCGGGGATCCCCAAAAACCTACCAGAGATCCAAGAGGCGAAGAAAGCCGGAGTTAGATTTAGCAGTGAATTACAGCTCTTTTTCTCCCTGAATCACGCGCCAGTCATCGGGGTGACCGGCAGCAGCGGTAAGACTACCACCACTAGTTTGCTTGGGGAGATGTTGACCGGGGTATACCCGACGAAGATCGGTGGGAATATCGGGCGCCCGCCCCTCTCCTTTTTGTCCGAGTTATCCGCTGGTTCCTGGGTGGTGCTGGAATTAAGCAGCTTTCAGTTGCAAGATCTGGGGTATAGTCCGCATATTGCGATTGTGACGAATATTACCCCTAACCATTTGGATATTCATTCCTCGATGGAGGAATATATCGCCGCCAAGAGTGAAGCGCTGCTGTACCAGAATTATAATGACGTAGCCGTCTTAAACTGGGATAATGAAATTACCAGAAACCTGGGTAGACTGGTGAAAGGAGAATGCTACTATTTTTCCCGCCAGTCTCCATTGGAATACGGCGCCTATGTAAAAGAAGACCGGTTATACCTTTCCCTTTGTACCCAGGGGAGCCGGGGTGGTGAGGAGCTAATCTGCGAGCGGAGTGACCTGACTTTGCCGGGTGAACATAATGTAGAAAATGTACTGGCTGCGGCCCTCGCCGCTCGCCTGGCCGGTGTTCCTATGAAGGCTATTACCAAAGTAATCAGGGAATTCAAAGGGGTTGAACACCGGTTGGAGTTCGTCCGGGAACTGAATGGCGTAAGGTTCATCAATGATTCCATCTCCACCACGCCTACCCGGGCGATTGCAGGATTGTTGGCCATGAAAGCTCCGGTCATTCTGATTGCCGGTGGATATGATAAGCGTTTACCTTTTGAAGAATTTGCAGAGGTGGCGGCAGAGAAATGCCGGGTCGTTTATCTGCTGGGCGCAACTACGGAACAGATTGAAGAAGCCTTCAACCGTCTCCGGCTGACGAGAAAAGCCAGCAAGAATTTTCCGGTCATTAAAAGAGTATCTGATCTGGAGGAAGCTGTGTATGCAGCTAAGAGTTTGGCGCTCCCCGGCGATGTGGTTCTTTTATCACCGGCTTGCGCCAGTTATGATATGTTCCGGAGTTTTGAAGAAAGAGGCAGGCTCTTCAAGAAGTTAGTCTTGGAACTTCAGCCATAAAGGAGGACTCGTTTTGTGGACAGTGCTATATATTGCCACCAGTCGATCTGTGGCGCAGCGGATTAAGGATTACATGGAAGCCGAAGGGATTTTAGTGCGCCTCAATCCCTTAGGGATCAAAGTTAAAGAAAACAATGCCAATTTTGAAGTTTTAGTTACGGAAGCTGAATTAGAGGAGGCCCAAGAAGTGTTGAATCAAGCGCTCCAAGTCAAAGAGTATCGGGAGATCAGATGATAAATTCTAATCCGCTGTCATGGTTCAACGGCTATACTTAATAGGCGAAGCAGGAAAGATTTTCCTTGACAAATCGCGGATTTAATTTTATATTCTTTGTAAATTTGCTTGTTCAAAGTAGAGTTTGCATATTCCTCAATTTACTTCTTTAGGGTACAAAAATCCTTGCCGGACAGGAGAGTGTATCCTAGGAAGAGAGGTGGATTTGATCATTGTTAAAAGACCTCTTTCGCACAAAACCAAAGTATGTAACAGTCCGCAATTACCGGGAAGAGACTGCCAGGCAAGAGCGGGATGAAAGAGCAAAAAAGGATTTACCCGATGGTTTGTGGATAAAATGTGAAAATTGTCATCAGATTATTTACCATAAAGACCTGGAGCAAAACCTACAGGTCTGCCCAAAGTGTGATTATCATTTCCGGATCGGGGCGAAAGAGCGGCTACGACAACTGTTGGATGAGAGTAGTTTTGAGGAGCTTTTTGCCGATCTTTCCCCCACGAATCCATTGAACTTCCCTAATTATGAGAAGAGATTAAGCAAGTATCAGAAGGAAACAGGGTTAAAAGAGGGTGTCCTTACCGGAGTAGGGAAGATCGAAGAGATTCCTGTCGCCATCGCTGTCATGGACTTTTTCTTTTTAGGAGGTTCCATGGGTTCGGTGGTTGGCGAAAAGATCTCCAATACTTTTGAATACGCTGCCGCCAACCATCTGCCTATGATTACAGTCTCCGCCTCCGGTGGCGCCCGTATGCAGGAGGGAATCCTGTCGTTGATGCAGATGGCCAAGACTTGTCAGGCTCGTAACCTTTTGGCGGAACAAGGTTTAGTCTATATCTCGGTTTTAACGGATCCAACCTCTGGGGGGGTCTATGCCAGCTTTGCCTCACAGGGAGATATAAACCTGGCGGAGCCGGGAGCATACATAGGTTTTGCCGGAACACGCGTCATTGAACAGACGATCCGTCAAACCTTACCGGAGGGTTTTCAGAAGTCGGAATTCCTTCTGCAACACGGCGTCCTCGATCTGATTGTTCATAGAAAAGAAGTTCGTAAAACCCTAGCCCGTTTATTACGTTTCCATCAAAGTACGGAAAGGGCTGAAGCAAATGGGTAATGAGAATGGCTTTACTATGCAATTTGAAAAATCCTTAATTGAATTGGAAAAGAAGATTGAAGAAATAAGGGTTTTTAGTTCGGAAAAAAACATCGACATGAGTGAGGAGATTCAGCGTCTGCAGGCCAAAGCGGATGTTCTGAAGGAAAGGATCTATAGGAATCTAACCCCTCTCCAAAAGGTACAGGTCGCCCGTCATCCCAAACGTCCTACTTTCCTGGAGTATGTGGAGCTTATTTTTGACGACTTCATCGAATTGCATGGAGACAGGCTCTTTAAGGACGATCCGGCGTTAGTAGGGGGACTAGCCTCCTTAAACGGTATTCCCGTCACAGTGCTCGGCCAGCAAAAGGGGAGGGATACCAAGGAGAATATTGCCAGAAACTTCGGTAGTCCGCATCCGGAGGGATACAGAAAAGCCATGCGCCTGATGAAACAGGCGGAAAGGTTTGGACGGCCGGTGATCACCCTGGTTGATGTAGCCGGCGCTTATCCAGGAATTGAAGCTGAAGAGCGCGGGCAAGGAGAAGCGGTGGCCCATTCCATTATGGCGATGGCCGGTTTAAAGACTCCGATTATCGTGGTAATTACCGGAGAAGGCGGGAGCGGCGGCGCCCTGGCGATTGCTGTAGGCGACCGGATCTTAATGCTTGAACACGCCTATTACTCAGTGATTACCCCTGAAGGATGCGCCTCCATTTTGTGGAAGGATGCGAACGAGGCGCCAAAGGCTGCGGAGGTTCTCCGCTTAACCGCCGAGAATCTGAAAGAAATGAAGGTAATTGATGAGATCATCCCCGAACCCTTGGGTGGGATTCACCGGGATAAAGTTGCAGGCGCTAAACTACTAAAAGAGGCACTGGTTCGCAACTTGCAAGAGATATTGGAAGTTCCCGGCCAGGATCTTTTAAAATTACGGTATGACAAATTTAAAAAGATCGGGGCCTATAGCTAACATTGAAAATTACCAATCCTTTATTATACATGCTTTTTAAGAGGCGCCTATTGTTCTGTGGGATCCAGGGTAATATTTTTATCCAAACAGATTTACATCAGCCCAGAAAAGCTCGTATAAAAAGAAAGCCTTATGGAGCTGGCTTTTTTGTGATAAAATATTTTCGCTTAATTCAGTATGTATTTAACTTAAGAGATTAGCAACGAACAACCTAGTTAACTGAATGGGGGAATTTAATTGAAACGCATAGCTATTGTCACTAGCGGTGGCGACGCGCCGGGAATGAACGCTGCAGTGAGAGCCGCAACGCTAAAGGCTATTAATGCCGGTTGTAAGGTTTTTGGAGTGAAACGTGGCTATCAAGGCTTAATTACCGGGGAGATTGTGGAGTTAAACTCCATGGCCGTCTCCGGTATCCTGCACCTGGGAGGAACCATCCTGCATTCCGCCAGGTGCCCTGAGTTCAAAACCAAGGAAGGACAAGAAAAAGCCCTGGCCAATCTGGAGATTTTTAAAATTGACGGATTAGTCGTCATCGGTGGCAATGGTTCCTTTCTAGGCGCCAAAGAATTAAATAAAATGGGTTTCACCACCATCGGGATCCCCGCTACAATCGATAATGACATCGGCTGTACGGAAACGGCTTTGGGCTTTGATACGGCGGTGAACACCGCATTGGACGCCATCAACAAGATTAGGGATACAGCCGCTTCCCATGACCGGGTTTATGTGGTGGAGGTGATGGGGAGAAACGCCGGGTTTATTGCGTTGAACGCCGGATTGGCCGGCGCCGCCGAGGCCATACTCATTCCTGAGGTAGAACCGGATCTGGATGAAGTCGTTAAGCGGGTCAAAGCCAATGATGTGCGGGGCAGAAGCCATAGTATCGTAGTAGTGGCGGAAGGCGTCTTCGGTGATCCCATTAGTGGACGAGCGCTCTCAGAGAGCAGCGCAATGCTAGTGGCGACTCATATCCGGGAAAAAACCGGTAAGGATACAAGAATCACGATTTTAGGTCATATTCAAAGAGGAGGATCTCCTTCAGCGGTAGATCGACTTTTGGGCACTCAGTTTGGCGCCACTGCAACCGAACTCCTGCTAGCGGGGGAAACAGAGAAGATGGTTGGTTGGAATAAGAGCGAAATTACTGTGTCCACCATGGATGAATCGATCGCTTCCGGAAATAAAGTTGATTTAAGCCTATTGGAACTTGCCGATCTATTAGCCACCACCTACTGAGAGTGGAATGGTTGCCAAGTGTGTGAAGTAAAGATCATCGCCATAATTTCGTGGCCATTTGTGAGGTGAGGTGGTTTGAGTATTGTCAAAAGGACCAAGATCGTCTGTACGCTTGGTCCGAGTTCGTCAACGCTTCCGGTAATCAAGGAGTTAATCAAGGCCGGGATGAATGTGGCGAGAATCAACATGTCTCACGGAACCCACGCCGAGCACCGGGAGCGAATTGAGCTGGTTCGCGCCGCTGCCCGGGAACTACAAACAGTAGTAGGCATCCTCATTGATATTCAAGGGCCGAAGATCCGGACAGGGGTTTTACAGGAAAAAATATTGCTGAAAGACAATACTTTGGTGTGTCTGGCCAGTGAGCATAAGCCTTTACCTTCCGTCGGTAATAATTATCCGCTGATTACAGCAGACTATGAATACTTGGTGGAAGACTCCAGAATCGGTAATATCATCTATCTTCATGATGGTTTAATCAAACTCTGCGTGGAAAAAGTCGGAGAAAACTCTTTGCTCTGCCGGGTGCTGGAAGGCGGAGAATTGGATTCCAAAAAAGGTCTTTCCCTCCCCGGAGTTTCAGTGAGGTTGCCTGCTTTGACCGAAAAAGATCTGCGGGATCTGAAGTTCGCTGCGGAGAGCGGCGTAGATTTTATCGCTCTGTCTTTCGCCAGACGGGCAAGTCACATTGAAGAAGTTCGCCGCGCTCTGCAAAGCTACGGGCGAAAGGCTCAGATCATCGCGAAGATCGAAAACCAAGAGGGTTACGACAACAGGGAGGCTATTCTGTCGGCAGCGGACGGGTTGATGGTAGCTCGGGGGGATCTGGGCACGGAATTACCCTTGGAGGATGTGCCGATTATTCAAAGAACCCTGATTCGCGCTGCTAATCGACACGGCAAACCGGTAATTACCGCTACGGAAATGTTGGAGTCAATGATTAGGAATTCGCGTCCGACCAGGGCTGAAGCAACGGACGTGGCGCATGCGATTTTGGACGGAACGGACGCAGTGATGCTATCCGGTGAAACCGCAATCGGAAGGTATCCTGTCCAGGCTGTAGAAGTCATGAGCAGGGTAGCGCGGAGGATTGAAGCTACTTTGGAATATGAGGGGCCTCATACACTGGAGAAAAGAGAAGACTACGCGCGGGAAAAAAGTATAACCATAGGGGACGCCGTTAGCCACGGCACTTGTCAAATAGCCGCGGACCTTAAGGTCCGGGCCATTATCACGGCAACTCAATCCGGGAGCACGGCGCGGATGGTTTCAAAGTATCGGCCGAACACTGCGATTTTAGCCACTACCCCCAATCCTGAGGTGGCCAGGGAACTCTCGATCATTTGGGGAGTAACTTCCATGGTGGTTCCGGGGGCGAAAACTACTGATGAAACATTGGACCAGAGTATACAAGCCGCCCTGGCCAGCGGTTTGGTTAAAAAAGGCGATTTAGTGGTGGTGACCGCCGGTGTCCGGACGGGTATCCCGGGAACTACCAATTTATTACAGGTCCAAGAAGTGTAGGTATCTATATCATCCGACCTTAATACATAATACACGTGTAATAGATATATCCAAGTATAGATGACAGTTATATGAACGCGTACTTCGTGTGAAACACGAAGAATAATCTGGCACGAAGCGCGTGAACTCATCCAGAGGGTGGAGGGAGACGGCCCAATGAAACCCGGCAACCATTAGGGATCCGTCCCTAAAACGGTGCCAACTCCGCCAGAAGTTTATTCTGGAAGATGAGGACGAGGTATTAAAGGCTCTCTTTAAAGAGATGTGACAGCATGAACAGATGTTCATGGCAGGCAATAAAGAATTGCGTTTCCTCCCTCGACCATTCCGGAAGAGGGTTTTTTGATCTCAAGTAACCGGCCCTCGTGAGTAGTATGGTTTGGCATTGGAAAACGTAAGATGAAGGAGGATATATAATGGAAAAGAAACGTCAGTTATTTACATCCGAATCGGTGACGGAAGGGCATCCGGATAAGGTCTGTGATCAGATCTCCGATGCTGTGCTGGACGCTATTTTGGCTGAAGACCCCCAAGCTAGGGTGGCGTGTGAGACATCGGTAACTACCGGTCTTGTACTGGTGATGGGAGAAATCACCACCAACTGTTATGTGGACATCCCCAAAATTGTCCGGGAGACAGTAAGAGAGATTGGATATACCAGAGCCAAGTACGGTTTTGATGGAGATACCTGCGCCGTCTTAACAGCTATTGATGAACAGTCGCCTGATATCGCGCTGGGGGTGAACTCCGCTTGGGAGGTGAAGAGCGGGCTGGAGGCGGACGCTATTGCGCAGCTCGGGGCTGGCGATCAAGGTATGGTTTTTGGGTACGCCACCAACGAAACAGAAGAGTACATGCCGATGCCGATCGCCTTGGCCCATCGGTTGGCTAGGCGCCTGACGCAGGTGAGAAAAGAGAAGGTCTTGCCTTATCTTCGCCCGGACGGCAAGACGCAAGTTACTGTAGAGTATGAAGCTGATCAACCGGTCCGTATTGATACTGTGGTGGTTTCCACTCAACATCATCCCGACATTGATATGGAACAGCTTCGACAGGACATTAAGGAAAAAGTGATTGGTCCGGTCATACCCGAAAAATACCTTGACGCGCAAACCAAGTACTATATCAATCCTACCGGACGCTTTGTCGTTGGCGGTCCACATGGGGATTCCGGTCTCACCGGGCGGAAGATTATTGTGGACACATATGGAGGAATGGCGCGGCATGGTGGCGGAGCCTTCTCCGGTAAAGATCCGACGAAAGTGGATCGTTCCGGCGCCTACGCTGCCCGTTATGTAGCCAAGAACATTGTCGCAGCCGGACTGGCTGGAAAATGCGAGATCCAAATCGCCTACGCCATCGGAGTAGCCCGGCCGGTCTCCATTATGATTGATACTTTCGGCACTGGCCGGATCTCTTCAACAGAGCTTGTCCAGCTCGTAGAGAAAGTCTTTGATCTACGTCCGGGGGCCATCATTAGAGACTTAAATCTGAGAAGGCCCATCTATAAACAGACGGCTTGCTACGGACATTTCGGCCGTGTTGATCTGGATCTGCCTTGGGAAGCCTTGGATAAAGTTGAAGAGCTTCAGCAAGCGGCCAGCGGCAAGTGAATTTCTTGCGCAAACATCTGACCTATGCTATAATAAAAAAGTTAAAAACCGGAGAAAGCAAGGTGAGAACTGTGAAAGAAGGAATTCATCCTCAATACCATCAGGCTCAGGTAACCTGCGCTTGCGGAGAGAGTTTTGTTACGGGCTCCACTAAGAAAGAGATCCGTGTGGAGATTTGCTCAAAGTGTCATCCGTTCTTCACTGGTAAACAGCGGATAGTAGATTCCGGAGGGCAAGTTGAGAAATTCCAGAAGCGCATGAAAAAAACAGAGAAGTTAAGTTAAAACAGAGCTTAGATGCTCTGTTTTCACTATTTGCCTGCAGATTAGGAAAGAACGCACAGGTAAAATGCGCATTATTTCCATAATGCGCACATTGTTTCCGTCTGGTATATTTAGACGTATAGTAAAGAAGGTGAAAGGTTGTCCAGTAAATTTCAGTATGGCGGGCAGGCTGTGCTCGAAGGGGTAATGATGCGCGGTCGTTACAACTATGCCGTTGCTGTCCGCAAAAATACCGGTGATTTGGTAATCAACAACCAACCTTTGGGTTCATATACAAAAAGATTATCCTTTTTAAGATGGCCGTTTATCCGCGGCATCATCGCTCTGGGCGAATCCTTTGCCCTAGGCTTAAAAGCCTTGCAGTTTTCGGCCAACCAATTCATGGAGGAAGAAGGCGAAGCAGAGCTTACTCCCTGGGAGATGACGGTCATGATTACCCTGGCGCTCGGCATGACTGTACTGCTCTTTATCGTCTTGCCCCTCTTGGTTAGAGGAGTGATTGCTCCTTATGTACCGGGTCTGTTCTGGCGCAATTTAGTTGAGGGCTTGATCCGGGCCGTAATCTTGGTCGCCTATATTTCTTTAGTTTCACTAATGAAAGACATCAAGCGGGTCTTTATGTATCATGGCGCAGAGCATAAAACAATCCACACCTATGAGGCTGGCGAGGAATTAACGGTAGAAAACGCCAGGGGAAAATCTACTGTCCATCCGCGGTGCGGTACGAGTTTCCTGCTTTTTGTCGTGATCACTAGCGCCATCGTCTTTTCTTTCTTGGGCGAACAGACTTTAATCACCCGCTTCTTCTCCAGATTATTACTGCTTCCGGTGGTGGCCGGAATCTCGTATGAAATTATTAGGTTGGCCGGTAAGAAGCATTCGGTCTTCTTCTGGAAGTGGCTGAGTTGGCCCGGGTTAATGTTACAAAAGCTTACCACCAGAGAACCTGATGACAGTCAACTACAAGTGGCTATAGCCGCTTTGCAGGAAGTATTGGCCATTGAAAAAGAGAAGGACCCCATACCGGTTAGACAGCTGAAGTCCGGACAGAACCTGCCGGTTAATGAGTGAGGTATTATACAATGTTTGAAAAGTTAGCCGCCATCAATGATAGATACGATGAGTTAGGAAAGAAACTGGCTGATCCCGAAGTCTTGGCTAATCCCGAAGAGATGCGGAAGATTGCCAAAGCCCACTCCGAATTGGAAGAAGTGGTCAATCTTTACCGCCAATACAAGCAAGTGGAGTCCGACCTGCAAACCGCAGCAGAGCTTTTAGCGGAAAAACCCTCGGAAGAAGAGGCGCAGCTTTTAAGGGCGGAAATATCCGAGTTAGAAACCAAGCAGGAAAACCTCAGGGAGGAACTACGCATTTTATTGTTACCTAAGGACCCCAATGATGAAAAAAATGTGATCGTGGAGATCCGTGCCGGAACCGGTGGAGAAGAAGCCGCGCTTTTCGCGGCGGATCTTTTCCGTATGTACACTCGCTATGGAGAGAACCTCGGTTGGAAGACAGAGATTATGAACGCCAATCCGACTGAATTAGGAGGTTTTAAAGAAATCATCTTCATGGTGGAAGGGAAAGGGGCTTACAGCAGGTTGAAGTTTGAGAGCGGTGTCCACCGAGTGCAAAGAATCCCCACTACGGAGACGGGTGGACGGATTCACACTTCAGCCGCTACCGTTGTGGTCCTTCCTGAAGCGGAAGAAGTTGAGTTGGAGATTAACCCTAATGATTTACGGATTGATGTTTACAGATCATCCGGCCACGGCGGGCAGAGTGTGAATACCACTGATTCGGCCGTGCGCATCACCCACTTACCCACCGGGATGGTGGTAACCTGCCAGGATGAAAAATCTCAGTTGAAGAATAAAGAGAAGGGGCTGAAGATCTTACGGGCCCGCTTGTTGGATCGGATCATCCAAGAACAGCAGGACGAATTGGCTGACACCAGACGAAGTATGGTTAAATCCGGTGACCGCAGTGAGCGGATTCGGACCTATAATTATCCGCAAAACCGGGTGACGGATCATAGAATTGGTTTAACCTTGCACCGGCTGGACGCCATCATCGCCGGGGATTTGGAGGAGCTCATCTCCTCTTTGATCCTTTCGGAACAGGCCCAAAGGCTCAAAGAGGGTGAGTAGATGAGATCTTTAACCGTTGATTTTGTCCTTCGTTCCACCGCTGCCTTCCTGGGGCAAAAGGGCCTTCCCTCCGCCCGGTTGGAGGCGGAATTATTATTGGCGTTTGTTTTAGGCTTGGACAGGCTCCAATTATATCTTCAATTTGATCGTCCTTTGACTCCCCAAGAAACTACGGATTATAAATCCGTCATCAAGAGACGACTTTCCGGTGAACCCTTGGCCTTTATTACGGGAAAGAAATCCTTTCTGAAGTGGGATTTTTCAGTAAACTCCTCAGTGTTGATCCCGCGGCCCGAAACTGAACTGTTGGTGGAGAGGACGTGTGCGCTTGTGCGTACGAGGCAACAGACGGAAGCGCCCGCAGAGGCGACATCCGCCACCGGGGAGAGGGACGAGAAACGCCTGTTGGAGCTGGGTACCGGCAGTGGCGTCATCGCCATCTCTCTTGCCTTATATCTCCCGGAGGTCCGGATCGATGCGGTGGATATTTCGCCTCAAGCTGTCACTGTGGCCATGGAGAATGCCCGGCGGCTTGGTGTGGCGGAGCGGATTACCTTTTATACAGGCGATCTCTTTGCACCGCTTCCCACGACCGAGAGGTACATGGGGATCGTCTCGAATCCCCCCTATATTCCCACTGCCGAGTTGGCTACCTTATCCAAGGAAGTACGGGCCGAACCGGTGATTGCTTTAGACGGGGGTGCCGACGGTTTGGATTTTTACCGGAGAATCATTGTTTCCGCTGGAGAGTATCTGGGTGCGGACGGCTTCTTAGCCTTCGAACATGGCTATGATCAAGCGGCCTTCATATCCGACCTGGCCAAACAAGCCGGATATGACAAAATTAACAGCTATAAAGATGCGGCCGGTTACGATCGGGTTCTCATCTGTAGTAGATCGGCGATAACCTGATTAACTATTTATTTGACTAATTAATTAGCATAATCGATTGGGTTGAATATAGTGTATTCTGCCCTTAAAGAAAGCAGCCACCATGGGTGGCTGCTTTCTTTAAGGAGCACGCCACGCCTACCCGTGGTAGTGAAGGTATGAAGATTGAGCGCGAAAATACGGAATTGTTAGATAAGTGAATAACGTCCGGTCAATAATATAAGATAAGTAAAAGTTAACATCAGGGCTTGTTAATGGTAACACCAGAGTGAGGGGAGGGCGAAGAATGACCCAGATAAATACCTACAGACGAGGCGGAGGAGGGAAGGGGGCCGGCTTTAAGTCTGTCGGGGATAACCGTAAAGTCGCCTCGGAGAATAGACTCGATTTCGCACTGAGAAGAATTAATGTGGTGAGTTTGATCGGAACTTCCGGAGCAGGCAAGACGGAACTTCTCCGGCGGACCCATGAGATTTTAAAAGGCCGTCTGCAGTTGGAAGCGCTAATCACTTCAGAAGTTGATCAGGAAAGGCTCTCGGCTTTGGGTATCCCCGCGTACCAGGTCTGTAGTGATGCCTACGGCGCTTTGAAGGCAAAGACCATCGGTGAAGCGGTGGGAAAATTAGAGATCGGTCCTGGCGCCTTAATATTCATCGAGCATCCGGGGAACCCTTTTTCTCCGTGGGGGGCAGATTTGGGTGAAACCTGTCGGGTACTGGTGCATAGCATTCCGGAAGGTCACGATCAACCCATCAAGTATCCTGGATTGTACAGGGGAGTACATTTGATCGTAGTCAATAAACTTGACTTACTACCCTTTACCGACTTTACCTGGAAACGCTTTCACCGTAATCTGCGCCAAGCGCAAAGCAATGCTCAGGTAATCGGGGTATCTTGTCGCAGCGGTTTCGGACTGACCGCATGGGGAGAATGGTTACTGAACTTTCTAGGAGAAGACCCGGTGGAGAGTTCATCATCTTTGCAAAAGGATTTCGCCGGTCCGGTTGAGTACTGGTTTTAGCCGGGAGCGTCAATACCTGACTTACAATAGCGCAGGAGATGGAAGTTTTTTAAGAAAACTGACAGGAATTATCATCTACCCTGGCAAATATGTTATATGGCCGATATTACCGGCGCTGACAAGAAATTTCGCCGCTATCGGATCTACCGGTTGTGCTGGTATAGATCTCTTTTGGCAAGAGATAAACTTCTACACGCCCGCTTTGGAAGTTGTCGTAAGGAGGAGATGCAGTGGAAACCATTAAAATAACTATGTCAGGAAAAGTGAAGAAGATTCCGAAAGGCACCACCCTGTTGGAATTCTTAAAAGCCTACCCCACCACAGACCGGCCTCCGGTGGTTGCCGCCAGAGTAGGCAATCGTTTACGGGAACTCACTTATGTTTTGACCGAGGATGCGACGGTGACCCCTGTTGACTTGTCATCCCAGGATGGAATAAGGATTTATAGCCGTAGTTTAAAGATGGTGCTAATCCGGGCAGTCCGCGAGATCTTCCCCACTGCCCAGGTAAAAATTCATTACTCCTTGTGTAAAGGATTGTATGGCGAGATTCATCTGGGCAGGTCCCTGACTGAGCGGGACTTGAAAGTAATCGCCGCCCGGATGCGGGAGATTATTGAGGCCGACGAACCCATTGAAAAACGAAGCTTGCCTGTGGAAGAAGCCATTAAGATCTTTGCCGAGGATGGCCAGGAAGACAAGGTCAGACTGCTTGAATATAGAAAGGCTCCGCAGACCACTATTTATCAATGCGGATGGTTGCACAGTTATTTCTACGGATATATGCTACCTAGTACCGGTTATCTGAAAAAGTTCGAGCTTCGTTTCTATCTCCCAGGTTTCATCCTTCGATTTCCCACCCTGGATCAGCCTTGGGAGATTCCGGAGTTTTTCGATCATCCCAAATTAGCCCATGTCTTCTACGAACATGAAAAGTGGGGCAACATTCTGCAAGTCAGTGATGTGGCCTCTTTGAATAAGCTGATCAGTATGGATAAAGGCGGAGACTTGATTAGAATAACCGAAGCTTACCATGAGAAGAGAATCGCCAATATAGCGGATATGATTACTAAAGAACTCGGAAGAATACGGATAGTATTGATCGCCGGCCCCTCTTCCTCGGGAAAGACCACTTTTACGCAGAGACTGGCCATCCAGCTACAGGTCAATGGAGTTAAGCCCATTTCCATTTCTTTAGATGATTATTTTGTCGATCGAGTGAATACTCCGCTGGACGAGAAGGGAGAACCGGATTTTGAGGCCTTGGAGGCCATAGATTTGGAACTTTTCAACTCCCAACTGACCTCCTTAATCCTGGGGGAAGAGGTGGAACTGCCGCGGTACAATTTTATCACCGGGAAGCGGGAGTATCGAGGCGAAAAGTTGAGAATTTTGGCGGAGCAGCCGATCCTGATCGAAGGGATTCATGGTCTGAATGAACGGTTGACTGAAGCAGTGCCGAAAGACCGGAAATTCAAGATCTACCTTAGCGCCTTGACCCAACTTAATTTGGATGACCACAATCGCATTCCCACTACGGACAATCGTTTAATCCGCAGGATTGTGCGGGACAGTAAATTCCGGAACCATGATGCTCTGACCACAATAAAGCTTTGGCCGGCAGTACGTAGAGGCGAGGAGCGTAATATCTTTCCCTTTCAAGAAGAGGCGGATGTCATGTTTAATTCCGCCCTTGAATACGAATTGGCGGTTTTAAAGCCGTATATTGTTCCTTTATTGGCGAAGATCGGTCCGGAACACCCGGAGTTCTCCGAGTCTCATCGCTTACTGAAGTTCTTGAACTACTTTATCCCGATGGAAACTGCGGAAGTCCCCCTAAACTCAATCTTACGGGAGTTTATTGGGGAAAGTTGTTTTCACTGTTAGATTCGGAAGTAAAGCAGGATACTTAACCGGATGGTCCATCTTGATTATCTGGAACCCATAGGAAGAGTGTGATATAATATTTAAGGTATGTATCTATCACCTGCTCACACCGGAACAACGGAGGCGAATTCATGGTTGATTATACCCAATTGATCCTGATTACCCCGATCTTACTCTTTGCCTTGGTTTTTCATGAATTTGCTCACGCCGTTGTTTCAGCTCGCTTGGGAGATCCCACCCCCGCGAGACAAGGCCGGATCAGTCTGAACCCCTTGGCGCATCTGGATCCGTTCGGTGCTTTAATGATTGTTTTTACCCTCGTCAATGGGGTCGGTTTTGGTTGGGCTAAACCGGTACAGATCGACCCCAGGTATTATAAGCATCCCTCCCGTGACAGCCTGCTGGTTGCCTTGGCCGGACCGTTGGCTAATATCTTATTGGCCATATTTTTTGCGATCATCTTACGTATTGTATTCTTCCAAGATTTACTCAATTATCTACTCGACCGGAAGCTTGCTGAATTAATTGTGCTTTTTTTGATTACCGGTTTTAAGCTGAATATTAGTTTGGCAGTCTTTAATTTACTGCCTGTGCCTCCTTTGGATGGTTCTAAAATTCTACGGTTTTCTTTAAAAGGCAAAGCCCTGGCGTTTTTCACCGGATTGGAAAAGTACGGTTTTCTCCTGGTTATACTTGTAATTATCATCTTTAGTCGACCATTAAGTTTTCTGATCATTTATATCAGTAATCATCTTTTACAGATGATTATTGGAGTATAAGTTTATCTACGCCAACCTCGTGTTGGCGTATAAGATTAATTAAAAGTAGATTTGAGGGGGGAGGCGCATGTGGTGGCTACGCCTAGGTGATCTGCTGAGATTCAGACTTCCTCGGCATGATCAAATGTTTGTCAAAAGCTACTTAAATGAGGCCGGCCTGTTTTTATTCAATCAAATGTCCGTTGCCGACCAAGCGCATTCCGTAAGAGTTGCCAGATATATAATTGAAGAGAGGGCCGCCGGGAAGGATTTAAACCTGGACTGTCTGGTGCAGGCCGCTCTCTTGCATGATGTGGGAAAGGTTAAGGGAGAGATCGGCAGAATTAACCGGATTGTGGTGGGAATCATCCGTCGTTTCTTTCCGCGAAAACGTGATCAATGGGCGCGTAGAGACAAGACCTCAGCGTTTCGTTATGCGCTATATGTTGATGCCATTCATCCGTCACGTGGGGGGTATATGGCAGAGAGTATGGGAATTGATCCGCAAGTGGTGACTTTGATCAAAAAGCATCATGATCCGGATTCGGCCGCAGATGACACACTTGAATTGAGCCTGCTGAAACTGGCGGATGCCAAGAGTTAGCCGAGGAAAGATGATGATCAGCACAACCGACCATTCTGATCACGGTACATACCGAATTAAACTGGATAATTTCGAAGGGCCGCTCGATCTCCTTCTTCATTTAATTGAAAAAGCGGAATTGGATATTTATAACATACCAATCGCCCGGATCACGGATGAATTCTTGGAGTATCTTAAAGATATTGAACTCTTGGATTTACAGGCGGCCGGTGAATTTTTGGTCATGGCCGCCACCTTGATGCAGATTAAAGTACGGATGCTTTTGCCCAAACCAGTGCCGGACGAGGATGAACTCTTGGAAGAAGAGGAAGATCCCCGTTTGGAGTTGGTGGAGAGGCTGTTGGAGTACAGAAAGATTAAGGAAGTTAGTAAAACCTTACGTTCATGGGAAGAAGAAGGAAGCCGTTATTTTAGGCGTTCCGGCGGGTACTTCCCCGACCAGGAAGTAGCGGCTGCTCTGGACATGGGGGGAGAGGTTACCCTCTGGGATCTGGTACAGGCTTTCAAGAACCTGTTGGAAAGTCTGACGCCGACTCTGGAATTAGAGGGAATGCCGGATGAACAGTATTCAATCTCAGATCTGATGCGTGAGATCGAAGAAAAATTAAGCCGGAAGCATGAGTTCTTTTTCAGTTCCGTATTTACCGGGTTGCCTTCCAGAAAAGCCATTGTCACCGCTTTTCTGGCCCTGTTGGAGTTGATCCGTCTAAAAAGGGTGAAGGTCTTCCAGAACGGAGAGTTTGCCGATATTGAAATCACCAAGTGGGAGGATAACAAGAGATGAATTTGACAAAAGTCAAAGCCATTATAGAGGCTTTGGTTTTTGCTTCGTCCGTACCTGTTTCCCTGAAAGATCTGGCGGAAATTTTACAACTGCATGAACATACGGTGAAACAATTAATCTACGACCTAATCGCAGAATATAAAGATGGGCAACGGGGAATTCGAATAAAGGAGATTGCCGGTGGATACCAATTCGTTACAGACGCGGAGTGCGCGGATTATGTAGAAAAGTTAAAAAAGGTGCCACGCCCCAACCCCCTGTCGCAAGCGGCTTTGGAGACTCTAGCCATCATTGCTTACAAACAACCGATCACACGGGCGGAGATTGAGGCTTTAAGAGGGGTAAGGGTCGAAAGTTCACTGGCTACTCTCTTGGAGAGAGACTTGATTCAAGAGGCCGGCAGAAAAGACACACCCGGACGTCCTATTTTATATACCACCACTACCCGGTTTTTAGAGTATTTCGGTTTAAATACGTTGGACGCTCTACCTAAGATCGAGGAATGGACCGACGAAACACTCTTGGATTTAGTGATGAACTCAGACTAGTTGCGTGTATAGACTACACGCGCAGATGAAGGGGGATCATAGTTGCGACGCATATGGGATCCGGATCGAGACACTAATTACTATTTTGGTTTGGTTCTGCTGATCGGAGCTTCGCTCACTTTAGTCTGGGCGATCTGGCGGGAGGCCTTCGACCCCGGGGATTTTCTGGTCTACTTTTTGATTTATGGTTGCGGATACATCTTACTGTTCAGAAGTGACACAGAGTTTCGCCTGAAAAACCTGGAAGAAGAAGTCACCCAGCTGGCTGCCAGAGTGAAGGAGTTAAGTACAGACTTGGCGCCGGGCGAAAGGTATGCTCCGGAAGAGAATGGTGATAGTTCGCAGACTGAGCGACCGGGCGTTGGAGAATTATTTCAGGAGTTATGGGGAGAAACTACGGATCTGGAGAAAGCGCCCGCCATCCAAGATGAGATAGTTGAGCAAGGGGATAAAGGAGAAGAGTAAATATGTAAACATGCCGTAAACATTAGGTAAGAACGAAAAAAACGCAAGGATATTAAGGAATAAAAGGCGAAGAAAAAAATGGTTTCTCGTGCATGGAATGGGCAAGTACGACTGTTGCGGACTCATAGTTCATCATATGATCATCAGAGAGATTTGCTAAAACCAACGAAAGGAAGATGATACTGTGAAAAAGATCGCCTTTATGACCGGCGGAGGAGACTGCGCAGGCATCAATTCTTTTATCGCCTCTGCGGTTAGGCACGGTTCCCAAAAATACGGCGCGGAATTTGTGGGTATAAAAAAGGCCTTTGAAGGCGCGGCTGCTGATAACATTGAAGAACACTTGCTTCCCTTAGGTTTACCGGAAGTGCTGGGGTTGGAAGTGAAACCCAGTACCATCCTGGCTTCTTCCCGTTTTAACCCATTCTCGCCGGAGAATAAGGAAAAGGGATATCCCGAGAAGATAACGGCCAACCTGAAACGTCTGGGGATTGATGGCGTCCTGGCGACTGGGGGAAATGATACGATTAAGTCCGCTATGGGCTTGGCCGAGCTGGGTTTTCCAGTGATTGCCGCCCCTAAAAGTATCGACAATGATGTCTCCGGCACCGATACCATGCTTGGCTTTAAAACTGCGGTGGCCTTTGGTAGCCAGGCTTTTCGGAGTACGGTAGAGTCCGCCCGTACTCACCGGAGAATTTCTTTGGTGGAGATTATGGGAAGGGACGCCGGTTGGCTGAGTTTAGAGATCGGGATTGCCGGCGGAGCCGACCTGATCTTGATTCCGGAAAAACCCGTTGACTTAAAGAAACTGTGTGAGAGGATCGGAGAGGTTTTTGCCAGGCAGAGTTATGTGAATATTGCTGTGGCCGAGGGAGTAAGGCTCCGAAATGATGATCCGGTCTTAGAAAGCGTCAAAAAACAAAGTCCGGTGGTGGCCGCTATGGTAGAAGAGGATTTAGGCTGGGATGCCCATGGTAATCCGAAATTAGGCGGCGTGGGACAGATTTTACGTCGAATTATCCGTTATCAGTTGTCTCTGAAAAAATTAGAAGATGTTAGAGCGACCGACCTCGGGTTTACTCTGCGTGGACTACCGCCTACGGCCGATGATATAACCTTGGGGACCAGGTTCGGAACAAAAGCTGTTGACCTTTTGTTCTCCGGTGAAACCGGAAAGATGGTGGGGTTGCAAGGAACACAAATTGTTCCGGTGCCCTTTAAAGAAGCCTTGGCTCAAAAGACTGTAAATTGGTCCGATGAAGACCTGAGCAGTGTGGGCGTCTTCTTCAGCTAGTATATGGCGGAGGCTACTGTTTGGGAAGAGATACCCAATCCTTAAATGACCGTTCAAGCCATACTAATTGCGCGGACAAGGCAATAATCCGTGTGGAGCTGTTACTCCGGCTGAAGACTTATTGGCCGGGAATTAGTCTGAAGCCTGAGTTGGTTCAGGGTTAAGATCTTATTAAGTTGAAGAGAAAGTTAATTGAGGAGGAGATCGTCGTGTTAGTTACATCGAAAGCTATTTTAGAGGCCAGCCTTCAGGCGTATAAAAAGGGTCAACCCTTCGCCATTGGGGCGTATAACGTGAATAATATGGAACAGATGCAGGGGATTATGATGGCCGCTCAAGAAAAAAAGGCGCCCATCATTGCCCAAGTCAGCCGGGGAGCGCTAAAGTATGCGCAAGACAAGTATTTGATTAATATTATCAAGTCCGCTGCCGAGCTTGCTCCGGAGGTTCCCGTGGCCATTCATTTGGATCACGGTAACAGTTTTGAAACAGTGAAGCGTGCCATTGATTTGGGCTGTACCTCAGTAATGATCGACGGTTCTTTGATGGAAGACTCCAAAACCCCGTCAACCTTTGAGTATAATGTCAAGGTCACCAGCGAAGTTGTAAAATACGCCCACGACCGGGGGGTGACCGTCGAAGGCGAACTGGGCACTCTAGGCGGAATTGAGGACGGAGTAGGTTCCGGACAAACCCACTTAACCGATCCGGACGAAGCTGTGGAGTTTGTGGAGAGAACCGGTGTTGACGCTTTAGCGATCTCCATCGGTACCTCCCACGGGGCTTTCAAGTTTAAAGGCGAAGCCAAACTGGCTTATGACATCATTGAAAAAATTCGCAAACTGCTACCTGACACCTATTTGGTATCTCATGGTTCTTCCAGTGTTCCAGCAGAATTAGTTGATCAGATCAACAAATACGGCGGTAAATTAGAGCATGCCCAAGGGGTGCCCCTGGAGGCCTTAAAGAAGGCCATCGCTTACGGAATCAACAAGATCAATGTTGACACCGACATTCGTCTGGCTGCCACCGCCGCGGTACGCCAATTCCTAGTGGAGCATCCGGAGAAATTTGACCCCCGCGAATACTTGAAAGTTTCCAGAGAAGCTATTGCCAATGAAATTAAAAAACGGATGGATGCTTTCGGCACCGGCGGTCACATTACCGATGTCCCCAATTGGGGTTTGGAAGAGATGAAAGCCAGATATTAATGGTGGGTGAACCCAAATCTACCATTGTTTAAATAACTTACGGCCGAAATTGTGTCTTTGCAAGCAGCCACCGATCGATGGCTGCTTGCGCTTCTCCGGGAATTGCCGTAAGGTCTGTGGTATGTTGTTTATTTCTGTACTTCCTGAGAAGAATGTTAAATATATATGAATAAAAATAGATAGTTTTCAAAAAAAGAAGGGAAACTACTCAGGATATAGAAAAAAGCATTAGCAGAAAACAATCCGTAAGGAGGTTATTAAGTGAAGAAAGTGTCCTTAATCCTATCAGTAGTTTGTATACTCCTGCTTTTACCTGCTACTGCTTTGGGAATTAACTCTCCAACGGTCAGCGCCAACCACGGGGTAGTCACGGGAATGTTCATTAGTGACATTGGATTGAGCCTTGGAGCGGAATATGGCTTCACCCAGGAATTAGCAGCTCTTCTGCGAATTTGGGAAGACGCGTGGAAAATCGGGGTAAAATATGAACTCAACCCTAACCTGGCCGTCGTTGGCGGAATTTTTGACGAAGATCCTTATTTGGGAGTAAACGGTTCCTTTGGTATTAACCAGAATTTTCAGGGGCTATATGAGGCTGACTTGTATATGGAGAGCGGAGATTTTAAGGCCATGTATGAGTTGGGCGTAAAATTGAATTTGGCCAAGAGTATTGATATACGTGGAGGCATATTAGGCTTTTTAGGCGGGAACAACAGTGATCTCCACTTCCAGCTTGGCCTGGGCTATCGCTTCTAAAGCCCTGAGTTTTCTCGAAGCCAAGAGATACGTCCTCAGCCGGTTTCTTTGCTGGCGAGGGCGTTTTTATTTATACGCCTGTGAGGTAAAACGTTAAGGCAAACTAAATTTTTGGGGAAAGAAGATCACAATAATATTCCATTTTTCGGTAGTGGTAGGAACCTGACAAGAATGGCTTTGAAAGGTTTAGACAGACAAAACGCTGTGTAACGGTAAGTGTTTTCCGTCAGGTTCAAAAAATTCTACAGTGTCTTGACCCGATCAATCAGCGGGAAACTCTTGACAAGATAAAAAAGAAAAGGGTATATTAATATAGAATAAGTAAGCGCACAGGTTTGTGTAGAAGATTTCACTTGGTGTGAACCTGTGTCTGGCGAAAAACGATGAACGGAAGGAGTAACCTCCAAGACCGCTTGTAGAGAAGGGATCCCTGGCTGAAAGATCCCGAAGTCGGCGCCGAGGTGAAGTCGTCCGGGAGTTCTCCGGTTGAAGCATACTCAGACGCATTCGGATATGTGGTAGATCGGAGCGGTTAGCCCGTTAACGCGATGAGTGCCCTCTGCCAATCTACGCTCGTATGTAGTGTGGAGGTTTTGACAACCGGTAATCTCTCGTTGATGATCAGTGACGGATACCGATTGATCTGAGATTTAGAGGGGAATAAAGGTGGTACCGCGAAAAGTCTTTCGTCCTTTAAGGATGAAAGACTTTTTTTGTAAAACAGTTTATAGATTTATACAAATAGGAGGTAGGGTTATGGGTCAACAATTATCAAAGGTATACAACCCGCAAGCAGTCGAGGAGAAATGGTATGTTTATTGGATGGAGCATAAGTATTTCCGGGCCGAGGTTGTTCAAGAAAAGCAGCCGTATTGTATAGTCATTCCTCCCCCCAATGTCACCGGAAGACTCCATCTGGGCCATGCGTTAAACAATACCCTGCAGGACATTTTAGTCCGTTATCACCGGATGAAAGGTGATGATACCTTATGGGTTCCGGGGACGGATCACGCCGGTATCGCCACCCAGGTGAGGGTGGAGGAAGAATTGGCCAAGCAGGGTCTTGCCAGGCATGATCTAAGTCGTGAAGAGTTCTTGGAGAGAGTCTGGGCGTGGAAGGAAGAATATGGCGACGCCATTATCAAACAACTAAAAAAACTTGGCGCTTCCTGTGACTGGGACCGGGAAAGATTCACCATGGACGAAGGCTGTTCCAGAGCAGTGCGGGAGGTCTTTGTCCGTCTTTACAAGAAAGGCTTGATTTATCGTGGCAGTTACCTGGTTAACTGGTGTCCGAAGTGCGCCACCACCATCTCCGATATTGAGGTGGAACATGAAGAACGGGAAGGACGCCTCTGGCATATACGTTACCCGTTGGCCGAGGGCGACGGATATGTGCAAGTGGCCACCACCCGTCCGGAGACGATGCTGGGTGATACAGCCGTGGCCGTACATCCTGATGATGAGCGATATAAGGATCTGGTTGGAAAGAAGGTCATCCTGCCCTTGATGAACAGAGAGATTCCGATCGTCGCTGATGAAATGGTAGACCGGCAGTTTGGAACAGGCGCAGTCAAGGTTACCCCGGCCCATGACATTAACGACTTTGAGGTAGGGATGCGTCATAATCTGCCACAGATTACTGTCATCGGTTTTGACGCGAAGATGACGGAGGCGGCTGGAGTATACGCCGGACTCGACCGATATGAGTGCAGAGAGAAGATTCTGGCAGATCTGAAAGCCGGAGGATATTTGGTGGGAGAGGAGGTTCACCACCATGCGGTCGGCGTCTGTTACCGGTGCGATACAATAATCGAGCCATTAATCTCCAAGCAATGGTTTGTCCGGATGCAGCCTTTGGCCGCCCCAGCCATCAAAGTAGTGAAAGACGGAGCCATCCGTTTTGTGCCGGAGCGCTTTACCAAGATCTATTTGAATTGGTTGGAGAATATCAGGGATTGGTGTATCTCCCGGCAATTATGGTGGGGGCACCGGATTCCTGTTTGGTATTGCCAAGCTTGCGGTGGGGAGCTCGCGGCTGTTACTGAGCCAGAGGCCTGTCCGGAGTGCGGTAGTAAGGATCTGGAGCAAGACCCGGATGTCCTGGACACCTGGTTCTCCTCGGCGCTGTGGCCCTTTTCCACCTTGGGCTGGCCGGAGCAGACCCCGGAATTAAAACATTACTATCCCACTTCTGTTTTGGTTACCGCCAGGGATATCATCTTCTTCTGGGTGGCCAGAATGATCTTTATGGGTCTGGAATTTATGCAGGAGCCACCCTTCAGAGAAGTACTCATTCATGGTTTGGTTTTGGATAAATATGGAAAGAAGATGAGCAAATCACGGCCGGAGACGAATATCGATCCTCTGGAAGTGATCGAGAAGTATGGCACTGACACTCTCCGGTTTACTTTGGCCACAGGAACCACCCTCGGTCAGGACCAGCGTTTTCAGATGGAAAAGATTGAGGGAGTGCGTAATTTCGCCAATAAAATCTGGAATGCAGCCCGCTTTATCTTGATGAACCTGGAAGATTATACGGCGCCGGATTACTCTGAAGAAGCGTCTGCCGCAGAAATAAAACGGGAAAAAGTCAATCTGGTTCTTCCCGAGCGGTATATCCTGTCCCGTCTGCAGAAGATCACTACAGAGGTTGAGGAGATGATTAACCGGTATGACCTGGGCGGCGCCGCCAATCTCTTATATGATTTTATCTGGAGCGAGTTCTGCGACTGGTATATTGAACTGGCCAAGACCAACCTTAAGGTTGGAGGGCGCGCGCGTCGACTTACCCAAGAAGTATTGGTGCATACCTTTAGGCGGATTTTGCAGTTGCTCCATCCGTATATGCCCTTTATTACCGAGGAGATCTGGCAAACCCTGCCGCATGAGGGGGAGACCTTGATGTTGACTCCTTGGCCGCTGGCCGACTCCGCTTGGCAGGACGAATCCGCCGAGGAAGAGATGAATATGCTGATGGGGATCGTCAAAGCCATCCGGAACATCCGCGCCGAGGTCGGGGTGGATCCCGGGCGAAAAGTGGAAGCCATATTCATGGCGACCGAAGAAAAAGCTCGGATAATTAAGGAAAACATAGTCTATCTGGAGAATCTGGCCGGCCTGAATAAGAGCACACTGCAACCGGAGAAGAGTGAAAAACCTGGTAAAGCCATGACTGCGGTAGTCAGCGGAGTCGAGATCTTTCTTCCTCTCGCCGGAATGGTAGATCTGGATCTGGAGAAGCAAAGGCTAGAGAAGGAACTGGCCGTATTGGCCGCAGAACAAAAGCGATTGACCGGAAAACTCGAAAATAAGCAGTTTGTGGCGAAAGCCCCGGCGGCGGTGGTGGAGAAGGAACGGGCTAAACTGGCTGAAGTGGAGACCAATTATGAGAAGATCAAAGCCAGACTGGAGGATTTACTGTAGCCGCCGGTTGCCAGGGAGTTTTTAATGGCGTTGGCGGGTTCTTGGACTTCGTCTCGCGCACCGGCTCTGTACAGGTGCGCGTTTTTCTACACCGGTTTGGTCCTTACTCAAATGGGGGAGGAGGGATCTCCGGGACCGGCTACCCTCCCCCCTGGCACCGGAGGAGGAAAATACTTGCTCATGAGAGGGGCTGGCCTTTTCTCAGTCCGGCGTAGGGTATTCAAAAAAAACTTGACTTTTTATTGCGATCTGATTATACTGAAATGTGCGTGCTGTAAAGTATTTTTCCTTGTCAGTAAGGGAGGCCTGCCGTATGGAACATTTAGTCCGGATGGGCCTATTATTTGACTTTTATGGAGAACTGCTCACCTCCAAACAGAAAAGGGTCTTCAGTCTGTATTATATGCATAATTTATCTCTGGCGGAGATCGCGGAGGAGGAAGGCACGACCAGACAGGCAGTGCATGATCTGCTGCAACGCACGGAGAAGCTCTTGGAGAACTGGGAGGAGAAATTGTTATTGTTGAACCGCTTCTTACAAGGGCAAAATTTGTTGCAAGCCGTGCTGAACTCCTTCGCTAAATTGGCGGAGGCCATTCCCGAGCAGCAGCGCGCTACCAAGCAATATAGGGAGTTTACTGAGAATCTAAAAGAGTTGGAGACGTTCTTGAGTATTTAAGAAAGATATTGTCTGGCCGGAACAGTAAAGGGTCTGTGCTTTTTCTGCAGGTAAGCCTGGTTTGTTTAGGCGTTCCAGCAGGTGTTGATCAAAGTCTACTGGAGGTTTGTTTGATGCTCTTTTCCAACCTGTCCGAGAGGTTACAGGATACTCTGCGCCGGTTGCGCGGGAAGGGAAGACTAACAGAAAAAGACGTGGATGAAGCTTTGCGCGAGGTAAAACTGGCCTTGCTAGAAGCGGATGTCAATTTTAAGGTGGTCCGCATCTTCATCAACCGGGTGAAGGAACGGGCAGTCGGGCAAGATGTGGTTAGGAGTCTGACCCCCGGACAAATGGTAGTAAAGATTGTGCATGAAGAACTCACCAGGTTGATGGGGGAAAAAGCAGAAAAGCTGGCTGTTTCCGCTCAACCTCCCACCGTGGTTTTAATTGTAGGCTTGCAAGGCGCCGGAAAGACCAGTACGGTTGGGAAATTAGGCGGCTTGCTGAAAAAAGAAGGCCGTCGACCCTTGTTGGTGGCGGCGGATATTTATCGTCCAGCCGCGATCCGTCAATTGCAGATCTTGGGAGAAAAGGCAGGCCTTCCGGTTTATAGCGCGGAGGGAAAGAATCCGGTGGAGATCGCCGTTGGGGCAGTAGCAAGGGCGAGAGAGACCAACCGGGATTATGTGTTGATTGATACAGCCGGGCGTCTGCACATCAATGAAGAGCTCATGGGAGAGTTGGAAGAGATCCGGCAGGCAGTGAACCCCGACGAAATCTTATTGGTAGTGGACGCCATGACCGGGCAGGACGCGGTCAATGTGGCGCAGAGTTTTCATGAGCAATTGGCCTTGACCGGTTTAATCCTGACCAAACTGGACAGCGATACACGGGGCGGCGCCGCTCTTTCCATTAGAGAAGCCACTGGTCAGCCTATTAAATTCGTTGGCGTTGGCGAAAAAATGGAGAATATCGAGGTTTTTCATCCTGAACGTTTGGCCTCCAGGATCCTGGGGATGGGGGATATCCTCTCCTTCATTGAGAAGGTAGAGTCTTCAATCAAAGAGGATCAGGCCTTGGAGATGATGAAGAGGATTCAAAAAGACCAGTTTACCTTGGAAGATTTCCTGGGTCAGCTGCGACAAATGAAGAAACTGGGTCCTCTTGACCAGCTATTGTCGATGCTGCCTGGGATTAAGCCTCAACAACTTAAAGGAGTACAAATCGATGAAAAAGAGATGAAACACATTGAGGCGATTATTCAATCGATGACACCGCAAGAACGCAGGGAACCGCAGATCATCAACGCCAGTCGGCGTCGACGGATCGCCCGGGGCTCAGGCGTTAGTGTTCAGGAGGTAAATCGCCTCCTTAATCAGTTTGAACAGAGTAAAAAGATGATGAAGCAACTTGCTAATCTGGGAAAGGGTGGCCTAAAACCGCGGTTTCCTTTCTAAGGCTTTCCCGCCCTGATCATTATAGAGCTCCGCCCCTAACGGAGGGGTTGTTCCTTGGCAAAAGTGTTTACTCTTTGGGGTCAACGGTTAATTCTGTCAAGCTAAGCGCATAATCTGGCAGAATTAAGCGGCGGCTACCATTAATTAGTGCCTTACAATGGACACATCGCATAAGGAGGTGAAGAATAAGGATGGCAGTTCGTATCAGATTAACCAGAATGGGTGCTAAAAAACGTCCGTTTTACCGTTTTGTCGTGGCGGACTCCAAAGCTCCCAGAGATGGAAGGTTCATCGAAATTCTTGGTCATTATAACCCGGTTGCCAATCCTGTTGAACTTAAGGTTGATAAAGAAAAGGCCTTAGACTGGTTAGCAAAGGGCGCTCAACCTTCCGAGCCGGTAAAGAGGTTATTCAAAAAGGCCGGTGTTCTTCCTGGAGAAAAAGCGGCCGGGGAATGAAAGGAGTGATCCACCGTGCAGGAATTAGTGGAGTTACTCGCCAAGTCCCTGGTTGATCAGACCGAAGCAGTGCGTGTGGATAAAACCGAGACTGCTAACTCCATTTTACTTGAGATTACCGTAGCCCCGGATGAAATCGGCAAGATCATCGGCAGGCAAGGTAGGATCATCAAAGCCATTAGAACCTTAGTTCGCTCCTGCGCGCCCCCTGATAAAAAGGTCGCCGTGGAGTTGGCTGAAGAGTGATTCCCACTCCTTGGCAAAACCCACCGGCTGGGCTGATCGCCGTAGGTGAAGTGTTAACCACTCGAGGAGTTAAGGGGGAGGTCAAGGTGGCACCCTTGACCGCCTATGATGGACGCTGGCATGAACTGAAAAGAGTTCTTGCCTGTTCGGAACGGGAGCAAATCGAACTCACCATTGAGAACGCCCGGTTTTTTCGGCAATTTGTCCTCATCAAGTTCTGCGAAATCCGGACGGTAGAAGAGGCAGAGCAGTTAAAAGGGTTATTTTTGTGGATTCCCAAAGAGGAGAGGCCGCCCTTACCCGAGGGTAGTTACTACCTTGATGAACTTGAGGGTATACGGGTTTACGGGGAATCCCAAGAATACCTTGGCACGGTGACCGAAGTCATCCCCACAGGAGCAAATGATGTCTATGTGTTGCGCGGCGGTCCTTATGGCGAGATCCTGCTTCCAGCCCTCAAATCCGTGGTTCTATCGGTAGATCTTGCTACTGGCAGAATGGTAGTAAAATTACCCGCCGGATTGGTGGAAGGAGTGGAATAGGTTGCTGATTCAGATTCTGACCCTATTCCCGGAGATGTTCGCTCCATTTTCCAGCAGCATAATTAAGCGTGCAGTAGAAAAAGGATTGGTCCGGATTGAGGTTATTAATTTCAGGGATTATGCCTATGATCGTCATCGGACAGTAGATGACACGCCCTACGGCGGCGGGCCGGGGATGGTGCTCAAACCGGAACCTCTCTATCTGGCCGTTGAGGATCTGGTTGAGCAGCGGAGAGACTCCAATGACCAAGAGGCGGAGGAAACATGTATTATCCTCACTACTCCTCAGGGGGAGAGCTTTCGTCAGGAGACAGCAGTGGAATTAAGCCGGAAAAAACAGTTGGTATTCATCTGCGGGCATTACGAAGGCTTTGATGAAAGGATTCGCGCCTTAGCTCATAAAGAATACTCTATCGGAGATTTTGTCCTGACCGGAGGAGAATTACCTGCCATGGTCATGGTCGATGCCATCGTCCGTCTCCTCCCCGGGGTATTGGGCGCTGCGGAAGCCGCTGATAATGATTCTTTTGCCCATGGTTTGCTTGATTACCCGCAGTATACAAAACCATCTGTCTACCGGGGAATGGCTGTTCCTGAAGTATTACTCTCCGGTCACCATGCCCGGATCAGGGCTTGGCGCCGGGAACAATCATTATTGCGCACAGCGCAGAGACGCCCGGATCTGCTGCGTAAGGCGGAATTATCCCCTGAAGATCTGGAGTTTCTACGTAAGAATGGATTCCATTGCCCTGAAATGGACGAGAAAATTAAATAATACACCGTTTTTCCGAAGTAAGCTCGGTTCGCCTCTGCTGATAGCTTGTTTCCGCAGAGAACAAGCAACCGCTTTTTAGGGATTTTAATTTCAGGAGTCACTGATCTCATTTGGAAGGAGGGAACAATAATGAACTTGATTGACCTGATTGAGCAAGAACAAATAAAAAAAGATTTGCCTCGCTTCGGCCCAGGTGATACCGTACGTGTGCATTTGAAGGTAGTTGAGGGTGAAAGAGAGCGGATCCAGGTATTTGAAGGAGTAGTGATTGCCCGGGCCAACGGCGGGCTAAAGGAAACCTTTACTGTGCGTAAGGTCTCCGGTGGAATTGGGGTGGAAAGGATCTTTCCCTTACACTCGCCGATGATCGCCAAGATCGAGGTGGTGCGTAGGGGACGCGTGCGGCGGGCGAAACTCTTCTATCTCCGGAAACGTTCCGGTAAAGCTGCGCGTATTGCCGAAAGGTAGTTTTTTGATAAATCGTTTTAAGGTTGGTCCTGGATCCAGACATCAGATTTTGCTTGTTCCTCACTTATCTTAGAAGAAAAGCGATCTGGTTCTCTAGTTTGGGCTGGGACGAGGTGGTTCATAATGAGGTGTGAGAAGGAAGAGCAGTACGTAGCCTTTGTTTTTCTCACATCTCATTTTGAAAGGTAGGGGGAGAGTTTGTGGAATTTAAGAAGTCAGAGTTGCAGGATTTAATAGAATCAATAGCGGGTTCAGTGATTATCATCCTTTTTATCATGGTCTTTCTGGGCCAATCTTTTATGGTGAAAGGGAGTTCCATGGAGCCCACTTTCTATGAAGGGCAAAGACTCTTAGTGGACAAGATCACTTATCGAGTCCGGCCCCCCCAGGCCGGTGAGATCGTTGTCTTTAAATATCCGCGTGATCCAAGGAAAAAATTTATTAAACGGGTCATTGCCACTGAAGGAGATTATGTCTACATTAACGACAGCAAGGTTCAGGTAAATGGGATCACGTTGGATGAACCATACATCAACGAACCCACGGAGGATGGGATTGAATGGACCAGAGTCCCGGATGATACCCTCTTTGTCCTGGGAGACAATAGAAACCACAGTATGGATAGTCGGGACACCAGGAATGTCGGATGTATACCCATGGAAAATATCGTCGGGAAAGCGTTTGTTGTTTACTGGCCGCCCAAAGCCATCAAGGTGTTGAGAAAACCCGATTACAATAAGGTATATGAGTTTGAGGGATATGGTAAGTATAGCGTGTCAGTTGACGAGTATTAGCAACTATTCATCTCTATGAAATTTAAGATCTGTCGGTAATTTTGTATAGCACTGGATGCCTATTGATCATCCAAGATACCCCCTTTCCTTGACGCGTTAGTTAGATAAAACCACCGAATGGTGGTTTTTTTGTCTCAGGGCGAAGGAATATAGGAGGTTTTATATAAATACTTATAAACGGCTATCCTTTTTACTCAGCGCTTAAAGTATACACCTAGTGACCGGCTGGAGAGTGAAGACGGCACACCCGTACGAACGACGTGGGCCTCACCTTAGCGCGGTTTAGAGACGAACGCATAGAAAAGCCCAACGAGAGGTGTGGTGACAAATGAAGAGAGTCTTCTTAATTGTACTTGACGGAGTAGGAATCGGAGAATTACCAGATGCCGCCGCTTATGGGGATGAAGGTAGCAACTCTCTGGTCAATACGGCAAAAGCCGTAAACGGGTTGGCCTTACCGGTCATGGAGAGTCTTGGCCTGGGTAAGATCATAACGATTCCCGGGGTGGAACCGGTCAAACAGGCCACAGGGGCTTACGGCAAGATGGCCGAAGCCTCACCCGGTAAAGACACAATCACCGGCCACTGGGAGATGAGTGGGATTATTTTAGACCGGCCTTTTCCAGTATATCCCCAGGGTTTTCCCAGGGAGGTGCTGGCAGACTTTGAGCAGAGAATCGGCTGCCGTGTACTGGGTAATATAGCCGCCTCCGGCACGGAAATCATCAAAAAACTTGGCGCCGAGCATATGCGCACCGGGTACCCCATTGTGTATACCTCCGCCGACAGTGTATTTCAGATCGCTGCGCATGAAGAAGTAATCCTTCCGGAGGAGCTCTATAGGTATTGCCGGATTGCCCGGGAACTACTCCAAGGTGAGCATAATGTCGCCCGGGTAATAGCCCGCCCCTTCCTGGGCGTCCCCGGCTCATTTGCGAGAACCAGCCGCCGGAAGGATTTTTCCTTAGCCCCACCGGAAGAGACCATTCTTGATCGTTTGGCCCAAAAAAGGGTACGAACCATCGGGGTCGGTAAGATCGATGATATCTTCAGCCACCGTGGACTGGCCGAGAGTTATCATACGGTCAATAACCAGGAGACTATGGGAAAAACCCTTGAATTGGCAAAAGAACCCGCTCAGACAGAGGTTTTCGCTTTTATAAACTGTATTGATTTTGATATGGTTTACGGTCACCGTAATGATGTGGCCGGATACGCGCGGGCTTTGGAGGAGGCTGATGCTTTCTTGGGGCAGCTACTTTCCTCGCTCAGCGCGGAAGATGTGGTCATTGTCACCGGGGACCATGGCTGCGACCCAACCACACCTAGTACCGACCATTCCAGAGAGTATGTTCCGTTGCTGGTGGCCGGGGCGCAGGTACGCCAGGAAGTAAATCTGGGGATCAGAAAGACCTTTGCCGACGTCAGCGCTACGGTGGCTGAAATTTTTGGAATTACGGGATGGACAAGGGGTAGCAGTTTTTATAAAGAAATACTCTAATATTAGGGGTATGATTGTAAGCAGAGAGGAGGAAAAGAGGTGTCAGTAATGCGGATGATTGATTTAATCTACAAGAAGCGTAACGGAGCAGAACACTCTCCGGAAGAGATCAGGTTTATAGTCAATGGGATCGCGGAAAAAAGCATCCCCGATTATCAATTAGCCGCTTGGTGCATGGCAGTTTACTTCCAAGGAATGTCTCCCCGGGAAGCGCGAAATCTGGCTATTGAGATGTCCGTTTCCGGAGAGACAGTGGATTTATCAGCTATCCCAGGGGTGAAGATTGATAAACACTCCACCGGCGGCGTGGGGGACAAGGTATCTTTGGTGCTGGCCCCGTTGGTGGCCGCCGCCGGAGCGCCGGTTTGCAAGATGTCTGGACGGGGATTGGGACACACCGGCGGAACCATTGATAAACTGGAATCAATCCCTGGATTTAAAACCGAGATCCCCAAGGAAGATTTGTTTCGGCAAGTCAAAGAGGTAGGAATCGGTTTGGTGGGACAGACCGGGAATTTGGTTCCTGCCGATAAATACTTGTATGCGTTAAGGGATGTCACCTGTACGGTAGAGAGTATTCCTCTGATCGCCGCCAGTATTATGAGTAAGAAACTGGCTGGCGGCGCCGATGGTTATGTTCTTGATGTCAAGGTAGGAAACGGCGCGTTCATGAAGGATCTGGAGGAAGCCAAGTCCCTGGCGGAGCTGATGGTCTCTATTGGAAAAGGAGCAGGGAAGAAATGTATGGCGGTTTTAACCGGAATGGATCAACCTCTGGGCCATGCCATCGGCAATGCTCTGGAGGTCCAAGAAGCCATTGCCGCTCTAAAGGGCCAGGGGCCTGGGGATTTGATGGAAGTCTCTTTGACTCTTGGCGCGCAAATGTTGATCCTGGCTGGAATTGAAGAGGAAGAGGCGGCAGCCAGAAACAGGTTGGAGCAGATGATTGCTGACGGCGCCGCGTGGCGGACTTTTGAAAAATGGGTAAGCGCGCAAGGCGGTGAAGTAAGCGCGATCAGAGATGAAGCCCTTTTGCCGACCGCTCCCATTCAGTTACCTGTAGTGAGTAGAAATGCCGGTTATGTCGCGTATCTTGACACGGAAGGCCTGGGGATGCTTGCCGGGCGTTTGGGGGCTGGCCGGGCCAGTAAAGATGATTGCATTGACCACCGGGTCGGACTGATTATCCGGAAGAAACTTGGTGATCCGGTCAAGGAAGGCGAGGTCCTGGCCGAGGTCCACGCCAGGACGATGCAGGAAGCGCAAGCCGCAGCAGAGAGCTTGTATAACCTGGTAATCGTCTCCGCCATTCATCAACCGGCGCCTCCTTTGATCTACGGGTATATTATCTGATTTTCCTTGCCCGATATTGAGTTTTGCGTTATGAACAGTAATGGTGTTAGCCAATCTTATTATTTATAAATTCAGGAATGGAGTGATCAGATGTTTCTGAAGACTTTCCGAAAAGGAATCCATCTTCCTGGGCATAAAGGTTTAACCAGTTCTTTACCGATAGAGATCCTTCCCTCGCCTCAGCAGGTGGTTTTGCCCTTAAGTCAACATATAGGGGCTCCGGCCGAACCCCTCGTTTCAGTGGGTGATCAGGTATTATTGGGCCAGAAGATCGCCGAGGCTCAAGGGATGGTCTCCGCTCCTCTCCATGCCAGTGTGGCCGGGAAGATCATTGCTATAGAACCCAGACCGCATGTTTGTGGAAAAATGGTAACCGCGATTGTTATAGAGAATAACAGGACAGATGAGTGGGCGCCGGAAATATTCCCCCGCCACCTTGACCCGGAGAGGGCAGAGAGTGATGAAGTAAGAGAAATAATGAAAGAAGCCGGTTTGGTCGGCATGGGCGGAGCAGCCTTCCCTACTCATGTTAAGTATAATCTGTCTCCGGATCAACCCATTGATTATGTGATCTTGAACGGCGCCGAATGTGAGCCTTTTCTTACTTGTGATCACCGGTTAATGGTGGAGAAGCCGGACCGGATCGTCTTTGGTTTACGGGTAATGCTGAGGGCCGCAGGCGCCTCGAAGGGCTATATTGTAATCGAAGAGAACAAACCTGATGCCATCGCCGCTCTGAACCGGGCCGTGCAGGGTTACCCCATTGAGGTGGTTCCGGTGAAAGCCAAATATCCTCAGGGTGAAGAACGGATGATTATTTACGCGGCCACCAGGCGGGTGGTACCGGTCGGCGCTTTACCGGCCGCAGTGGGTGTAATCGTGAATAACGTAGCCACCGCTTTTGCTTTGGCTGAGTTTATTCAATCCGGCAGGCCCTTAATTTCCAGAATTATTACTGTTACGGGCAATGGTATTAACCAACCAAAGAATCTGGAAGTCAGGATCGGAACTTTATTAGAGGATGTGCTTAATTATTGCGGCGGTTTCAAAGGAAATCCGGGCCGGATTATTCTGGGTGGTCCCCTGACCGGTTCGGCACAGTACCGCCTGGATCTGCCGATTATGAAAGGAACCTCCGGTATTTTAGTGCAAACGGAAGCGGAGACGCCAAAGACCGCTCCCTCTGTCTGTATTAGATGCGGTAAATGTGTAGATGCCTGTCCTTTTAATTTACTCCCCAATTTTTTGGGACTCTATTGTGAGCACGATCAAATTGACAAGGCGGAAGCATATGGGGTCTTGGATTGTCGCGAGTGTGGATCATGCGCTTATGTTTGTCCGGCGCGGCGGCCTTTGACCCAAATGTTCAAGAACACTAAGAATAAGATTATTGCAGCCAAACGGAAAACGAGTTAAAGGAGTTGATCTCATGTCAGATTCAAAGATTCTCGTCTCAGCTCCACCTCATATCCAATCGGAACTGGGAACCAAGAATATTATGTGGATGGTGGCCGCCGCTCTGACCCCGGCCGCGGTTGCCAGTCTCCTCTTCTTTAGTTGGCGGGCTTTGGTTATCATCGGGATCTCCGTTTTTTCCGCTTTACTAACAGAGGCGCTCTGTGAACTAATGATGAAGCGTCCACTGACCGTTAGCGACGGGAGCGCGTTTGTGACCGGACTGCTCTTGGCTTTGACGCTCCCCCCGACCGTGCCTTGGTGGATTCCGGCCCTGGGTTCGGCTTTTGCCATTGCCGTGGGAAAACAAGTATTCGGCGGGTTGGGTCACAATCTGTTTAACCCGGCCTTAATCGGTAGGGCTTTCTTGGTTCTTTCTTGGCCGCTTTTGATGACCACCTGGCAGTGGCCGACTTCCTCTCTTTCCTGGGCCGGGACGCAGATGGATGCGGTCTCCGGCGCCACTGCCTTAGGTTTATTGAAGGAAGGATTCTTTAGCAACAATTCTCTCTCCCTCCCTTATCTGCAAATGTTTTACGGTAACATCTCCGGTTCCCTGGGGGAAACCTCCGGATTAGCGTTATTGTTGGGCGCAGTTTTTCTCTTGGTTTATAAGATTATTGATTGGCGAATTCCCCTTGCGTATCTGGGAACCGTGTTGGTATTAACCACATTATGGGGGCAGGATCCCCTCTTTCACCTTTTGGCCGGCGGCTTGATTTTAGGCGCTTTCTTCATGGCTACCGATTATGTGACCACTCCGGTCACCTCCGGCGGACGGGTGATCTTTGGGATCGGGTGCGGTCTTTTGACGGCCTTAATCAGAAGATTCGGCGGGTATCCGGAAGGCGTTTGCTATTCGATCTTGATTATGAACGCCATTACTCCCTTGCTTGATCGATTGACCGTTCCTAAACGGTTTGGGGAGGTAAAAAAGGATGGATAAACAACAACTTCGCTTAATACTGGTTTTAACTGTGATTTGCGTGGCGGCCGGCGCAGTGCTGGCTTGGGTGAACGGTTTAACTGAACCCAGAATTGAAGCGGTAAAGGAACTAAAGAAGCAAAGAATGCTGCAGGAGAGTTTACCGGCTGCTGTTGATTTTCGAACAGACGCCACCTTACTCCAGCGGGCACGCGAGACGATCGGACCGGAGATCTGCGATTTATACCTGGGCTTTGACGATCAAGGCGCGCCAGTCGGCATCGTGCTGACCGTGGAAAGCCGGGGGTATGGCGGCCCTATTCAACTGATGGTGGGAGTTGCCCAGAATGGACGGGTCACCGGGATCAGCGTTTTGGGGCATTCGGAAACAGTGGGATTAGGCGCGAAAATAAGTGAGGACGACTTCCTGAAGCAGGAAGCTTTGACCGGTGTTACGTTCGAAGATACTCTGGCGATTAGTAAAGATCATGGAAAGGTACAGGCGGTGGCAGGGGCCACGATCTCCTCCCGTGCGGTAGTTCGCGGAGTGAACCGAGGCTTAGCT
This sequence comes from Bacillota bacterium, assembly GCA_012838955.1. Classification (GTDB taxonomy): domain Bacteria; phylum Bacillota; class UBA4882; order UBA10575; family UBA10575; genus DUOH01. The sequence goes on along the minus strand of DUOH01000026.1, from coordinate 5,680 downwards.
GCCGCCCGTACAGTGTTGAATGATGAACGGAGGTGAACCCGATGCATAAATGGAGCATCTTTAAGAATGGTATTTTAAATGAAAATCCCACTTTTCGCTTGGTTTTAGGGATGTGTCCTACCCTGGCGGTGACTTCGGCGGTAGTCAACGGCTTAGGCATGGGCTTAGCCGCGACCGTGGTTCTAATCGGTTCTAATCTTATGATCTCCCTGTTGCGCAATGTTATACCAAATGAAGTCAGAATTCCCTGTTATGTAGTAGTAATCGCCACTTTTGTCACGATCATAGACAAGGTAATGGCAGCCTATACACCTGGCTTGCATGAAGTCTTGGGTATTTTTATCCCTCTGATCGTGGTGAACTGTATTATTCTGGCGCGGGCTGAAGCTTTTGCCTCTAAGAATTCCATCGGCGACTCCATCATGGATGGCTTAGGGATCGGGCTCGGCTTCACCCTGGCTCTGATGTTGGTGGGCGCGGTCAGAGAAGTTCTGGGTACCGGAACCTTATTTGTGGCTAAAGATTTCGGTTTTTCCGGCATAGAACTCTTTCCCCAAGAGAAGGGCGCTTTGTTCATGATCCTGGCGCCCGGGGCCTTTGTTACCCTAGGTTTACTCCTGGGTGGCATCAATTGGCTTTCCCGGAAAAAGGAGGCGAAATAAATGGCGGAATTGCTGGTTCTGGCCTTTGGTACGATTCTGATCAACAACTTTGTGCTCGCCAGATTCTTAGGGATCTGTCCGTTTCTTGGCGTTTCCCGCCAGGTGGAGACCGCGGTAGGAATGGGCGTGGCTGTGACCTTCGTAATGACTATGGCTTCAGCCTTTACCTACTGGATTCAACAGTTATTAGTCGTTTATAATATCGAATACCTGCAAACCATCGCCTTCATCTTGGTCATCGCCGTCTTGGTTCAGCTGGTGGAGATGGTGATCAAAAAAAGCAGCCCTGTGCTTTATCAAGCCTTAGGGATCTATCTGCCACTCATCACTACGAACTGCGCAGTATTGGGTGTGGCCTTGATTAATGTTCAGGAGGCCTACAGTTTTCTGGAAGCGGTGATTAACGGGTTCTCCGGCGGACTCAGTTTTGTCCTTGCTATTGTCCTGTTTGCTGGATTACGGGAGAGGTTGGCTTATTCTCCAGTGCCCAAATCTCTACAGGGCTTCCCCATCGCTCTGATTCTGGCCGGATTACTCTCCATGGCCTTTCTGGGCTTTTCCGGGTTTAACCTGCGGGCTCTCTTTGGATTATAGCTCGGGCGGAAAGGAGAAAGATGATGAATACACTTGTTTCAGCAGTTTCTTTACTGGCTGTCCTGGGAGTAATCTTTGGTCTTGGACTGGCGCTGGCCGCCCGTAAACTGGCGGTAGAAGAGGATCCGCGTATAGATGAAGTCGAGGCCTTACTGCCTGGGGCGAATTGCGGCGCCTGTGGATACCCGGGTTGCCGGGGCATGGCCGAAGCCATTGTGAATGGCACGGCTGCTGTGAACGGCTGTCCGGTCAATAAAGACGCTACTCCCATTGCCAAAGTGATGGGGGTGGAATTTGCCGCTCCGCAAAAACGGTTAGTGGCCAAAGTCAGATGCGGCGGAGGAAAGGCCGAAGCCAAAGAACGCTTTACCTATGCCGGTGTGCGGGATTGTGCAGCCGCTCAGCAGCTACTTGGCGGGCCGAAGGTTTGTGAGTTCGGCTGTTTGGGTGAGGGAACCTGCGCCTCAGTCTGTCCTTTTGACGCGATTACCATGAGTGAAAACGGCCTACCGGTAGTGGAGGAAGAGAAGTGCACAGCCTGCGGGATCTGTGTAAAATCCTGCCCCCGGCAGTTAATTGCCTTGCTTCCAGCCGGGGATCCCGTCACTGTACTTTGCCTGAATAAGAATAAGGGACCGGAGGTTCGTCAGGCTTGCCAGGTTGGGTGTATCGGCTGTGGGATCTGTGTGAAGCAGTGCCAGCAGAATGCGATTACCGTTACTGATTATTTGGCTTCCATTGATCCGGAATTATGCACGGCTTGCGGCGCTTGCATCACTAAGTGCCCAACGAAGGCCATTAAGGGTAAAGTAGAAGAGCTCGGCAAAGCAGTAAGCTGAAGCTAGTTTAGATTGTGTATAGCCGGAGCCGGGCTTGACTATCTCGCTTGCAGAGGAGTTTGCACACAGCGGCTGACCACGAGATAGTTTTAAACAAATTTTAATCTCCTCTCTTTGCACGGGTCTGTAATCATATCTTATAATAAGTGGGGAGTATGTGGTGAGTGGATCACCGCTGCTTCCCGTTTTTTTGTTATTTTCCGGTGACGACCGGAGACTTTCTTAAAAAAGCACCGACCTTGGCTTGCCAGCGTATCTTCCAGACTGGTACGGACCAGAATATAGAAAGAGGATTTCCGTAAGAACCGTGGAATTTTTAAAGGATACTTGTTGTTTTGATCCGGAAGCGTCGTAAATAAAAGACTGCCGTTTATGGGCTGTGTCGATCTGCCTCCGGATGCTTTGGGGGTGAAGCTGATTTCCGGAATAATCTTGGCTTCCGCCTCTCCCCGTCGCCAACAACTCCTCCAGGGATTAGGACTGAATTTTCAGGTCCAGACCAGTTCCTTTGAGGAAAGGGCGGATCTCTCCGGCGCAGCCCGTCTTAGTCCGGAGAATCTGGCGGGAAGCATGGCGGAAGGTAAAGCCCGTGATGTTGCCAGTCAAAATCCGGATTTCTTGGTCATCGCCGCCGATACCGTGGTGACGGCTGCCGGGCGGATCCTGGGTAAACCCCGGGACCAACAAGAAGCCGGGGAGATGTTGCGTTTCTTATCAGGAAAATGGCATCAGGTCCATACCGGGTTGGCCCTTTGCCATCGCGCGGCACAACGCGAAGCCTTGGCGGTGGAGACCACAATGGTGCATTTTCGGGAGTTGTCCGAGGAAGAGATTGTTTTTTACGTTAAATCCGGGGAACCCATGGATAAGGCCGGCGCCTATGGTATTCAGGGTTTAGGCGCCGTACTGGTAGACCGGATTGAGGGCTGCTTCTTTAATGTGATGGGGCTTCCCCTTGCCAGATTGACCTTATTACTAAAAGAGTTTGGAATTCATCTTTTAGGAGGTGAATAACTTTGTCCGGTCCCTCCATTAAAAACCTTCCTGTTGAGGAGCGGCCCAGGGAACGGTTGGAGAGATTTGGAGCAGAGTATCTATCTAATGCCGAACTATTAGCCATTTTATTACGAACCGGCGCCAAAGATTTGTCGGCTCTGGACTTAGCAGAGGTTTTACTGGCGGAGTTTAGAACGTTGACGGAATTATCGGCCACCAGCGTGAAAGAACTATGCGCGGTTAAGGGCATTGGCAGCAGTAAAGCAGTGCAGCTCTTGGCAGCTTTTGAACTGGGACGGCGGCTCTATTCCGCTAAACCTGAGGTCAAGATGGGCATCAAATCACCGAAAGATGTAGCAGATTTGGTCATGGCCAGGCTGCGCTTTTTGAAACACGAAAGATTTTTGGCAGTACACCTAAATACAAAGAATAAGGTTTTATCCATAGAAACGATCTCCATAGGAACGCTTGATTCTTCCCTGGTGCACCCTAGGGAGTTGTTTAAGACAGCGATTAAAAACAGTAGCGCCGCTCTGATCTTGGCGCATAATCATCCCAGCGGGGATCCGTATCCCAGCAGGGAGGATCTGACTTTAACAAGAAGATTGAGAGAAGGAGGTGAAATCCTAGGAATTCAAATTCTTGATCATGTTATTATTGGTGATAATAGATATGTCAGCCTTCGCGAAGAGGGTTTCTTCTAAAATAATAGATTATAAAATAATCTGAACAGATTATTAGTAAAGAATAAACCTATTCATGCCCGGAAATCAAGGTTGGATTGGTAGTGATTAGTTATAATTTGTTGCATCGGAGGGAATAATTGATGTTCAACTTTTTTCTGCGCCGTTTTGCACGAGACATCGGAATTGATCTTGGAACCGCTAATACCCTCGTTTTCATAAAAGGCCATGGTTTAGTATGTCAGGAGCCTACTGTGGTCGCTTTCGACCGTGATCAGGAGCAAATTTTGGCTGTAGGAAATGAAGCCAAATTGATGCTGGGGCGGACACCGGGAAATATTGCCGCGATTAGACCCATGAAGGACGGGGTAATCGCCGACTTTGACGTCACGGAGAAGATGGTGAATTACTTCATCAATAAATGCCGCCGTTATATCGGATTTTTAGCTCCCCGGGTGGTGGTGGGCATCCCCACTGGTGTGACTGATGTTGAAAGACGCGCGGTTACGGATGCGGCGCGGGAAGCGGGCGCCAGGGAAGTTTTTTTACTGGAAGAACCGATGGCGGCCGCCATTGGGGCCGGTCTACCCGTACAGGAACCTACCGGTAATCTCATCGTGGATATCGGGGGAGGCACTACGGAGGTGGCAGTGATCTCCTTGGGCGGGATTGTGACCAGTCGTTCCTTAAGAGTGGCCGGGGATGAGATGAATGAAGCCATCGGGCAGTATATTAAGAAGAATTACAACTTAATGGTAGGAGAACAAACAGCAGAAGAAATCAAGAAGAAAGAAGGCTCCGCTTACCCGCAACCCATGGAAAGTTTTATTGACGTACGCGGCAGGGATCTGGTGACCGGTTTGCCGAAGGTCATTTCCTTGTCTTCCCGTGAAGTAATGGAGGCGTTGACCGAACCCGTAGGCGCAATCGTGGAAGCTGTAAAGATGACTTTGGAGAAGACCCCTCCGGAACTGGCCGCGGACATTCTCGACCGGGGAATTATCATGACCGGTGGTGGCGCGCTGCTGAAGGGCTTGGACCAGTTGCTCTCCGATGAGACGGAGATGCCCGTGCATGTGGCGGAGGATCCGTTGACCTGTGTGGTCCGGGGAACAGGAATGGCGCTGGAAACGTTGAACCTAATTAATAGATCTGCCGCTTCCAGTCGAAGAGTAAGTTAACCCGAAAACAGAACGCTTTTTTACTTTGCAATACCGCGGAATTGATCCTGATTACGCGGAAGTAAGGCACACGTCAAGGAAGGTAGTGTGTAAGAATCAGAGGTGAGGCTTGGTGCTGCATGCCCTGATGCGGAAGAAAGTATTCTATGTCGTGCTGGTCTTGATCTTCCTCTTTGTTACCTGGTTGATCTTTTATACTTCTCAAGACGAGATGAACCAGACATGGCTGGAATTTGTGATCAAAATTATTCTCTATCCTTTTCAAAGAATTATTGATTATATTTCCAACTTCTTCTCTAACACTTGGAAGACGATGACCGCTCTCTCTGCTTTGAACCGGGAAAATTACCAGCTTCGGCAGGAAGTCTTGGAATTACAGATGGAACTGACTCAACTACGGCAGCTCCGGGCGGAGAATGAACGTTTAAGAGAGGCTTTGGAGTTTGAGAAGACTTCTGCTTTCCATTTGGAACCGACGGTGGTGATCGCCAGAAACCCCAGTCATTGGACGGATACGGTCATCATCAACAAAGGAAGTAAAAGCGGTTTGGCCAAGAATATGCCGGTCATCACTAAAGACGGAGTGGTAGGCAGGTTATTAAATGTCGAACCGTACTCGTCCGAAGTGATTTTGCTCTCAGATCCTCGCGACGGTAATAGCATGAGCGGGGTAATTGAGCGTACCAGAGGGTTGGTCTATATTTTTGGTGGAGGACGTAAAGGCT
>DUOH01000025.1 GCA_012838955.1 Bacillota bacterium | reverse complement strand
TCGATCTTTAGTCCGATGAGACTGAGTTTACCATCAAAGAAGTATTCCATGTCCGTGGCCATCGGGACTTCGATCAAGCGAAAAATTTCTTGAGCAGCCAGATGTTCGGGGTTAATGATTAAATCAATCCCATAATTGGAGTAGGACAAGAGATAAGGATGGGGAGATGTGTAGTCCGAATTCCGGATCCTGGCTACAGTCATCGGTACACCGCATTGCTTTGCCGTCATGCAAGCGATCATATTCAATTCATCATTCTCAGTGACCGCCACGATAATATCAACCGTCTTGATGTTGATTTTTTCAAGAGTTTTGGCGCTAGCCCCGTTCCCCATTATGGTCAGCACATCCAAATGGTCGGAGACCATATTTAAGGCTTCATGGTCTTTATCAATGACAATGACATCGTGTTGTTCGTCGGATAAGGCTTTGGCGATATTGAATCCGACTTTTCCCGCGCCAATAACTACAATTTTCATGATTATCCTCCTGAGTTTCGGTAATAGCAACAGTCTGGTAGTTGTAGAAGGGATTAATCGCCGGATATTTACTGGTCATTTTATGTATAAAAGTAATTATAGTTTAACCTTCGTAGTAACGCAAGAAGATTTGTCTTAGGCAGGTGGCATAGGGTTCTATGGAATAATAATATTATACTAAACTAAATTAAGCCGGTGAAGCCGATGGTAATAAAAAAACCTCCTTCTAGGAAGGAGGAGAAGATCTAATGGCAGCCCCGAGACGAGTCGAACGTCCGACACGCGGTTTAGGAAACCGCTGCTCTATCCTCTGAGCTACGGGGCCATTTTATTTTTGGCATAATAATTATACCAAAGAAGCGGGTTCCGTTCAATAGGCGAGAACCGAAATTCTTAGCTAAAAGTAGGTTCTTATGCTTGTTTTATCCAGTCAGAAGGCATAAGTAAAAGCAGAAAGTAATTGAAGAAACAGGTGGTTTATGATATTTTGGGGATAGCGGTATTGGATTTTCTAATAAAAGCTATAATGGCTCTGGAAATCACCCCATTCTTTGCTTGTCTGGGGAATCCGGCACGGTTTTGCCAGGATTTCCCAAGATGAGTAAGATAAGGATTAAAAACAGGATAAAGGGTGAGTATAACTTTACTTCCTCTAAAAACGAAAGCCATCCGTTCTTCAACGTAATCTCCTCCTTTAGGCAAAACCATAGTATTTGTTTGGATAATAGGAGAAACAACCTTGATACTAATAGGGTATGATGACGAGATAGTAAAGGGAAGCGGGATATTCAAATTTTACCTGTGGCGTAAGGCGGATTGCCCGCCAAAATGTTTGTACGGTGGTAAGAGAGCATGTTTGTTATCTTCGATCGAGAAAAGCAGAAAAAACCGATTAAAGTTTGGCTGAATTCAAGAAGTGAGCTAGAAGAGTCTTGCTTGGAACAGGCATATCATTTAGCGAATTTACCTTTTCTCTTTAAGCATGTAGCATTAATGCCGGACACCCACACCGGATACGGTATGCCGATCGGAGGAGTAATAGCCTTAAAAGAAGCGATTATTCCCAATGCCGTGGGTAATGATATTGGGTGCGGAGTTGCCTTTATACATACTGATATTGACGTTAATGAACTAAACAAGAGTCTGATACAAGAGATTGTAGAGGAGATTTTAAAAGCCATTCCAACCGGATTTGAACACCAAAAGGCGAAGAAATCTTCGCCGGTATTAACCAGTGCAAAAGATGAATTAGTTGCAAATTTGGGTAAGGCGAACCCCAGTATTAACTTTTTATATAATGAAATCGACCGGGCGTATTACCAAACAGGCACGCTAGGAGGAGGAAATCACTTTATCGAACTGCAGAAGGATGAAGACGGGAAGCTGGGCATAATGGTTCATTCGGGGAGCAGAAATTTGGGGTATCAAATCTGCCGGTATTTTAATAAAGTAGCCCAAGAATTACGGGAGAGATGGCCTGTTAAAATTCGTTCTGAATGGCAATTGTCCTACTTACCTGTGAGCTCGGTGGAGGGACAGTCATATATTCAATGGATGAACCTGGCGTTAAACTTCGCGCAAGAAAACCGGCAGAATATGATGGATAAAGTTATAGAGATCATAACCAACAAGGTCAGACCATTTAGAATAGAGCTGAAGATTAATGCTCATCATAACTATGCTGCAGTCGAAGATCATTTCGGCAAAGAGGTATGGGTTCATAGAAAAGGCGCCATAAGAGCGCGTAAAGGAGAACCGGGGATTATCCCCGGTGCGATGGGAAGTT
>DUOH01000024.1 GCA_012838955.1 Bacillota bacterium | reverse complement strand
GATATTATTAATTCGGTTATCCATTTACTGACTATTAATTGTTGGGTGATTTTATGAAAACCTGTCTGCTGGAAGAGGTAGCAACCATCCATCTGGGTTACCAGGCGTGAAAAAGCATCAAGGAAGACCCGGCCGGCCAATATCATCTAATCCAAGGGAGAGATTTTAGTCCTCTCCAAGATGAAGATTAGCCTTCCGGAACTGGCAATCCAGGAGAGGATCGGGGCCGTTCTGGAACTGTGGAGAAGAGAGCAGGTATTACTGGAACAATTGCGGGAAAAGAGGGCATTTTTGATAAATCAGATTTGTCTGGCGAAGACTCGGAACAAGGGGAGATAGGATCATGAACTCAAGTGGTACCCAAAATGAAATTAATGAAGTGGTTTGGCGGGCTTGTGACACTCTCCGGGGCGCGGTTGATCCGGCGGAGTACAAGAATTATATCCTAACCATGCTCTTTATTAAATACTTAAGCGACTTGGCGGACGACACCAGAGAAGCATATATGAAAAAATACCACGGGGATCAAGTCCGGGTCGACCGGGTCATGAGCAGAGAAAGGTTCATTGTGCCGCGGGAGAGCACATTCAGTTATCTCTATAGCAAACGAGACGAGCCCAATATCGGGGAGATCATCAATGTCGCCTTAGAGAAGATTGAAGAAGCGAATAAACTGAAGTTGGAGAACGTCTTCGGGAATATCGACTTTAATAGCGAACCCGCCTTGGGGCAGACGAAAGACCGCAACCGGCGGCTCAAAAATTTACTGGAGGACTTTGCCGACGAACGGCTTGACCTACGTCCCTCGCGGATCGGGAACCGGGATGTAATCGGAGATGTCTATGAGTATCTAATCTCCCGGTTCGCCGCGGGCGCCGGTAAGAAGGCCGGGGAGTTCTACACCCCACCGGAGGTCTCCACCTTATTGGCGAAGCTGATGGCGCCGAAGCCGGGAGACCGGATTTGTGATCCGGCGTGCGGTTCCGGTTCACTCTTGATCAAGGTCGGGAAGGAAGTGGGTGATAAGAATTTTGCCTTATACGGGCAGGAATCCAACGGCTCAACCTGGTCTCTCTGCCGGATGAACATGTTTCTGCACGGGATGGATTCCGCCCGGATTGAATGGTGTGATACACTAAATAACCCCAGATTGATCCAGGACGATGAGTTAATGCGCTTCAATATTGTGGTGGCTAATCCCCCCTTTTCTCTTGATAAATGGGGATACGAACAAGCGGGAAGCGATAAATTCAAACGTTTTTGGCGGGGCGTGCCGCCGAAAAGCCGGGCTGATTACGCCTTTATCAGTCATATGGTGGAGATCGCTCTGGAAGGAAAGGGAAAAGTCGGGGTAATCGTTCCCCACGGAGTGCTCTTCCGGGGCGGATCCGAGGGGGTAATCCGTCGCAAGTTTATAGAGGAAAACATCTTGGAAGCCGTAATTGGTCTGCCTGCCCGGCTCTTCTTTGGCACCGGGATTCCCACAGCTATTATGGTGTTTAATAAGGGCCGCCGTCCTTGGAAAGAGGCGGAGAGCAAGCGGGATCAACATATTCTATTCATTGACGCCAGCCGTGAATATGAAGACGGTAAGAAACAAAACCGCCTACGGGAGCAGGATATTGAGCAGATTGTCACGACCTTCCGCGAGTTTAAAGAGATCGACAAATATTCTCACTTAGCCACCTGGGAGGAGATTGAGGAGGCTGATTACAATCTGAATATCCCCAGATATGTGGATACTTTTGAAGAGGAAGCGGAGGTCGATATTGCCACAGTCCGAAGAGAGATCGAACAGATCGAAGCCGGACTCGCCGCAGCCAGGGAGGAATTAGAAGAATACTTACGGGAGTTGGGACTGGAATAGCCTATATTTCCATGGAGAATGGCGACAGGAAGGAAGGGTTTCGTGCGCCAGAAGGAACTCAAATCCGATATTCCCATCTATCAGACAGAAGACAGTCAGGCCAAGATTGACGTAAGACTTAAGGATGAGATGGTATGGCTGATGTAGGCGGCCATGGCTCACGGCGGCGCTGTTGCAACCTATTCGGTGGCGTCAATCATCAATTAAACTTATAATTGTCTTAATCATAAGATTAACTTGGGGAATTTAACATGAGCGGGGATAGGACATGAGCAAACGCAATGAGAAGAGGCTGGGGTATAAAAAGACCAAGATTGGGTGGATTCCGGAGGAGTGGAAGTGTGTAAAATTTGACAATATTGTCAGATTTGCTCAAGGTCAAGTATTACCTACGGAAGAACCTTACATTAATTATTATTATATAGGGCCAGAAAACATTGATTCAGGTACCGGTGAAATTAAAGATCTGAAGCTGGTAAAAGAGCTTAATCTGATTTCCGGAAAATATCTTTTTGATGAGAGAGCTATCATTTACAGTAAAATACGCCCCAATTTAAATAAAGTATGTTTTCCCAAGTTTACTGGTGTGTGCAGTGCCGATGTTTATCCTTTGTGGGTAAAAAGTGGAGTTGAAGCAGAATACTTTTATCATTTTATACGTTCGGTTTATTTTCTTAAACAAGCTGTCTCCTGTTCAATGCGAACAGGTCTCCCGAAAGTTAATAGGGAGGAATTAAAATCTTTTATGGTTTTTCTTCCCCCTCTTCCTGAGCAAAAGAAAATTGCTGAAATCCTTTCGGCCTGGGATCGGGCGATTGAGCTGACCAATAGGCTGATTGAGGCGAAGAAGAAGCTGAAAAAAGGAGTGATGCAACAATTATTAACCGGCAGGAGGCGGTTTCCGGAGTTCGGACCTTCAAAGGAGGCGAATCCTGGAGCTTTACCTGTTGGATGGAGTTTGAAGAAAGCCAGCGAGATATTTAAGAACAAATCAATTAAGAAACATAATAATGCCCCGGTGTTGTCCGTGACCCAAGATCAAGGAGTTGTGCGCCGCGATTCCTTGGACCGTAAGATCAATATGTCTATAGAAAACACGGATAATTATAAACTGGTCGAACCCGGGGACTTTGTGATCAGTCTGAGGTCTTTTCAAGGCGGATTGGAGTATTCGGAGTTGAAAGGGTTAGTAAGCCCGGCTTATCATGTTATTTCTCCGATAAAAGAGATAGACGATGATTTTTACAAGCACTACTTTAAGTCATATGGATTCATAGGTCATCTGGCCAGTGCAGTAATTGGGATCCGTGACGGCAAACAAATTAGTTTTAACGATTTTTCCTTCATGAAGATTCCATATCCTCCTCTCAAAGAGCAACGAAGAATTGGGGAAGCCTTGGATACTTGCGACAAAGAGATTTTTTTATTAGAAAAGAAAGGAGCCGCTTTTAAAAAGCAAAAGCAAGGCTTAATGCAGAAGCTGCTGACCGGAGAGGTCCGGGTCAGACTGTAATCTTCCGACCCGGGCAACGGGTCACAAAGCTGGGGGCGTCTACCCCCCGGATTTACTATAGGCGGATGGAAAAAAGATGGGGCAGCTGTTCCGGACCAAAACAATCTTTTAAAGATTTACTATATAATACCGATAAAATATAATAGAGAAACTAAGTAAATGCTGATTTAAGTAGTAAAATAAAACGGACTAAAAATGGAGAAGAACATATGCATTTTTCCCCGTCAACTAATTGATAAAAGCGATACTTAAGAATAATGCCACTAAATCTGTGATATTGTTTGGAAGGTTGGACGCGAAAGGAGTTGATTCAATTGGAAGCTGGCCACAAGGGGTTACGTTCAAAAACAGACGATGTAGAACTGGACAAAACAAAGGATCTTAATCAAATGCGCCATAATGGCGGGTCATATGAGAAAAATCACGAGGTTGCTATTGTTGACAACAGAGTAAAACTAGTGGTTGAGCCAGTGCATAAGTTTCCGGTGATCCGTCCTGATAAGTATGTTCGTCTGTACGTGAACGATGAGGAAAAAGATGACTCCGTCGTCGTCAGCAATGAAGTTGAGATCAGAATTGAAACCAGTGATCAGATGCCATATAACTCAGTGGATATAAGGGTAACAGAGGATAAGCTTAAGGCATATTTGACCCTTAATAAGAGGCCTGGAAGGAAGGTGCGCCCAGTTATAATTGAAGATCCATACAATATTGCGGATTACATAGTTACCACCGAGGAAGAGATTTTCACTGATGATACGGAAATAAAGGCAGGAGAGGTAAGAAAAGAGATTGAAGAAGCAGGTATTCGATTTGGGTTAAAAAAAGAGGCGATCTCTCAAGCAATTAAAAATCCTGGGGAAGAATTTTTGATCGCTGAAGGAAAACCTCCTGTTCCTAGTGTAGACGCAAAGATAGTTCATAACTTTGATGAAAAAACAGTAGTAACCCATGATGAAAGAAGAGCAGCGGATAAAGACGGGATAGAAAAGATCGATTATTTTGGGTTTATTAAGATTTATTCTGTTAAACCAGGGCAGATCCTAGCCGTAAAAGCAGAACCTCGACATGGTAAACCAGGAATTGATGTGTATGGTCAAGAGATACCAGTGGAAGAACCGAAAGATATAGAATGGAATATTGGTGAAGGAGTAATACTTATCGGTAATAGAGCCGTGGCGACCAGGTCGGGAAGGCCCGTTATTGAGAATGGGAAACTGTCGGTATTAAACATTTTTTATGTTGACAAGGATGTTGACATAACGGTTGGGAGTATCAATTATAATGGAGATGTCCTGGTCAGTGGATCTGTGGCTGAACACTTTGCCGTAAAAGCGACAGGCCTTATTAAAGTGGGGAAAAACGTATCACACGCCACAATAGAGGCGGGTGGGGATATTTGGATTAACGGTAATATTTTTGGCAGCAAAGTCACTGCCGGAGGATCATCCGCTTATTACCAACAGGTTGCCTATAACTTTGAAAAGCTATCTTCAACATTTGAAGAAGTAGAGGAAGCGGTTTCATCATTAAAGGAGGAGAGTTTATTTAAAAACTCCACAGAGAGACAGCTTATATATGGGCTTTTTGAGACAAAGTATAAAGAGACGAGAGAGATCATAAGTGATCTTGTTGAGCATCAAAGTATGCTGGCGGAGGATCTACAGAATCCGAAAATACTTGCGGTTATTAATGAACTGAAGATATTTCTGGACTGTACTGCTCATAATATAGATCTGGTTGTACTCGGTTTTATTAAAAGAGAGGTGGGCAAGATCTGTCGGATCTTCGGAAACATCGCCAACAAGAAGTCGTCGATTTATACTGAATATGTTCAAAACAGCTTCCTGCAAGCTACTGGTGATATAAAAATAAACAAAAAAGGCGCTTTTAATTCTACGCTGATCTCCGGTGGTAAAGTAATTATTGACGGAATGCCGGGTGTGTTTCGGGGAGGCAAGATCAAAGCCCGTGAAGCTGTGATCGTTCGGGAACTAGGAAGTATTGGTGGAAGTAAGGTTGAGGTTGAAGTTGAGGAAGACGGAAAAATAATCATTGACCAAGTTTATGATAATGTCTTTATAAAAATCGGAGGCAGGGTACACAGGTTAGACAGAGAAATGAAGAATATTAAAGCCCGTCTGCATAAGGGGGAAATTCTATTATAATTCAGCCGCGGACAAAGGAAGAGCGACCTGTCTGGTTTCCATGGGAGAAAAGAAGGCATTGCCATTTCAGACAGGTCGCTCTTCCTTTGTCTGGATTTCTTCTTCATAAAGGGTTAAGGCCTTTTGCAGGCGTTCTTTAATGTTCTTCCTGATCTGAGGCGGTTCGACCACTTCCGCATACCTACCATAAGAAAGAATGAAGCTATATACCCACTCATCTTCAGGGTAGCTGAAACGGACCGTGAAACTGCCATCCGCATGCAGGGTGATTTGGGATTCCTCAAATTCATCATAAACCCGGTATGCTTGTGATGGATGGATTTTCATGGTAATCTCGACCCCGGGAATCATACGATCAAAATCAGACGCGGGCGGGTCTTCCTTCTCCGGCTGGCGCGTAAAATCTTCCGGTAGCAGGCGGATGTTTTTGATCCGGTTGAGCTTGAAAAGGCGCTGACCTTGTTTGATCCGGCAAAAAGCCCGGAGGTACCAAGCCTTGCTTTTGAACCATAATTGTAGAGGCTCAACAGTCCGGATGGTTTTTTCACCGTAAGTATTGTAATAGGTAAATGAGATCAGTTTCCGGTTGATGATCGCCTCTTTAATCTTGGCCAAAGTATCTTCTTTGGCCGGACCCCAATCGGAAAAATCTACCGCAATCCAGTCTATTAACTTCTTGCCAAAAACAGCGCTTAATTTCGTAAGTGCCTTTTCCGCCTCGGGATACTGGACGGCGTTCAACCCGGAGAGCACCGCCAGGATCTCATTTTGCTCTTCTTGGGAAAGGAGCGACTTGTTCAGGACAAAGCTGTCGACCAGTTTGATGCCGCCACTCCGGCCTTGACAGGTATAAATGGGGATACCGGCCTGGCTTAAGGCGTCAAGATCACGGTAGATGGTGCGGGGTGATACTTCAAACTTGGCGGCCAATTCACCGGCTGTGACCTTCTCCTTATTAAGCAGGATAAAGACGATCCGGAGCATCCGATCGATCCGCATGGTAGAACCAGACCTTTCCGGTTGATATTTCACAGGTAAAACCAAGTCGCTACCAATACTTACTATACCATAAAATTCGACGAAAGCATGTCATATTTAGTTCTATTGTTAGAAGAGGTATCGAATAACATGGTAACGAGCGGCGCTTCTATAAAAAAACCCCCGGTGGGCGGGGGGAATCGTATGCCCATGGTGGGTTGCTCTGCAGAGCAAAGAAGAGCAAAATGGACTTACCTTTTCTGCCAGCGCTTTAGTTTGGGGAAGAATTCCTTCATCGCTGCCCGGGCCGTGTTTTCATCAGGATAGACTCCTGCCTGTAGTGTGTGGGGGATGCAGAATTCAGCCTGCTCGGAGATGAAGACGCCGTCTTTATAACAATAGATGCAGTAATCCTCATTTTTAGCGCCGTCGGCGTCCGTTCCAAACTGGGACTCTTCTGTTAAGGGCATGGCGCAGCTTTGACAAAATTTCTGTTCAGTCATGCTTGATCCTCCTTCTTCGTTTCTATCCGTATTATATAACCAATAACATGACAACTGCCTGTCATATATTTTTTACTATTTTTTTCAATAAATTGGCTGTTGCACTTAGGAACAGACGAAGGGACAGAGACCTGTCTGATTCTCCTTACCAAAGAAGCATTGCCATTTCAGACAGATCCCTGTCCCTTTCTCAACACGTGATTCAGGTACCACCTTTACTGAGGGTTATACATTCCCGTGTTAACCATATAATTTAAAATTGCTTCTCCGTGTTGTTGTTCTTCTTTTTGTATATGGTTAAGAGTCTGCCGGATTTGCGGATCCCTGAATTCAAAAATGGCCGTATCATAGGCGCCGGAAACGTATTTTTCCGTCATTAACATGTCGGAACACAAGTTCCGGTCTATAGATTGATTGGTGGCAAAATTGTTCTGCATCCGGAAATTGTTGGACTGCTGCGGCTGGGAGAGTTGAGCGGTATTATTCTGCCCTTGCTGATTCACCGGTGGCAACTGGCCGTTTAATAACTGGTCTATGGTATTCAAGTGTTCTTGCTCGGTTTGGGCGTTATTTTTAAAGATTGCCTTTAGTTGCTGGTCGGATGCTAAATTTGCGTAGTCATTATATTTTTGCACACAGATCTCTTCGTGGTTCTTCTGCTCCTCCAGTAGCCTTCTTTCTTTGGCTGTCAGATTGATGTGCAATAGTTTCACCTCCGCTTATAGTATTGACTAAAGGGAGGATTTTATCCACTGTTCAGTGAATATTCCGGCCTCGGCTGGGGAATACGTAGGGCGGCTCATAGAAATAAATGGGATGCGAAGACCTTACTTGCACCGGGATAATGTGGAAACTTTCTGACGTAACCTTTTAAACCTCAATCATATTTTTTAGGGTTTCCGCCATAACTTTCAGATTTTCGGCGCTGGCAATTAATTCTTCCATTGCTGCGGCTGTTTCCTCGCTGGCCGCCGCATTACTCTCCGCCGACTGCGTGATCTCATTAATTGCTGCTGATATAACTTGGATGGCTTTAGGGATCTGTCGTATCTTTTGCAGCTGTTCCTTAACCATTTCCCCTAGAATCATAATAGATTCATTATTTTCTTCGTTGATCCGTAAAATATCACCCAGCTCTTTTTGGGCTGCCATAGACGCATCGTATTCGTTTGAAGTAATGCCTTGAATTTCATGCACATCAGCCACGAATTTTGATATTACTTCTTCCATGCAAGAGACTTGTTCGCTTACTTTTGCGTTCCATTCCTCAACATTTTTGGAGAAATCACGGATCGCTTCGGAGATAACCATGAAACTACGACCATGTACACCGGCACGCGCGGCTTCAATTGCTGTATTCAGTGCCAGAAGACGGATCTGTTTTGATATTTTGTTCATTACTTCGTTGATTTCCTTGATTTCCTGAGAACGGTCATATAATTCCGTTGTGGTTTCTGCTATAGCGCCCATTTTGTCGTTGATTGTTGTCATGTTAGATAGGGAGTTACTGATGATGGTTACAGCATTCGAGATTCTGGGAATAGATTGGTTGATTTTGTTTCCGACGTTATTTGAATGGGTGGCAACCTCTTCCGAGGTATTTACAATATCCAAAATAATGCTACTTGTTTCGTTGGTCTGACCCATTACTTCTTCTACATTTTGCGAAACTATGTTTGTGCTTTCTGCAATTTGGCCGACACTTTGTCCTACTTGTTCCGAAGCGACTGCGAATTGATCGGCGGAGGAATTGAGTTCATAGGCGACTGCCTGGGACTGAGTCAAAACTTTATTGAGGCGCTCCATCAAACGATTGCGCTCTTCCGCATCCATTAGGGAATTAAAAATCAAGCTTGTTCTGCGGACTATGATAAATAACATTATTAGAACAAAGAATGAAAGGAGAATTAGAGTAGCCAATAAGTCTGTAGGCTCGTTGGGCTTATCGAGAATGGGTGAAATTCGTGAGATGATCGAGGCAAGAATTATGGATCCTATAGCGGTTGATGCTGTCAGAGGTGCGTTGAAATACAGGCAACTGGCAATAGTAGGAAACAACCAAGCCAACTGTATGGCTATATCATTACCATATGTTACAGTGGCCATGCAAATATTGAACAAAAGGAAGATCATGGAGAAATATTTCAGCTTCGTGTTCAGAAGGTCTTTCTTTAAAAGGTAGTGGAAGATCAGAATAATCGGGACCATAATTGGGAAATTGATTAGAAAGAATATGGGATTCACCATCAAGGCGCCTATTTTGGCAAGGAAAAAGCCGATGGGGAATTGTATAAAAGCTAATCCCCAGAAGATTCTAACTACAAAACGATTTGAACTCTTTTCATTTTCAATTAAAAAATTCTTCTCCATCTCTCTATCTCCATTAATCATATGTAGTTTGATGTATGCTCTATGTGGTTTGATATTTGTTCTATGCCATCATGGTCTTCTTTTTCAACTTTAGGTCGGAATAGATATCATCTATTATATTTAATAATTCATCGATATCTTCTTTCTCATGTGTAGCCATGGGAGTAAGCCTGATCCGGCCCGTACCTTTCGGAACCGCTGGCGCAACTACTGCGGAACAGTATATGCCTTTTTCCAACAGACTGGCGGCAACTTTGCCGGTGAGTGTTTCATCCCCGATTAGTAGGGGTACAACAGCGATTTGTTTTTCTCCCATTGCTACTGCGCCAATCCGTGATAAACCGGCTCTTAGGTAATTGGAATTCTCATAGAGTTTTCTGCGTAATCCCTCTCCCTCCGCTGATTGGATTATCTCTAAAGCGGCGAGAATTCCTCCGGCCATCACTGCCGGCATTGCAGAGGAAAACATGTAAGGGCGAGAGGCTACTCTAAAGTAGTCAATTAGATCTTTATCTCCAGCCAGAAAGCCGCCGGTTGCTCCCAGGGCTTTATCGCAGGCGCCCATTATAATGTCTGTATTTTTTGTTGTTCCGAGCATACTAGAGACACCTCCACCCTTAGGGCCAATCACGCCTACGCCATGCGCTTCATCGACCATTAAAAAAGCATTATACTTTTTTGCCAGAGAAACTATGTCCGGAAGGGGGGCTAATTCTCCATCCATACTAAAGACTCCGTCAGTAACAATGATTTTCCGTTTATCAAGCGGATATGAACTCAACTTTTTTTCCAAGTGGTTGAGGTCATTATGGCGGAATCTTTCTACTTTTGCGGAAGACAAGGCGCAACCGTCAACCAGACTTGCGTGATTGAATTTATCGGCAAAAATTACACCAGACCCCGGAGGACAGGGGAGTTTGTACAAAAAGGGATCAAGCAAGGCCCGAAAAGGGGTGAGGTTGGCCATATACCCTGTAGGAAAAGTAATAGCGGCTTCTTTTTGTACAAGAGAGGCTAATTTTCTGTCTACTTCCTCTAATATATCAATATTTCCGGAGAGTAACCTTGAGCCGCCGGGGCCGGTTCCATGTTTTTTTAAGGCTAGTGCGGCGCCGGCTATGACTTTGGGATGAGTAGCCAGACCAAGATAATTATT
>DUOH01000023.1 GCA_012838955.1 Bacillota bacterium | reverse complement strand
GTGTTCGCAAGAGAAGAGAAGATAATCGGGGGGAGTATAGAAGCTATGTTACTAATGAATGCTGATAGTTTAGCGCAGAAAGAAGCCTGGCGAAAGCGGGGGGTGACAGTACCTTCCTTTGACTACCACGCAATGGTCGAGGCAACGTCAGCGGCGCCCACCTGGATTCATTTTGGGGCTGGGAATATTTTCCGGGGCTTCATCGCCCATCTGCAACACCAGCTTCTAGAGGCGGGTCAAGTCAGTACAGGGATCATTGCTGTTGATACCTTTGATTTTGAACTGATCGATCGGATCTATCAACCCTATGATAACCTTAGCCTATTAGTTTCCTTAAAGCCTGACGGGTCAATGGAGAAGGAGATCGTGGCCGCGGTTGCAGAAAGCATCAAGGGCGACGCCGAGGGGATCCGGCGGTTAAAAGAGCTGTTTACCCTCTCCAGCTTGCAGATGGTTAGTTTTACTATTACGGAAAAAGGCTACACCCTCTACGATCTGCAGGGAGAATTTCTCCCTACGGTCCGGAGAGATTTGACCACCGGTCCGCACCAGCCTGAACATGTGATGAGCATAATAACCGCTCTCTTATACCAACGGTATCTGGCGGGAAAACTACCGATTGCCTTGGTCAGCATGGACAACTACTCCCGCAATGGGGAAAAACTGCAAGCTTCCATTCTGACCGTGGCCAAAGCCTGGTTGACCAATAACTTGGTAGAGAAAGGGTTCCTTACTTATCTGGAGGATGAAAGCTTAGTCACTTTTCCTTGGAGCATGATTGATAAGATTACACCCCGCCCTTCGCCCCAGGTGGAGAAGAGCCTGACTGAACTGGGCATCGGCGCGATGTCTCCCCTGATCACTGGGAAGAATACATATACTGCTCCCTTTGTCAATGCCGAGGTTCCTCAGTATCTTGTGGTTGAAGAGAAGTTTCCCAACGGACGACCGCCTTTGGAAACGGTTGGAGTGTACTTCACGGACCGGGAGACCGTCAATAATGTAGAGCGAATGAAGGTCATGACCTGTTTAAATCCTCTCCATACAGCCCTGGCCATCTTCGGTTGCTTACTGGGTTACACCTCAATTGCAGCGGAGATGCAAGACAAACACCTGAAAAAACTGGTGGAAAACATCGGATATCTGGAAGGAATGCCGGTGGTAGTAGATCCGAAGATCATCAACCCCCAAGACTTCATTACTGAGGTTATTGAGGAACGTCTGGCCAATCCGTTTATTCCGGATACGCCGCAACGCATTGCCACAGATACTTCTCAGAAGTTGCCCATCCGTTTTGGTGAAACTATCAAGTCCTATCTACGCCGGAGAGATCTGGATGTGCAGAGCCTTTTCTTCATTCCGTTGGTCTTCGCCGGCTGGTGCCGTTATCTTTTGGGTGTCGATGATCAGCTGGCGCCGATGCCGATCAGTAGTGATCCAATGTTACCGGAGTTGACCGCTGCTTTATCCGGAATTAAAGTGGGAGACCTTCACAGTTATTCAGGCCAGCTGCAGACGATCCTCACTAATCCAGTTTTATTCGGAGTCGATCTTTACCAGGCAGGACTGGGAGAAAAAGTAGAAAATTTATTTTTGGAGATGATCAGAGGAAAAGGCGCTATTCGGAATCTTTTACAAAGACACCTATCTTAAGAAGAAACGAATAATCCGGGGGTAAATTATGAATATATCAAAGCGGCAAAGCAAAGAGTCAGCTCGAGACTACGCATTACGAATTATTAGAGAGAATATGATCTCCTTAATCCTTTAAACAGCTTATTTTACTTTAATTCCACTACTGGATCCTCTGGAGAGGCTGAATCCATCAGGGAT
>DUOH01000022.1 GCA_012838955.1 Bacillota bacterium | reverse complement strand
GGCAAGCCTGTGGGCAAGTATTTTACGGACCGACTGAGGAGGAACGTCCTTCTTTAAAACATCGCCGTTCACTCTATATAGTGAAGGATTTGGCTGCCGGTGAATTAATAACGGAAGACAAGATCAGGTCCATCCGGCCCGGTTACGGATTGCCTCCCAAATATTATCAGACCGTATTGGGAAAGAGAGTTACCAAGGATGTGAAAAAGGGGACACCTCTTAGTTGGGATTTGCTTGGCTAGAGTGTTCACATTGGAGACCATCTTATAATCATAATCTTGGCAAAGGGGTTTAGTAGATGTTAAGTGAGAACCTCAGTGTGTTAAAGGAAAAATATCCGGAAACATGGAAGCTGATGAATGAGCTGAAAGACCGGTTGGCTCAAGACCAAGTCCTGGTGGAACAGGCAAAAAGCGGAGAGCCGACCCTCTATATAAATCAAGAGGGCAAATCCCTCTATATTCACAGTAAATACAATCCAATTGCTGAGGCGGAGAAGTTCGTTGCGCAATTTGCCGAACAGGATCTCCATAAATATCGGCATCTATTCGTCTATGGAGTGGGGCTAGGATACCATATTGAGGAGTTGGCCAGGCGCTATCCTCATCTGGTTTATACAATATACGAGCCCAGCCCGGAGATTATGTATGGCTTCTTATCCCATCGTTCGTTAAAGAATCTACCTCTGGACAAAGTACAGAGGATATATGTAGAGAACCCGGCTGACTCCATCTTGCTAATGAGAGAGATTGTAAACCATCTGCCGGAAGAGGTTTTATTTATTTGTTTACCCAGCTATAAACGGGCTTTTAACGTACAGTACGAAGCGTTTGTCCAAGAGTTTAAGCAGACCTTAAAAGAGAAGATGTCTTTTTATAAGACGTCATTCTGGTATGAAAAGAAATGGACCCTGAACAGTTATTTGAACCTAAAGATCACAAAGGAGACTCCGAATATACTTGGCGAAAAGAAGGCTTTCTTTACGAACAAACCGGCGCTGCTGGTCTCGGCCGGGCCTTCTTTAGATGATGAATTGGCCAATCTACGCTATATAAAAGAAAATAAGCTGGCTTACATCTTTTCCGTTGGTTCCGCCATTAACACCCTGGTGGAACAGGGGATTTATCCTGATGCGGCTTGCGCCCACGACCCGAACGAATGGGTAATCAACGTATTTGCCAAAGTGCTCAGGAGAAGGATTTCTTCTATTCCCTTGATATACGGGACGAGTGTAGGTTATACACTGCCCCGGTTGTACCCCGGTCCGTTACTGCATATGTTCATAAACTACGATACAGTATCTCCGTTTTTTTTGCAACCCAAGGGTTCTGCTGAACCGGAGGTGATCAATGATGCGACCACAGTGGCGATTACGGCTTTACAGTTATTATATAAACTGGGCTGCAACCCCATAATTCTAGTTGGACAGAACCTGGCCTATAAAGACCGGCAATATTATGCCAGTGGGATCAAATATGGGAAATTTCCTTTGGTAGTTGAGGAAGAGAAATTAAAAGACGAGTATTTGGTAGAGGACGTGTATGGGGGAAAGGTCTACGCCAATCAGAGTTTAATTCAGATGAGAAGGGATATGGAATTGTACACCAGAGTCTTCTCTAAATCTACTGAGATCATTAATACGACAAAAGGCGGGGCGAAGATTGCGGGAACGAGCTTTATCCCTTTGGAGCAGGTCATTACTGAGCGATTAAAAGATCCGGTGGTGGACGAAGATTGGTGGCGGGGTTCTTCTTCATATTATGATTCCGCTCGTATACTCAAGCAGAAAGAATTGCTCTCCAAAGAAATGCGGAGAATGGAGAGGTTATTGTCTAATCTAGAGGAAACGCTGGCCAAAATGGAGCAGCTGATTGCCCAAAACAATCGGGTCCAACTGGAGAAAGTGATGGTTAGTTTTAGCAATGATCTGAAGCAAATGGCAAATAACTGTCTTTTTCAAGTTTTTCTAACGCCCATGCACCGGATGGAGATCGGGTTATTTGGGAAAACTTTGGCCGGGCTGCGTTTTGATCGCGACTCCCTGCCTAAGGTAGGGGAAGCCATCAGTGAGTTCTCTTCTTTATTCCGGCGATTTGGAGAAGACATTAAAGTCATTAAAGAGATGGAGAAGGTAATCTGGGAAGATGAGGAGATTGATTTTTCGGATATTATGGAGAATCTGAAGAAACCCGACACTTCCATACTGCGTAAGGCCGATTTCAGATCCAGGTTTCGAATCTAAGATTTTAAGGTGAGGCAAATAGAATTTTATAGAGTTTTTTAGAAAATTATTTGAGAAAATCATAAAGTTTTTTTGGGGAGTTCCGATATAAATATTGAAAGGTAAAACAAAGGATGTTTTACCGTCCCTGAGTTTTCCGGTACGGCCGGCCGGAGAATGAGGGAGAATAAAAAATCAAGGAGGAATCTGTAATGAGAATCGTCAATAACATTTCTGCAATGAACACCCACAGACAGTTGGGTATCACCGACCGGGCCATGGGGAAGACCCTGGAGAAACTTTCTTCCGGTCTGCGGATCAACCGGGCTGGTGACGACGCCGCCGGGTTGGCCATCTCCGAGAAGATGCGCGGACAGATTGGCAGTATGAAAATGGCCGTCAGAAACGCGGAAGACGGGATCAGCTTAATCCAGACCGCTGAGGGTGCCTTGAATGAAGTTCACGCCATGTTGCACCGCATGAGAGAGCTGGCCATCCAAGCCAAAAACGGAACCTTGGAAGATAGCGACATGGATGAGCTGCAAAAAGAGTATCAACATCTCAATGATGAAATTTCCCGGATCTTCACTGTCACCAAGTTCAACGGTAAGGACTTGATTAAGATCGGGGACGGTACCGGTTCCGGCACTACTTTCGGATTCCAAATCGGCGCCGCCGCTGGAGATGCTTTGAATGTTACGATTAAAGAATTAGACAAGAGCGACCTCTCAGGCACATCGATCGGCTCGATCGGCGAAGGCGGAAACGACCTTGCTGACGTCCTGCAGTACATTGATGACTTCACAAAAGATGTTACCTCTCTCCGGAACGACCTGGGCGCCTTCCAGAACCGGATGGAGCACACCATCAACAACCTGGGCGTTTCCATTGAAAACCTGAGTGCTGCGGAGAGTCGGATCCGTGACGCGGATATGGCTTCTGAGATGACCAACTTCACCAAGCACCAGATCCTGACCCAGTCCGCTACGGCCATGTTGGCCCAGGCCAATATGAGACCCCAGTCCGTACTGCAACTCTTGGGATAAGTTAAGCTTAGAATAAGCTTAAGCTTAGAGTAGCTAATCTGCGGTAGGTTTAGCCTGGAAAGGCCGGCCGGTCAAGTCCGGCCGGCCTTTCGTGATCAAAGCAGATCTTGATACATGGAGGTGATCAAGATGCGTGTTGACAAAATTCAACCCGACTTTCCAAAGACAGAAGGAACTGTGAACCAGTATAAACGTGTTGAGCCTCAGGAAAGACCAGAGAAACACGAGACGTCTCCGACGCCTCTGGACCGAAAAAAACAGGAAGAAAAGTCATCCGGGGAAAATTGGCTCCAGGCTTTATCCGAACGTGTGCGACAGCTCAATGAGACTCTGCGGATTTTCGATAAAAGACTGCGTTTTGACATCCACGAAGAAACCAATCGCGTGATGGTGCAGGTGCTTGACGCGGAAACAGAAGAGGTCCTGCGGGAGATTCCCCCGGAGAGGATCCTGGATTTGGTGGCTAGTATTGAAAAGGCCATCGGCCTGATTGTGGATGAAAGAATATAGACATGGAGGTGAAGACGGATGACAGGCTCGTTTCGAGTAGACGGTTTAATTTCTGGACTTGACACTTCTGATATTGTCAGTAAATACATGCAGATCGAGCGACAACCCATCAAACAATTGGAAAACAAAAAGGCAACCTTAAATGCGAAGTCCGATGCTTGGCGTGAAATGAACACGAGGTTGTATAAACTACGGGACTCCGCCTATGATCTGCAGTCAATCCTTACTTTCCGTGGAAAAGCCGTTAAAAACTCTAATCCTGAACTATTAAGTATATCTGCTGAAAATAACGCCCTGAACTCCAGTTATAAAATTGAAGTAGGAAAATTGGCCCAAGCTCAGTCCTTGGCTTCAAGTAATATTAGTGTCTCCAGTACAGATGAAGCCCTTGGCCTCTCCGGTACGTTAAAAATAACTGTAAACGGAGTGGAGAAGGAGATCACGGTTGACGCTGAGGATACTTTGCAGTCTTTAGTACAGAAGATCAACAATACTGAGGAGATTAGCGTCACCGCTTCCGCGATCCAGGTGGGAACAGATGAGTTCAAATTAACCTTGACCAGTAAAGAAACGGGTGTGGCTAACCAGATCAATATTGAAGGAGACCTAGCGGGCACGCTAGCCTTTACCGAAACGCAAGCCGCCCAAGACGCTGAACTTAAAATTAACGGCTTGACAGTGACCAGATCAAGCAATATCATTAAGGACGTGATTCAAGGAGTCACCCTGGAACTGAAGAAAGCCGGAGAATCTGCTGACATTACTGTGGAGATGGATCAGCAAAAAATCGTTGACGCAGTGAAGGCGTTTGTGACAGCATATAATTCAGTGATGGATTATATTAATCAAAATACCAGCTATTCTTATAATGAACAAACGCGGAAAGGTTCTACCGGGCCTTTATTTGGTGATTCCAGCTTAATGTCCATTCAATCGCAACTCAAAAGCTACTTTAGCCAAGCAGTGAGCGGGGTGGCAGAGGAGGTAAATCAACTGGCGATGATCGGTATCGAGTCCGCTTCCGGAATCGAAGGGGCTAAATCCGGCAAGATCGAATTTAACGAGGAGAAGTTCTTGGAGAAACTGGATGCGCACTTTGATGATATCGCCAAACTCTTCGGCGCAAAATCGGATGAGTCTGTGAACGGAATCTTCAGCCGGATGTATGATTACCTCTTCAACGCCACCGGGGTGGATGGCTTTGTGACCGGAAAAACCAACTCCCTGACCGCTCAGATTAAGGATATTGACGGCAGAATCGCTGATTTCGAAGAGCGCTTGGAGCAAAAAGAAAAGTATTACTATACCAAGTTCTCGGCGATGGAGGCGGCCTTGGCGAAGATACAGAACCAAGCGAACTGGTTTACCGCGCAATTAAGCGCTTTATATACTACTAAGTAGCTTTTAAGGAGGGGTTTTATGCTCTACGAGACCAACCCTTATAAACGGTACCAGCAGGCCCAAGTGGAGACGGCCAACCCCTTGGATCTAATTATTATGATGTATGACGGCACGCTGAAATTTTTAAACCAGGCAAAAATGGCGATAGAAGAGAAGAAGATTGAGCCTGCGCATAATGCTATTCAAAGGGCGCACCGGATCATTGACGAACTAAACTTTAGCTTGAATATGGAGGCAGGCGGAGAAGTAGCGGAGAATTTACGCCGTTTTTATCAGTATATTGATACTGAATTAACCAAAGCCAATCTGAAGAAAGACCCAAAAATCATCGATCGTATAATGGGGCATTTATCAGAGATGAAGAGTTCCTGGGTGGAACTGAGAAATGCGCAAAAACCTAATCAGCAGGCGGTTGCCGGAAAATGACGAACGTAAACGGGAACGAAGACACGGTTCTCCGTAGAACCGAGGTCTTACATAACTTGGAGGCATGTTACGATCGCTTGGCCGCCATTGTTCGTGATGAGAACGCCGACCCCCAGTTAATTACGGACTTAACTGCTGAAGCCGGCCGGCTTATTGACTTACTTAACCAGGATAAATCTCGTGTTTCAGCTGAGCACAAAGCAGAGGAGTTACAATTATTAGAACGTTTGAAGAGCAAAGCCCAGGTAGTAGAGAGTCTTTTTCATAAAGAAATGGGCCGGATCAAGCAGAGTCTGGGTGGGTTGAAGCGTGGGAAAAAAGCGGTCAATGCTTATAAGCCTCCGGCTGTGGGGATGGGTTATTCCGAAGGTAAGTTTATTGACAGAAAAGAATGAAAGCCCCTTAAATATGAACCCTTGAATAAAGGGTTTTTTTATTCTTGAATTTCCCCTCCACAGAGGTGAAAATGGGATAAATTCTCCCGTATGCTTGCAATATTTCATTTTTTAGGTATAATAGAAATGTCCGGATTAAAATTCATCCCGGAAACAGAAACCTGGAAGAATCAGTTATACGGACGAAATTCCTGTTGGAAGGAGAGTCAAAATCTTAATGTCTTACGAGGACAAGACCTTGGTCTGCAAGGAGTGTGGGGAAGAGTTTGTTTTTACCGCTGGTGAACAAGAGTTTTATGCGGAAAAAGGGTTCACCAACGAACCGGCCCGGTGCCGTGAGTGTCGGCAGAAGAGGAAGCAAAGAGGGCGGGTTATGACTGAAGTAGTCTGCGCCAATTGCGGAGTCACCACAGAAGTTCCGTTCACACCGACGCAGGACAAACCGGTATATTGCAAGGCCTGTTACGACATGATCAAAGCCGGTTAAGGGATATAAGGTAGAAAAAGATGAAAGTAATCGGGGAATCCGGTTACTTTCATTTTTACCTGTGCAAATACAGATAAGAAGTTTTTATTCCATTTTGAAATGTAGGAAAGGATTTTTTACTTACTGGGGGAATATATCTAGTAGAACCCAGATTGAAGGAAGGAGTGGATTAGATGGAGGTAAAGATTTTAGGAAAGAATATAGACGTAACTGACGCTCTCCGTCAATATGCTGAAAAAAAGGTTGAAAAGATCGGAAAATTTTTTGCCCAGGAACCCCTTGAAGCCCAAGTAAGTTTAGGTATAGAACGGGGGTTACATATTGTGGATATTACCATTTCCATAAATGGTTTATTACTGCGCGGCGAAGAGAAGACTGGGGATATGTATGCTTCGATTGACGGCGCAGTTGATAAAATCGAACGCCAAATCCGGAAGTATAAAACCCGGATTAACCGGCGTTTGCGTGAAGAGAACAAGGTGGTCATTCCTCCTTCTAAGGAAAAAGTGGAAGAAGCGCCGGAACCGAAGGTTGTACGCACCAAACGGTTCGCCATCAAACCGATGTCTACGGAAGAAGCGATTATGCAAATGGATCTCTTAGGCCATGATTTCTTTGTCTACTTTAATGCGGATACCGAAGAAGTTAATGTGGTCTATAAAAGGAAGGACGGCAATTACGGCTTAATTGAGCCGGAGTTTTAAAGAACATAAAAAGTAAGAGGTCGTTACAGGCGGCCTCTTTTTTTTGTCCCTTTTTAAGCAGGGGTTTTGCTAAGACCGTCGTCTATTCCGGCTGGAGATGGCGCAAAGCATATAGGGACTGATAAGGAAGGGGTAGTTTTCAGAGAAAAAACGACATATCTCCAAGTAATGAAGGGTTTTGTCGTCAAAGCCGCAGTTTCAGCAGTCGAACGAATTGCCCTTAACTACAATATAAAGAAATAAAAAAAATTAAAAATACAATATATCGTATGGTAAACCACGTTTTGCCATTTTTTTTAGATGGAAATATTGAAAAAATAAAAGGATTATTCAAACTGATGTCGAAAGGTGGCAAAAATAAGGTTTGTCCGGATAAGTGTGAGAAAGCATTCTTACTGAAGCAGGTCCCTAAAGGAGAAGGAAAGGGTGGTTCAGGTGAAGCTTAAAAGGAAAGCGGTGACGACCGGCAATGATTAAGATCTCCGATATTATGACGGTCGATCCGGTTGTGATCTCTCCTGAACGCAGAGTTAGTCAGGCCATTCGATTGATGAACGTCAATAAAATAGGGGGATTACCTGTAGTAAAAGACGATAAGCTGGTTGGAGTCATCACCTCCAGAGATCTGCGGGCAGTTGACCCCAACAAGCTGGTTGGCGACTTGATGACCAAAGAAGTAATTACCGTCAAACCGGATACACCGCTCTGGCAAGCTCAAGAGTTATTGGCGGAAAACGAAATCGAACGCCTGGTCGTGGTGAACGACAGAGCTGAGGTAATTGGCATCATCACCAAGACAACACTAATGGCGGAGTATTGGCGTTATTGGGATCCGCTGACCCGTCTGCCCAGAGGGGAGATGATGGTGAAAAAAGGCGCTGAGATTCTGGAACAAGGGTTTGAAGTGTCGGTGATCTTTTTTGATCTGGATAACTTCGGTTTGATCGACAAGGAGCATGGGCATATACAAGGGGACAACATCCTGCAGCAGGTCGCTGTGTTGCTGAATAACAAAATCGCCCCTGACCGGGATGACTTTTTATGCAGGTATGCCGGGGATGAATTTGCGATCATCAGTTCACGCACACTCTCTGAAGCCATAGAATTGGCAAAAGAGATGGTGAAAAGTGTGAAGGAGTATCCTTGGCCGGTGGGGATGGCGGTTTCTTGTTCCGCCGGAGTGGCCGGGGGACGACGGAAGACGAGTAGAGATCAAAGGCCTGATCTTACCATCTGTCAATTGATTAACCTGGCCAGTTTGGCCTCGACCAGAGCCAAACGGGAGAATGAACCGGTGGTAGTGGCGGAACGCTTGGAATGCGGCAGCGCTGATCATTCCGGAAATGGAGATTCTCCGGCGAATCCGTTTGCCGCCTTCTCCTCGCAATAGGTTGCCCAGTTCCGGCCGGGTGTTGCTTAGAAATAATCATGAAAATAGTTTATAGTTTGGGGAAATACCTTTCTGAGCAGAGAAAGGTATTTTTTTTCCCGCACCCATAGTCTTGACGAAGGCGCCTTATCCTGTTCGGTGAGGGAGAGCGTTTCGCCAACGAGCAG
>DUOH01000021.1 GCA_012838955.1 Bacillota bacterium | reverse complement strand
GTGCCGACGATCGTCGGCATAAGTCACTCTACCAAACTCAGCAAGAAACGGAGGAATGAACATGAAAACAGCCCTATTCAATCAGCGCAAGCATGCTTTATTGCGTACCCTGTTACCCCTCTTTCTCTTTACCGCCATCCTTCTTCTCTTCTTTTCTTGGAGAGCGATGGGGGCGGAAAGCGCCTCTACTCTACAAAAGCGCCTCACTGCCCTGGAAACCCGATGGGGTCACCTGCAAATCGGCGGTGATCTCTCCCTCTCCGCCGAGTATTTTAACAGCCATTATAATAAACCCCACAGCATGAGTTTTGCAGAGAACAGCCATCTTTACCTTGACGCCCAAGTCGATCGAAACTTCCGTCTCTACCTGCTCTTGGCGCAAGAAAGCACTTTTGGCTCGACCAATATCCCTTTTTACTTGGATGAAGTATCCTTTAGATACCTGAACCCGCAATTCCTTAGTGACCTCGGACGCTTCCGTTTCACCCTCGACCCCTTAGGCCTGATTGCCGATCACTCGACCGTTCCCGTTGAGGGTATAGCTTTTCAAACCGGAGGTGACTCCTGGTATCTGGGGGGATATTACTCCCGTCAACTCTCGTCATATTTTTTAAATGACGGCGAACATTTCACCTTTGGTCCTGCTGGCACCAACACTCTGCGGTCCGATGATGAAATCGCCTTCCGTTTGGCCTTTGTACAGCCTAAATATATGGCAGGGATCACTGTCTCTTCTCTCAATAATGGAGCCAGTAGAATAGCAGACCGAGAAGCGCGAAAAATCGACGCCAGTGTCACCATCTCTCCGCAGAGGATCAACAGTATAGCTGTGGATTTCGGTCTTGAGGCGCACGGCGGTAACCTGCAAGCAGAAGCAGCCTGGTATCCCCGGTTTGATCGGGACGGCAACCGGACCGGAGGGTCGGTTGGCTGGCTCATCTCTTGGGCCAAGCCCCTACCGGATGCGGCTGGTTTTACCGCCAAAGCTTGGTCCTTCCCGGAAGCCTTCACTCCCTATTACTCCATAATCGGCGCCTCCAATAATCACGACAACCTAATGATCGGTAATTCCAGTGGTTTAATCGGAGAATACCAGAAGAACCTGGCTAAAGGATGGGATCTGCGGACCCAAACGGGCCTCATCTATCTCAACAATGAGACTCCTTTCTCCAGTGACTCTCCTGACCTTGTCTTCTCCAGTCGCTTAATCAAATCATTCTCTGCCTTGACCAGTTTGGAGATGGGATTCGATTGGGGGTTTCAACCTGTTGATAGTGGGGAAGCCAGATATTCCAGGTTTATTATTAAAACTACCACCTTCTTTTAATCACCGCGCACGATACGTAATTCAGTCCGAAAAGAACACGGGAGGAAGTTTGATCATGAAAAAAAGTCTATTCATCCTGTCTATTCTCTTCTTTTCTCTGCTAACAGCCGACGTCAAAACGATAGCCGCTGGCCAACCACTGTCCGGGGTAAAAGTCGCCGTTGATGCCGGGCATGGGGGATGGGATCCCGGGGCGGTAGGACCAGGCGGTCTGACGGAACAAGAAGTAAATCTCCGGGTGGCCCAAGCGTTACGGAATTGTCTACAGGAATACGGCGGCGCCACCGTCAAAATGACCAGAACAAATAATAGTTATGTTTCTCTTTCTTCCAGAGCGACCCAGGCCAACTCCTGGGGTGCGGACCGCTTCATCTCTGTTCACCATAACGGATCCACTAACCCGGCAATCAACGGCACAGCCGTGTACAGTTATCCCGGGGGGAGCTGGAAGAGCCACCACCTGCGGGACCAGGTGCAAAAAAGGCTAGTCCAAACTACCGGTCTGCGAAACTTAGGTGGGCAGACCGCCAACTTTTACGTGGTCAGAAGGACCTCGATGCCGGCTATCTTGACCGAGGCCTCTTTCATCACCAATCCCGGTGAAGAAAAGAGATTGCAGGATCCAGGCTATACCTGGCGTGAGGCCTACCATATCTACCTAGGTTTGGTGGACCACATTAAGCAAGTTGGTAAATAAACAAAAGCGCGCGCGTAAGCGCGCGCTTAAACTTCACTAAACTGTCTTCGATACAAGGTTTGATATAGTCCCGGCTGATTGATCAGTTCTTCATGGGTTCCCATCTGAACAATCCGGCCTTGACGAATAGCCACCAACCGATCAGCCTGCCGTACAGTAGAGAGGCGATGAGCAATCACCACGGACGTTCTGTTCTTCATCAAACGCGCCAGGGCTTCCTGAACAAGTTTTTCCGACTCCGAGTCCAGCGCAGAGGTAGCCTCGTCCAGAATTAGGATCCTGGGATTCAACAATACAGCGCGGGCAATGGAAATTCTCTGCCTCTGCCCACCGGAGAGAGAGATCCCCCGTTCACCCACAACCGAATTATATCCGTCCGGAAGCTTTTCAATGAATTCATGAGCATTTGCTACTTTGGCCGCTTCTATAATCTCTTCCAATGAAGCTTCGGGTTTACCGTATGCTATATTACTGGCAATCGTCCCGGCAAAGAGGATAGTATCCTGCGCCACCACCCCAATCTGTCGCCGCAGAGAGGCGAAGGTAACCTCTTTAAGATCATAGCCGTCAATCCTGACCACCCCTGTATTGGGGTCATAAAATCTGGGAATCAGATTAGCTAATGTAGTCTTCCCGCCACCACTGGGACCGATTAAAGCCACCATTTCTCCAGGGTTAATCCGTAGATTTATGTCTCTTAAGACCGGAATCCCCTCTTGATAAGCGAAAGAAACTCCTTCGAAGACTATCTCTCCCCGTACCTTAGGAAGTTCGCGGGCATCCGCCGCCTCTTTAATTTCGGGTTCCTCATCCAGGATGGAGTAGACCCGTTCTAATGCAGCCAGCGTATGAGGAATTCCCGAAAAAGTGGTACTTATTTGCCTGATTTGCTCGCTCACTTGAGCAAAGACAAAAAGAATCGTCCCGATATCCTGTTGGGTGAGGGCGCCCCGTAATAATTCATATCCGACAAAGACCAAGACCCCGGCGATGAATATAGCCGCCAACAACTCAATCACAGGGGAGAAGAAGGAAGTCAGCTTCGCCCCTTTCATGGTAACGCCGAAACTTTCCCGGTTTTCCGCGGTGAACCGTTCAATCTCCCGTTCCTCCGCATTAAAGGCTTTCACCACACGGATGGCGCTGATCGTTTCCACCAGAACTTGGAGGATATCTCCGGCCTTGATCTGCACCCGGCTTCCGATCTTTTTCATTCTAATACTGAAGTTTCGAATGAATAGTCCGGCCAGAGGCAGCACAAACAGAAGGATGGCCACCACGCGCCAGTTGATTACCGCCGCATAGGCCAGCAGCACCGTAATACTGACCGGCTGAATCAAAAGTTGAAATAAACCGCCTCCCAATTGGCTTTGCAAATGATCTACGTCATTTGTAACTTTGGAAATCAACTGACCAGAACGATTCCGTTCGTAATAGCCGATGGACATCATCTGCAATTTGATATAAAGTTTGATCCGTAAATCCATAATTATCTTCTGACTCATATATTTGCTCAAATAATTCTGGAAGTATCCGAAAAATCCCCGAATCAGAAAGAAAAAGACAATGGCGCCGGCGGTCAGGTAGACAGTGGGATACTGTTCAAAATAGACTCCGGTTAGTCCGGAGAAGCTCAAGCCACGAGCAGTCACTAAATCCGACTTCATAATCTGCCCTAAAGTAGCGGCGCTTAAGGCGGTAGCCGCGGAATGAAATAGGCTGCAGATATAAAGAGCCACCACTACTT
The DNA here is from genome assembly GCA_012838955.1 of Bacillota bacterium. Taxonomy (GTDB): domain Bacteria; phylum Bacillota; class UBA4882; order UBA10575; family UBA10575; genus DUOH01. The sequence goes on along the minus strand of DUOH01000021.1, from coordinate 72,248 downwards.
TCCATGACGGCAGGGCCAGTTGGAATAGTTTTTTAAGACCTTTCATCAAAACACTCCCGGTAATTATTGTTGCCGCTAAACACCATACTTTTTCTGCGCAAAGCCTGGAAATCCTGTTGTTAATATAAGTTTAGCCGACTAATAGTATCCGCACTAAAAAAGCTGTTGCTTAAGTCAACAGCTTTTTTTAGTTTCGAGTTCCAGCCAAAGTCTTTGTTAACAAAGATTTAGCATCCACGGCTAACTTCTCTCCGGTACTTTGGCGCTTGTCTCGATAGTCTGCCCCGCGTCTACAGTCACCTGATCTCCCAAAACTACTCTGGCGCCGATGTTGGCCGCAGACAGAATCCGGCAACCGCTCCCAACCACGCATTCAACGAGTCTAACGTTCTTCTCAATTATAGTTTGATCCCAGATGATACTGGCAAAGATTTTAACGCCGTCCCCAATGTGACAACCATCGCCAATGACTGTTTCACCAAGAATCTCTACACCATCCCCAATGCGGCAATTAGCCCCGATCACTACCTTCTCCCCTATTTTGGCCGTTGGCGCAATCTGCGTCCCTTCACCAATAAAGATTCCGCCCTGATGCCAATCTCCCGGTATATCCAGGCGCACCCGGCCTTGGAGAATATCATAGTGGCCAATCCGGTATTGATCCAGTGTACCTATATCACACCAGTATTCGTTCATCACAGATCCGTAAAAGGGAAGCCCGGCTTGGACCAGATGGGGAAAGACTTGTTTTCCGAAGTCATATACCTCTCCAGCGGGTATATAACGAAAGATCTCCGGTTCAAACACATATATACCGGTATTAGCCAACTTACTCAGCGCCTCGCCAGGCTGAGGTTTCTCCTGAAAGGCTTTGATTTTGCCTTCCTGATCAGTAATCACCACCCCAAAATGTCTGGGGTCTTCGACCGGTCGCAAAGCAATCGTGGCGATGGCTTTTTTCTCCCGGTGCGTTTGGATTAAAGCATCCAGATCAATGTCGGTCACAGCATCTCCCGAGACAATAACGAAGGTCTCGTCGAGAAATGATTCCAACTTCTTGACCCCGCCGGCTGTTCCCATCAACTCTTTTTCCCTGGAATAATGGAATTTTACGCCAAACCTGGCCCCGTCCTGAAAATAGTCGGTGATCTTCTCTGGAAGATACCAGAGATTAGCGGCTATTTCCGTAATTCCGTACCTCGTTAAAAGTTTGACTATATGTTCCATGGCCGGTCGATTCACTACCGGAACCATTGGTTTCGGCCGATTAAGAGTCAAAGGTTCTAGCCGTGAACCAACTCCAGCCGCCATAATCATTGCCTTCATGACATCGCCTCCATTTTAATTCTGTTCATAATTTAGCTTGAACTCTTTTGGAAATATATGTGAATTATTCCAAAATCCAGAAGGATTTTTCCCATGTTTAGTAAATTATTTACAAAAAGGAGTGATTTAAAAATGGATAGAACTCCTCTCTTTTCACCTAAAGCCGGGCTCCTCTTTCTCCTGATTTTCCTGAGTGTGATCTCTGGACAGATCGGCTGTTTAAAAAAGCCAAGCCTGCCCGGTTTGGAAGGGGGACAACTGGAGCTTAGCATCTATGTAGCGGACAAGCCGGCAACCGCTCGCGTTATCATTAGTGAGCTTCGCTCCTTCCTGATTTGTCTAAAAAACCAAAAAGCCCAAATCTCCAAAGAGAAGATCATCGACCTGGACAACCCCTCAACAGAATATGTGGAAACTTCCTTTCCCGATTTATATCCGGGAAGCTGGGAGGTTGATGTCTATGGCCTGAACCAGGCGGCAAAGACCATTTTTCGTGGAGGAAGCGAAGTGGAAATCATAGCCGGTGCTGTCAACCGGACTACTATTACGTTGATTGCGGGTCCGGGAATACTCGAGGTCATTCTGGACGCCTCGCAAATTCCCGGTTTTGGTGAGACAATCAACTCCGGCCGTCTCTATGTCTATCTGGATCCAACCAGAAATACTTCAACCAGTTTCCCGCTGTCCCTGGACGGGATCTACCTAAAGGGTAGAGCCGAGTTAGATGAGGGAACATACTCCTTTCGGGTAGCTGTTCCAAACATTTCTAACCGGATATATGTCAGTTCCTTCTATACCGCGGATATCCTGGCGGGGGAGGTCTATTTGCAAAACATAACCCCGGACAATGCCTTGGAAATCATCACCATCATCGACCCAGCGCCCACTACTCCCTCCGGGTTGACTCTCCACCGAGAAGGCACCTCGATCACGCTATCCTGGAAAGAAGTAGACGATGATGATTTGGTCGAGTACTTCATCTACCGGACCAATAACGAAGGCCGCTTTGTCTGGCATGCCCGGACCACTGACTCCACTTACACGGAGAGCATTGAAGATGCACCTTTCTTCCAGGGGCAACTGGGTTACGCCGTCAGCAGTGTGGACCGGGGAACAAACGAAAGCCTGTGGAGCGAACGGGTCTATGTGGCCAAAAATTAAACCGGGGGGGCCCTATCACCCTATCTACGTATCCGGTAAAGTCGCACACGCCAGTACGCACCTAAGATAAAACGGTTAAATCGCGTGCACGCCTGAGATAGCAAAAGAAAATCAATCCAGGCTAGTAAAAGGGCAAAGTCCCGTGCGCGCTTGAGATAATTATAATAACTGCCGGTTGCCTATCCCCTTTTCTTGGCGTAAATTTCCTGGCGCTCACCATGTGAAACCTCTATTATTTATTCCCTTTACGGCAAGAATATCGGCAGGGAGGTGTTTAAAGAATGAGAACTGCTGATTGGGTGGTTATTGGTTTAGGTGCTCTAGTTTCGGCGCTGGGTTACAGTTTTTTACCGATGAATTGGGCCTGGTTCGTCTTAGGCTTTGGAGTGGCCCATATTGTTCTGGGCGCGCTTGATCTAATTTTCCGTACCCAAGCAAGAGCCGAATAAACTCATAGTTCGTTGTTCGTCACTCGTATGGGAAGAATGCCCTTGTAAGTATTTTTTGGCTCACCGCTGAACACTATCTCTATTTACCGGAAAACAGGATGTCCCGAACAGTCTCCTCCATATCCTGTACAGCCACGACTCTGTGGTGGCGAAGAGGTTTGGCGTCCAGATCCCGGAGAGGTTCAGGTATGGGTGTGCCGGTAAACTGAGAAATCTCCTGTAATAAGGCCAGCTCTTCCTGGCCTGTTACCTTCTCTTTCTTCATTATAGCCTGCGCCACGCTGGCAGGGAACTTATAAGGACTGGCGGTTGACGCGATCACCGTCGGGGTCTTGTCCCCGGTTTCAGATGTATACTCCTGATAGACTTTATAACCTACGGCGGTGTGGGGATCCATCAGATAATGATGATCAGCGAAAACCTCGGCCATAGCCTGTTTGGTCTCTTCTTCTGTGGCGTACCCGCCCCAGAAGTCCGCTCCCAACTTTTCAAGCAAGTCCGTAGGCAGTCTATAGACTCCGGTCTTCTGTAAATCATTCATCAGCGCCTTTACTCTGTCCGTATCTTCCTGCGCCAACTCGAAGAGGAGTCGCTCCAGATTGCTGGAGATTAAGATATCCATGGAAGGAGAGATCGTCTGATAAAACTCTCTTTTCCGATTATAGACTCCGGTCCGAAGAAACTCCGTCAAGACGTTATTCATATTTGAAGCGCAGATCAGCTTCTTAATGGGCAATCCCAATCTCTTCCCATAATAAGCAGCAAGAATATTACCGAAGTTCCCGGTAGGTACGACCACATTAAACTCCTCGCCCGCCTGCAGACGTCCATGTCTCAACCATGACAAATAAGCCCAGACATAATAGACTACCTGCGGGATGAGTCTGCCCCAGTTGATCGAGTTGGCTGAGGAGAACCGCATCCCTGCTTGGGACATTCTCTCCCCCAGTTCCTGATGGGAGAAGATGGCTTTCACCCCGGTCTGCGCCTGATCAAAATTACCTTCTACCCCAATGACGATCGTATTTTCTCCCTCTTGCGTCAGCATTTGCCTTTTCTGCATGGCACTGACGCCTTGTACGGGGTAGAATACGATGACCATGGTTCCCGGCAGATCTTTAAACCCCTCCAAGGCAGCCTTACCGGTATCCCCGGAAGTGGCTACCAAAAGAATGATCTTTCGGTCATCCCCACACTTCCGCGCGGCTTTCACCAACAGATGCGGTAAGAGTTGAAGAGCCAGATCCTTAAATGCGCAAGTGGGACCATGCCATAGTTCTAAAAAGCCTAAACCCGGCCGTATGGTGTTAACCGGAGTAATCGAAGGTGAAGAAAATCGCTCTTCAGTATAGACAGCCCCCACTATCTCCTTGAGCTCTTCCATAGTAAAATCAGTTAAGAACAGGCTGAGAATCCCGGTGGCCAGATCCGCGTAGCTCAGATCTTTCCAGGCCAGACTCTCTCCTAAGACTCCCTCCGGAAATTCCCGGGGAATAAACAACCCGCCATCAGCGGCCAATCCTGTCAAGATGGCTTGAATTGACCCGCGCGCCTTAGCTCCGCCTCGGGTGCTTATATACTCCATTTATATATCACCTTCAATATTACCGTATTACAGTCTTCCCTTGTCTTGCGGACATCTTTAACGTATATTGTATAAATAATCAGCCTTTTTGGCAAGGAATTAACAGGAAAATTAAGTTCTGCCCTTCAATGCATACACGAAGGGTTAAACTCTCCTTTAGTTAAGATCAAGAATCCGCGGCAGAGGAGTGCTCTACGGAGTCAAGTACGTAAAGAAAAGTGATGCTCCACACTAAAAGGGCCCAGGCGGGTACAAAAAAGGGTAGCGCACGCGTTAGCTTCCATGCGCGACCCTTTCTTCTTCAACCAAAGTACTAATTAATGGTGAAGCGCACCGACCAAAGATCGTCGGCAAAAAACCTTCTGATTTTCAGCACGCCCCGCAACTATTGTTGTAAACAATAGGGGACGAACCACTAACGATCAGCGCGAGACGGACCGGTTATTCGCCCTTCACCCGGGAGACGGCGCTGCGTAATACTTTAATCTCCACTTTATCGCCGATGCGCAAGCGTAGATCATCACCGTCTATCTCCAGAATCTCACCATGAATCCCGCCAATGGTGATTACTTTATCTCCTTTTTTCAAAGCATCCAACATCGCCTGTCGTTGCTTCTGCTGTTTGCGCTGGGGCATGATGAGGATAAACCAGAAGATGACAAAGACCAGAATCATTGGTAAAAACATGCTTAAGGTAGACCCGGCGGGAGCCTGGGTTTCAGCTAAGGCGGAAGCCGCTAAAAACTGCATTCAGTAACCTCCTTCGTGAAATGTAAGACAAAGATCCACATTCACAAATTTATCATATAGTCTAAAGTATTTCCACACCAGACAGAAAAATCCTACCTGCCCCGGACTTTCTTTTCTTCATTTTTCAGTTGTCTTGTAGTACCTGGCGAAAAACTCCCGACGCTCTTGCTCAAAGCTCCCCTCGCGCAGGGCTCTCCGGATTTGACTCATTAAGGTATGGAGGAAATATAAGTTGTGATAGGTCAAAAGGATCAAGCCCAGCACCTCTCCGGCTTTGAAGAGATGCCGGAGATAGGCTCTGGTGTACTGCTGACAGGTAGGGCAGGAACAATTCGGATCCAAAGGTGAAAAGTCCCTGGCATATTTGGCGTCCCGGACAATCACCCGTCCTTCGCTGGTCATGGCCGTTCCGTTCCGGGCGATTCTGGTGGGAAAGACACAATCAAACATATCGATTCCTCTGGCTACCCCCTCCCACAGGGTATCCGGGGACCCCACCCCCATTAAGTATCTGGGTTTATCCTCCGGTAACATGGGTACGGTGATCTCCAGCATTTCATACATTAAAGGTTTGGGTTCACCGACACTTAAGCCACCCACGGCATAACCGGGGAAATCCAACTCCACCAGTTCCTTGGCGCTTTTTTCCCGCAAGTCAGGATAGGTTACCCCCTGCACAATACCGAATAAGGCCTGGTTCGTTTTGCAGTGCCGTTCCCGGCATCTCCTGGCCCACCTGGTGGTGCGTTCCTGAGCGGCTTTGGCCGCTTCATAAGGAGAGGGATAAGGCAGGCATTCATCTAAAACCATGGCAATGTCGGCGCCCAAGGCCATCTCGATCTCCATCACCCGTTCAGGAGTAAAAAAATGGCGGGAACCGTCGATATGCGAGCGAAAGACCACCCCATCCTCTTCTACTTTCCGCAGAGCGGAGAGGCTGAAGACTTGGAACCCTCCGCTGTCCGTCAGAATGGAGCCCGGCCAATTCATGAAGGAGTGCAAACCGCCGGCCTCCGCCACTATTTCATGGCCGGGACGCAGGTATAAGTGGTATGTATTGCTCAGAATAATCGGAAAACCGATCGCCACTAAACTCTCAGGAGTCATTGTCTTCACTGTAGCTTGAGTGCCCACCGGCATGAAAACCGGGGTCTCAATCCGGCTGTGGGGAGTGACCAGTCTCCCGCACCGTCCTTGATTTTCTGTGGATTTATGCTCTACTGTAAATTGAAACACTGTACGCGGCCCCTCTCTCCTAAATGATCAGCATGGCGTCACCAAAACTAAAAAACCGGTATCTCCGTTGAACTGCTTCCGCATAAGCGGAAAGGATCAATTCCCGGCCGGCCAAGGCTGAGACCAACATCAACAGAGTAGAGCGGGGCAGGTGAAAGTTGGTAATCAAACCGTCGATTACCTTGAATTTGTAACCGGGATAGATAAAAATCTCCGTCCAACCCCGGCCGGGAATGATGGTTCCATCGTCCCGGGCAGCGGATTCCAGAGCGCGAGTGGCGGTAGTGCCCACAGCAATCACACGTTTTCCCGCAGCCCTTGTCTTTTCTACGGCAGCGGCCAGTTCCGCCCCGATCTGATAAAACTCTGCGTGCATCTTATGTTCTTCGATTCGCTCCGTTTTCACCGGGCGAAAGGTACCCAGTCCCACATGGAGAGTGAGAAAAGCAGTATTTATCCCCTGCTGCTTCAATTTGGCCAAGAGGTCCGGAGTAAAATGCAGTCCCGCGGTGGGCGCCGCGGCCGATCCTTCATGCCGGGCATAGACGGTTTGGTACCGCTCTTGATCGTTCAGTTTTTCCTTGATATATGGAGGGAGCGGCATCTCACCCAACGTCCTGATGGCCCGACGCAGATCTTCTCCCTGGCGGTTAAATCGGAGGATCCGTCCGCCAAAATCCGCCTTCTCCTCCACTTCAGCCTGAAGGAGCGCTTCTCCCCATGGGACACTCACTTGCCCGGGCCCACTCTCCTTGACAAAAGAGAGGATTTGACCAGGGCGGACCTTTTTCCCTGGGCGAACCAGGGCCTCCCACCTCTCTCCATCCAGGTCATTCAAGAGTAAAACCTCCGTCCGGCCGCCCCCGGGCTCCCGACGTCCCCATAGACGAGCAGGAATTACTCTGGTATCATTGAAGACCAATAAATCCCCTGGTTCAATCCAGTCCCCAAGTTGGAAAAAGTGTTTATGTTCCAATGCTCCGGAGTTTCTATGCACCACCAACAACCGGGAGGTATCCCTCTTCTCCGCGGGTTTCTGGGCGATTAATTCCTCCGGAAGGTAATAATCAAACTCATCCACCAGCAAACTATGATCGCTCCTTACGCACTACTCCATCTCTTCTATGTACCCCAGTTTTTTTAGGTCCGGAAGAGAATCCCGCCAGTCTTTTCTGGTCTTTACCCACAAATCCAAGAACACAGGTGCGCCCAGATACTCTTCTACCGCGTTCCGCCCGGCGGTTCCAATCAGTTTTAATCGTTGACCGCCTTTCCCGATGAGGATCTTCTTCTGAGAATCCCTCTCCACCAAAATAGTAGCCCGGACATACGTTATTCTCTTCTCACGCGGCCCTTTGCCACGCTCTTTGAGCTCCTCCACGACTACCGCCACGGAGTGTGGAACCTCCTCCTCAGTTTGCTCGATAATTCCCTCGCGAATCAAATCGGAGATGATGACTGCTTCCGGTTGGTCGGTCAACATTTCCGCCGGGTAATACTGGGGACCGGCCGGTAGAAGGCCAATCATCCTCTCCAGCAATTCCGGTAGACCTTGGCCGGTTAAGGCAGAAACCCGGACAACAGGCCACTGCCGGGCCCCGATCTTCTCTATATATTTTCCAAGATCAACCCCGGATGCGAGGTCAATCTTGTTGATTGCCACCAGTACCGGACCGGAAAAGTCCCGAAGTTTCTCCGCCACCCAGCGGTCACCCCGGCCTACCGGTTGCGTCGCATCCGTCAACCATAGAACGGCATCCACCAATTTAAAGGTGTTCAGAGCGGCTTTATTCATCTCTTCGCCCAGCTTATGCTGAGGTTTATGTAAGCCGGGGGTATCATAGAAGATAACCTGCGCCTGCTTGGTGGTTAAGATCACCCTAATCCTTTGCCTAGTAGTCTGAGGTTTAGCGGCAGAAATGACGATCTTCTCTCCCACGAGGGCATTAACCAGGGTAGACTTGCCCACATTGGGACGTCCTACTATACCGATAAAACCCGAACGAAAATCGGTCATTCCATCTCCCCTTCCCTATCCTTGATGAATGCTCCGGTAAAAGCGGCAGGAAGGTAGGCACGAAGGTTTCCTTTTTTTATTTTCCCTTTTAGATTAGCCATAATTATGGGTAAATCATCGACAAATTCCGATAAAAACTGACGACAAATACCGCACGGCGGCCCGGGTTCTTCACTATCGGTAACCACAGCCAAAGCCCGAAAAGGCAAATCTCCGGCGGCCACCGCAGAACAAGCGGCCACCCGCTCCGCACAGATCGTAGCGCCATAGGAAGAATTCTCTATATTACAGCCTGTATAGATCCGCCCGCTTCCGGTAAGGATGGCGGCCCCCACTGGGTAATGGGAATAAGGAATATAGGCGTGCTTCATCGCGCCTTCCGCTTTCTTCAGTAAAGTACGGGTTTGCTCCTCGGTCAAGACCGAATCTGGTTTTGACATAATTATCACCCCAATTGTTTATAAAGTTGAAAGATTAAGATGGTAAAAAGAATACCCAAGGCGGCGCCTACCACCACCTCTGTAATACTGTGGATTCCACTCTCCACCCTGCTCTGAGCCACTAACAGACTGAGGAGAAGGACTAAAATCGCGACCAACCCGTTACTGGTGATGAAGATCACCGCTGTCGCCAGGGAAAAACCAAGAGCACTGTGACCGCTGGGCATTCCGCCGGAGAAAGGCCGTCCTCTTCCGGTAATAATTTTTAAGGTAATTACTAGGAAAACGAGGAATCCGAGGGTGATCGCTGTTAGATGAGCCGGCGAGTTTCTGATCTTCTCAATCACTAAAGGAATGGAAGGAGTAATCTTGGGAAAAAACACCATATACCCAACGACCACCGCGTTTGCAGCGGCTACTAAAACACCGCCAGCTGATACATCTTTTGCAATGGCGGCCAGTGGGTGGTATTTTCTTTTCGTAACCAAATCGATGGTGACCTCGATCGCAGTATTGATAATCTCCGTCACCCAAACAAAAGTAATAGCCATAAAGACCAAGAGTAGCTCCGCCTTGGTCAGATGAAACCAGACACTGCTGAAAAGCGACAGAACAGCAGCGAAAAAATGCAGGCGGAAGTTTCTCTGCGTGCGTAAACAGTATACAACCCCTGTGATCGCCCGTTCAAAACTGTCGACTAAATTCCGGTTGCTTGTCCTTTTATCCATGGCGCCGGGACCATCCTTGAGTAGTCAAAAACCGTTCTTCCTCCGCCCGCATTACCTCTTTTTCCTCGGCTGTTTGGTGATCATAACCCAATAGATGTAAAATACCATGTACCGCCAGGTACAGAACTTCCCGTTCAAAAGAATGACCGTATTCCCCGGCTTGTTCTTGCGCTTTGGGAATACAGATAATCACATCTCCCAACAGGTCCGGTATGAATTCCGCTTGCGGCCCCTCATTACCCTCGCTTAAGGCAAAAGACAGTACGTCCGTGGGGGCGTCCACCTGACGGTAATCCCTGTTTAACTGGTGGATAGTCTCTCGATCAGTCAGGATGATCCCCACCTCGGACTCGCTTTTTTGGTGGGCGGATAAAACGCTCTCCACTATTCTTGTTAAGGATACAAGCAACGATTCATCGATCGGGACCTCGGTTTGCTCATTATTAACGATTATTCCCACTGGCCTTCTTCCTTTCTGTCTCTTTCACAATCTCCGGATATTGAACCCGATGATGGAATATGCCTCCCAAGACCTTTAAGAAGGAGGTTCTAATCTTATCTAAATCTCTTAGCGTCAGATTGGCCTCATCAAGTTCTCCGCTTTCCAAGCGTTCTTTGATTACCTGCGAGACCATAGCCTCCAAACGGGCAGAAGACGGGTTGCCCATCGCCCTGGCCGCCGCTTCCACCGAGTCGGCCAACATCACCACTGCCGCTTCCTTAGTCTGTGGTTTGGGACCGGGATAATGAAAGCCACTCTCCTCCAAAGTCTCCTTATCTTCCTGTATCTTTTCGGAGGCGCGCTGGTAGAAATAGCGCACCAGATCGGTGCCATGGTGCTGTTCAATTAGATCGATGACCATCTCCGGTACCCCATATGATTTGGCCAGCTCCACCCCGTCCCGGACATGCGAAGTAATGATCAAAGTACTAAGGTTGGGAGAGAGCTTGCTATGGGGATTATCCTGGGCAATCTGGTTTTCAATAAAAAAGTATGGGCGCCGCAGTTTTCCCACATCATGATAGTAAGCTCCCACCCGTACCAGCAAGCTATCTGCGCCGATGGCGTCAGCGGCCGCTTCCGCCAAATTGCCCACGATAATACTGTGATGATACGTACCGGGCGCCTCCAGCAAAAGACGCTTTAATAAGGGCAGGTTTGGATTAGCCAATTCCACCAAACTTAATGCGGAGGTCATTCCAAACAGATGCTCTAAAAAGGGCAAAAAGCCATTGGCCAGTGCAGTGGAGAGGATACCGTTGAAGGCTCCGGTCACCGCAAAGCCCAACATAGACAGGAAATTTTTATTTCCAAACAACAAATTCAGGGTAATCACAGCCAAAAAATTGACTCCGCTTAGGATCAATCCTCTTTGAATCAACTCTTTTCGCTGAGTGATATTGATCATGCAGTAAACCGAAGCTGTCCCGGAAACAAAATAAAATATAGCATAAGAAAGGTTAAAATCTACAATAATCCCTACCAAAAAACTGAGCAGCGTACTCATGACCCAAGCTGTCTTCGGATCAAGCAGAATGGTCAAGATGATACTGGCAAAAGAAAGAGGAATCAAATAGTTTAAAGCCGTGACATTAGACAAACTCAGCCCTTTGGCCACCGCCAGCACAGTCAGGATGACCAACGCCAGCAGATAGAGCTGACGCTCCTGCTTTAAAAGTTTTTTATCAAAATGATAAATATATAAAAGTCCGATGCCGATTAAAAACAAGGAGAACATGGACAGGCTAAAGAATATTAAAACCCTATTTCCTTGGTTGTCGATGAGGGCCAGCTCCCGCAGGAGCTGAATATCTTCGGCAGTGATCATGTCACCCTCTCTGATAATTAATTCTCCTTTTTTAATTTTAACCGGAGGAACCTCCTTGCTCACCTTGTCCTGAAGTTGACGTAGTTTTGCCTCATCCTTCACCAGGTTAACGAAGAGCATGGAACTGACCATCGAACGCACCACTTTGACATCCTGGGGAAGCAAAGGATAACTCAGGATAAACCGGTCCAACCCCGAGCGCAGCTTGTCCAGGTTTTGCCAGCCGATCTTTTCTTCCGTCTCGATCGTAACAAAGATCTGCCTGACACTTTTCTTGATCCGTTCATAATCCTCCACTGGTAAGAGCAACAAGGTTTTTAAGTCATCCGCAGGCATCTCGGCAAAACCCTCCGCCACTCCCATCAGGGCTCCTTGCGCTTCTTCCAGATTTTGCCGAGAAAGATCGCCCTTAGCGCGTTGCTCCTCCAGGTCTTGACGGCTGCGATCGATTAAATTAAAGACTTCGATCACTAGGGTTTCCGCCTCAGTGCCCGCCCTGGTCATGATGGTTTGATACTCCAGCTCATTCTCGGCCTCCCGAACGGCCTTATCCGCGGCTTCTTTTTGCAGTTCTTGCGTTCTTTCCGCGTCGATCACTTCCCGGGGAGCATGAATATCTTCCGGACTAGGCTCTCCAAGCTTAACATCTAAATTTGCCGGCACCAAATTTATCTGAAGGATGGCCACGATCGCAAAGAAACTGGTGACCACCAGAATCCGCTCTCTCGTCTGTTTCTTGACTAATACCTGTCGTAACCAATTGGTGAAACTCACTCTTTTCCTGGCTCGGTTGGTAGAGGGTTGGTCATTTGAACGCAACTCCTTGTTATCCATGGAAGATCCCCCTTTATCACACACCGTTTTCCTCTTTCACGTTTTGCTTTTCATATTCTTCATAAGCACGAATGATTTTTTGCACCAATTCATGACGGACCACATCTTTATAACCCAGAGTGACGATGGCAATGTCCGGAACATGTTGAAAGATCGTAGCCACCTCAGTCAAACCGGAGACACTTCCTTTAGGCAGATCAACCTGGGTTATATCACCGTTCACAATCACCTTCGAGCCAAAACCCATCCTGGTCAGGAACATCTTCATCTGTTCAGGGGTGGTATTTTGCGCCTCATCCAAGATAATAAAGGAATCATCAAGAGTTCTCCCTCTCATATAAGCCAAAGGGGCGATCTCAATAATCCGTTTTTCCATATATTTCTGGTATAATTCTCCCCCTAATATATCAAAAAGCGCGTCATTGAGTGGCCTTAGATATGGATCGACTTTCTCCTGTAGATCCCCGGGCAAAAAGCCCAGTTTTTCACCGGCTTCCACTGCGGGACGGGTCAGGATGATCCTGGACACTTCTTTGCTTTGCAAAGCAGCCACCGCCATGGCCACCGCCAAAAAAGTCTTCCCAGTGCCGGCCGGCCCGATGCCGAAGGTCAATAGGTGATGACGAATGGCGTTAATGTATCTTTTTTGTCCCAAAGTCCTGGGGAAAATCTTCTTCCCTCTGTTGGTTACGACAATAACCTCCGTGGTCAGATCCGCTTCTTCCGGTGTAATTTTCCGGTCATCCCTGACCAAATCCAGAGTATACTTAATTTCGTGAGGTCCCGGAACGATTCCTTGTGCCACTTGATCCCGTAAGGTTTCCAAAACTAACAGGACTACAGAGACGTCCTCTTCGTCCCCGGAGATGTGTAGAGTATTCCCCCTGGCTGATAAGTTCACATCCAATTCTTCCGAGATCTGCCGTAAATTTTGGTTTAACTGCCCAAATAAGATTGGAGCAATTTCCGGGTTAATCTCTAGCGTTATTACAGAGTTAATCAAAATTCCAGGTTTCTCCTCCTTCTGAACCCACTGCGATATTTTCCAAAGTCTCCGCTACCAAGCGATAAACCAAAAATCCTTCTCTGGGCTCCCATTCTTCCTGCAACCGCTCGGGTTTGACCCCTACAGGCAAGAGATAAAGGAGCTTTTTGTTACCTTCCTCTCTTGCCCGATTTAAAGCGACTTCAGTAGTGAGCTGCCTTTGCACCCAATTTACCTCATGGTAGGTATCTTTAAAGAATTCTACTAAACCAAGCTGATTCCTTCCTTTATATATTTCAAATCGCTGCCGTAAGTTCCGGGTTTCTCCTGTAACCCGTCCCCAAGAAAAAAAGGGAAATACCCAATCTTTGATCCGCAAATAATAGACGACCCTCTTTCCCTCTCCTATTTCCGCTGCCCAATATAGAAGCGGCTCTTCAATGTGGACTTCATACCAGACACGGGCCTTCACCACTCCAGCGGCCTTCACTTCGGTGGTGACAATAGTCCCATCCAATCTCCGCAGGACCTTCTTCCCCAAAATTAATAAATCTCCCCTGCTGACCATATCACCTGCTTTAATCTGGGGAGTTCCTTCCAAAACCACAATCTCCTGGACTAATCCGTCCTTTACCGCATATAAATGCCTGGTCTCTTTCTGCGTGGCCGGTGGCAATTCTTTCTCCACCAGCTCGATATGGGCCACGATCCCTTTTAACTCCACAGAAACAAAGGCGGTCTGCGGGTACCGGATCTTCAACTCTCTAATTAACCAATTACGCTTTTCTTCTATTTTACCCCTGGGTGTCCCAGGGTAAAGTCCCAATTCATGAAGGTCCGCCATGACCTGGGCGACAGGGATACGGGCCACTCCTTCCACCTGTATTACCCAGACAAAAGAGGCCAGAATATATAGGGCAGAAAAAAAGACCGCCGCTCCGCAGAGCCAACCCCGCCTGTGCTGCAATTGACGATAGAAAAAGGGTAACCCCAAGCGGGCAAGAATTTTGGTCCGACATCCGGTCTTTTTGACCAGTGTTCTGAAGTGCTTAAAATCCTCGGCAGCGACTTTACAGATTATAATCTCGGATGAAACCCGCCTGACCTCCCATAACTTAATTCCTTGCTGGATCGCGCAGTTTATGATTTTTTCCGGATTTAGCCCCTGAAATTTCAACACAAGATAACCACGGAAGTAGGCTGCAATCTGCCGCCAAAACAAGGCTATCCCCTCCACTTGGGTAACTCGACCCGGCTGATCCGGCCTTCCACCCAAACCTCTTCCTGCTCAATAGAGACCAGATTCAGGTCTTCCCCGGTAATGAAAATTTCACCCCCGGCCGTGCGCACTCTAACTGTTTCGTTGGTATACTCAAGCAGTCCACGGTGGTTCTCAATAACCAGTTTTTCATTACCGCTCATCACCAGGCGGGGGAGATCTAAAAGCACATCCGGTGGTAGCTCAAAGAAGTTAATAAGCCTGCCAAGCCAGTTCTTTCGATCCTTCCCCTTCTCCACTAGTCCACCTCCGGTAATGAAAAATATCCATAACAAAGGTTATGCGGAGAACGGGCGAAACATGAATCAGGAAGATCCGGTCTTCTTACAATAGGAAGCCAAAGGCGGTAGGCGTTTTGTTCATGACCTGAATTCCAGTTTTCAGCTTCCAATCTCTAGCTCCCAGATAAATAGTGTTCCTCAAGATACCGATATAAGTCTTCTCTATTATTTCGATCAGGCTCCTCTGTGATCCAGGCAAATAGTTCTTGCAGAATCTGCCCAACTTGCGGCCCGGCGGGAATACCCAAAACTTTCATGATATCCTTACCATTGACCGCCAGATCCCGCAAAGTTAATACCTTTTCTGCCTGCAAGAGCGCTTCGAGCCGGGAGGCGAAGGCGGAAAACCCTTCCCAAGCCCGGTGGTAGTTTTGCCCACTGGCAATGATATCCGCCCGGCGTAATTCCAACAAATCGCAGAGATTTTCCTCCCCTACTCTACAGGCTAACCGTCGAAGCGCGGTATCAGTCTGGTTTGGATCCGCGGAAAACATATGCCACCGCACCAGGATAGTAACGCGCTTTATAAAATCCTTGGAGAAGCGGAGACGTTCCAGTACATTTCGGGCCAACTCCTCGCCAACCTCTGCGTGTCCATAATAATGGAGACCGCGCTCATCTACTGCCCGACACTGTGCTTTAGCGAGATCATGTAAGAGCGCAGCCCATCTTAAACGGGGGTGGGGTGTAATCGCCTCCACGGTCATCAGTACATGGGAGATCAAGCACTCATCCGAGACCACCCCGGCAAATTCTGGGGCAAAGGATAATAATAACCCGGTTCGAATTAATCCGGAAAGCCCCTGGACCGGCCGGGGAGAAACCAAAAGCTTCGTTACTTCCTCCCGGATTCGTTCCGGACTAATCTTCTCCAGCAAATGAGGGGTGATGGCCTCTTCCGTCTTACGATCCCCACGAAACCCCAGACTGGATTGGAAACGGAAGAATCTAAGCATTCGCAAAGCATCCTCAGCGAACCTTTGCTCCGGATCGCCTACGGCCCTAATCACCTTGTGCCTCAGGTCTTTCCTGCCACCAAAGGGATCAATCAACTGCTTGTTAAAGACCTCCAAGGCCATGGCATTTACGGTAAAATCCCGTCTGGAAAGGTCCTCTTCAATCCTTGACCGGAAATCCACCCAATCCGGGTGTCTGCCGTCAGAATACGGCCCCTCCTGACGAAAAGTAGTGACCTCAATGTCCAGAGTGCTCTTGAGAAGCTTGATGACGCCGAACTTCTTTCCAACTTGGATTATTTTCAGTCCTTCTGCACTGTGCGTCGCGCAGATCTCTTCCACTGTTTCGGGAAGAGCGTCAGTAGCAAGATCCCAATCCGCCGGAATTTGACCAAGTAACAAATCCCGAAGGGCGCCGCCTACTATATATGCAGTAAATCCATGCTCTTTAAAGAGCCGAAGCAGAGCAATTACTTCAGGCGGAACAGCTCTTTGCACAAACTTCCACCAGCGGTTCATGAACATGAAACTCCCTCTCCTTTGCTTCTCTCTACGCGCGCTGACATATCAAAGAGAGCGGATGAATAAATCTAAATATACTGATTCGCCTTGCATCAAACCGTACTGAGGTGACCAGGTTTTGAAATTCATTTTCTTCCCTCGCCAGACCTTAATCCGTATTTTCAGCAGCTTTCTCCTGCTAGTCATAGCCTCTCTTCTGCTGGCTACCGGCCTCTACCGAAAGGCCCAGGGCCCGCTGGAAAACCTGACTGTGCTCATTGATCCCGGACACGGGGGAGTGGACGGAGGAACAGCCGACCATACCGGAATCCTGGAAAAAGAAATAAACCTCGCCATTGCCTTGGCTCTCCGCGACCAACTCAAGCAAAGCGGTTTGCGCGTAGTCATGACCAGGGAAACCGATACGGATCTCTCCCCCTTTATCTCCGGAAGAATCGACAGACACCGGCGGGATCTATTGGCGAGAGTGCAGAAAGCCCGCCAAGCTAATAGTCTCTGTTTAATCAGTATTCATTGCGATTGGTCTGAAGCCCGCCACAAACAGGGGACAGTGGTCTTCTATAATTACCTCTCCGCTCCCAGTAAAGAGTTGGCCCTCAGTATCCAAGAAGAGGTAAATAAGGTGCAGAAAAAACCACAAAAAGCCGTGCCAGGCAGATATTTTATCATCAGACAGAAAGGGCTGACCGGCGTCTTGATAGAGGTCGGCTTTCTCTCCAACACGGAAGACGCCGCTCTCCTCAAGAGCCCGGAGTACCAGGAAACCTTAGCCTTGGCCATTAGTAAAGGAATCCTGAAGTATTGTCGGCAACTTATCCCTTCCCCCAGTCTCCACCAACACTAGGCCATTTTATGAAGCCATGGCCCCGGCACCGTATATGCCCTGTGTAACAGGGATCACAGATGATGCGCCACCTTGCGTATCCGCACCGAAAACCGAGGATCACGGCTGGCAAGCGCTACTCTAAAACACGCAGTCGTGAAGTGAACCATGCTTCTCGGATCACAAACCATACCACAATGTACGCAACCACGTACTGCGTATCCGGTTCAGATCTGGTCGAAGGGCCACGTCTGCAGTCGTGCACTGTACATTGTATTCATGCAGACGGGCATTATTTATTGTGTTCATATATAAAAGCCATGCGCTACACACGTTTCCGCACACAATCCCACGCCACACATCACGTTCATATATGAGCCATGTACAACGTGCGCAATCGCGGGCGAATTAACGGACCGCCCTGCTAAAATTCCCTATGGAAATTCCGGGAAACTCTCCCTTCATCTCCTTGATGAAAGTAGCCACTCCCAAGGCTTCACCGGTGGAAATATCAATCTGTTTGTGAAGCCAATCCGGATCAATGTTGAGATTGCGCAATTGCACCATGTGCACTGGATGTGTCCGCAGAAAATCAAATAAGGCCTCCATTTGCCGACGGGAGTCGGTAAACCCAGGGAAGACCAAGAGGTTCAATGAGACAAAGACCCCTGCTTGTAACATAATCTCCACAGACTCCGCCACCTGGGAGAAGCTATAGTTTTGCGGTCGATGATACACCTGGTAACTCTCTGGATCCGCCGAAAACAAACTAACCCTGGCCGAATCCAAACCGGCACGGACCAGCGCCTCTACTGCGTTGGGCAGCCCGGCATTGGAATTAATGTTGATTGTTCCCTGATCCGTTTCTTTCCTAATCTCCCTGATCGCCCCGGCAATGGTCCGCCAAGCCAAAAGCGGCTCACCTTCGCAACCTTGGCCAAAACTAATGATTGCCTCCTCTGTTTCCAGGTGTGGACGGGCGATCTCCACTATCTCTTCCACAGTCGGCTGGAATTTGATCCGCCCTTGCGGCGCCTGGCAACACCCCGCCGGTTGTTTGGAGATACACCCCAAACACTGAGCATTGCAGGTAGGAGAAGTGGGGATCCCCCCTTCCCACCGTCTGTAAAAAATATTCTGCGCAGTCAGACAATGATAATTTAGGGCACAATGCGCCAGATGCCGCAGAATTCTATTCTCCGGCTGGACCTTGATCCTGGCCTTTACCAATTCCTTTAAATCCGGAGTGTTATATGATAAGGGATTCCATTTCACCTGATCATCTGTGGGTAAAGCCGCTACATACAAATCTTCGCCCAGGGCGGCTAAAGCTGTATAACCAAATAGTGGTAAATGCGGAGCCTCCTCTCCCCCTAGATAGGCAGGCAACAATAGTCTGGTATAACCCTGAGGCAGAATGGCAGCCACCGGTAACAAGCCCTCTTCCGCAACGACTTCTACCTCTCCGCTTATGGCATTAATCCCCACCGCCCTTCTGCCCGGCAGAAAAAAAAGATCACTTCCCGGCGGCAACGGGATCAGGTCGTCAGGAACCAACTCCCACAATTCTCCTCCGGCCGCGCCTAAAGGTTTCAGAGTATCATCGAAAAAATAGTCTCCGTTTTCATCGGCCAAGACTACGGATAACTTCATCAAACCAACCCCTATAAAAATAAAAATCGTCAATAGTCAATATATTATATCACAATTTAGACCCGGACATCATGACCCGGAACTTTGCCACCCTATGTCCAATGGGAAAAAGACATGTTTTTTTACGCTAATAGACTCTTTATGACCGGAGGTTGCCCCCATTTGCGAAGATTCACATAAGATACAGTGGGAGGTGACTACATGAGCGCTTGTTCTGTTCTACGCAGGATTGAAAATATTCTCCAGCAAGTAACCGACTTTCTGGGAAATCCGGCGGCCTTCACCCAAGCAACTGCCGATAATCTGAGTCAACAGATTGAATTAGTCCGTGGAGGCGTACGCAATCTCCCCTTGGCCCGCGGACCAAAGAATGATATTTTGGCCCGGCTGAACCAAGCCCAATTTTTATTGAGCAATAACAACCTAAGTACTGTTGAACTCCTCTTGGCAGTCATCAATATTCTGCAGGTGGCGGCGATGAAGGTCAAAGGCCGTAAACTACCCTGCGGGCCCGGGCTGGTCACAGTTCACCCTTCAAACCGCTTAAGCACCATCTGCAATTTCTGCAAGTAAATAAAGCTTACATTGGTTAAACACCCCCCGCTGGTATAGACGGGGGGCGTTTTTTGCCGGAAAGGAGATTTTGTTTTACCATACCCGAAAAGCCGTTCTAGATCCCGGCCGAAACCAGACTTCCTCCTGTTCCTTCATTAGCAGGGCTCTGTCTCATCAAATATTTCCAGGCTTGGATAGCAGCTTTAGCCCCTTCACCGGCGGCGATGATAATCTGTTTTTCCGGGATTATGGTGGCGTCACCGGCGGCAAAGATCCCCCTGATATTGGTGCGACAATGACAATCAACAAGCACTTCCCCGTGGGCGCTCTTGTCCAAAATATCCAGAAACTCTGTATTGGGCTCCAGGCCAATCTCAATAAAGACCCCGGCTACAGGAAGGTCTCTGGTCTCCCCTGACCGGTCCACAACTCGAAGCCCCTGCACCATCCGGTCGCCCATAATCTCTTTTACTTGATGATACCTGTAAACCTCCACCCGTTCATCTTTTAGTACCCGTTCAAGCAAAACTTGATCCGCCGTGAGGTCAAATTCTGTAATCAGATTAACCTGACGCGCGTTTACCCCCAGTAAGTCAATGACCGCCTGCGCCCCGGAATTACCGCCGCCCACTACAGCCACGACAGCATCCCGGAATAAAGGCGCATCACAAGTTGAGCAGAAACTGACTCCCTTTCCGCGAAACTTCTCCTCACCGGGGACACCAAGCGAACGAGGGCGTTTCCCGGTGGCGATGATTACAGCTCGTCCATATTGCGTCCCACTCTTTCTGCCGGTCACTGCAAATACGCTTTCAGCTTTCCGCTGCATTTGAACTTGTACCTGGCTTACCTCATCCTCCCGGTAAACCACCTTCTCATCCTGCATCTGCTCACGAAACTTCTCCATCAACCGCGGTCCTTGAATCTCCTCGAAACCCATGTAATTCTCGACCAGGGTGGTCCAGTTCACCTGTCCGCCAATGTCCTTACTAATCACCAAAACCTGCAGACCTTTTCTGGCGGCGTAGACGGCGGCGGTCATCCCGGCCGGACCCGCCCCGATAATGACCAGATCATATAGGTCTGTATGCTCAGGGCTGTTCATCATCGCTCCCACCCCACACTCGTTTATTGGATTAGCTCCCTGAGCGCCTCCGGGTCATAACCGATTACTACTTGATCACCCACGGTGGTTACAGGCACACCCCGTTGCCCGGTTTTATCCATCATCTCCCTGGCTTTATCAGGATCTTCCGCTACATTGATCTCGGTGAAAGGAATCCCCTCGTCGTGCAGAAACCCTTTGAGCTTTTGACACCAGGGACAGGTCGGTGTGGTATACACTGTCACTTCAGCCATGCTCATCCTCCTGAATTCATTTTTATTAGCATGACTCCGGGAGGGAGATTTATGCCTCTAATGCCTATACAGACCTTCACAGTTTGACTGATGTCTCCGGATTAAGAAGCAAACTAGACCTTGTCTACGACCATACATTACGCGGGTTTAATCTTCAGGTTATTCTTGGATTTTAATTAGTTCCACCTAGAAAATCCATCCCAAGGATATTCTGAGTATGTATAACCACATAGAGTTAGCTTTTTAAGAACAAATAAACCAAAAAAAGAAAACTGCTTAGGTACTTTATCCGGAAGATCAAATTTTCTCCGGATAAAGGTCGGCTTGCTGTCTATCTCTTCGCCGACCCTACAAGTACTAAAGCAGTATGGTTTTCTTTATGGTGCCCAGGACCGGACTTGAACCGGTACGGTTGCCCATACGCCCCTCAAACGTACGCGTCTGCCAGTTCCGCCACCTGGGCAAATCAGCAATATTTATTATAACCCGTCATCTATTCCTTGTCAAGGTTTATTTCTGCGACAAATAAGCGTTGTCCCTGCTTCCTTTCGTTCATTCCTTAAGTAGACACTTTTTATGGTGTGACGTAGGTCTGATAAGTATAAGTCAGTTGTTTTGTGCCATGCGCCGGAATTGTGACCTCCCAGGTTACCAGGGTTTGAGGGTTGGGGCCGGACAGAGAATTGGCTTGTTTGGTCAAGACCGCTCCATCGCTAGCCTCCGAGACCTCTCCGGGGATCAGGTGGGAGACGCTAAGCACAACTTTTTCATCCTTGGTATTGAGTAGTTCGATTTCTCCCCTGACCTGTACGGAGCTATACTGCACATTATGATAAGTGACCGCGCTCTGGACTCTTTCAAACTCCACCTCCGTCACTTCGGAAAGAATGGACTTTTCAGTTAAAACCCTAATCGTTCCCGAACCCCGGGGGGCAACAAACGGAAACTCTTGCAACGCCAAGGGCTTGTCGCCCATCTTCACTAAAACATGGCCTTTCACCCAATGCATGGCTGAATCATTATAGACCCGGTAACCCTTCCAGATCGGTTCTTTCCGTAATTGAGAGTTATAAGCGGTCCGGGCCAACTCCAAGCGATAGATGGGCTCCACCCGGATCACCCCTTGAAAAATCGGCAAAACCGCACGTTCTCCTTTTTTCAGGGTAATTCCGGTTTTTTTATACATCAGCAGGGAAGGGAGGTATTCGTAATCAACCTCGGCGGCCAGGTCAAATGCTTGCTTGCTCACGCCCCTGGTGGTAACTTCCGCCAAGTACAGATGGGCCTTTCCATTTTGCCGGACCTCCTCATCAAAGACCACCAATGGCGAGATCTCCCGGTCAAATCTAGGCCCATCCTCCGCCAAGTACATGATGGTGTCGGCCAAGTCATCCAGGTCGTTTTGGACCGTGGCGGAGAAAGAGAGGACACCCCCGTGTTCGTTGTTCTGTAAATCCAGTGTATACTGTGGAACCCAAGTAATTCCGGTCTGTAGATAGCTTAATCCTAAAACCAGGGGCCCGCTTCCCCGGACTTTACCGGTTTTTACCCGCAGTTTACCGACTTTTTCTTTGACTTCTTGGGTAGTGGTTGTCGGCTCCAATATGTAAAAAGCGGTCACCTTGTCTAGGGGATAGACATGATCAGCCACCGTTCCGTTTTTGTGAGTAACTGTGACCACTAACAGATTAGGCTCCAGAAAACTCTTGATCTTTCCTGTCACTGTCTGTTCTTTAGTTAATACCTGTACGGACCGGCCAACGTTTTCCCGGAAGAAATCCGCTCCTCCGGTAATAGGTTGTTGCATAGTCTGTTCTTCCTGATAGGCGGTGACTTGCTCAATCAGAACAGCCGCATCTCCGGTAAACACAGTCAAACTGCCTTTCAACACCGGAGGGAGATGGTCAAAGACATAAACCCCATCCTCACTGAGGGCGACCTCTCCCGTACGCACCACAAAACCCAAGCCATCGGTGTAGACTACTACTTCCCGCACTGCCGGGAAGAACTTAGTCTCCGCCGAAACAGAAAACGTATTCAGAGATAGAACCATAGCTAAACTAAGTAAAAAAAACCACCTGAACTTCTTCACGATCATCCTCACCCCTTCTTTCCTATTTTTATTTTATACCGGATTATCATATGTCCGCATTCCGTCTAGGCAAAAACGGTACTGTCCAGAAAACTCTACGCGCCCGGCAGGACTTTAGCCTCAAAACTGGCGTTTACTATCTAATAAGATAGTGACCGGTCCATCATTGACTAAACCCACTTCCATATGGGCGCCAAATTGCCCTGTCGCCACCGAAAGCCCGTGCTTTTTTATTTCCTCCGCCACAGACAGATATAACTCTTCCCCGCGTTCCGGGGGGGCAGCAGAGATAAAACTGGGGCGGCGCCCTTTCCGGCAATCACCATACAGCGTGAATTGGGAAACAATCAATACTTCTCCTTGGATCTCCAAGACGGAGCGGTTCATCTTTCCCGCCTCATCTTCAAAGATTCGCATATTAACTATTTTTTCCCTTATATAAACGGCATCAGCTTGCTGATCATCCTCTCCTACTCCTAAGAGTACTAATAACCCGGGGCCGATCTCCCCGATTGTTTCGGCGTTAACTCTGACGTAAGCCGATGAAACCCGTTGAACAACTGCGCGCATTGGTTTTTTGCTCCTTTCCAGCCTACAACTTTTATCACTCAGGTCACTTTGATCTAAACACCTGCCGCACTCCACTGATAGTCTGGATCTTCTTCACCAAATCCTTGAATTCATCCAGATGGGAAACTTCGATCGTAAAATCAATGACCGCCTCTCCCTTGGCGGTTTTGACTTTAGCAGCGCTCACATTGATTTTTCTTTCCGCCATGATGTTCATAATATCCGCCAACAAGTTTACGCGGTCCCCGGCTTCAATCCGGATGGAAATGGGATATAACCCAGTGCTGATCTGCTCCCATTCGACCTTGATATATCTTTCGGGCTCCGGGGGCAGATTCGGGCAGCCAATCCTATGCACGGCCACGCCCTTACCCCTGGTTGTAAAACCAATGATCTGATCGCCGGGCACCGGGTTACAGCACCGGGAGAAACGAACCAGTAAGTCCTTGACTCCCTTGACCCGTACCCCGCTCTGCCGATCTTTCTTCTTTTCCGGAGACGGGAGCGGCGCCTCTTCCGGCCAAACCGGCTTTTCCGGTTCCTTCTCACCAACAAGTTTGGCGGCGACCACTCCGGCAGTAATCTTTCCATCACCGATGGCTACCAAGAGATCATCGCCACTGATAAAGCTGAGTTTTTCTGCTATATCCTTCAATAGCTCCGGTTTGAGAAAGTTTGATGGTTCCACCCGGAGCTTCCTGACTTCCTTCTCCAACTGTTCCTTAGCCTGCAGAATGTATTCTTCACGTCTCTGTTCCCGCAGCCACTGCCTGATCCTGTTTTTCGCCTTTGAGGTGACCACATATTGCAACCAATCACGACTGGGGCCGCTCCCCTGCTTGGCTGTGAAGATCTGCACGATATCGCCGTTCTTTAACTGGTAATCCAGAGGCAAAAGTCTTCCGTTGACTTTTGCTCCAATGCAACTATGTCCGATATGCGTATGGATGCTGTAGGCGAAATCCACCGGAGTCGCCCCGGCCGGCAGATTCTTCACGTCACCTTTGGGTGTAAAGACAAAAACCTCGTCTTCAAAAAGGTCGACCCGGAGGTTCTCCAGGTATTCATCGACATCCCTCGGTTCCTTCTGCCATTCCAATAAATGCCGTATCCAGGCAATCTTGTCTAACAGCGCTTTGTCGCTTGGATTCTTTCCTTCCTTGTACTGCCAATGAGCGGCAATCCCGTACTCCGCGATCTGATGCATCTCCTTGGTGCGGATTTGAATCTCCAACGGTTCACCGTTACTACCCACCACTGTGGTATGGAGAGATTGATATAGATTAGACTTGGGCATGGCAATATAATCTTTAAACCGGCCGGGAACAGGTTTCCAGAGAGTATGGACGATCCCGAGCACTTCATAACAATCCTGGATCGAGGTAACCAATATCCTCAAAGCCATGAGGTCATATATCTCTTCAAAGGGCTTTTGCTGCTTGGACATTTTTTGATAGATACTATACAGGTGTTTCGGACGTCCTTGAATCTCCGCACCAAGACTGTGCGCAGTCAGCTGTTCTTGTAAAACCTTCTTTACTTCCTCAATATAGCCTTCCCTTTCCTGTCGTTTCTTGGCAACTTTATTAACGAGTTCGTAATACTTCTCCGGTTCAAGGTAACGAAAAGCCAGATCTTCCAGTTCCCATTTTAATTTGTACATACCTAAACGATGTGTTAACGGGGCATAGATTTCCAAGGTTTCCCGGGCAATCTTCTTTTGTTTCTCCACCGGCAAGTGCCTTAAGGTACGCATATTGTGCATACGATCCGCCAGTTTGATCAGGATAACTCTGATATCTTTAGCCATAGCCAGAAACATTTTTCGCAAATTTTCCACTTGTTGTTCTTGTTTGGATTGGAAGAAAATCTTATTCAATTTCGTTAGTCCATCCACAAGAGTGGCTACTTCCGGGCCAAATGCCGTCTCAATCTCGACCAGACTGACCCTGGTATCCTCCACCACGTCATGAAGGAGCGCGGCAATAATCGAAGTGGTATCCAAACCTATATCCACCAAGATATTGGCCACTTCCAACGGATGAGTGATGTATTCATCTCCGGAGTCCCTAGTCTGCCCGGAATGGGCCTGCTTGGCAAATTCATAGGCCGCCACAAGCTGTCTTGCCCCGTCCTCTGTCTTGAACATCCCAGCCTTTTCCATTTTGGTCAGTAATTTTTCAACAGTCAAGAATATCACCTTCACCTATCCGGCTGAAGACAAATCCTTTAGCACTAATTGTAATTGATTATTCCACTCATTGATATCCAAACAAAAAGCCAGATCCAGCCGGTTACTGGAGGATACCCTGTCATACAGGGAACCGAAGTTGAAACCAATGCCCTCAATCTCGCTTGTCCCGTCGCCCACCATGATCCGCAGATGCTTGCCGTCTTTACCCACCACCCGGCTGGAGACTAGTCTCACGCCCCTGCAGACTAAAACAGGACGGCGGTTGCCCACGCCGAAAGGAGCCAGGCTCTGCAACTCCCGTAACAAACAGGCGTTCACAGTCTGCAGATCTACCTCATCCTCTACCTCAAGTTGGGGAATTAGCATCTCAGTAGAGATGTGAGTCTCTGCTACCTCCTGCAGCGCATGGTGAAAATCCTCCAACTTGTCTCTATGCACTTCCAGACCGGCTGCCATTTCATGCCCGCCGAATCGTTCAAGATAAGCCGAACACCGGGCTAATGCTTTAAAGATATGAAATCCTTCAATACTCCGGGCCGAACCGCGACCAACTTCTTCATTCATACTCAATAAGACAGTTGGCTTATAATATTTTTCAACCAGACGGGAGGCGACGATGCCGATGACTCCCGGATGCCACCCCTCACCGGCCAGTAATATGATCTTCTCTTTCTTCTGCTCCTGAGCGTTCCGCTCCAACATATTTACAGCCTCACTGAAAACCTCTTCCTCCACCTTTTTACGTTGCTGGTTTAATAACTCAAGCCTATTTGCGATTTTTTCCGCTTTTACCCGATCAGTAGCGGTCAAGAGCCTGAGTGCGGTGGTGGAATCCCCCAACCGCCCACAAGCATTCAGCCTCGGGGCCAATAGGAAACCCACATCCCAGGCATTGACCTCTTTCCCCCCTAAACCCGCACTCCTGATCAGCGCGGCCAATCCCGGATTCTTGGTAGTGGTTAGGACCTTGAGCCCTTCCTTCACCAAGATCCGGTTCTCCCCTAAGAGCGGCACCAGATCAGCAATGGTCCCCAGCGCCACTAAATCCAGGTTGGACCGTAACTTCTCCTCCAGTTCCGGAAGTTCCCGGGCTAAGCCTTGCAGAAACTTAAAAGCGACCCCCACCCCAGCCAACTGGGAGAAAGCCGGGGAAACATAACCCGTCCTGGCGTCACCTGACACGCTGGGAGCTAGTTTTGGATTAACAATAGCCAGAGCTTTGGGAAGCTGCTCCCCGATTTCGTGGTGATCCGTAATCACCAGATCAATCCGGTTCTCCGCCAGAAAATCCGCTTCCCGGCACGCGGTAATCCCACAATCGACAGTCACCACCAGACTGCACCCATAGCGCGCCGCCTTGGCCAAAGCCTGCTCATGCAAGCCATACCCTTCATCTAGTCTCTTGGGAATATAAAAAATTATGTTACCTTTGTTGAACGGCCGTAATACCCGGAGCAGAAGGGCGACAGAGGTCAAGCCGTCCACGTCATAATCCCCGTAGATTAGGATCTTCTCTTCATTACGTAAAGCGGCGGCTGTGCGTTCCACTGCTTTCTCCAGACCTGGCAGGAGAAACGGCGACTGTAACGCCTCCAATCCCCCCTCAAAAAAGAGGCGCGCATCCTCTAATGTAAGGATTCCTCTTCTGGCCAGTATTCTTCCGGTGATCGGGGATAGTCCGTAATAATCAACGATCTCCTGGGAATATCCGACGGTTTGATCCGGAATCTTCCACCTTTTCTTCTTCATTTTTCTCACCCCCGTCTTCTGTTGCCGGATTCCCCGATGCAGTCCGGGCTTCCTCAGCAGATTCCGGGATCAGCTGTACTGATGTTCCTTTCGACGCTGTCTTTTTTTTCTTTCCAAACTGCCAGGAACTGATCTTTGCCCGGGCTTGATGCGCCAGGCCAAAGAAGCCGAAGAGCAAAGCCCCGGCTAAGACCGAAAAAAGAATGACCAAGGCGAGAGAGGCCTCGAACTTCCATGCCAGAAAGTGCACTGTGACAGGATAAGCGTTTTGTAAAGCAAAGACAGCGACCAGGAGAGAGAAGACTAGAGTCAAGAGGATTAGGATCTGCATCTGTTGGACACCACCCTTATCTAATGGTAACTACTTTAAAATAAAACTACCCGCGATGAGTTAATGTTGAGATTCTGCACGGACCGGTGGTTTCCTGCTACTAAAGGCCATCCGAAGATTATTTTATGGCATATGCGGCTCGGTTGAAGACAAATTTGAGCGTCCTGTAAGTTGTCTCATAAAAAAAGCAACCATCTGCCGAACAGATGGTTGCCTTCTTCCTTACACCGGCGTTTATCGCCGCAAAGGCAAGCCGGACACAAACCCCTATAGACAAGAATTTCTGATTTTATGCTGTTTTCCCGGAATACCTCTTCTTCTCCTCCAGACCTTTCCACAGCGCCCATAAGGGACCGGTCACAAAGATGGATGAGTAGGCGCCAACCGTAATTCCGACGAGCATGGCCAAGCAGAAGTTTTTAATGGACGGACTGCCCACTAAATAAAGGACCAGAATCGCCAGGGCAGTGGTGACCGAGGTATTTAAAGACCGCCGCATGGTCTGTAAGATGCTTAAGTTGACCAGGTCATCATAGGTCTGACCTTTCTTCCGGAACCGCAAGTTCTCCCGGATCCGGTCAAAAATGACGATGGTGTCGTTGATGGAGTAGCCAAGGATCGTTAAAATGGCTGCGATGAAGGTAGCGTCGACCTCTTTATGCATAATCGCGAAAAGCCCGATAACCGCGAGCACGTCATGGATGAGGGCGAGCAAACCGACGATCCCTGATTTGAACTCAAAACGAAAAGCGATATAGACCAGGATCAAAAGGCCCGCAATGATCAGGGCTTTTAGGGCGTTGCCCAGTAACTCTTCTCCAATCAGCGGATCAACACTGTAGATATCCAACCCGTCTCCAGCGCTTACCCAGCCAAAAGCCTCTTCCAAGGCGTCGACCACCATCTTCTGTTCCTCTTTATTCAGAAAACGGGTATGCACCAACACCCCATATCTTTGATGGCCTTGGGAATCCACGTAACTATAGGGCTGAGGAGGTGTAGGCTTTAAATTCAGTTTAGCCAGGCTGTCTGAAGCCAGAACTTCATTAACCTCAGTAGAGGTTACCTCCTGGGAGAGAGGAAAACGGATATTGGTGCCACCAGTGAAGTCCACTCCGTAATTCAGACCTTTCGTACACCAAGCGGTCACACTGAAGATCACCGCTACAATAAAAATCGCGAGAAATAGTTTTCTGTACTTAATCAAGTTCATCTCTTACTTCACCCCCTTAGCCCAGAAGTATTTGAGGTACTTATCGGGATGCTTGTCAATGGCCAACTCCAGGAAGAGTCTTGATACCACCAAAACCGTGAACATACTGATTAAAATCCCCAGATTCAAAGTAACGGCAAAGCCCTTGACCGCTCCTGTGCCGAAGATCATCAGCACCACACCTACGATCAGGGTGGTCACGTTGGAATCCACAATCGTCCAGAAAGCCCGGTCAAAACCGGCCTCCAAAGCCGGGCGCATCCGCTTTCCGGCGCGGATCTCATCTTTAATCCGCTCTAAGATGATGATATTAGCGTCCACCGCCATTCCAATGGAGAGGATCAACCCGGCGACTCCCGGAAGGGTTAACACCCCTCTGCAGAGGGCAAAGACCCCCAAGAACAAGACGGCGTAAATAACCAGTGCCGCATCTGCCAGCAAACCCGGTAAGCTATAAAAGATCGCCATAAACAAGATCACCAGAATAATACCGAAAATTCCAGCTACCACACTCTGACGCACGGTTTCGCTGCCCAGGGTCGGCGCCACCTGCGTCATCTGCACGGTACGCAGGGAGATGGGGAGCGCCCCGGATTTCATCAAGATCGCATAATTCCTGGCCTCTTCTAAGGAAGTCCCTCCACGCAGGGTGATAATGCCTTTCCCTCCAGTAATCGGTTCATTGATCACAGGTTCCATGAGTAATTCTTCGTCAAGATACATGGCAAGAACGTTGCCTACGTTTTCCGAAGTTATATCGGCAAACTGTTTTGCCCCCAGCCGTCCGAATTCAAACTGAATGACCGGGGCGCCCTGAGATGGATCAAACTGGGCCATGGCGTCTTTTAGATCAGAGCCGAACATCACAATCCTGCCATTCAAACGGAAATTTAACCGCCCGGTAGAGCGGATTAACTGGTCCGCCTCTTCCTGACTCTGTACTCCCGGTAATTGCACTTGGATCCGTCCGTTCTTTTCGTCATAGCGGACATCAGTCTCCGCCAAGCCGCTGGCGTTGACCCGGTTAGAAATAATGACTTTTGCTTGATACAACGCGTCGTGAGGGAAATTAGCTGGGTCTTCGCTGACCAGAACTTGTAAAGCTCGGGGGTTCCCGTCAACCGCTTCCACCTTTAGTAACAGCTTCTTACTTTCTATTCCGGATCTCCACTCAAACTCCCTCTTGATGACTGCAGACCGTAAAACCCGGTTGGCGTCTTCCGCGGATTTAAAAGTGAAAATCAACCCGTCATACCGGTTATTCTCGGCGCGACCCAACAGCCGGGCCTCCGCTCCCTGCACGCCAAGGGAGTTGACGGACTTTAATATCTCATTCATCACTTGGGCTAATACCCGACCTTCAGCCCGGTAATCGGGCGCCAGGATCACCTCAATTCCGCCCTTTAAATCCAAACCCTTACGGATGGGGTCTTGTCCTTTAAAGAAGCTATCCTTTAACTTCTGTGAATACTGAGGGGCAACGGCATAAATAAATGCAAAAAAGACCAGAAACAAAATAAGCCAGGTCTTCCACTTTAGATCCCGTCTCAACAGGATTCCTCCTTTTGTAAACAATTTACAATAATAACAATAACATGGTTCAAAGATCTCAGTTTGGTTAATCTAAGAGTTTAAAAGAGTTTAAAACTATTCGCGCTTTCAATCTATGAACGGGGTTTTTTATTTACAGATTCTTGCCGACTCTCCATGGCCATACGGTCAAGTGTCTTCTCTGCCTGACGACTGATTATGCCAAAAACAGCAAATATAATAAAGACAACCACCGTTACAATGATAGATTCAATCACAAAAACCCTCCTCCCATTCTTAGACGATCTTAATAATTATAAACGTTCTGTTCGACTTTTGTCAATTTATTGTCGCTGAAAGGCAGTGGATGATCTGGAAAATTATTGAAATTAACCTTTACCTCGTTTTTTTACCGGAAAATGCAGGAAAATCGATTTTCTGCTAGAAATAAGCATAAGAAGGATTCAGAAATTTTCCCAATTACTGTTAAGTAACTTTTTTCAACCTCAAAGAATTTTGAGAATACTAATACTCTCAAAAATAATTATAAAATTACGCCTTTACGACTCTCAATAATTGTGGAATTAAAAGCAAAACTAGTTTTTGAATTGGTGGTGTAGCATGTGAAGACCAGTGTATTACTGTTAGCATCCTTTTTAGCAGTTTCATGTGGTACCAGTCTTTATTCCCATGCCATCAATAACCATTTGTATTTATTCCAAGCCTGCCTAGTTGCTTCCGTCATATTTTTTTTATTATTAATCTATTCCCAGCGAGATCGAATCATCGCTAGAACCAAGAAGTTCATCCCTTTTCCCTCTATTATTGACTGTTGTACTCTTCTCCTCAGTTGTTTTCTCTGTTTTTTGCTTCTGATCAATCTGGATAACGCCAACCATTATGCCACCTGGATCTACCTGATCCCGTTGTTGTATTTTTCCTTGCTAACTGATCTAAAAAAAACCTTCCTCGCTTTCGGCATCGTCACGATTTACATCTTATTAACCTTGTTTTATATGAACCCGGTGAAACTCTGGATCACCTTCTTCTTTGATACAGTTGTTGTCCTAGGCTTGGGGTATTTATTCTCCATCCTCTTTGATAAAGAACGCAACCACCTAAGACAAGCCCATGAGGAGATCTCAAAAAGCCACGCCGAATTAACCAGCGCATACAATCAATTAAAAGCCTATACAGAGGTGTTGGAATTCACCACCCATGAGTTAGATCGCAAAACCCTTAATATCTCAGCCATCAACACCCTCACTCACATTCTCAGCACCAGACAATCCATAGATTTGTTAACCACCCGAATCTCCTCTTTTCTCTGCAAAACCTTTAGCGCCGACCGTGCGCACCTACTCTTCCTGGAAACAGGAAAGGAGATTCGGGTATACTCCTATTTCAAGGGAAAACTAAATGAACTGTGGATACCACGCCCAGACCGGAGAAACTGGTTTTATATATCTCTGTTTGAAGCAGCCCGGTCAATAATGCTAAAAAAAGAAGAGATTATCAACTTGGAAAAAGAAATCTTCTGGACAACGGAAGTCCCTCGGAATCTGGTGGGCATCCCCCTCTTCCGGACAGAAGGCATCTTTGGCGCCATCATCCTCAGCAACATGGAAGAGCAGCTTTTCCGGGAAGATATTAACCTCTTGCAGATTATGGCCGGTCAAGTCTCCATCGCGCTGGAAAGAATCCGCATGTACAATAATTTGGAAGAGAACTACCTGGCAACCATCAAGGCCTTGGCCTCTTCCATTGAAGCAAAGGACCCCTATACCAGAGGCCATTCGGAACGTGTCACCAAGCTCTCCTTGTTGCTTGGGGAATTAATGGGACTCTCCAGCAATGAGTTGCTGAACCTAAAATACGGCGGATTACTCCATGATATCGGGAAAATCGGTGTTTCTGAACTGATCTTGAACAAACCCGGCTCCCTGTCCGCGCAGGAATTCAACGTTATTCAAAAGCATCCAGTGATCGGAGCGGATATTGTCACGCCCGTCTCTTTCCTCCAAGGAACGCTCCCTCTCATCCGCCATCATCATGAAAGATATGACGGTTCTGGATATCCGGATCACATTTCCAGTAAAGAACTGCCGCTAAGCGTACGAATCCTCACTATATGTGACGCCTTTGACGCCATGAGCAGCGACCGACCTTACCGCAAGGCTCTACCACTCAGTACATGTATTGAAGAACTAAAGAATAAGGCGGGTTCCCAATTTGACCCGGAGATCGTTAGTATCTTCACCAATCTGCTGGCCGAAAATCCGGCCTTGGTTTTTGACTAATCCCCGCTTGAATACTTCTATAATGTCTCTGACTGCGATACATTTTCCATTTGGGCAATACCATAAGACACTTCCAGTTAGTAAAGGAATTATCCTTGACAAAACTCACTAATACCAACAATATTATATAGTAAATGGATTTTTTTTACAAATGAAGTTCGCCTTATTTTACCTTACCTTTGATCAATAATAAACAATTTGCGCCTCATTCTTATTTAACCAATATTTTAGTCTCATAACCCTTACTTGCCTTGTTTTTCCAAACGCAGTAGGCCTCATCTTATTTTTTAGATAGCGCAGAAGCAAACTACCATGCCTGCCTTTAATAAGAATACATATTTTCTATCCCACTATGTACGGGCAAGAAGAAAACGAACAGGCCTTATTTAGTCATAAATAAGGCCTGACATGTTACTTTACTTCAACAGGAGTCTGCTTTACATTCTTCTTTCGACTCCGGCAAATAGGACAAAGACGGTATTCACTAACCTCTTCAGCATCATAAGAAAACTGCTCAGTATATTCCTCGGTGCTCCCCCAGATTCTACCACAGATCGGACACTTAATTGAGATGTATCGAAGTTCCATCTTCTGATCCTTTCTCGCGCCGCACCGCGCAATTTTTCTATTAGAATACGCTCTCCCCATCTCACATTATAACCTAAATTCCTAGTGAAGCAAGGAAAACATAAGCTAAAAAGAGTCTCGATCATGACAAGGTTCATTGCTGATCCGTCAATAAAAAAGGTGAGCACGTCCTTCGTGTCACCTGTCTTTTCTTATGGAGCGGGAAACGGGATTCGAACCCGCGGCATTCAGCTTGGAAGGCTGACGCTCTACCAACTGAGCTATTCCCGCACTTTATAAAGTATTTTTAATTATAACCGAAAACCTGGTCTGCTGTCAAGAATAAATCATCTCAACTAATACAGAGTATTCCGAGCCTAGTCCTAGTTTAACTGGTCGGGGTGCAGGGATTTGAACCCTGGGCCTTCTGCTCCCAAAGCAGACGCGCTACCAAGCTGCGCTACACCCCGTAGTATTAAATAGGAGACTTTAAATATTTTACGTCAAAACCAGCAAATAGTCAACTGCCAATTTTACTCCACATAGAGAATTTGCCCATTTATACTTTGCGGAGTGACCTCTAACAATCCATAACTCGGCTGTTTGTAACAACGAACCGTACTTAAGCTTCCAGGGTTGAATAGCATTATGTCACCTTCTTTTTCATATACAGGAAGGTGTGTATGGCCGAAAATGATTAAATCAGCGCCTAAGCGCCGTCCCTGGGCGCGGATCCTCTCCAGATCCGCTTTCACACCATAGAGATGCCCATGGGTTAAAAAGATCTTCCAGCCCGCAAGGGAGAAGAAGATTTCTTTGGGATAAGGCAAACCTAAAAAGGCCGGAAAATCACAGTTACCAATCACCGCTCTGAGCAAAACAGCCGGAAAATAACGGGACAGTCGTTCGATCTCAGTAGCGCCGTCTCCGGCGTGGATCAGTAGATCCAAAGGCTGAAGCCTTCTTACCAAAGCGGCTAAAGTTTGGTAATCGCCATGAATATCACTGACTACTCCAATTCGCACCATCGATCACCCGGTATTAGTCTTGCTATTTATCTCTCTCTCCACTTCGGTGAGGATCCGTAAAAACTGCTCCATCGCCCTGGCCCGGTGACTAATTCTGTTTTTTTCTTCCTCTGTCAGTTCAGCCATGGTCAGACCATATTCAGGAAGGTAAAATAGGGGATCATAACCGAACCCCCGCTCCCCGCGGGGCTCCAGGCTAATATAACCCTCGCATGACCCCTCGGCCGTCCACACCTTACCCTCTGGCGAGGCAAGGGCAATTACCGATTTAAACCGGGCGGTCCGGCGGCTCAGTGGTACACCCACCAATTCTGTCAGGAGTTTTTCGTTGTTTTTTTGGTCATCCCGTTCTCCTAGGTGATTCAGGCCGGCATAACGCGCGGAATAAACCCCTGGCGCTCCTCCCAGGGCATCAACCTCCAACCCGGAATCATCGGCTAAAGCCCACTCGCCTACCGCCTTAGCCACCACCGTAGCCTTTTTTACGGCATTATCACGAAAAGTTTCTCCGTCCTCTTCGACTTCGGGCGCTTCCGGATAAGCGGAGAGCGGGGAGAGCTCCCAGATCGTATGCGGGCACATATTCGCTAAGTACCAGCGTAGTTCGGTAATTTTTCCCTTATTCCTCGAGGCCAGGACGAGTTTTAACACCTGCTACTCCTCCTATGCGGCTGGCAAGCCCTCCCAAAACCTCTTGCTGCACAGTGATTAGTTCCTGAATTCCTTTAGCGCCCAAGTCCATTAGGATATCAAACTCTTCCCTGGAGAAGGGTGCTCCTTCCGCAGTCGACTGGATCTCCACAAGCTGCCCCCGTCCAGTCAAGACCAGGTTCATATCAACCCCGGCCCGGGAGTCTTCGGCGTAACACAGATCAAGTAACAGCTCATTATCGACAATGCCCACACTGACTGCAGCCAAGAAATCGTAGAGCGGAAGGGGCACCTCATCGTCTTTGGCCACTTTAGCCAAGGCTTCGGCCAAAGCCACAAATGAACCGGTAATCGCGGCTGTTCGCGTACCTCCGTCGGCTTGAATAACATCACAATCAATCCAGACAGTCTTCTCCCCAAGCGCAGCCAGATCAACCACTGAGCGGAGAGCGCGCCCAATGAGACGCTGAATCTCTTGAGAACGACCACTTGGTTTCCCCTTTGCCGATTCCCTGATATTCCTCTGGGGAGTAGCCCGCGGAATCATGGCATATTCTGCTGTCACCCAACCCTCGCCGCCACCCCTTAACCAGAGGGGTACCTTGTCTTCGATGGTCGCCGTACAGATCACCTTGGTCTCTCCCATCTCAACTAAGACCGAACCCTCCGGGTGCTTAAGATAATTCCGTGTAATCTTGACCGGTCTGATTTCATCTGCTTGTCTTCCGTCTATTCTAGCCATTAGTCTCCTCCATCTTCTAATGTCTGTCTCCGGATCAATGCCCGATCCAATTACCGTCTTATATACTTTTCTCTGCCTTCCCGGTATAGGTTGTTTCCAAACGCGTCGATAGCCACTACCGCCGGAAAGTCTTCCACCTCCAACCGGTAAATGGCTTCCGGACCCAGATCGGGATAGGCAAAAACCTCAGCCCTTTTGATCTTCGCTGCCAAGATGGCCCCGGCTCCGCCCAGAGCGGTAAAATACACCGCTTTGTACTTCTTCATACTCTCTACAACCTCCGGAGCCCGATCACCCTTTCCCATCATTCCCCGTAAACCCTCCGCCAATAAGCGGGGAGTATAGGAATCAACCCGTCCGCTGGTAGTCGGGCCAGCCGATCCGATCACCCGGCCGGGCCGCGCCGGACAGGGACCGACGTAATAAAGGAGTTCGTTCTTTAAGGAGAGGGGAAGGTCTTCTCCCTTCGCCAAGCACTGAACTAACCTTTTATGCGCCGCGTCTCTGGCTGTATAGAGGCTGCCATATAATCTGACCGGAGTACCCGCGGTCAACGTCTCCGCCTGCTGAGGATCAAGCGGTAAGCATACTTTGGTGATTACTGACAATCAAAATTCCTCCCTTATAAGACTTTTGTCTTATGACGTAGAGAATGACAAGAGAGGTTAACCGCACAAGGCAAGCCAGCAATATGGGTAGGGTACACCTCCAAATGCACGGCTAAAGCGGTAATTCGTCCCCCCAAGCCCTGTGGTCCGATCCCCAGGTTGTTGACTGCGGTCAGTAATTCGTCTTCAAGTTCGGCCAGATCAGACCGGGGGTGTTTATCTCCGACTGGACGGAGTAAGGCCTTTTTTGCCAGCAACCCGGCATATTCCATTGTACCGCCCACTCCCACACCGATGATCAGAGGCGGGCAGGGATTAGCCCCGGCTTTTAAGACTGTATTCACAATAAACCGTTTTACTCCTTCCTTACCTTCTGCTGGAGTCAACATCTGGACGGCGCCCATGTTTTCACTGCCAAACCCCTTGGGCACTACAGTAAGCCGGAGAGTGTCGCCTGGAACAATCCTCGTATAAATCACCGGCGGAGTATTATCACTGGTATTTTCTCGGAGAAAGGGATCATTTACTACCGAACACCGAAAAAATCCCTGTTCGTAACCGTGGCGTACCCCTTCGGTGATCGCTGCCTCAAAATCCCCTCCCACAATCCGGACCTCCTGGCCGAGTTCGGCAAAGACCACGACCATTCCTGTATCCTGACAGAGCGCCAACTGGTTTTGCCGGGCGGCGTCAGCGTTGGCCACCAGGTTACTTAGGCATTCTTTCCCCACTGGGGACTCCTCTTCCTCAACGGCTTTTTCCAAGGCACGATACAAATCGGCGTTTAAGACCAGATTAGCCTCGAGACAGAGCTCAGATATGGTTTCAACTAATAAAGAAACAGAAATCTCCCGCACCGAAGATACCTTCCTTTTTTAAAAATGTAAAAACCCTGTAAAGATCCTATGTAAACCGGAGAAAGTAAAATCACCGGGTAAAACCGGAGAATACCGGCGCTAGGCTTGATACCGCTCCTGAAGTGACAGGGCGAGGAGTTTTATACCACTTTGTGCATTAGTATCACTATATATTAGTCCTTCAACCCTGTCAACAACAGTTCTCCTCTGACCGATCCCTTTATTTAGTCTCTGGATTCTCCGGGATCACCTCTACCAGGGCCTTTTCCAACAAAAGAAAAGTCTCGTCCGGCCTTTCCTCTGCAATCAAGCCTAAGGTGGAAAATAAGTAGTGTTGATCAAGAAATAACTTGGGAGAGATTGGTTTTAAAATCTCCGGCCGGGCTGGATCAAATATAGATCCGCTTAAGAGTTTACCGCTTTTAGCCGAGTTTACCAGGATCCCGCCGGTGCCAATGACTGTCTTTAGGTTGGTCAAATCCTTGCCGTCCTGGAGATAAGAGAGGCCATAAGGAGTATGAAACTTTTCCACCCGGCCAACATGTCTTTCCACAGCGCCCTTGACCGCATAATAACCTAGAGTCTCTTCCAAACGTGATGCTTTTTCATCAGTGGGCAAGTAATTGACTTTTCCCGCACGCTCACGGACTCCGTTCATTACCTCTTCCTCAGATAAACCACAGGCTTCGGCGATCACCCGCGCAGAGAAGCACTCCACCAAAGCCGGGGCGCTATAGCGCATACCCAAATCCCCTTCTACCGTCCGTTTTACCCGGGGCTCGGGAAGACCGCGTAGCATCACCTGTGGTTCGGACGGAAAACCTTCAGCCACACTATGTACATCAGTGGTTGCGCCGCCCACGTCAACCAAGAGCAGCTCCCCCCAGCCGACTCTCTCCCCGCTACCGGCCGCCAAACGGCAGGCGGCAGCTAAAGCTGCGGAAGGAGTG
This sequence comes from Bacillota bacterium, assembly GCA_012838955.1. GTDB lineage: Bacteria > Bacillota > UBA4882 > UBA10575 > UBA10575 > DUOH01. The sequence goes on along the minus strand of DUOH01000021.1, from coordinate 34,098 downwards.
GGCATGGTGATACCGTCAATTACTGCATTCACTTCCTCCAAACCCTTGGCCCGGATAATCCGGCTTAAGAAGAGCTCGCGGATGATCTTTTGTACTGGTTCAATCTGAAGCCTGCCGATCTCCGGCAAGACATTAGGTGCCAGATAGCACTCTTTGCCTGCGGCGGTTAAGGCCGCTTCCACCTCAGGGGCGACTATTTTATTGCCGGCAATAATAATCGGTGCGCCAATACTGCTTTCCGCCAAGACCCGGCCGTTATGGAGGAGACATTCCTTGTTTCCACCGTCCGTACCGCCCGCCAAGAGAATCAAATCCGGTTTTAACCTGCTGATTCGAGTAGTCTCTTCCGCGGTCAAGTTGAAACCAAAGGTTCCGATGACCCTGGCCCCAGCGCCTAAAGCAGCTCTCTTCGCCGCCTCCACCGTTAACTCCGGAACCAGTCCAACCGCTACCATCTTCAAGCCCCCGGCCGCGCTGCTGCAGGCCAACCTCTTGACATACTTAATCTCGCCGGTTTTCTGTACTAAATGAGTTAAGGCATTCCGATATCCGGTTAGAAGTCCCTCCTCAATTGTGGTGAGGGCTTTAGCTGTACCTAAAATCCGGGGATGGGCCAAGTCCACAGCTGTCACTTTCGTATAGGTGCTGCCAAAATCAATCAACAAATAAGGTTCCATGGTGCCTCCTTCTCTATTGCTCTTGATTGCTCTGGAGATATGCGCTGACTCCCTTGAAGATCCCTTCCACCATTTTATCCTGAAACTTTTCGTTCTTCAGGAGGGATTCTTCTTGACGATTGGAGAGAAAGCCCATTTCAATAAGGACCGTCGCCATCTGTGTCTCTCTGGTCAACACCAAGTCCTTGCTGGTCTTCACGGCTAACGGTTTGATCTTCACTTGTCGCATGACGTGTTCGAAGATGGCTTTACCCAGTGCGGTACTGTCCTTCCGGTCCGGATGATAAAAAACCTCAAAACCATTAACCCTGGAGTCAGGATGAAAATTACAATGGATGCTCAGGGTGATGATGGAACCGGCCTTATTGGCAATAGCCGCCCGCTCATATAAGGACACGTACTTATCTTCTTCTCTGGTCATGATGACATGAGCGCCAGCCGCTTCCAACTTTTTCTTGAGTTTAAGGGAGACTGCCAGGTTGATTTCTTTCTCCCGTACCCCTTGGCTACCGATCGCTCCGGCATCCACCCCGCCATGTCCCGGATCAAGCACAATTAACCTTCCCTGCAACGGAGGGGGCTCGGCAAAGATAATCCGCAACTCATTACGGTCCGCATTTAACTCTTTCTTGTATTTAGCCGGACCCGGCTTTGGGACTTCGATTCGTACTGTCGAGGCGGGGGCTTCCTCCATCCCCAACTGCGCAGCTTTGGCCCTTCCTTTTAATTCCTCGGCTAAAACCGCGTGGCGTAAGACGATAACCATCTTCTGCCCGTCTTCGGCAAAAGCCACTTCTTCATTGATCTCCCCGCTGCTACGGATGAGTATTTCCTCTGGCGTTTTCTCCTGATTCCACTGGACGTCAGTGATGCTTTGAATCGTCTTAATCTCTAACCGGTTATCGACTGTACGGGAGGGAGTGACTACACAGCCCCGGGGTTCTTTCACATCCAAAACCACTCTGATGGTCTGTGGATCAAATTGGCTGACCCTAATCTGGCTAATCCAGGCGCCGCTGCCCGGAATGACCAGGGGCTCTCCCATCAGCGTCACATCCCATAGATCAATGATTACCCGGTGAGGGTTGAAGGCCAGTGTCGTTTTGTATTGAATGGGATGGGTCGTATCAATGAAGATTCTCGGCTCCGTGGTATTGGAAGTAATCCCAACCTCCTTTAAGACGCTATTGAAGACCACCAACAATCGGTCGGGTTCCTCTGCGGAATTCACCAATTTATAACCGACCAGGGCAGAGAGATCAAATACCACTCTGGTTTTTTCCGAATTCTGTCTCCCAATCCTAATCGCCTTCACAATACCGGAGGCGTTAAACTCACCGTAATCCTCCGGAGAGGGAACTACTCCATCCAGATCAACTACCAATCGATCCGGCTTTTTGAGCAGAAACGAGTTGAAAGTAAACTTATTCGCCGTTCGTAGCATAAAGGCAGGGCGTCCTAAATACGTCACCTGCTCAATGGATAATAAATAATTCTCCTGCCCTGCCACAACCTGATGAGCACGGCCCTCTTGGGCCGGGGGAACGTCCTTTACAGACACCTCTACCGGCACCCAAGTCTGGTCTTGGGCTGCCGGTAGAGGTTGGGATAGGTTGTTAACAGGTAGCCACTGGTCGGCGCCATATAAAATACCACTCATCAAAAAAAACAGAACGAAGAACGTGAAGTAAATCGGGAGCCATTTTTTGCCGTCAACTCTTTTACGTGGTCCGGTCCGAATCCAGCTGGGACTAAACAGGTATCGGCCGAAATTGAACATTGGTTTCGTCACAGGGTCTTCCTCCTATCATCTCCTGATAGGATCTTCGACCTGTAAAAAACCGTTCCTTCCCAATCTTGCAAAAAAAAAGCAGGAAATAACTCCCGGACAAACGCGGTATTCACCGATAATTGGCCTCTGATGGGCTTACACTTTTTCCAAAGGAGCATAGGAGAGGATCAGTTTTTTAATCCCCAAACCCGGAAAAGCTACTGTCACCTGGGCCTCTTCGCCCTGGCCGCTTAAGGAGATCACTGTGCCAATCCCCCATTTTTCATGGGCTACCTTATCACCAGCTTGTAACGCCAAAGCAGTACCTTCCCTGGGCTTCGGCCGGATTGACTGAGCAGGAGTCTTCCTTTCACTCCCTACAGCAAAACTTCTGGCGCCCGGTTGATCAAGGAGTTCCGGAGAGATCTCTCCTAAGAAGCGGGAGGGAATGGAGTATTGAGTACCGCCGTATAGATTTCTCATCGCCGCGTAAGTCAGGTATAACCTTTTTTTTGCTCTGGTCATCCCTACATAACAAAGGCGCCTTTCCTCTTCAAGCTCTGCGGAGTCCATTAACGAGCGGCTGTGGGGAAAGATCCCTTCCTCCATCCCGACCAGAAACACTACGGGAAACTCCAATCCTTTTGCTGAGTGGATCGTCATCAAGGTCACACCCTCTTGTTCCTGGTCATACTGATCCACCTCCGCCACCAGAGCTACGGTCTCCAAGAACCCTCCCAGAGACTTGTCGTCGCTTTCCTTTTCAAACTCCGTGGTGAGCGCTAAAAACTCATCCAAGTTCTCCAAACGGCTCTTCGCCTCCACTGTGTCTTCAGCTTTTAATTCCTGTAGATAGCCGGATTTTTCCAGAATCTCCTTGGTCAAGTGGGAGACACCAGATGTTTCCCGTAACTGTACCATCTCCAATAGAAAATAATAGAATTGGTTCAGCAGTTTAACGGCGCGGGAAGGAAGGATACCCGCCTGACCGATTTGGGATAGTCCTTCCAACAACGGCAGACCGGTATCCTCCAGGAAACCAAGGAGCCGCTCCACCGTAGCCGGACCAATCCCCCGTTTCGGGGTATTGATAATCCTCCGCAAGCTGACCCGATCCTGGAGGTTATAGATTAAACGGAGGTAGGCCAAGATATCACGGATCTCTTTCCGGTCATAAAAGCGTAAACCACCCACTACCTTATAGGGAATTCCCTTTTGAATTAAGACTTCCTCAAAGGTGCGGGACTGGGCATTGATCCGATACAAAAGACCAATATCACCATAAGAGCACCCTGCTTTACGCAGGTCTTCGATCTCTTGCATCACCCACCTGGCCTCTTCCCGCTCATCAGCGGCCTTGTACAGAGTAGCTGGATGTCCCGGTTCATTCTCCGTCCAGAGGGTTTTAGCCTTTCGATAACTGTTGTTCTTAATCACCTCGTTGGCGGCTTGTAAAATCTTCTGAGTCGAACGGTAATTCTGTTCCAACTTAACGATCATTACTTCCGGATAATCCTTCTCAAACTCCAGGATATTACGAATATCCGCGCAGCGAAAACTATAAATAGACTGATCATCATCTCCGACCACACACAGATTACGATATTTGGCCGCCAAGAGTTTGACCATATTATACTGAGCATGATTGGTGTCTTGATACTCGTCGATCAAGATATATCTGAACCGCTCCTGATATTCCTCGAGAACCTCAGGAAATTCCGCCAGGAGCTTGACTGTATACATGATCAAGTCATCAAAGTCCACAGCTGAACTCTTCTGCAGCTTCTCTTGGTATAAAGGGTAGATCTTCGCCACGGCTTGCGCCCAGAAATCAGCCGCCTTATGCTGATACTCCTCCGGGCCGACCAGTTCATTCTTGGCCTTGGAGATACTGGACAGGATCGCCCGGGGATTAAAATTCTTCTCACTCATATTTAATTCCCTCATCGCTTCTTTCACCACGATGAGTTGGTCTTGCGTGTCATAGATAACGAAATTCGTATCCAAGCCCAGGCAGGCTCCGTCCTGTCGTAAGATCCGAACACAGGCCGCATGAAAAGTACTGATCCAGATCCTTTCCGCTACCGGACCCACCAAGTTGACCACACGTTCCTTCATTTCCTGGGCAGCTTTATTCGTAAAGGTGACTGCCAAAATCTGCGCCGGTGGTACGCCCTTAGACAGTAAAAAGGCGATCCTATAGGTTAAGACCCGAGTCTTTCCGCTACCTGCCCCGGCTAAAATCAAAAGCGGTCCTTCCGTGTGACTGACCGCTTCCTGTTGCGCTGGATTCAAGTCTTTAAGCAAGCTATTCATCGACAATACACCCCAATTTTCTTACCTTCTTTTCGCCAATTCCGCCATGAGCTCGTGCGGATCGATTTGGTGCCAAGCCAAGAGCACCAACAGGTGGTAAAGGAGATCCGCGGCTTCATAAATCACTTCATCCTTACTGTTATTCTTGGAGCCGATGATTACTTCGGCGGTTTCTTCACCGACTTTCTTCAAGATCTTGTCCTGTCCCTTTTCCCAAAGATAACAAGTGTAGGAGCCTTCTTTGGGGTGAACTTTTCGATCGAGAATCACCCGGTATAGCTCATCAAGAATCCCGTAGCCTTCCCTCTCCCCCTCTAAACCCTCGCCAGCCTTACCAGCCAGTCTTCGGTGGAAACAACTTGTTTCTCCGGTGTGACAGGCCTTTCCACTTGCAGGTATCACTTTTAATAGAAGCGTGTCCCCGTCACAATCCAAAGAGATCTCCACCACTTGCTGAATGTCGCCGGAAGTCTCTCCTTTGTGCCATAGTTCCTTCCGACTCCTACTATAAAACCACGCCTCCCCGCTCTCCAAAGTCTTAGCCAGGGATTCTTGGTTCATATATGCCATCATCAGAATTTGACCGGTAGTGACATCCTGTAAAATAGCTGGCACTAACCCTTGGGTATCAAAGACAACTTCCTTAAGCAAAGCAGTATCGTATTCCACCAGCAACTCACTCCTTAATAACCTTAACCCGTAATTTTACCGGGTTCCAGTCTGACCGCAATTCCGGCTTGCGCCAGAAATTCTTTGACTTCTTTTATTGAATATGTTTTATAATGAAAAATCGAGGCCGCTAAGACAGCAGCGGCTTTTCCTTTTAGGACAGCGTCCCGCAAATGTTCCAGCTTACCGGCGCCGCCGGAGGCGATCACCGGAATCCGTACACTTTCACTGACCGTACGTAAAAGGTCATAATCGTAACCATCTTTAGTTCCGTCCGTATCCATACTAGTCAGGAGGATCTCCCCCGCGCCCAGGCTTTCCCCTTTCTTCACCCAGTCCAGCACGTCAATACCCGTTGGAGTACGCCCGCCATGAATATACACTTCCCAGGACCGTCCCCCGGCGGAATCACGTTTCTTGACATCCACCGCCAAAACAATACACTGACTGCCAAAGCGCTCCGCTCCTTCACGGATTAGGTCCGGATGCTCTACAGCCGCTGTATTAATCGAGACCTTATCCGCTCCGGCCAACAGTAACCTTCTCATCTCCTCCACCGTGGAGACTCCTCCTCCTACCGTAAAGGGGATAGATACCTTTTTCGCCACTTTCTCCACCATCCCGATGACAGTTCCGCGGTGTTCATGAGAAGCGGTGATATCCAAAAAAACCAGTTCATCGGCGCCCTCCCGGTCATAATACGCGCCTAACTCCACTGGATCTCCGGCATCCTTCAATCCGACAAAATTCATTCCCTTAACCACCCGGCCGTTCTTCACATCCAAACAGGGAATTACTCTTACTGTCAACACTAATCCTCCCCTTCCAGTCTGCGGATGGCTTCTGCCAGATCTATCCGCCCGCTATATAGGGCTTTCCCGACAATAGCGCCGCTTACGCCCAATGGTTCCATGGTCTTAATCCGCAAGAGATCGGCGAGAGAGGAGACGCCTCCGGAAGCAATCACCGACAAACCGCTATCCCTGGCCATAACCTCCAAAGCTTCCAGGTTAGGGCCGCTTAAAGTCCCGTCCCGGGAGATATCTGTGTAGATTATTTCCTCCACGCCAAGGTCCTTAGCTTGCTTGGCAAAGTCCGTCGCTGAAATTCCGGTATTTTTTAGCCACCCATCGACTGCCACTTTACCATGGCGTGCATCCAACCCCAAAATAATCCGGCCTGGATATTCCGTGCAGGCCCAGGCCAGAAGCTCCCGGTCTCTTACTGCCGCCGAACCCAGGATCACCCATTGCACCCCGTCCTCCAGGTAAGAACGGATAGTTTCCCGGTTCCTGATTCCGCCTCCGACCTCAACCGGGATCTGCGCTTTTTCCACAATTCTTCGCACCATTTCCTTCTGTAGCGGAGCTCCGGCCTTAGCGCCGTCCAGATCAACCACATGTAGCCTTTTAGCTCCCGCCGCCACCCAGCGTTCAGCCACGGTCACCGGATCCGCCTCATAGACAGTTTCCCGGTTATAGTCGCCTTGTTCCAAGCGGACACAAGCGCCGCCCCGCAAATCAATGGCAGGAATAATCCTCATCTTACATCTCTCCAAAATTCTTTAGGATGATCGGCCCTGCCCACCCGTTCTGCTCCGAGTAAAACGGTAGGTTCACACAGATGCCGAGCATGGGCCGCTTACTCCAGCAATCCTTTAGTGGAAGGAATCCCGGAACGGTCCGGGTCCAATCGGACCGCTGCCCGTAAGGCGCGGCCAAAGGCCTTGAAGACCGCTTCCAAGATGTGATGCCTGTTTGTGCCGGCCAATAAACGGAGATGAATATTCATCCCCGAACGACTGAGGGCAAGAAAAAACTCTTTGGCCAACTCACAATCGAAGCTGCCGCCCAATTGTCCGTCGACAGGTACGGCAAAATCCAGGTAGGCGCGGCCGCTGAGGTCAACAGCGGCTAAAACCAGCGCGTCATCCATAGGGAGAATCGCCGAACCGTACCTGGTGATGCCTGCTTTTTCGCCTAACGCCTCTTGGAGAGCTTGCCCGTAGAGGATGCCGACATCCTCTACTGTATGGTGAGCGTCCACCTGCAAATCCCCCTTGGCCTGCACTTTCAAGTCAATTAAACTCTGGTGGGCAAGATGACTCAGCATGTGATCGAAGAAACCAACCCCGGTCTCCACCTGGTACTCTCCTGCTCCGTCCAGGTTCAATTCTATGCTAATCTCGGTTTCCTTGGTTTTCCGGGACACTTCCGCTCTTCTCATGGATTAAGTCTCCTCCTTAAGCCTTAATTCCACCGCCCTAGCATGGGCTTCCAACCCCTCCAAACGGGCAATCCGCACCGCCGCTGGTCCACACTCCCGTACTCCGTCCGGTGTATAACCGATGACACTCATCTTTTTTACAAAGTCATCCACACTCAAAGCCGAGGCAAACCTGGCCGTACCGTTAGTCGGTAAAACGTGATTGGTTCCGGCTACGTAATCGCCGATGGGTTCCGGAGAATAGGCGCCCAAAAAAACGGCGCCAGCATGTTTTACTTTCCCCAGCCACAAGTAAGGATCTTCCACTATCAGTTCTAAATGCTCCGGCGCACAGTCATTCGACAGCTTAATTGCTTCCGCCAGATCCCTCGTCTTAATCAGCGCGCCAAAATCCTTGAAGGCGGCCTCCGCAATCTCCCGTCTGGGCAAAGCCTGCACTTGCTTTATAAGCTCCAACGCAGTTGCGTCAATCAGTTCCCTGCTGGGCGTAAGCAAGATAGCGCCGGACATCGGATCATGCTCGGCCTGGGATAACAGATCCGCCGCCAAAAACCTGGGTTCCGCAGTATGATCGGCCACGATCAAAATCTCGCTGGGCCCGGCCAGCATATCCAAGCCCACCCGGCCGTAGACTAAACGTTTGGCTATAGTCACATAAGCATTGCCTGGCCCCACAATCTTATCAACCTGAGGGATGGTGTGGGTGCCAAAGGCCATGGCCGCTACAGCCTGCGCTCCTCCAACCTTATAAACCTCGTCGATCCCCGTCTCGGCAGCGGCGACCAACAAATAAGGGTTGATACTCTTATCGGCTCTGGGAGGTGTACAAATGATGATCCGCCCCACCCCGGCCACCACCGCCGGCAAGGCATTCATTAAAACTGAAGAAACTAAAGGAGTCAGGCCACCGGTTCCCCCCGGTACATACAGTCCCACCGAGTCCAGGGGGATGTATCTTTGCCCAAGAATCACCCCGTGATCTTCGTACACGGACCAAGAATTCTTCAGTTGCCGTCGGTGAAAGCGGAGAATATTCTCTTTGGCCGTGCGGAGAGCCACCAACTCCTCCGGAGCGACTTCTCGATAAGCCTGGTCAAACTCGTCTTTACTGACCTTTAATTCAGACAGGGAGAGCTCCACCTGATCAAAGGCTTTTGTATAGTCGAGCAGGGCTTGATCCCCGTGGAGCTGTACATTGTGGAGAATATCTTCTATACTCTGCAGACGCGCCCGGGCGTCTTCCTCTTCCCCGGTTAAAAGACCCCGGCGGTCAATAAGCTTTTCAATCTCTTTCAGATCTTTCGTAGAATCAAGAATTCGTATCATCTCTTCACCTCCGGGGAATTCCCAATCCCCTATATACACTCTTAATCAACTATCTTAGCGCGTTAAAACATTGCCTTGCACTTGCTTTCTAACCGCTTGCGCCAACCGGTGAATCCGGTCGAACTCAATCTTGAAACTGACGGGATTTGCGATTAACCTGGCCGTACAGGGCGTAATCTCCGCCAATATTTTGAGCCCGTTTTGCCTTAGAGTCTCACCGGTGCTTGTGATGTCTACAATCGCGTCGGCCAACCCTACTATCGGCGCCAATTCAATGGAGCCGTGCAGCTTAATTAGATCCACTTGAATGCCATGGCTTAAAAAAAAATCCCCCGCAACTCTAGGGTATTTGGAAGCCACACGACCATTTAAAGGAAAATCTTGTAAGGACTGGAATCCAGTTTCTTGCCGTACCGCCACGACCAGCCGACAGCCGCCCAGACCCAAGTCAAGAAGCTCACAGACGTCTTTGGCTTCTTCCAATAAAACGTCCTTGCCCACTACTCCCAGATCAGCGGCGCCATACTCAACGTAGGTAGGAACGTCAGTGGGTTTAGCCAAAATAAAATTCAAACCGCTTGACTCATCGGATAACAAAAGACGCCGGGAATCATCGTCAATTTTCTTCCCTAAATAGCCGGCTTTATGTAAAATGGCGATCACATCTTTAAAGAGCCTGCCCTTTGGCAAAGCAATTGTTAGGGGGCGCAATCCAAACCCTCCCCGTGTTTTACGAATAATTTACCACACCGCCCAAGCAGTGTCAAGAAAAAAAGGCCGTTTTAACGGCCCTGATGTGTTGCTTAACTAGTTCTTTAACAATAGATTTAAGATTGTGTCTATCTATAAATCATCCACCTACAACAATACCGGCGATCCCCAGAATAATTCCGATTATCGCCATAATCTTAGCGCTCTTGGCTTGCTTCATAGCCTCTGCAGCGGAACCGCCTTTGATCTCCTTCACTTCCGCTTTTAAGGCAGCAATTTCTTCGGTATTAGCCTCAACTGTTTGTTCCAGAAGAGTTATTCTGATACCCTGTTGTAAAAGCTCTTCCCGGAATTCATTTTGTAATTCTTGAATGGCGGTATAAAGCTCATCGGCTTCGCCCGCATCCAGGCCCAGTTCTTCCCGGATCAAAGCTCTAACCTGATTAGCATTAAGTCCGCCTCCGGCACCTGAAGCCAATTTGCTCTCAAAATAAGTGAGCACTCTGCCGGTGAGTTCAACCATTTCATAACGGGTAGCGTATCTCGGTCCCTTGAAGGTCCCGTCGGGATACCCTTTGAGTAGCCCTGAGTTATATACCAACATAAAGTTGTCATATACCCAGTGGTCTGATTTCGGGGCATCATCAAAACCCGCCATGGCCGCTGACGCCAGAGTCAGTACTAAAGATACCGCAGTTACAACAGCTAGAAACTTTTTCATCTCCACGCCTCCTTTTCTGTAGATTTGTTTTTATAGATGAATGGGAATTTACTAAGGAATCATGGTTAATTCCTCGAAATCCCAGACATCAACTGTGTGCTGTTTTCCCCAAAAACCTCGTGGTATGTATATGATCTTTACACATACTTGCACTTGCATACAGGGACACTAAGATATATTATTCGCTGGTCTGCAACAAATTCCTTCCTTTTCATCAATATATTTTCCATTACTGTAGAATTTATGAGTCGGTTTCCCCCGGGATCATTTTTCTACCATTTCCTCACTGAATCCTTCCCCCAAAACCTCATGCACATTAGTGATGATCATGAATGCCGCAGGATCCTCCTGTTTAACAAGTTGTTTTAACTTAATCTCCTCCGCGCGTCCGATCACACATAATAACACCTCTTTATCCCGGCCGGAATATAAGCCTTTCCCGGAGAGACCTGTCACTCCCCGGCCCAGCTCCGTCAAGATCCTTTGGGCAATCGCCCCGGCGCGATCGGAGATGATGAAGACCCCCTTTGAGTAATTAAGCCCTTCCAGTACGCCATCAATGGCTTTACTAGTCACACCCAAAGAGATCAAAGCATAAAGCATTGCTTCAGGAGTTCTAAACACCAGACCGGCCAAGGCTACCACTAGCCCATCGATCAGCAGTAACCCATTGCCTACAGATAATGGAGTGTAGTGTTGAATGATCCGGGCTGCCAAGTCCGTACCACCGGTCGTCCCTTGACACCGAAAGGCGAGGCCCATTCCGATCCCGGCTAAGACTCCCCCATATAAAGAGGCCAATAAAGGATTGAGGGTTAAAGGCGTGACCAGGCGCCCCCAATATTCCACCGCCAATCCCAGAAAGATCGCGCCGAAAAAAGTTTTTGCGCCAAACCGAGGGCCGAAAATTTTCAAACAGATCAATAACAAGGGGGTGTTCAGAGAAAAAATAACCAGGCTCACCGGCCAACCCCACAAATAATAGAGGATGGTGGCCAGTCCGCTGACTCCGCCAGCCGCGATTTTATTCGGGATTAAGAACCACACCAGCGCCAGAGCGGTAAGGTTAATCCCGGCGAAGATTCCTATGTAATCCCGAACTTCTCTCCTGAACTCTCCAACACTTCTCTTCCTACTTCTCACTTCTCAAGCATGCCTCCAGGACAAATTTGGGCAACACCATTAATCTGGAGAAGCGCTGCGGCTCTTGCAGCGTACGAAAGAGCCACTCCAGCCCGAGGTTTCTGACCAGTCTGGGCGCACGCTTCGTCCGGCCGGCCCACAGATCCAAACCGCCACCGATTCCCACCGCCAGTTTGACATGGAGTCTCTCCCAATGTTCCATCAGCCACAGTTCCTGTCTGGGCAAGCCCATGCCCACCAATAATAAATCAGGCGCCTCATTATTCACTTGTGCAATGATTTCCTCATCTTCCTCAGCAGTAAAATATCCGTGCCTGCTGCCGACGATCTGCACCGACGGCCAGCGGCGCTTCATCCTTTCGCCGGCCTCCTGCGCGACTCCCGGCCGCCCGCCCAGGAGAAACAGTTTCAACTCTTCTTTGTGCTCTGCGTGATGATCCAACAAGCCTTCAATCAGGTCGACACCGCCGATCCTGGCTTGACCCTTAATGCCCTTCCGGCGCATTGCCCAAACTACTCCTATTCCATCCGGCACGCAGAGATGGCCCTGGCGAATAGCCTGAGCCAAATGCTGATCCGTTTGCGCCCACATCACCATTTCCGGATTAAGCGTTACGATTCGCATTTTCCGGCCTGCCTCTACAGCCCGGGCCAAGACTTCCAGGGCTTTTCCGGGAGAAATGACATGGACCGGGATATCCAACACGGAGACGCGCGCGTCTACTTCAGAAGTTCCGTAATCGCCCTGACTAACCATATCCGCTCCTGCCTCGCCTTCTTCTCCAATTGTTTCACGGTCACACCCAATCGATCCTGAACTGTCGGAAGGTTCTTGATGATCTGCATTACTTCTTCTAAAAACAAACCGGTAAGGGTTTCTTCGTGGCACAGCTCTTCCCAAGTAAAGTGGGGATAGCCCATGGTGTGACAGAACTCCTTAATCTTGGGGTCACCCCCCAGCCCAATCCCGGGTATACCCAGACGCGCAGCCAGTAATAAGCCGTGCAATTTTTCACTGATTACCAGAGTCAAACCTTGACAGGCCGCAATCATTTGGGGCAGCGATCCAATCTCCAGTACGGAAGGTAAGTAAACGTTACCCGCCTGATCCCGCAGGGATAATTGATCCTGCGGCGCTAAAGCCATAGCGCGCACGTCCATAAAATTCAGGCGCAACATGGAGACTAATTCCTCTTTTACCGACAAATACCTCTCTTTTTTTTCTTTCCGTAAAAAAAGGCCCATTACTGCTCTGGATGGTATGGGTGGAAGCAGCTCCTGCCAGGGGAGATCCAACCCTCGTAACCCCCACAACGGATCAACTCCCAGATGTATAGCAGGGCGGTACACGTTGATCTGGAATAAAAGCTTAACCGAAGCCTCATCCCGACAGGTGATGATGTCGACTTTATTCAAGACCTTCGCCGTTAATCTCGCCCCTAGCGGAGAGAGCGGGCCTAGTCCTTGTCCGGCCAGGATGATCCGGGCCTTTTTGAACTGGGCCAGGCGAAGTAGGGTCAGATAATAAAGCAAACTTCTTTCACTGGTCGTATCCTGGAGGAGACTTCCTCCGCCGCCGAGCAGGAGATCTCCCTTGGCAAACAACCCGGCCAAGCGCTTCAGGTTCCATCTGGAGACATACTCCACGCCATCACCTGTCTCATAGTGTGCGGGGTCATTCACCAGCACGATTAAACGGCGATCGGAGAACCTCTGCTTAAGCAGATCAAGATAGAAATCAACGAACAATTCATCACCCAAATTAGAAAAACCATAATACCCGAAGAGCAAAATCTTTCCTTTATCCATCCCCGGCCTCCATTAAATACCCATACCCCAACCAAAATAGGCACAGCATTAGTGGAGCGGCCCAGACAAATTCGGCTACTCCCGCCACCACCTGCGTAAATAGGGCGGCTTTTACTCCCCGGTCCGCAAAGCCCCCAGCCGGCAGAGAAAAAACATGATTAAGAATTACGAAGAAAATAAGCAAACCGGGAAAGCCTTTTTCCACTACAATCTGTAAATATAGGTTATGGGCATGATCCGCTTGATAGTTACTGAAAAACGGATAATAGCGGGAAAAATTGCCACTTCCCACTCCGCTATAAGGAAATTTCTTGATTAAGTCCCAAGTTCCTGCCCATATTTTCAACCTATATCCCAGCGTGCCGTGGGAGAGTGACCGCTGCCCGGCTATGGCCGGAAGATATAATGGTTGCAGTAAAACCAAGAGAAGCAGGAGTATTACTCCGCTCCGGAGCCACCCTCTTCTCTTCTCCGGAATGACAATGGAAAGAAGACCGATGATCGCGCTCCACCAGGAAGTACGGGAAAAAGTAGGGTACAGGAGTAAAGCATAAAGCGACGCCAAGACTAAGCACCAACCACCCGTAGAACACCACCGCCGTAAACGACAGCCCGGCTTTTGCCGGTTGATATTTAATCCGGCCAGCCCTACTCCTAAGGCCAGAAGAAGCAGAAAAGAAAGGTATTCCCCGAAGAGGTTAGGATTACCAAGGGTCCCGGTGATTCTGGTGAAGACACCGGGCGCCCGTTCCGGAGAAACCCACTCCAGCGGATACGTGCTTTTCTTTATAGCCTGGACCGCCCCTAAAAAAATCACCGGCAAGCTGAAGGTAAAGAAGATCCCCCAACCTACCGGTTTTCTTTTCAGGTACTGTCCAGCCCCAATTCCCCCTAAAATCACTGCCATTTCCTTTATCCAGTGCACCATGGCCTGCCCCGGTTCCATGGACCACAGGGAAGCACAGAACCCCCATCCCAACCAGAAGCCGACGACAGGGAGGCCCATGGGCTTGGCCGGTACGACCGGGGAGAAGAAAATAGCCGACGCGAGCAGTAAATATAGCCATAATTCCTTCTGAAGATAAGGGATTAAAGCCAAAGCCAGCCAGACCAGGGGTTCCCATCTTCTTTCCAACTGAAGCCGGTAGTCTGCTCGATGTATTTGGGGACAAGACATATACTTAACCGGCTTTTTTATATGTAAGCGGCGGCCAACTTTTAGCTCTTCATCATTCCTCATCTTTCAACACAGAGAGGTAGTCTATACGTCCGGCAAATACCGTATAGAGCGTTCTCAGCATCCGATTTTCGCCGATTCTAATTGGTTTGCGTCCCAAATAAACCCCATCATCCTCCCTGATTTCGCCCGGCCCTTCAATGATTAAAACCAAGTCTACATGATCCGGAAGAATGGACATGATCAACTCTCCATCCTCCCAAGTCCTTTCTTTACTGGGCTTGGCTTGAACGCTAACCACCTTTCCCAGATAATCTCCGGTACGGCCATCCTGTACCCACTGGCCTTCTCTGATACTCTGTCCCTGTCTGGCCGGGATTTGTTCCGATACTACTTCCACTTGAATTACTTTCTTCTCCACTACTCGATCCGGAGGCCACAACAGACTGATTACCCGAAAGATCACAGCCAGGACGATCCCAAGTAACAGGAGGGTAAACCAGTGTTTACGGACTCCTCTTTGCAGGCCTCCAAGTATTCGCCTGTTCCAGCCAGAGAAGCCGGGCTTAGCCTCTTTTCCATCCGCTCCCATCTTCCACCTTACCCAACGATCTTCTCACGTTCACCGGTTTTAATGTTAATCTCCCAGGTACCCAAGGTGTTTTGGTTGAGGTCAGGCGCCTCTGGCCTGGCGTTTACTCTAATAATCAGACCGCCGCTGTCCGGTTCCCATCTGTTGAACTTGACTTCATATTTATCTGGCGGAAAGGCTTCATCCAGTCCCAGATTCAACCGGTTCCGCCCATCCGTCCGGTATACACGAAGAATACTGCTCTCCGAAGCCTCCACGGTTTCAACTGCCAAGTATTGCGCATCTGGAGAAACCGCCATTAACCCCGCCACACCATTGAAGACTAAATCCACCGGGATTAACTCGCCTTTTCCCTGTTTACCCGGAGGCGCGGTGTTCCACTTGTACACAGCGATTAGACTATGCCCTCCGGAAGTGCCCAAGGCCAACCCTTTATTATCCGGAAAAAGCACCACACTGGAGAAACCACCGCGCCCTACGCCAAATTTTTGATCCGGTGTTCCCCCAATAGGTGCCAACTCCGCAGGTAGCTCCGTCAACCGCACCACGGGTACTTCTGCTTCCTGCCCGTCTGCAGCCACGCGCCGCCACACCAAGGCATCCTCCTTCACCTCCGCCAGATTTGTCTCGACAACCCGCGCTGAAGACACCCGGTATTCGTCATTGTCATACCGGACGATTATATCCTCCAGGATATTCCGGGCGCCTGCCGTCTCCAGATCGACCTCTTGCACGACAATGGTAAAGCCAAACCTGTCTTCCGCCAATTCCGACTCGTCCGTAATCCTGTAACCCACCACTTCCTGGCTATTAGTGGACTTGAAGATAAAGTCCTTACCTTGATAATCCCGCCAGGCCTCTTCCGTTAAGTAAGCCCGCATATAGTCTTCGGATTCTCCGGCGATCCGGGCCTGCATAAAAGAGTGGGTCAACTCACGGGCTTCCTCGATACTGCCCCGGGCAGGAGTCACTTCCCGCTGGGGAGGTTTGAGATAATCCCATAATGTGCACCCTGACAATGTTAGCAACAATAAACACCAGTAGAGAATGGCCAGCCAATTCCCTTTGCTTTTTATCATAATCCTCACCCTTATAGTCACTTTGCTTACCTGTTGTATTCTTCCCCCACTGTAAAAAAATACACGGAAATTTACTTTCCCTCTAGACTTGGGCAGGAATTCTAAAATATCATCAGATGAATAAATGATTGCTAAGCGCGCTATTCTCTCCTAATGGAGAAGCCTCTTTATTCAGCCACAACTTGATACCCGCCTTTTATGAAGTAACCATCCTATAAGCGATTTTATTGTTTCATTAAATTAGGAAAGGACCCTATTTGACAGGGTCCTTTCCTATTTATATAAAGGGGCTTTTAGAAAAAAACCTGTTACCTGCCGGGTCATCATCAAAACTCCCTTCAGCAGATCACAGGTCGCCAAAGATAAACGGAACTTCGGCGGCCCGGCGATCATGGCCTGTCACTTGCGTAACAGGATTTAGACCCGTGGCTTTGCGTCCCCGCCTTTCAACGGGTTTGCCTTTTCGTGATCCTTTTTAATTATCTATACTCTTGTAAATAAAATTATAAGATCTTCCAGTAATTATGTCAACCATTACAATAGCCGCAAATGGGTAAAGTATTATAAGTTTCCTGATTACCCCCGAAAACTATTGTCCCATACAACAAAAGAGTAACCTACCAACAATTAATCCATAATGATCAGTGAAAAGTTCACATCAACCACTCATCTCTTTCCAGCTCCCGTTTCCAGCCGTCGCGAATACCCGCCCAATAAAATCGAATCCAGTTTAAGTCTTCCTGAGAATCAATGTCAAAACCCAACTCCGAATAATTACTAATGATCGTCGCTCCCCTAAACTTGTATTTCTTCCTGAACATCTCTTCGATATCATTGATGGTCAGGCTCTTACGGGCAAACTTCCACCAAAAACCAAATCCAAAACGGAGGGCCAAAATCCAAGGACGTTTCCGCAGATTAATTGCTAATCTAATTAGCCTCCGATGTCGGCGGAAGAAGGAGGGCTTCATTAATACCATATTACCACCGGTATAAACCCCGTCGCTCAGTTTGATATAGGTCCGTTCCGAACCGGGGTAGGCGTTCTCATAGAGTTCCTTCGGGATCACCGGATAATACACATCAGCCTGCCTGCTTCGGCACTGGGTTATAAAGTCGGTGCATGCTTGACTCGTGATTAACGGTAGATCCGAGGCTACTACCAAAACTTCTTCTTCTCCAGGGATGCTTAAAATTCCCTGCTCCAAGTTGGTAAAGAAGGATTGGCTGGGGGCTATGATCCGCCATACCTTCTTTCTTTCCTTCTCCTTCAACAGACTCTCGGCGCCGACTACCACGATCCGCTCGACAGATTTGATCTTTGAGACAACATCAATCACCTTTCCCAGCATGGTGTCGTTTCCCAGACTGAGACCGGCTTTATATGACATCTCACCTGTACCGCTGATTCCTTCCGCTCCGGCCAGTATTACCGCATACATGCAAAACCCTCCCCGAAATAGGCTCGTTCCTGACACCTGTGACCACCCGTAGACGCATATTATTTCTGTCCCATATCCGAAATGTCCTGCCGGCTATTTAATTTCTCCTCTCTCTAAAACATATTATTCCGCTTTAAAACAATCATCCCGGCTACGGAAAGGAGAAAGGAAAAACCAAGTGTAATCGGGAAGGCATACGGCGAGTGCTGAAAAGGCAAGGCTACATTCATCCCATAGAAACTTGCCACCATAGTCGGGAGAGCCATGACAATAGTCACGGAAGTCAAGTACTTCATCACAATATTCAGGTTGTTTGAAATGACGGAGGCAAAAGCGTCCATCATTCCGACTAAAATATTATTGTATGTCTCCGCCATTTCGATGGCTTGCTTATTCTCAGTGATCACGTCCTCCAAAACATCCTCGTCCTCCGGATACATCTTTAAAATTCTTGAGGTCTCCGTGTTCTCCGGGTCACCCTTGGCTAACTGGGACCGGAGTAACTTTTCCAGCACCACTTCGTTGGCCTTCAATGAAGTTGTAAAATAGACCAGACTCTTTTCTAGATTCAATAATTTGATTAACTCCTCATTCTTAAGGGATTTGTGAAGCTCCCCCTCGATTTCGCTGGTTTTTTTATCGATTTGCTTTAAATAACGCAGATAATAAGTGGCGGTTTTAAAAAGAATCTGCAAGACAAACCTGGTCTTCTTAAAAGTATAAAACGTCTTTACTTTAGTACGCTCAATTTCTTGGAAGAAGATATCATCTTTTAGACAAACAGTAATAATGGCGTTCTCCGCCACAATGATGCCCAAGGGAATAGTATCATACAAGATGCTGCCATTGGTTCCTTCATAGATTGGAATATTGATCAAGATCAATAGTTGGTTATCCTCAACCTCCGTCCTGGAGCGTTCCTCTTCGTCCAAGGCGGCGCGTAGCAAATCCGGGACAATCTGCGCTTCCCGCGCAACCATATTCAACTCTTCTTCTGTCGGCTGTACCAGGTTAATCCAGATCCCCTCCTCCTGCAGACCTCCTTCAGACACTCGAACTAATTCATCATCTATCGTACGAAATACCCTAATCATTACTGCTCCTCCTTTTTGTATAAACAAACATACTTATATTGCCCAAGGACAAACAAACTACCAAAGGAGCAGTGGCTCACGCGCGCAACGCGCGTCCCCTATTGCATTGGTAAAAAGCCTATCCAAAAAAGAGCGAGGATGTTTTTTGCTGTGCAAAAGAGCCCAGGCTCCTCTAAAACCAGCAAAAAACATCCTCGCCTTTAATCCGTGAGCTACCATAATTATTCGGTCGGCGGCCAATACTTGATTATGCGTGCTATTGACTGTTATTTATTTATAAGTGAGGGGCTTTTAAAAATAGTAGAATACGGAAAAATTCAGAGTGGTTCCAGCATGAAAACTCCCGTCGGACTTGGAGAATCCTCCCAGACCGACTTCGATGGCGGGAACCAGAAGAAACTCTTTGTATTCAGCGCCGATAAAAACCTCATACCCATACTCCCTCTGCCCGGAATCATAGCTTTCAGTCCGTCCCCAGCCTATCCCGGTATAAGGCTGTATATACCCCTCGTCGGGCAGCAAGTATAGTCCCCTTAACCCATAATCAATTTTCCCGGAAGTATCACCGTTTTTACGATCAATAGAGAATGAAAGGAGAGGTTGGAGATAATATTCGTCGTATACAGGAAATTTCACACTAAAACCACTAGCCGGTTTTGTGTGTTGCCAACCTACTCCCAACAGGTTCTTTCTGTTCTGGCCTTCGGCAGGTCCGGGCCCGACTTGAATACCTGGTTCTCCTTGGTTTTCCTGGGGTTCTGACAGATTATAGATGAAATCAGCGGGCTCTCCCGCCCAACTCATCCCCGGGATAAAAACCATTAAACAGAGGATTGTCCCAAAAATACTGATACATTTGGTAAGCATATTCTTCTCTCCCTTGCCTGGTGTTGTTTGTCGCCTAATTACTACACTGCATAAAAACCCCATCCCCCAGATCATTGTTGCCGTGTGGATTACGCCGGAGATTACCGTCCGCCCTCAGTTGACCGATTAATAACTCCCAGCTCATCACTGTATTCGTAAATTCTCTCCTCTTTCCTGCTTGCTGGGGAAGGGTTCAATTTTTTGGCAAAAGTGCAACTTCCGGACTGCTTCCCCTTTTTACTCCTTGGCGACTGGTTTCCTAACTTTCCCAGCACTCAAAAAAGCGCCCTGGTCTTCGGAGCGCTTCCTTTCTTCATATGGCAGCCAATTCCTGATCCGAGAGTAATTTGTAGCCTTTTTCCTTCAATACTCCTTCAGCCAGAGGGTACTTCTCGGCTTCAATCACCACAGCCGCCTGTTTTTTACGTTCTACCACAAAACCATAGCAGTCTTCCAAATTAATATTCTTTTCCGATAAGACTACCAGCAAGTCATACATGGCGCCGGGGGAATCAGGCAACAGAATAACCAAGATTCTTCTCTTGGAGACGGTTATGTTTTGTTCTCGTAAAGCGGCAAATGCCCTGTCGCCCTCATTCACTAACAGCTTAACCACACCGAATTCTCCGGCACTGGCTACGGAGATGGCGCGAATATTGATCCCATTATCCGCCAATACTTTCGTAATCTTCTCCAGTTTTCCCGGACGATTCTCCACAAAAATCGATAAATGGTAGGCCACGACCACACCCCCTCTTATTTGCTTCTTAAATCCTGAACCCGTTTGGCTTTTCCTTCCCAGACCGGAAGGGTACCAGGTTCGACCAGTTGAACTGTTGGCGTCACTGTAATCTCCGCCTTCAATTCTTCTGTGAGTTTCTTCTGTAACCCGGTGAGAGCGGCCAACGTTCCTTCGAAGATCTCTTTATCCACTTCTACTTTGACATAGAGTTTGTCCATGAAATTCTCGGTCTTAACTTCGATCAGGTAATTCTTCCCGACCCCCGGCGTCCTCATGATCGTTTCCTCAATTTGAATGGGGAAGATATTGACTCCGTTAATGATTAGCATGTCATCTGCTCTTCCCTTAATCCTTTCAATTCGTTTGTGAACCCGTCCGCACTCGCATTTTCCCGGAAGGACCCTGGTCAGATCACCTGTTCTGTAACGCAGAAGCGGCATGGCCTCTCTCTGCAGGGTAGTGAGGACCAACTCCCCTTCTTCGCCGTCCGGAAGCACCTCTCCGGTCTCCGGATCAATAATCTCCACGTAATAATAGTCTTCCCAAAGGTGAATACCTTTTTGGCAAGAACATTCAAAACCCACACCCGGACCACAGACTTCGGAGAGGCCGTATGAATTATAGGCTCTAACTCCAAAAAGATCCTCTATTTCCCGGCGCAACTCTTCACTATGAGGTTCGGAGCCAATGATGAAGGACTTCAACTTCGTATCCTTCTTCGGATCAACGCTCATTTCCTCAAAGATTGAATAGAGCCGCAGAGCATAACTGGGTAAGATGTGCACCACAGTAGTTCCGAACGTCTGCATGAACCAAATCTGCCGTTTGCTGTTTCCCGGACCGATGGGTATGGTTAAAGCGCCTATCTTCTCCGCGCCGTAATGAAACCCTAGACCTCCGGTGAAAAGTCCGTACCCCATGGTGTTCTGGAAGACATCCCCCGGACGGACGCCGATCATATACATACTCCGGGCCACCTGATTTGTCCAGTTTTCAATATCCGCCCTGGTATGAAAGACAACTGTTGGATTCCCGGTGGTGCCGGATGACGAATGCAACCTAACCGCTTCGGATAAGTCTGTCCGTAAAAAACCATAGGGAAAGTGATCCCGCAAGTCCTGCTTTCTGGTGAACGGGAGCTCCCTGATCTCTTCTAAAGTTCGTAGCTTTTTACCGGAAATGTTACGGTAAAAAGGCGCCTCCGCGGCTTTCACCAGTGTCTGATTGACTAGTTTTAGCTGCATTTCTTTTAGAGCGCCTTCATTCATGGTTTCTAAATTCTCTTCCCAATACATCGGTGCATCCTCCCTTACAATTAGGAATACGCATGTCAGCCAGGATGAAAATGTGTCAAATATAAAGTTGAGTCGCGTATTACAATACGCTATGTATGATTAGACGCGAACACTCTCATGCTGCTCAGCGTTCCTGCCCTTTGTTCCTCCGGGTTGAAAATTTAGGTGGAGGGGCGGACTTTGTGGCAACGCTTCTATTTTACCATAGAACCTCAAGAAATTCATAAAAAATGCCGAAATTTTAGCATAAAGAATATCTTATCCTTCACATGCCGACAAAAGAAAGGTAAAATTAGAGTAACGGACTATGCCATTCCTGATTACTCTTTTATTTACTCCTTCTCCGGAGGTGCTAATGATGAAAGAAATAAAGGTCAGTCTCTTTTCAGTGTTTTGTAGACAAAGCTGGTGGCTGATACTCTTCTGCCTATTACTCTTTGCCGGGTGCTACTTTGCCCTGGGAAAAATGCCCCCCCTGTACCTGGCACAAGCCGTCATCAATGTTGAAAAGCGAGAATACGGCCTGGAAGAACTGGCCTTTCGAACAGAGGGAACAGAAACAGCAGTGGGAAACACCATCCACTTTTTACGCAGTGACGCGCTGTTCAATAAGACCCTCAAACAACTGGGCTACCGAACGGACGGTCGCCACCGTAAGCTGCTCAAACATTTACTTAGAGTAGACAGGATCTCGTCCGGAAGCTTGATTAAGGTCAGTCTGATCTATACATATCCGCAGGAAGCAAGCATGATCGTAAATACTTTAATCGAAACATTAATGGCGGAGGAGAAGGAGAAGCGCCTCTCCGAACTGGCGGAGACCAAGTCTCATCTCCACGCTGAACTAAGAAAGATCAAAGCAAGAAAAGGACAAGCGCTGAGTGGAATAAGACCGGACAATCCGCCGCGGGTCCGCCCGGCCGTAAAGATCCGCCACAGAGAGTACCTGCAGACAATTGAAGGTGATATTAGATATACTAAGGGGAAGATCCAATACTATCTTACCGCCCTTCACGCTGACGAAAGAAAGGCGATAGAAAAAACCTTAACCCCGGATCACTGGATTCTCAAGTCTGTACGGGCCAAATTAGAAAAGGAAGAGGAAAAACTAGTCAAAAGCTTGCTGACAGGTGGTTGGGAGGCGCCGCAAGTCAAGAAGGTGATGACTGATATCTGGCGTCTCAAGACGAGAACCGCCGATACTTTTAAGAAACACTATAACACTAAACTACCGGGGCCGGATAATATCAAAAACGCTTTATATATCTTCTATATCAACCTGTACGATCTGCAGATTCGCCGGGAACAATTACTAAAAAGCGCTCAACCATTGAGCGTCGCGGCTGCAAAGACCGGTCGCAGTAACCAGACACCGGAAGAAGAAGCCCAGGAAAGAGCATGGCGAGAGATGGAGACCAAACTACGAAGCAGACTGGTGGAGCTGGAAGCCATCGAAGGAATGGTACGCTCCGACCTTACCTGGGTAGAACAAGCGTTCCCTTCCGGGCGACCGTTCTTTCCTACTCAGCGCTTGGTAATGGGCTTATCCTTGTTTGTGGTGTTCATCTTTGCCTGGATCTGTCTTTTGGTCGGTTATTCCCACGACAAAAAATGGCAACAAGCCCTGCCCCAGCCTGGAAGTGACTTAGGATAAATAAATGTAGAAACTTTTGCAATAAAAAAATGAAGGTAACCAGGTGAACACCGGTTACCTTCATTTTTTATTAACCTCAACCCCGCGGGTTTTCCTTATTTATCTGGAAAATACCGGACCAAGACTTTGATCAAAAGATAAAATACGGTGATCCCAAGGAAGGTCAATAATAAACTCTGCCCCATAATGCTAAATACATTCAACATGCGCCTTTCTTGCCTCCTTTATCCCTATAAAGCCAAGGAACTAACAAGATAGATCAGGATTCCCCCGGCCAGAACCGAACCGACTTGTCCAGCTACATTTGCTCCGATCGCCTGCATCAAAATATAATTCCCCGGATTCTCTTTCTGCGCAACCTTCTGGATGACCCGCGCCGACATGGGGAAAGCAGAGATCCCGGCCGCGCCGATCATCGGATTGATCTTCTTTGGCAAAAAAACATTAAGCAGCTTTGCGAAGAGCACGCCGCCGGCGGTGTCAAAGATGAAAGCCACCAATCCCATACCTAAAATCAGCAGAGTCTTCCAGGTTAAAAAGGACTCCGCCACCATGGTCGAACCGATGGTGATTCCCAAAACCAGCGTAACCAGGTTGGCCAATTCGTTCTGAGCAGACTTGGAAAGCTTGTCCAAAACACCGCATTCACGAATCAAGTTACCGAACATCAAAGACCCGATCAAGGAGAGGCTCAACGGAGCAATCACCCCGGCTACCAGAGTCACTAAGATCGGAAAGAGAATTCTGGTGGTCTTTGAAACCTTAGCCAGGCTCAAATCCATTCCGATCTTTCTCTCCTCAACAGTAGTCAAGCCCTTAATCACCGGCGGTTGAATTATGGGCACTAATGACATGTACGAATATGCAGCCACCGTAATCGGACCAACCAAATCTCCGGCAAACAGATTCGCCACGTAGATGGAGGTCGGCCCATCGGCGGCTCCGATGATCCCAATGGAAACGGCTTCTTTCAGACTAAAGCCGAAGAGGGTGGCAAAGATGGTAGTCATAAAGATCCCGAATTGGGCAGCCGCTCCGAAAAAGAGCATAAAAGGTTGTTGCAACAGGGGCCCGAAATCAATCATAGCCCCAACGGCAATAAAGATTAACACCGGAAAAAGCTCGGTGCTAATCCCGGCCTCATACAACAAGGTCAGAAACCCGCCCTCCCCAATGGCTGAAGAGAGCGGAATATTCGCCAAGATAGCGCCAAAACCGATGGGTAGTAGCAGCATTGGTTCATAGTCTTTTTTTATCGCTAAATAGATCAAAAGCCCGCCAATTAAGATCATGGCGATATTTCCCCAAGTAAATTGGGTGATGGTTTGTAATAATGCGGTCAAATAATTCCCTCCTGTGGTATCAAGTGATCAGGGGCAAAAGAAAAAGGTTATTACAAGTTAAGTTGGTTTTACATACTAAACTAGTATACTATCATTTATGTACAGAGTCAATTACTCAGGTGTCCTTACGTTTATCGGCGGAGTCGATGACGGTGCGGTGGAGTTCACACCGCTTGCTCTTCTAAGCAGGATTTCGGGCAAAAAAAACTCCGCCCACGGAGATTCGACCGGTTCTGGAGAATGTCTAACCCTACAGTGCTTTTCTATCATCCAACACCCTATTGAGTACAGTTTTAATCTGCTCAAGAAAAGCAGCGGGTGTAGGTTCAAGAGGGAAAACTTGCGAAACGTAGACATCTCCGCACCGTTGAAAGGTAAACCCCTCTTCCGCCGGAACAAACCGGCTCTCTTCCGGATGAATATAATAAAGGTCCCCCTGCGCATCCCTGCCAAGGTACTCAAGTCTCAAAGACTTATCCTTCCTGGGACGCAAGACGATTTGGATCTCGATGAGATCAACCATTTCCAATTTAGTCTTGAAAACAAATTCCCTTGGGTGAAAGCCTTGCGTGTAATAAGTGTCGTCAATTTTAAAGCCCACCACTACCATAACTGACTCCCCTTTATCTACTTTACCTTGTTCCGGCCTTTGTTCCATAGGTAGCCATGACAATTATTTCCTTATCTACATATACATAATAGATCAATACCAAGCGTTTGTCAGCCCCTATTTTTTCACTTATATCCGAATCTTCCTACAAACCGTATCAAGGGCAAACATACTTTTGCTGGTCAGTAACTCTAAGACTGGATTACATCGGCGGTTTAGAAAATTACAAACCCTGCGCGGTGGCGGGGATTTCAAAACTGAATCTGGTCAAGACCTCGCGAAGATACCCATAAGAAAACCTGCCGTCAAGTTCTTTAATAATCGCCTCCGCCTCTTTTAAATTCCCATCATCATCCGGACAAAGCTCAACCTCGCGTATTAGGTACTGCTGCTGTTTTTTATGGCAAAAGATACTGAATTGATATTTATCTACACCTTTCTCAATAGTGACCACTACCACACGGGGATTCTCTTTCTTCAGCGCCGGATTATTGAGGAAGTAATTGAGCGCCAACTTAAGAGCTTTGCCGATTTTAAAGGAATTATACATTTCCTTGAGGGAAGACCCGTTTTCGATCTTGATCTCCACTCCCAGCTCCCGGCCTTGCACGATCTGTTCCAGCAAAGCCGAACCCAGGATGGGGTTGTCAAAATCAATAGCCTTCGTATTGATCATTTCACTATTGACTCTGTCTATATACCTTACCGCTTCCTGGCATTTTCCCAAGTCCACCATGCCCCGTAACACCTGTAGTTTATTTCTAAACTCCCTTTGCTCGCCAGCCAATAAACTAATCAGCGCGGAACTCTGTTCCAGTTGTTGATGTAACTGCTCCCACAGGCGATTTTTTTCTTCACGCTTGAGGGATTGGTGTTTGAGGATAAAAGCCAATATAGCGGTTGTAATCAAGAATAGCTGTAGAATAAAGGAATAAAAAAAATAATCATTGGTGGAATCAACTATTAAGCATATATACTGACTCATTAATGAACACATTGCCAAAAACAATACACCTAAAATTACTATTCCTAAAAGTTCTGAATCACGTATTTTTTTACTTAACTCAAAATCATAATATTTAAGAATAATTGAAAACATAAAAGGGAAAAACCCCTCAATTAATCCACCTATTATTAACCCTGAAGGATCATGGAAAAGATATATATACAAATTTTCATTAAAACGAATTACAGGCTCAACAACAATAGGGCCTAAAAAGGTCAAAAAAAACATTATTATCGTGGTCAATAATGTTTTTTTTAATGTCAATTTTCCAACAAAACTCACCAATATAAAAGCTACTAGCATCGATATAAAACCAAAAAACTTTTGTGGAAGAAATACTTTGCCGATAAGTGAATAAATTGCTGCAGGAAAACACCAAAGAATTATTTTCTGCCATCTAATGCTAATTTTATTCAATCTCATAGCAAGTTTAATAAACCAAAACCAAACAAAGAGATAACATAGTCCGTTAAGTATTATATAATGATATTGATTTCTACTAATAAGGCTTATTAAGACTTCTTTAGGCATGGATAACACCACCGATAGCCATAAATCTTTTACAAAACAGACAAAATATACCAACCATCTTAAAAAAAAATATACCACATTTTATACTATTATTCAAATGATATTAATGGTGACATTAATATGTTACTTCCTCTCCGGCAACTCCGGTTGATACCAAACAAAAAGGCAAGCTGAACTAATACTGCAAGCACCCAAAACCATCAGCAAACTGATTAATAAAGAAGCCAATTTCTTTTTCATCTTTCCGAGCCTCCCTTCTTTAAAGATTCAATACTCTTTCTTCTTTCTCTCTACGAAAGAGCATTAGGATGCTGTGCCTCTTACACAGCTTTGTTAAAAGTGCGAGTCGCATAAAAAGTAGTTTTATATATCTCTGCTTATCAGTGGTGTGGTCTTAATAATTTAAAATAAAAAATCACCTGCCGGTTTAAAAAACATGTACCCAACCAAGCCCATCTCCACTTTCCTTCTAAAACACCGGGTTCTTTTCCACGTAGCCCATGATGTGGTCCAGCTTGCCCACTCCTATGGCGGTAACCTCCAACAGATTTATCCCCTGAAATAATAAGGCGTAAAAGAGTTCATTCATTCCCCGGACTTTTGGAAAGAGCAAACAGAAGAAGGAGGCGGAAAAAACCAGGACTCTGGAGAGGACAGCCAGGTTATACTTGTGCGACGGAGTCAGGGGTTTCCTCTTCGTCTCCAGAGGGGCTTTTCGCCAAACAATTACATTAATGGCGATCAGGAATACAAGTCGAAAAAACGCCGAATACCGGGACCAGGGAAACAATAGCGCCAAATAGCTGAGGACCACTACGGTAAACGCGCCTGTCACGGCGCAACGCAAGGGAGTGCTCATGTGCAAACCACCGGCAGCACTCTTTAGAATGGCTATAGCTGCCGTAATAAGCAGAGCGGTCCGGAATACCCCAAAGAGCAAGGAGAATACCAGAACAAAGGCCAATGATAAGGCGCCGGACAGAAGAGTCTCAAAGACATACCGGGATAAATCTCTTCGATAGGTATCTTCTTCTCCCGCAGCCTGCACCAGTGTAGACGCCCAAGTATCCGCCAGTCTTCGAAAGAGCATCTAGTATTCCCCCTACTTCTTCTCTTCATTTTATATATCGGTAGTTGTAATAGAAACATTATAGTTTATTTTATAATAGTTATTTAAATTTAAAATTTGCTATTTTCCATGATAATGGTTTAAAAATTCGACCTATTCGACATTGGTGTCGTATATTAACAGCAATAAGCACTCCCAATCTCTATCTAACAGGCAAAGTCGTTTCTTTGCGTTCGACAAAAAAATGACTCCTGTTCCTCAGAAGTCATCTTTCGGCTGTTATAAGCAGATTCGCTTATTTTGACCTTCTTATTTGGTGATACTAAACCACCTCTGGAAAAGTTAAATCCGTGTATAAATCCGGGGCACCCGATCGCTGATCATGCTGACCACTTCGTAACTGATGGTATCGAGTTGGGCTGCGATCTGATCAACTGTAATCTCTGCCCGGCCTTGTTTACCGATGAGCACTACCTCTTCGCCCACCTCCACTTGGGTATCGCCCACCTCTACCATACACTGATCCATACAGATTGTGCCCACTAAAGGATAGGAGCGACCCTTCACCAAAACCCGGGCTTTTCCGCTCAAAGCCCTGGTCCATCCGTCGGCATAACCAAGGGGCAGGGTCAGAATGTTCGTCTCTTTTTTTGTCTGATAATGCTGTCCGTAACTAATCCCTGTACCCGGCGGCACCCTTTTCACCTGCGTGACCCGGGCCTTCAGGGTGAAGGCGGGTTTCACGGAAATCAAGTTGCGGTTGAACGTCGGCGAAGGATATAACCCATAAAGTACGATTCCGGCCCGTACCAGATCAAAACGGCTCTCCGGAATATTAAGCATCCCGGCGCTGTTGGCCAAATGTTTTACGGGAATATCAATCCCCGCCCTCTTCAGGTCAGACAAGACGCGTTGAAACACTGCCAATTGATGGTAGGCATAGGTGAGATCCCCTTCATCGGCTGTGGCAAAATGGGAGTAGATCCCTTCCACTTTGATCCGGGGCAGGGTCAGCAGACGGCCGACAAATGCCTCCGCCTCCTGGGGCCGGATCCCCACCCGGCCCATGCCGGTATCAACCTTCACATGTACCGCAGCCTCTATTCCTCTGCGTTCGGCCTCCCTGGACAGGGCCAAGGCGCTCTCAAACGTGGTGATACTACCGGTCAGCCGGTGCGCGCAGAATTGCCCGGCCTGTTCAGGCAAGAGCGGCCCAAAGACCAGGATGGGCTCGTCAATTCCCGCGTCTCTTAAGGCGATCCCTTCTTCCGGCATGGCCACGCCCAGCCATTCGGCGCCGGCGGAAACAGCCGCTTTAGCCACTGCGACGGCGCCGTGCCCGTATGCCTCGGCCTTAACCACAGCCATGATTTTGGGTTTTGCCCCAACTACCTCTCTAATCTTCCGCACATTATCCTCAACGGCCTCCAGGTCCACCTCCACCCAGACCGGCCGTATTCTTTCCTCACCGTATCTTGGCACAATCCACCCCTCTTTCTCTTTACGCGATCAACATAATTCGGTAACTGCCTGAACCCCATTACTTTCCGGCAAAACAGCCATAACTCTATAACACTCAAAGGTCTTCCCGCACAGGCGGAGCCAGCGTATACCGTCCGCCCACTGAGTCAACTCCCACCTTTGCGAATTTTCCCATCAGAACCCGAGGCAACCTGAAGAGTACATCCCCGGCAATCATCCCGGTATAACCTACCTCTTCCGCAGCCAGATCCGCAGCCGCCCCGTGCATATACACGCCAAGGCAAGCCCCTTCCAACGGAGAAAGTCCTTGTCCCAAAAACGCCCCGATCATCCCGGATAAAAGATCTCCGGTTCCACCCGTGGCTAGCCCCGGATTACCGGTGGGATTGATATAGGTTAACCCCTCGGGAGAGGCGACGGTTGTTCCCGCCCCTTTTAGAACTACAACCGCCTGCCAGCGCGCTGCGTATTCCTCCGCAATGGCCAGCCGGTCTTTTTGTACTACGGCAATGCTCAATCCGGTTAAACGGGCCATTTCACCGGGATGCGGAGTCAGAACCAGCGGACCCTTGGCTTTAGTCCACCACTCTCCTACGGTGGACATGATATTCAAAGCATCGGCATCCAGCACCTTGATTAGGTTTTCTATGGTCAATACCTTAAGCAGCAATTCCCGGCCATCCAGTGCGGTTGATAAGCCGGGACCGATGATCACCGCATCATA
Source organism: Bacillota bacterium (assembly GCA_012838955.1). Taxonomy (GTDB): domain Bacteria; phylum Bacillota; class UBA4882; order UBA10575; family UBA10575; genus DUOH01. Next base: position 4,022 of record DUOH01000021.1, on the reverse strand, counting down.
TTCCCGACCTAATCCCAAAGTCTCAATCTCCTGATGAAGATGGGACCAGGATTTAACCATCAATTCCGGGGGCTTTTCCGTCAGGAGCAGACCATCGCGGAGACCGAGAGTGACCAGACCGGCGCCGCTCCGTAAAGCGCCCATCCCGGTTAAGACCGGGGCCCCGGTCAAACCGGCGCTGCCCCCGATGACCAAAAGCCGCCCGCAACTGCCTTTATGGGCCTCCGCCTTTCTTCGAGGCCGCATTTTTTTCACTTCTTCCGGTAGATAAGTGAAGTATTTAGAGTGCTCTTTGTCTAATAATTGCTGTGGAAGGCCGATGTGGTCAATAATTATCTCCCCGGCGAACACCCGCCCCGGATAGGCCAGTAAACCTATTTTGGGCAGGCCGAAAGTTACTGTTTGTCCCGCCTTTACCACCGGGCCGTTCACCCGGCCGGTATCAGCTTCTAGACCGGAGGGAAGATCCACCGCGATCACTGGCTTGCCTGAGGAGTTAATGAGCTCAATCAAGCGTCCGTAATCTCCTTCCGCCTGTCCCCGGAATCCGCTACCCAAGAGGGCGTCGATGAGCAAGTCATAACTCTGTATATTTTCCGCCGCGTCCAGCAGCGTCTCCCAATCTTCCGCCCGTACTCCCAGCCTAAGGCTGATTTCTCTGTTTTGTCCGGCATCCGGTGGAAGAGCAACCCCTAATCCCGGATGAAAGACAGTAACGTCCCAACCGGCCTGCAGTAACAGGCGGGCAAGGGCCCATCCGTCTCCGCCGTTATTTCCACGGCCACAGATAACGCCGGTCTTCACCGGCGAAGGAAATTTCTCCTTTATTACTTGAAAGAGCGCGTTGGCCGCGTGTTCCATGAGAATTATCCCCGGAATAGCATAATCGGTCATGGCTTTCCGGTCGATTTCTTTCATTTCCGCCGCTTTGACCAGTCTCATCTATATTCACCCTCTAAAATAACCTGGGCGATGGCGTACTCCTGATCATGAGAAATGCTTAGATGCGCGCAGGTTATCCCCTGAGCCCCAATATGTCCGGCTAAGCGTGGGGAGAAGTGGAGATAAGGCGCGCCCAATTCATTATTTCTTACTTCCAGATCGTGCCACTTAAACCCGCGAAAACCGGTACCCAATGCTTTAAAGAAGGCTTCCTTGGCGGCAAAGCGCCCCGCCAACTTGTGTGCCCGCCAGCCGCAGGCTTCCCGCTCCGCAGGGGTAAAGACCTTCTCCAATAACCTCCGGCCTCTACGGTTCAGCGCTTCGTTAAAACGCGGGATACTCACCAGATCAATACCTGTGCCTTTAACCATTTTCTCAGAACCCTTTCTGCTTTTCTGCTCCACCATTTTCTGTTGATACTTCGACGTCATGGCTGATGTCTCACAAAAATATCATTACGCTTCATTCTCCTTCCACGGTCTCGATTTTCTTGTAAAAAGAAGAAATAGTATTCTCAAAACCCAAGGCTTTGTAGTTGAGTAACGGCTCCGTGCCGCCCACCCAAAAATATCCTCCCGGACGTAGAGAACGATAAAATTTCTTGTATAGCTCGTTTTTTGCCTCTTCGGTAAAGTAAATAACCACATTTCTGCAGATAATCAGGTCAAAGTCATGCTCAAACCTGTCTACAAGCAAGTTATGCTTTTTAAACGTCACCGCTTTGAGAATATAATCACTTAAGTGATAATACCCTCTGTCTTCGCGAAAATACTTCTCCACCAACTCCGGAGGCAGACTCCTGATTTCATTCTCCGCATACACCCCGGCGCGGGCCTTGGCTAAAACGGTCGCGTCAAGATCAGTCCCTAAGAGCGTAGCCCGGGATAAGGCGGATAATTCATTCAAGATAATGGCCACGGAGTAAGGCTCCGCCCCATTGGAACATCCGGCGCTCCAGATTTTAATTCTTGGCCGTTCCTTGAGGAGTTCCGGAAGAATAGTCTCCCATAGATCCATGTACCGTTCGGGATTGCGGAAGAATTCCGATACATTGATAGTCAGTTTCTTTAAAAACTCCTGAAATCTTACGGGGTTGTTAGTCAGTACTTCCAGGTACTCTTCGTAACTTTTCAAACCCCAAAGGGTCATTAAGGAATGAATCCTCCTATCCATCTGCTGGCTCTTGTAGAGAAAAAGGTCTATTCCAACCAGTGTTGAGACTTTCGATTTGAACTCCGCATAACTTAATGGCATCCTTACTCATCCTTTTTCTAAATATGTTATTCCAATCTTTCCGGTAGCACTTGGCTCCAAAAGCTTATCGAAATTTTCTTCGACAGACCGTCTTCATTTCCTGCCGAAATAAAGCCGGGGGCAACAGGTAAAATTCCTTACCACCCATTCCCAGGTGGGGCAAACCCGAACCTCCGCTCACCTGTAGGGAAAGAGCATAAACCGGGTTCTTTGGGGAAGATTATGAACGGAGGGACTACACATGGAAAAAGTTCGTATCGGTGTGATCGGTACCGGAATGGCCTGGGAAAAACTGCACTATCCTGCCTTCCGCGAGTTAGCTGAGTATTATGAAATCGGAGCCGTCTGTGATCTCCAACCTGAACTGGCAGAGAGCTGGGGGCGAGTGCTCGGTCTCGCACCCAAAGACATCTATACTGATTACCGGCAATTAATCCACCGGCCGGATCTACAAGCAATTGACATTTTAACACCAATCGTCGATAATCACCGCGTGGCAGCTGAGGCGGCCAAGGCCGGGAAGAACATTATATTGGAGAAACCAATGGGCGCCACCTACCAGGAGGCTTTGGCCACTCAAGAGCTGCCACTTCGCTACGGAATTAAGATGATGATCGCTGAAAACTACCGGTATAGCGAGGAGTTCAACCTCATCAGAAAACTGGTCACCGAAGAAAAACTGGGACCACCGGTCTTCTTCATCTACAACAGCACTAACTGCTTTCCGTGCGCCATGAAGAAGAATACATTTTCCGCAAAAGAGTGGCGCCAACATCCAGTATACCCCGGCGGGGATATACTGGACGCCGCCATCCATAACCTGGCAGGCATCCGCCATATCTTTGGTGGAATCAAAAACCTGCAAGCCTTCGGTCTTCCCCAGAATGACGATTACAGCCCGTATGCCGCTCTCACTGTAAATTTGCAGTTTTTCAGTGGAGTAATTGGTCAGTTCTCCTATTATCCGGCCGGCCGGGAACCGCAAAAACCCTCCATTGGTTTGCGTATTTTCTGCGCCAACGGCCTGATTTATCTGGAGAACACCACCTGTGGGATTATTAACCTGTTTTATAATAACGAAGACCATGAAGAAATAGGCTTTCGCCCCATGCGGGGCTACTACAACGAACTCTTAAACTTCTATCATCATCTGCACGGCCAGGAAGCCTTGGGTGTCCCTCCCGAGATGGAACTGGGAGATATGCGCGCCGTCTTTGCCATCCTCCAATCAATCCGGGAGGTGGAGATCGTCAAAGTAGACCGGGAAAAAGCATATTCCATCGTATAAGGCCTGTCTATGATGCCAGTTCATAAAGGAGCGGTTGCGCAGTATGGAAAAATAAGGTTAAATTTGTGTAAAGCGTGAATTTTTTAACATATTATTTTCCCCTTTGCAAAACCGCCTTCATTATCTAATGGTATATTTAAATCAGCAGAAAACCTTTTCATTTTCCTCCCTTTTATTAATAAAAAAGTGAGGCTGGGCCGCATAACTCACTTGGTGGCGCAGACCACCCAACCTTTTAGCAACGGAAGGTTCGTAAAGCCGAGTAAGCGGGGGCATGATACCCGCTGACGATGCGGTGGAGCCAAAGGCTCCAAGCAAAGGAGAGCTGTGCACAGAAGTAACTCGCTTCCTTGTGTGAACAGCTCTTTTTTATTCTTTCTCTGATATATGTCTCCGTTACCTCGGACACGAGCAGCGTCACCTAATATGTCATCTTCTACCGATCAAATCAGGCGAAATCCCCAAATAAGAGGCGATATGCTCCTTCTTAACCCGCTTTTCAATCCCGGGAAAATCCTGTAGAAACTCGTTATACCTC
>DUOH01000003.1 GCA_012838955.1 Bacillota bacterium | reverse complement strand
TGAAGGGGGGAGGTAGGCTGGAGTGTGAAGCAGTGGTGGTAGCGACCGGAGGAGTTTCTTACCCGTTGACCGGGTCTACCGGAGACGGTTACCGTTTTGCGCAAGAGAATGGGCATACGGTTACCACCTTGAAACCGGCCTTGGTTCCCTTGGAAGTGAAGGAGGATTGGGCGGCTGAGGCTCAAGGTTTAACTTTGAAGAATATAAGCATTTCCGTTTATGATAGCCGGAACAAGCGGGTCTATACAGACTTCGGCGAGTTGCTCTTCACCCACTTCGGCGTCTCCGGGCCGGTGATCCTCTCCGCCAGTTCGCACTTGAATGATCCGATGGAGAACGAGTACCGGTTGGTGATCGACTTAAAACCGGCTCTCTCCCCCACGACCCTGGATGAGCGAATCCAAAGGGATTTCGCCAAATACATAAATAAGATCTACGCCAACGCCCTGGAAGATTTATTGCCAAAGAAGCTAATCCCCATTGTGATTCGTCTATCCGGGATCCCTCCGGAGAAGAAGGTTAACCAGATCACCAGGGAAGAGAGGAAGAGGCTGGAGTGGCTATTGAAGAATCTGACTTTGAGTATTAAAGGGTTTCGGCCGCTCAGTGAGGCGATTGTCACCTCCGGCGGGGTGAAGGTGGAAGAGATCAACCCGTCCACCATGGAATCCAAGCTGGCGCAGGGGCTGTTTTTTGCCGGGGAGGTGCTGGATGTTAACGCCTACACCGGCGGCTTTAATCTACAGATCGCCTTCTCCACAGGTTATTTGGCAGGTTTACATTGTTGTCCCTGATTTAGAGGCTGTCTAGTGGGTGTACGGTCACCCTCTGTTTGCAACTCATACTTGACTCACTGTTCATGGCTAAGTCTTCATTCACTATTGGGTTTTATATATTTTTTGCCTCTGGCTGGGAAAATCTTGGCGAGCAAATCCTGCAAGTCATATCTGATGCTTGCGATCCGGACGATAACAGGGAATTTTGTATAATCAACCGACTTCATGAAGTCAATTTGCTTGTGAAGTGGAGTATTGGACAAGTATGAGGTTAAAAAGAAATTAGTGATAAAATTATTCCATTGTCTCTTGTTCCCCCAGTAATGACCGATTTGTTGATCAGCCGGAATCAGGTTTGAAAACTCACTAAGCGCCAGTGAAAACGAGAATTGCTCAATTAATCTCCTGGTAACCTTCTGTTCCAGCATGGCATCGCAAATATCAAGCGTGGCCTTGATCAGTTCAGCACTTTTACTTCCGGGTATTCCTATTACTCCTGCGTTCCACATACAATGGGTTTCGGTGATTTTAACTGGACCGAAGCTTTTATCACATGTTTGTCTCCACAACCGCTTTTCCTCTTTGGAACCCAGCTGTGCAAGTTTTCCCTCGCTTAAATGCATAAAACTAAATCCTTCGTTTAGTTTATCTTTGATCTGGTTGAGATTTCCAAATAAAAACGTATCGCTATCCAAATATAATAAGTTTTCATTTTTGTATGTACGGGTAAGAAGTTCAACAGCTTTGATTTTTACTCTCCAAAAGAAATCATATGGGCCTTTCCATTCCACCAAGGTTTTATGGTCGATTTCAAAAGTTTTTATATAATCCGCTAGATGGTTATAGAAGTTTGGCTGATCCGTGACTACATTTATACTGTTTATTACTTTCTCCTGGGTGAGCATGGAAAGGATTGAGAAGTTAGCCTGGAGGTGATTGCTCAGTTCGTCTCCAAATACTAAGTATATTATATTCATATGCCATTTATAACACATAGCATCTTGACGTACACGCGCCAACTTGTTTTCTGCGGCCAGCAAAAAGGTGGAGTTACAGCTGATTCCAAGAATAACAGGTGAAGTTCTATGATCTTGCTTTACTACGTCGGATGCTGTGTTACATTCTCCTTTCTCTATAATTTGATAATATTTCTTTTAGAAAGTTCTTTACCGAGAGAAATAATCCTTTCAAAATTCTATCAAAAAGAATTCCATGGTTTGCACAGAACCATTTTCTTGTATAGCCTCGGAGTGTCCGGGCTATTTTATTGTATCCGTCTCCGGCCGTTCTATCCTATTTGTTATTCTGGGACACCATCCCAAACACTCCCTCATATATTATTTAGTAGTCTCTTGCCTTGGCCAACTGGGGCGATCAGGAAGGGGTTTGCCAAGGCGGTCATCGCAGACGGGTGAGCAGGCGCGGTTCGCACCAGTGGGTCACAGGAGTGACCATCGATCAGGCGGAGAAAATACGGGAAAGGCGGATGGCGGATGACGGATTTAGAGATTTTGACCAGGATTATCTGGGGAGAAGCGGAAGCCGAAACCCTCATCGGCAAGGTCGGAGTAGGGGCTTCCGTCATCAATCAGGCCAATGCGGAAAACATAACTATTCTCCAAGTGGTACAGGCTCCGGGTCAATTCGAAGCATATCAGAATCAACGATTCTACCAGGCGCCTTATCACACACAAGAGCCAGCTATTGTAGAAGCAAAGCAGGCGGCTAACCGGGCGTTGGGCGGGGAGGATCCGACCAATGGAAAGACGCATTTCTGCGCCTTTCAGAAGAATCCTTGCCGCTGGCATTATCAGCAAGCGCCTCCCTCGCAGATTCTGGGGCAACATGTTTTTGTCCGGGCCAGGGTCTATAATAGTCAGCAGACAGCAGTGGATTAATAGATGAACCATTGTAAGAGGTAATTCGTTTTTTGCGCGTGGATGCGCAATTTGATATACAGGGGTGAAGTAAGGTGTTAAGTTCCGTGCATTATACCTTAAGGACCACATCGATTACGAATACGTTGGTGAATGCGGTGGTTACCTATGATGTGTACTATGACGCCACTAGAGGCCTGGCTTATCAGGTGGAACTGCAAACACCGCTGAATGGAGCGGGTACGCAGCTCGAAACAGCATGGCAAGCCCGGATCGTTTATGACTTGAATCACAGGCGATTGGAGTATGACCTTTTGCAGAGAATTTATTATCAAACCAGGCAGACTATACGGGTGGAGCGGGCTATGTATAACCTGCAGGAGGATCTAATGAAGTTTTTAAGCAGCAGCAGGCTGCACCCGGCGGAGGAGTTCACCAGAGAAGGCCGGAGTTATCCCGGGTTTACCCTCTATACCTTGACCATTTGGTTTGACCCCATCCATAACCTGCCGGTCAGGAGAGAAAACCGGGATCAGGGAAATCTGATTATTGATGACTTTACCTATCATGAGATTAATACGCCCCTCCCGGCGGAGGTTTTTCAACTTCCTAAGCCGGCAGAGGCGGTGGCCGATTTTGACCTGTTTCCAACGGCTCCGACTCTTTCCAGGTTTGAAAAGATACCGGATGCGCAGAATCCGCAATACGGGGTCTATGTCCAGACTCTCTTGGCCGAGTTGGAAAGGCATATTATTCTTAACCAGTGGCAATTCGGGCCATTTGCTACTATTGATCTGCCCTGGTTGACTGAGCTGCCGGTCTCGATCTACCGGAGCAGATCCGCAGGGGTTACGCCGCCCTTGATCGCGGTGGTGCAAATTCCGGGCGGGCGAAGAACTTATTTCTTTGTCGCCTATGACTTCCTAGGATATGTGGTCACCGGATTTCAAGAGGGCGATTATGATCTGAACGGCTATGACCATCTGCCGATTCAAGCCTCGTTGCTGCTCGAGGAGTTCGTGCCGCTCTTTGCCGCGCCCTCGGAGGAGAAGGAGTTTGTGGTCTTTAATATTGTCAACTCTGTCCGGAGTAACGACTTCTTCATCAACGCCTTTGATCTGGGGGGAAAACCCACGGATCTGGTCATCAATAACTTCAGCTTTCATGAGAACGAAGGATATTTAATCTTGAATGTATACGGCAAAGAGTATTGGGACAACGCCAATCTGGAGACGATGTTTAATTTTGTGATCACCGGCCGGATGGCAGACGCTCATACTGTGCCGATTACGATCTACACGATCAATACCATAAAAAGAATGGGAATTTACCGTTATATCCAGCTTCCGGTGTTTCAGGAGATTCCCGGGCCGGAGTTGATTGGAGTGTAGCCGGAGGAGAGTGGCGAAGCCTGATGCTGGTTACGGTCCGCGCTGTGCGCGGATTTTTTATATCCGCCTCTCCTGTGCTTCAGGCAGGGAGGGCCTTTTTTGCGCTGAAAATCTTATTGACTAAAGGTTAAAAACAAAGTAGAATAGAATTAATTCCTACTTGTTTGGTGGGAATAGTAACGGATAACCGGACAGGGTTTTGAAGATTGGGTGAAATAATACATGAAGAAAATGAGCCATCAGGATATAATCTATGAATGACAGGAAGGAGTGGTTCAGGTGGAGCGAATTTACCTTGATCACGCAGCGACCACCCCCACCGATCCCCGGGTCGTAGAGGTGATGCTTCCCTATTTTACAGAGGTATTCGGTAATCCGTCCGGTATCTACCAAGAAGGGCGGGCCGGAAAGAAGGCCATTGACGAATCCAGGGAGAAGGTAGCTAGGCTCTTGGGGGCCGCTGATTTCCGGGAGATCATCTTTACCGGTAGCGGCTCCGAAGCGGATAATTTGGCCATTTCCGGGGTGGCCTGGGCTAACCGGGGGAAAGGCAACCATATTATCACCTCCAGCATTGAGCATCATGCTGTGCTGAATACTTGTAAACACTTGGAAAAATACGGGTTTACCGTAACATATCTTCCAGTGGACAAGTATGGGATGGTGGCTCCGGAGGCCGTCCGAGAAGCCATCACCGACCGGACCATCTTGGTCAGTCTGATGCATGCCAACAATGAGGTAGGCACAGTGCAGCCAATTGCGGAAATCAGTAAGATCGTGCATGAAAAAGGAGTGCTCTTCCATACGGACGCCGTGCAGACAGTAGGGTCCATCCCTCTCCATCTGAAGGAGTTGGGGGTGGATCTACTTTCTCTGTCCGCGCATAAGTTTTATGGACCGAAGGGGGTAGGGGCTCTCTATGTGAAGAAGGGAACCCGTTTAAGCAGGCTGATTCATGGTGGGGCGCAGGAACGGCAGTTACGGGCCGGTACGGAGAATGTGGCGGGCATCGTCGGTTTGGCGAAAGCCCTGGAACTTGCCATCACCGAGCTGGAGGAGAACAATTCGCGCCTCGTGGAGTTCCGGGATTATTTCATTAACGAGTTGATGTCCAGGATTGACCGGGTCAAGCTGAATGGGCATCCGACAAAACGGTTACCAGGGAATGTCAATGTCAGCTTCGAATTTGTAGAGGGTGAATCCATCCTGCTCATTCTGGATTTGAAGGGGATTGCGGCTTCCAGCGGTTCAGCCTGTACCTCCGGTTCTCTTGATCCGTCCCATGTTTTGCTGGCTATGGGACTATCCCATGAGGTGGCTCATGGTTCCATACGCCTAAGTATTGGGAGAGAAAACACCAAAACACAGTTGGATTACGTGTGCGGGGTTCTGGAGGAGGGGGTGGCGCGGTTACGGGAAATGTCCCCTCTCTACCAGGCCCGAGCAAGGAAGGAAAGGAGTGTCTGACATGTACACCGAAGCGGTAATGGATCACTTCTCCAACCCGCGGAATGTGGGAGAAATTAAGGATGCGGACGGCGTGGGAGAAGCCGGTAACCCGGTCTGCGGAGACATTATGAGGATCTATGTGAAGATCGAGGATCAACGGATTGTAGATATTAAGTTTAAAACCTTCGGTTGCGGAGCGGCCATCGCCACTAGCAGCATCTTAACGGAGATGGTCAAGGGAAAGACCATTGCTGAGGCGGAAAAGGTAACCAATCGAGCAGTGGCTGAGGCCTTGGGCGGGCTTCCCCCCCACAAGATGCACTGTTCCAACCTGGCGGCGGATGCTTTACACAAGGCGCTCGACGCCTACAGGCAGAGCCATCTTCAGTTTACTGCCGGAGAGGCGGATTCATCCTCTGCCATCGGCTGAGAGGATGGGAAGACGGGTTAATTATACAACCGGAGCGGCGATTGCCATGTTATATACAGGCAAGGGCTGAAACTTCGGCGGCAGTAGAAAGGCTAGAATTTTGGATTAAACATGATAAAAGGGTTGATGTAGGTCGGATCATCATATATAATTATCATAAAAAGAAATGGCTACTACACCATGATAGAATATCTCCGAACCTTTAGACCTAAAGCGACAAGCCATGGTCTACAGGTCAGGGTTGGGTGAGAAATCTCCCAGCCTCCCGCTTTGGAAAGGAGATAACGACTTGCATAATTGATTTGCCATTTATCATGAATCAATTTAAAGCCGTTACTCCAGTTTAGGGTAACGGTTTTTTTATGTGCCTGAAAGGGGGTGAGAACCGTACGCTTATTACGGGTCACTAAGGTAGATAACGCCTTGGAGATTATTTGGAGATCTTTCCGTCCGCTTGCTGCTGAAGAGGTGGGTTTGGACATAGCCGGAGGCCGTTATCTGGCAGAAGAGATTGTCGCTCCTGAAGATGTTCCCGCCTTTGATCGTTCAACAGTGGACGGGTATGCGGTCCGGGCGGCGGAGACCTTCGGAGCCCAGGAGAGCCTACCTGCTTTATTGGAGAAGGTTGGAAAGGTGCGCATGGGAGAAGAGGCCATCCCGATTAAGACAGGGCAGTGTTGTTACGTGCCGACCGGAGGTATGCTGCCGGACGGGGCGGACGCAGTCGTCATGATTGAGCAGACCACGGAAGTGGATGGGTTGGCGCACATTTATAAGCAGGTAGCACCTGGGGAGAACATCATCAAACGTGGGGAAGACATTCGTCGGCAACAAACGGTGCTCCGTAAAGGACAAAAGTTACGCGGACCGGAAATCGGCCTATTGGGGGCGTTGGGTATCACCGGGGTAAAGGTTGTTCGCCGTCCGGTGGTGGGCCTGCTCTCTACCGGAGATGAAGTGGCACCGGTGGACACGCCGGTGCTGGCTCCGGGGTGGATTCGTGATGCTAACGGAGTTGCCCTGGCCTATCTAGTGACTCAGACCGGAGCCCGGGTAGTCAGAGGCGGGATCATACCCGACCGGTATAAGGATCTTTATGTGGGTGTCCAGTCCTTGCTGGAAAAAGTTGATATGGTAGTTTTATCCGGAGGCAGTTCCGTGGGGGAACGGGATTTTATCCCTCGAGTCTTGAAGGAGCTGAGCGGGGGAGATTTATTGATTGAGGGGATCGCCATCCAACCTGGGAAACCCACCATCCTCGCCAAGTGTGGGGAGAAGCCGATATTGGGTTTACCGGGGCATCCCGTCTCTGCCCTTACTATCTTTGCACTCTTTGGCTGTGCTTTGATTAAAAGGTTGTCAGGAGCGGGGGACAGAGAGTGGCAGCCCACCGTCCGGGCTCAGCTCACCAAGAATATACCTTCCCGTCCCGGACGCGTTGATCTGGTCCGCACGGCTTTACAAGGGCGGGAAGGGAAGGTCTTGGCCACGCCGGTCTTTGGCCGTTCAGGCCTGCTGCATACCTTGGCCGAGGCTGATGGGGTAATTTGCATTGAAGCCGAACGGGACGGATTATCCGCCGGAGAAGAGGTTGAGGTGTATCTTTGGGTGTAGTTGGCCGCTGGGAGACGGACGTTAAGGAGGAACATAATGGTGAGGCGGGTTTATTTGAAACAGATACCAAGAGAAGAGGCGCGCGCTCTTTTCTTGGATCAGGTAAGTATTCCCCGGAGAGAAGAGAAGATTAAAGTGACCGACGCCTTGTTGCGGGTTACCTCCCGGGCAGTTTTTGCCGAGCGTTCCATGCCCGCTTATCACGGGGCCGCCATGGATGGTATTGCCGTGCGGGCAGAGGAGACCTTTGGCGCTTCTGATCAAGAACCTTTGGTTCTAATTCTGGAAGAACAGTATCTGCCGGTAGATACCGGGGATCCGCTGCCATCTGGCTTTAATGCAGTGATCAAAGTTGAAGATGTGCAAACCTTGACTGAACAAAGCGTCGAGATTATGTCGCCGGCAGCGCCTTGGCAACATGTCCGCCCTGTTGGAGAAGACGTCGTAGCCAAAGAGATCATCCTTCCAGCCTATCATCGGCTGGAACCGGTGGATCTGGGCGCTTTATTGGCCGGTGGCATTACAGAGGTTCCAGTTCTGAAAAAGCCTAAAGTCGCCATTATTCCTACAGGCGACGAACTGATTGATCCGGAAGAGATCGTAGATCGAGGGAAGATTCCTGAATTTAACTCTACGGTAATCTCGGGGTATTTGCAGACTTGGGGCGCAGAACCAGAAGTATTTTCGATTGTCCGGGATGAACCGGCCGAATTATCTAAGCAGATTATAGCAGCTTCGGACCGCTGCGATCTGGTGATTATTAACGCCGGCTCTTCAGTGGGCAGAGAGGATTTTACGGCCCAAGTTGTACAATCTTTGGGAGCGGTCTTCGTCCATGGGGTGGCCACCCGTCCGGGTAAGCCGGTCGTCTTGGGGAAAGCCGGTGAAAAACCCCTGATCGGGCTGCCTGGTTATCCGATCTCCGCTTATTTAGCCTTGGAATGGTTTGCCCGGCCTCTACTCTTTCGGTATCTTGGATTACCCGAACCTGAGCGCCCCAAAGTTCAGGCCCGGACCGGCAGAAGGATCGTCTCCGAATTGGGGGTGGAGGAGTTTATCCGGATCTCTGTCGGGTATGTAAATGACCGGTTTCTGATCAACCCCCTAAACCGCGGCGCCGGTGTTACCATGTCTTTGGTGCGGGCGGACGGACTGTTGGTGATCCCTGCCGACAGTCTTGGCCTGGAAGAAGGGGAGGAAGTCGAGGTGGAGCTCTTCCGGCCGACAAGTGAATTGCGTAGAACCTTGACTGTAGTAGGGAGCCATGATCTGACCTTGGATTTGATCGGCACGGCGCTCCAGCGGATTCGTCCGGGGACTTCTCTTTCTTCATCTCATGTAGGTAGTATGGGCGGGATTACCGCCATCAAAAAAAACCAAGCCCACCTGGCGGGGGTGCATTTATTTGATACGGCCACCGGGGAGTATAATGTGCCGTATATCAAGCGCTTCTTACCGGAAGAATCCGTTATCTTGGTTAATTTGGCCTACCGGACCCAGGGCTGGATCCTGCCGTCGGGTAACCCACGCGGAATTAAGAAAGTCACAGACTTGCTCCAAGACGGGGTGACCTTTGTCAACAGGCAGCGGGGAGCCGGAACCCGCCTGCTCTTTGACCATCTCTTAGCAGGCGAAGGTATTGACCCCGGGCGGATCTGTGGTTATCAGCGGGAAGAGTATACTCATCTGAATGTGGCGGCCGCAGTCGCCGCTGGTGCCGCTGATGTAGGGCTGGGTATCCTGTCTGCCGCGCATGCGTATGGTCTGGACTTTGTCCCCGTGAGCGAAGAAAGGTATGATCTCTTAATGAGAAAAGACTTTTACTATTCTGCCTTTGGCCAAGATCTGATCAGAGTAATTACTTCCCCGGAATTCAAAGAACAGGTGGAAGCTTTGGGCGGATATAGCCTGCGGGACGCCGGTAAAATTATGTATGAGCACGCATAGCAACCAAGGCGGTCGGCGAAGCTCCTTTCCTACCTCTGTATTGCAGCGCGTACATGGTGAGACCGGTCTTCTCACCCAATTCCCCGCTTGGTTAGAACAGGGATGAGCAGAATTGGTTTTGTTGACCCCAAAAACATCAGGAGGTATTCTCAATGACAAAACAGACAAGATTATTACACAAAAGAATGGCGTTTTCTTTGGTTTTCTTATGTGTGTTTGGGTTGATCTTGAGCCTCACCCTTTTTGCGCAAGAGAAGAAGGAGGATTTGGTGTTGGCCACCACTACCAGTACCAAGGACTCAGGGCTGCTTAACCAGTTATTGCCGATCTTCGAAGCAGAAGAAGGAATCAAGGTCAAGGTTATTGCGGTAGGAACCGGACAGGCCATTAAAACAGGGGAGATGGGGGATTGTGACGTTATCCTGGTACACGCCCGGGCGGCAGAGGATAAGTTTGTCGACGACGGGTACGGGGTTCATCGCCGGGATGTGATGTATAACGATTTTATTCTGGTTGGTCCCAAGGAAGATCCCGCCCACGTTCAGGGCTTACCTATCTTGGAGGCACTTCAAGTTATAGCAAAGGGGAAGGGGATATTTGTCTCTCGCGGGGATGACTCCGGAACTCACAAGAAAGAATTGGAGCTTTGGCAGAAAGCCGGGATTAAGCCTCAAGGAAAATGGTATAAAGCAGTAGGGAAGGGCATGGGCGATACTCTGGTCATGACCAACGAATTAGGAGCATACACTCTGGCGGACAGGGGAACTTATGCTGCCATGAAAAAACGTCTTGCCTTAGTGAGCTTGGTATACGGAGAGACGGCGCTCTTTAACCCATATGGAGTGATTGCCGTCAATCCCCAGCGGCACCCGGGAGTTAATTATCAAGGAGCAATGGCCTTTATTGAATTCATCACTTCTCCCCGGGCGAAAAAGGTGATTAATAATTACAAAGTAAATGGTGAGCAATTATTCATCGCTGAGTAGGTGGGAGTATGTTTTTTTCTTCGGTTAAGGAAGGGATTAAGCTAATTTTCTCAGGTAACCCCGAGTTATATATGATCATCGGGCGAACACTCTTTGTTTCACTCTCTGCTGTTTGTATCGCCGGTTTAATCGGTATTCCCCTGGGAATCTCCCTGGGTCTCCGGGAGTTTCCCGGGAAAACCTGGGTTACCAGGATTCTCTATGTTTTCATGGGGTTGCCCCCCGTTTTTGTGGGATTGATCGTCTTTATCTTGCTCTCCCGGAGCAGTCCCATCGGACGGAGGATTTATCTATTGTTCACCCCGGCCGCCATGATCATTGCTCAGGCGATTCTGGCATTGCCGATTATTACCGGGTTGATCATGACGGCAGTGGAGGAGAAGGCGGAACCGATTATTCTGACGAGTAAAGGTCTTGGCGCTAATGCTCTTCAGATCAAACTTACGCTCTTGACTGAGCTGAAGATTTCGTTTATCGCTGGGGTGGTGGCGGCTTTAGGACGGGTCATCGCGGAAGTGGGCGCCGTTACTCTGGTTGGCGGTGACATTGAGGGATATACCAGGGTTTTAACGACCGCCATTGTTCTGGAGACGAGGAAAGGCCATTTTCAGCTGGCGCTAGCTTTGGGCTTGATCTTATTATTCATTTCCTTCCTAATTAACACCGCCTTATATCATTGGCAGTACAGGAGGTGAGCGGCAGGTGCTGACAGCGGAGAATTTAACCCAAACTTATGACGGGCGGACTGTTGTGCAGAACTTTACCTTTGAATTCCCACCGGGTAAGATTTACGGGGTCATCGGACCGAACGGCGCCGGGAAGAGCACTCTCCTGCGACTGCTCTCCGCGATGGAGAAACCCCTCTCCGGTCGGGTGTTTTTTCAGGAAAAGCCTTTGGTTGAGCCGGCCCCGGAAATCTGTTGTGTCTGGCAGAGGCCGTATCTGTTTCAGAGGACTGTTGCGGAAAATATTGCTTATGGGCTAAGCATACGCAAGAGGAACCGGCAGGTTGCACGGCGGCGAATTGAAGAGCTGTTGGCGATCTTCAAATTACAAGAGTTGCGGGATCAACGGGCGTCCAAGCTATCAGGTGGAGAAACGGCCCGGGTAGCTATCGCGCGGGCGTTGGCTGTTCAGCCTCAGGTCTTGATCTTGGATGAGCCTACCGCCAACCTGGATCCGGGTAATACACGCCTGGTCGAGAAGGTTATTCGCCGGGTGCACCAAGAAGAGGGGAACACTGTAATTATAGTTACACACGATATGTTTCAAGCCAAAAGATTGGCGGATATCACTCTCTATCTCTCCGGGGGCAGGTTGATTGAGTCCGGCTGCAGTAGGCAAGTATTTGGCTCTCCTTTCTCCGAAGAGACCCGCCGCTTCATTAATGGAGAATTATAAGCTGAACTTCTGCCGGCTCCCTCGTTGCTTATGAAGCATGTGCCTGTTTTAGCTTGGGCGAAAACATAAACCCATTGCTACTACAGGCTCCTTTATATACAGGCGTTTTATGTTTGACTTATGAGCAACAGCGGCCGGACGTAGAATCCTTCCGCAACATCACCAGATGAATTTTTTCAAAAAGGAAGGGGAGTCAGATGATACAAAGCAAATTAAGGGATTCTTTTGGCAGGCGCCATAATTATCTCCGGGTTTCTGTTACAGACCGGTGTAACCTGCGTTGTGCCTACTGTATGGGACCGGAAGGAGTGGAATGGTTGCCCCGGGAGCAGATCCTCAGTTATGAAGAGATCGTAAAGGTGGTAAAGGTCGCTGTTGCTCTAGGAATTGACCGGGTCAGGTTGACCGGCGGCGAACCTTTGACCAGAAAGGATCTGTCTTTGCTCATCTCCGAGTTAAGCCGGATCCGCGGGATACAGGATCTGTCCATGACCACCAACGGTTTGCTTCTTCCGGAACAAGCGCAGAGCCTACGCCGGGCCGGGCTGCAGCGGGTAAATATCAGCCTGGATTCTCTGAATCCTGCTACTTACCGGAGGGTGACCGGAGGAGGTGATCTTCAGCAGGCGCTGGCCGGGATTGAAGCCGCGCTTGAAGCCGGTCTGAACCCCGTGAAGATTAATGTGGTTTTGCTGAGAGGAGTTAATGACCATGAAGTGCCGGACTTTATTAGGTTGGCTACGGAGAAGGAATTGCAGATTCGCTTCATCGAATATATGCCGGTTGGCGTGGGGAAGATGGAACAAGCGGAGAGTTTCTTTCCCGTCTCAGCGGCCTTGGAGGCGGCTGCCGCCTATGAACTGAGCCCGACGGAGAAGGTAATCGGCACAGGGCCGGCAAAAATGTATAAGCTCGCGGGTGGGGCCGGGGCAGTCGGTTTTATCCCTTCTATAAGCGAAGATTTTTGCGCGGGTTGTAATCGGCTGCGTCTGACCGCTGACGGCTTTCTGAAACCCTGCTTATTTTGGCAGGATGAATTGGCAGTCAGACCAGTGTTATACGATCCGGACCAATTGCGCGCCTTGTTCTTCCAAGCCATGATAGTGAAGAAGAAAGCGCACCAGATGGGGGAAGATGGTCAGTCTGTCAAGGAACGTTGTATGTCCCGGATTGGAGGCTGAAACCAGTGGACGACAGAAATAAATCAGTTCCCATAGTCGCTTTTGTAGCTGCCCGTTCTGGAACGGGAAAGACCACGCTGCTAGAGAAGGTAATTGCGGAGATGAAGAAGAGAGGGCTGAGAGTGGGCACCATGAAACACGTGCATCAAGCCGACTTGGATGTACCGGGGAAAGACTCCTGGCGTCATCGTCAAGCAGGGGCGGAGGCCGTATGCGTAGTTTCCAGCGATGAGTTGTTGGTGATCGGAGGGAAAGGCCGGTCCGATCAGCCATTGGAATTTCGCCCATATCTTCCTCCGGTCGATTTTATTTTGGGAGAGGGGTTTAAAGAGGCCAGCCTGCCGAAGGTGGAGGTGGTACGGGGGGAAGTCGGGCGGCGGATAATCACCCCTTCGCAGGATTTGGTGGCGATTGCTACAGATCTCCCCGAGCTGGAGGCGCCTGTGCCCTGTTTTCCGCTGGACGATCCCGTGCCGTTGGTGGATTGGCTACTGGAAAATTTGGCAAAGGGAGAAGAGGGGCAGGAGCCGGAAGAATCCTCTCCGTTGACGCATTTTGATCAAGCGGGCCGGGCTCATATGGTGGATGTGTCAGAGAAAGACAGTACTTTTCGGGTGGCCGTGGCCAGGGGTGAGGTTCGGATGCGCCCGGCAACCTTACGGTTGATCAAAGAAGGACGCCTGAAAAAAGGAGATGTTCTGGCCGTTGCGCAAGTGGCGGCCGTCATGGCGGTCAAGGAGACATCGAGGCTGATTCCGATGTGCCATCCCCTGCCCATCACCGGTGTGTCTGTAGAATTCCGCCCGGATGAGGAAGAGAGTAAGATTGAGATCCGGGTGGAGGTGAAACTGACCGGACAGACCGGGGTGGAAATGGAGGCCTTGACCGGGGTGAGTGTAGCGGCTTTAACCATCTATGACATGTGTAAAGCAGTTGATCAGGGAATGGAGATTACCGGAATTCACTTGGTGGAGAAGAGTGGCGGCCGGTCGGGCCGGTTCAGTTGGGAGGGGACAAGATGAGAGTTGTTGCTGTCTGCACCAGTAAGCATAAGGGTGATCGTAAAAAAGATATAGGCGAAGGCCGTTTAATTAAAGATCTGGGCTTGGAAGGGGATGCCCATGCCGGTTTTGCCCATCGTCAAATCAGTCTCTTGGCCATGGAGAGTATTCGGAAGATGAAGGATAAAGGCTTAACGGTGGGACCGGGGGATTTTGCCGAAAATCTGACGGTGGAAGGTATTGATCTACCTGCTTTACCCATCGGCGCCAGATTACGGGTAGGGCAGGAGGCAGTTCTGCAGGTGACGCAGATTGGTAAAGAATGCCATGGACATTGTAGCATTTACCGTCTGGCCGGCGATTGTGTGATGCCGAGAGAAGGAATATTTACCCGGGTCTTACGGGGAGGAATGGTTCATAACGGCGATGAGATTAAAATCATCCCTAATTACCGTATTGGAGTAATCACAGCCAGTGATCAAGGGGCCCGGGGACAACGACAGGATCAGAGCGGTCCTTTGGTGAAAGAACTATTATTGCCTTGGGGCGACGTAACGGAGTACGAAATTCTTCCAGATGAGCAAAGTGTTTTGGCTCAACGAATGAAAGACTTGGCTGATGGAGAAAAAGTCGATCTCTTGCTCACTACGGGAGGCACAGGTCTTGGACCACGGGATCGCACACCTGAGGCTACCATGGAAGTGGTGGAACGCCTGATCCCCGGGATTCCGGAAGCAATGCGCGCCGCTGGCAGCAAAAAGACGATGAAGGCCATTCTCTCCAGGGGAGTGGCGGGTATTCGCGGCCGGACTTTGATCATTAATCTACCAGGTAGCCCAAGAGGGGTGAGGGAGAACTTGGAGGTGATCTTCCCCGTACTGGAGCATGGATTAGAGCTCGTGACCGGGTGTGGCGGGGAATGTGGACATAATGAGGAAGTGTGTGTCAATTCTTGACTGGAGAGGGCTTGTGGGAGCTCCGGAGGGCAGCACAGGCGGCCGCTCCGGAGGAGAAAACCCCACCAGCAGCGCTGACAGGCGGCTGGTTATGCCCGGAGCGCTTGATCCAGATCCTCGATAATGTCTTCTACGTTTTCAATTCCCACCGAGAGACGGATAAAGTCCGGAGTAACCCCGGTGGCTAATTGTTCGTCCGCGCTTAATTGTTGATGAGTGGTAGAGGCCGGGTGAATCACCAAGGATTTGGCGTCACCAATATTAGCCACATGAGAGAGGAGTTTGACCCGGTTGATGAATTTGACACCCGCTTCTTTACCGCCTTTTACCCCGAAACCGATGAGGGCGCCCGCCCCTTTGGCCAAGTATTTTTCTGCTTTACGGTAGTGGGGACTGTCGCTCAATCCAGGATAATTCACCCATGCCACTTTGGGGTGGCCTTTTAGAAATTCCGCGACTTTTAACGCGTTTTCACTGTGCCGGATCATGCGCAGGTGTAAAGTTTCCAGCCCTTGTAAGAATAAGAAGGAGTTAAACGGGGAGAGCGTGGCGCCTAAATCGCGCATCAGAGTAACCCGGGCTTTTGTAATATAAGCCTTGTTTCCGGCGGCTTCGGCAAAGTTGATCCCATGATAACTCGGATCCGTGCTGGTGATTAACGGAAAATCCCCTTCCAACCACGGAAATTTGCCGGAATCAATAATCAGTCCGCCCAGTGAGGTACCGTGTCCGCCAATGAATTTGGTGGCGGAATAGACCACAATATCGGCGCCGTAGTCAATGGGGCGCAATAAGTACGGGACAGATGTGTTATCAATGATCAACGGGAGCCGGTGGTCATGAGCGATCTCCGCCAGCGGTTCCAGATCCAAGACATCAAGTTTGGGGTTACCGATTGATTCCGCATAAATGGCCTTGGTCTTTGCGTTGATGGTACCGACAAAGTTCTCCGGTTTGCCGGAGTCGACAAACCTTACTGTTATACCGAAGCGGGACAGGGTATGGCGTAGAAGGTTGTATGTTCCGCCATACAGGTTATTGGCGGCCACTATTTCGTCACCGGCTTGGGCTATGTTGAGAATGGCCATGAAGATTGCGGCCTGCCCGGAAGCGGTAGCCAGCGCGCCGATGCCGCCCTCCAGCGCTGTCATGCGCTCTTCCAAAACGTCGGTCGTGGGGTTCATTAGCCGGGTATAGATGTTACCTTCTCTCTCCAGGGCAAAGAGGGCAGCCGCCTGCTCCGTATCTTGAAAAGTATAGGATGTTGTTTGATAGATGGGCACTGCCCGGGCGCCGGTGGCCGGGTCGGGTTGTTGCCCGGCATGAACGGCTAAAGTCTCAGGGCGAAATGGCTTTTTCACCTGATCATCCTCCTTGTTTTGCCGTCTATTTTTTATTCACGGTGAAAGACGTGAGGGGTGGCAATAGAGCTTTTATTATTTAAACTTAAAACCTTCATGGTGAGAGTCTGTAACGCCAGCTAATTCTACTAAACCCATCAAATTAGTAGGAAATGAATTATTTTGATTATACAATGGTTTTACTCTACTGTCAACTCATAGAATTTATACTTTATAATGGTAAGCGCGGCAGGCGCTGGTAAGTTCTTCTGTAAATGAATTCTATGTTGATATTGACTTACAGATGAGTGCGGAGTAAAATATGGATAATTCCTAGTAATCAGATAGGAATAAATAAGATTGGAGGGATCTTGATGCCGGTTAAAATTCCTCGCCATTTGCCTGCCTTTGAAGTGCTCCAAAGAGAGGAGATCTTTGTGATGGACGAAGAGAGAGCGGTTCATCAGGATATTCGCCCCTTAAAGATCGTCATCCTGAATTTAATGCCGAATAAGAGCGTGACGGAAACCCAGTTATTACGCTTGTTGGCCAATACTCCCTTGCAGGTAGAGATTACATTACTACACCCGATCACTCACCGCTCGAAGAACACTTCCGAGGAGTATCTCAAGAAGTTTTATACTTCTTTTGCTGAGATCAGGAAAGAAAAATTCGATGGGATGATCATTACGGGCGCTCCGGTCGAGCGGATCGATTTTGAAGAGGTGGACTACTGGCCTGAATTAACCGCCATTTTGGATTGGACGGCGCATCATGTCTTTTCCACCCTCTATATATGCTGGGCATCCCAGGCCGGACTGTACCATCATTATGGCGTACCGAAATATGCCAGAGAAAAGAAGCTGTTCGGTGTCTTTAGTCATAGAATCGTAGAAAGCGGATCAGGTAATCATTTAAAGCTCTTGCGGGGGTTTGATGATGAGTTCTTTGTGCCTCATTCCAGGTATACGGAGATTCGGAGGGAGGATATTCAGAGGTTGCCGGAACTGCAAATCTTAGCCGAATCCGAGCAGGCGGGGGTTTATATTGTGGCTTCGGCCGATGGCCGCCGGATTTTCATCTCCGGTCATCCCGAGTATGATCCTTTAACTTTAAAAGCGGAATATGAAAGAGATGTGGCAAAGGGCTTAGAGATTCAGATCCCGGTGAATTATTTTCCCGGTGATGATCCGGCCAGGACCCCCAGGGCTAACTGGCGGGGACACGCCAATTTACTCTTCGCCAATTGGTTGAATTATTACGTATACCAAGAAACACCTTATAATTTGGAGGAGCTGACCTAATGGTTAGATGCAAGCTTGATCCGCCAAATCTTGCAGAGTGGTGGAGGAGAGGACTTCACTGATCTTGTCGGTCAGGGTCTTCCATAAAGGGAAAGTTAAGCAGGAGTCCATACGCGGACAGGGGGTGGACTCATTATCTTTCACACAACTGACGGGGATCATCGGGCCTTCCAAGGCGGTGAGTATTTCTTCCACTGTAATTTCGGAGGCGGGTTTAGCCAAGACATATCCGCCGCAAGAACCACGTACTGCCTTGACCAAGCCAGCCTTGCGCAGGCTGGCAAAGACTTGTTCCAAATAAGATTCGGAGATTTCTTGGCGTTCGGCGATTACTCTCAACGGTAAAGGACCGTCTTGATGGTTGATGGCCAGATCGACCATGGAGCGTAAGCCATACCGTCCTTTTGTGGAAACCAGCAAGTGGAAGACTCCTTTCCTGCGCCAGTCGCCCGTCACTCTTCTCGAAGTAAGAACTTTGTAATGAAAGCAATCGGCCGGACCGGCTGTTTCATCAGGGTATAGCGTCATCGATGGATGGTTGTTTCACTAACAACATTTCAAATTTAACATAGAAAAGCTTTTTTTTCAAGGAACAGCCCTCACTCCAGCAAGACTGGTGGACAAGACTGCTGATCCGGTCCTGTGGGGATGATGTCATTTACCCGGTTTGACCCGGAGGGTTTGGGAAAAAGATTACCACCGGCAATGTAGGGAAAAAGGAACCAGATGGCTCTGGTTCCTTTTTCCCTTTGGTAAAAGGTATTCACTTTTTCAGCAAAAGACAGTAGTCTAAGGCAAAACCGGTAACCGGAAGACATTTTGTCCAGAGCTGTTCGCCGTTCCGCTGAAGTCGGAACAGTGAAAGTCGGAACGACCGAAAGTCGGAACGACCGAAAGTCGGAACGACTTAGTAGTCCATATCCATTCCGCCGCCCGGAGTCGGCGTATTCTTCTTCGGCTCGGGGATATCCGCGACCAGGCATTCGGTGGTCAAGAGCATTGCAGCGATACTGGCCGCGTTTTGCAGGGCGCTTCTGGTGACTTTGGCCGGATCCACAATCCCGGCTTTAATCATATTTGTATATTCGCCGGTTAAGGCATTGTAGCCTTCTTCGGCAGGAAGCTCCTTCACCTTCTCCACGATTACAGAACCCTCGGCTCCGGCATTATTGGCGATTTGTTTCAAGGGTTCCGCTAAAGCCGATTTCACAATGGCGATTCCAGTGGCCACATCACCGGTTCGATTCAATTTGTCAAGGACCGGAGCAATTTTCAGCAGCGCTACACCGCCACCGGGAACAACACCTTCTTCCACGGCAGCGCGGGTGGCGGACAGGGCATCCTCGATCCGGTGTTTCTTCTCTTTCATCTCAGTTTCGGTAGCCGCGCCCACCTGGATAACGGCCACCCCACCGGCCAGTTTGGCCAGGCGTTCTTGGAGTTTCTCCCGGTCGTAATCGGAGGTTGTCTCTTCGATCTCCAGTTTAATTTGGCTAATCCTGTTCTTGATCTCCCGGCTGTCGCCTTTACCATCAACGATGGTCGTCTCTTCTTTGGTCACCTTGACTTGACGGGCTT
>DUOH01000020.1 GCA_012838955.1 Bacillota bacterium | reverse complement strand
TGCCTTTAAAGTATCATCAACAAACTGCGGCACAATAAATCCCTCCGTTTTGATGACCGGCGCGGTCCGGTCAACCAGCACCAAAGGGCTAATCCCCCACTCATTTAACTCTCCCTGCCGTCTGGAATAAGAACCAGCGGCATTGAAACCTCTGACCACTAAGTAATAGCGTCCATCCGGAATTTCCGTAGCGTCAAGAGACAATCTCCTGCTTAGATCAGGGGCTTCCCTCCATAAAACTTCATAGTCTTCGTCTTCAATCAATTGTGCATATTCATTCTCTGTAAGTAAAGCATACTCGTACCTGACCAGTGGCGAAACACTCTCTTCCACCTCCCAGTCAAAGAGTAAGCGATTACCAGTAAAACACCCGCGTAAATTGGTGATCTTCGGCGCTTTGGTGTCCAGCACCACCCCTGATGAATACCCGGTATCCGAGACCAGTTCCGCTTGATTGCGTGTCTCACCCAGAAAAACTGTGATCACGCCTTCGTCAATTTCAATTCTTTCGATCTTAATAATCTCTTCCTCGGAACTAAAGCGCTCCTCCAGGTCTAAAAGACCTAATTGAGCCCAGTTGTAAAGGTAATTATCAATCTCGGAGGTGGGTTCCCACGAGTCAATCCACAACCTTAAGCCCTGTCCGCTGGGACCGGCATTACTACTGATATAATTAACTTCTTCCGCTTCCGGATCATTGTAATTGGCCGCATCCAACAAGACGACTTTGGTCAGGAAAGGCGCATCTTTATCTACCATGATTCCGTCGCTATACCCTATACTGGAAAGGCCGGCGCCGTTTGTTACTTTGACTACCACATAATAAGTAGTCTCGTGCTGCCTTGCAAACTCTTCCATGGTCAAAGAGAGCCGTTTTGAATCATCCCCTGCCCTCCAGACTGTTTCCTGGTTTATCTTCTCTCCGTAGGTAATAATCGCCCATTCGTACTTGGCGTTTCCACTTTCCGGATCGCGGGGGGACCAGATCCAATTGGCCTCAAAAGGCTGTTCGGGTTCGGTGTTTATATAGGAACCCTGATCCATCACCACCGGCAGTGGCGGCGCGGTATCATCAATCACAATACTGGAAGCCGCCATTTCCGTGGTTAACCCCGCTCCGTTCGTGACTCTGAGCGTCAGGTAATAGCGGTTAGTCTCCTCTAAATCCAGAACCAGCCTATTTCCATCAGCGTCGCAGATTAACTTGGATTCGGACTCGTTAATCCGTACCCAGCCGTTGGTAACATCCGTCCGGTAAAAATCCGTGCCCAAAGCGGCCTCTACTTGATAAATCCCGGACTCCGGATCTGCTCCGTCCCACCTGAACCAGATGTCCCAGGAAGTAGTGAAGGAAGGCGTCTCCACCTTTGTAATCTCCGGTTTGGTTATATCCACCGTTACCCCGGGACTTCTTCCCACTAGTATTTGACCAGCCGTCAGCTCGACTTTAACTTCCAATTGATAGGTCTTGCCTTGTGCAAGCTGAAGCCCGGTCAACATAATTAACTCATCTTGAGCTTCAGTCCAGTCGACTCCGGTTTCGACCAGCCCACTACCTTCAATCAACCTGTACCAGGCCTGTTTGACCTGGCCAACCCCTGTATATCGCCAGGAGCCGAAGAACTTGTCCTGGAACATGATATAAGGACCCTGATCCCTAACTACCACCTGTTCCTGGTGGTTATTGATGATGACTCTCCCCACAGAATCTTTTTGACAAAGTCCGGCGGCGTTCTTTGTTTCCAGCGTTACGTCATATACGCCATCCGGCATAACCGGTACTTCCAACCAAATCTCCGGAGAACCGCCTACTGCTGTCACTTCTTCCTGACCGGAACTTAAAGAAATTTTATATTCAGTGATTGGCGATTCGTCATCCAGCGCGTGGCAGTAGAAGCGAACTTTTTCACCGCTTACCACTTGGTAGTCAGGCACCTCTACACTTAAACTGTAGGGTGGAGTGTAGTCATAGATAAACTCCGGTCCCTTAGCCTCTCCAGTGATCCCCGCCCGATTCCCGGCTCTATAGTTAATCTGATATTTCCTGCCCGGTTCAAGTGTTGTTCCCAATACTTCCGTCCACTCAGTAGCTGTTTTTAACTCCAGGTCTGCGCCGACATCAACCAAGATATACTCTTCCTGTGCAATACCGCTCTCTTCGTCTTGTGCTGAGCACGCCTCCTGGACCAGCTGTTCCAGGGAGGAGAGGTAATAATTGGAACCGTAGTTGGTGGATCCGGATACCGCAAAGGTAATCTCCGGCGGTGTCTGATCAAAGATTATCGCCTGATCAATCTGGGCAATCTCCGACCTGTTACCGGCCTCGTCTTGAACGGCCATTGCCAAATAGTAACGGCCGCTTTCATTTCCCAAATTTAGCGACAAGGCATACGAAGCCGTAGATTCCGTCTTCGGGCACAACAGAAGATATTTTCCTGCGCCCAACGGCTCGTTCCGGTCTCTTCTTACCCAATACCATAAGCCTTTAATCCCGGCGTAGTCATCGGTTGCTTGCCAAGTGACTGGCGCTTGGGGAATAGCGGTATAGTAAGCAACGCCATCCGTCGCCAGATCAACGGTGATCCCGGATAATTCGGGAAGATTATGATCCACCCGTAAATTATTAACCGTCTCGGTAGTAATATTCCCGGCATAATCCGTCACTGTAACCGTCAAATGATAGTACCCTTCCACCAGAGGTACGCCGGTGGCGTCCTTTGGCAATACTCTGACTTCGCCTTTTATATTGGTTGAAGCGTCCGTCATCTGATATTCAATCTTTTGGACGCCGCTCAGCTCATCACTGGCTGTAAATGGCAATTCCTGTAGATTTGTATATAAACCGTGGGGAATTTGCAGTGTCAAGGCAGGGGGCACGGCATCCAGTATAAATCTGACCGGATCGCTTTGGTTGCAAACCCCATATTTATCGCAGACCTTCACCAACCAAGAATACCATTTCCCATGATCCTTCTCTTCCAGGGACAAGGTGAACCCGTCCCCCTGATTACCAGGGGCCAAAGAAAAATCAGCAAGCGACGGATTGTTTCCTTCTGCCCAATATACCTCATAGGTTAAGGGGTGACCATCACAGTCCACGTTCTTTTGTTCATAAACAAACTTCACATCACAGGCGGCAAAGCCGACAGGAGTCATTTTTGTTTGATCCGGTTTGGCCGGAGCATAGTTCGGTACTTTATAATATTCCACCTTACCCTCTGTTCTGATTTGGTCTGCATTCAGAACGACGACTCTATACCAATACTCTCCGTCCGGATACGGCGTCAAATCCGTTGCCGTGAATCTCCCGGCTTCCCCTGTAAACACCGTAACTTCCTCAAATGAACTGTCCGTACAGACTTCCAATACTTCGGCAGCGGCTATTCCTCCGGAGGTCTCAAAGGTAAAGAAGTGTTGCGATTCCTCGCTATATCCTTCCCGGAAGCTGCCGACGACCACTTCTCCCAATTTAGCCTTGGTGTATCCGGTATGCTGAACGAAGTGGGATTTATTACCGGCCTTATCCTCCGCGCATACCTGGACAACTACTGGTTGGTTATAACCAATGGGAGCGGTATCCAATGTATAACTGCCATTATATTTATGGACAACCTCTTCATCTTTCTGCGGCAGGATGATCCTCTCTGTACCGTCGGAGAACCAAAGGCGAAACCGCTCCAGATCTCTTTCGCCGTAAACATTTTCTTCATCAATCAGATACCAATTAAAACTCAGCAAGAGATCCGTATACCCGCAACCGGTGAAGACTGGCGCTACCGGGGCTTTAGTATCCAGTTTCAAAACTTTGGAGACTGCTTCATCCATCATATTCCCTGCTAAATCTCGAACTTCCAAGTTTATTTGGCGTTCGCCGTCTTCACCCACGGCCAGCCGCCAAGGTAACTCCGGAACGAACTTTTCTTCTGCTGCGCTGGTAAAGTCAATTTGTACTCCTTTTAATCCGCCGCCCACTTCTTGAAGGACATTTTCCGTTATATTAGTCGGTAGATCAGAATCATGAAGCCGGATGAATTCAGCAGGACGTTTCGTTCCGTTCCATAGATAGATGGTTTTTACGCCCGACCTCACTGTCCCTAATTGATCGTGAAGACTTATGTTGCTTAAAATCACGTCTGGGTTGTTGGTGTATTCGTTAAGATCCGCGCCTTCGACTGAGGTGAGGCCAAAGGCGCCCTCCGGAGCGGTTTTGTCTATATTTAACCTGTATTTCTTGGTGGTCTGTTTTGATTCGCTGATGATTCCCACCCCGTCTTTAGACTCATAGACCTCCAACCACCACTCCCAGATCCCGTCTGTCGGCAATTCCAGAGTAACCCGTTCTTGCACCAAATCACTGTATAAATTGTCAGTATCCGCTCTTTTATAACCCACCTTAAAGCAAAGATCATCCCCTTTGATCTCGTGAACTTTCTCCACACCGAAAGCATGGGTTAGAATATTGCTATGAAACCCATCCTCCGGTCCGACTACCCTAAAGGTGGGAAACGGTCCATAGCTTGTCCAGTCTGCGCTCTTATTATCAAGACGATCAACAGCCCGTACCCAGAAGTAGTAATCCCGGTCCGCGGATATTTCCTGAAATTTCACACTTGTCCCGGTTGTGCTCTCCCAAGCTTCGGGAGAACCCGGCCCTTCGGTAACTGCGTATTCGTATTCTTTTATACCGCTCCCATTCAGGCCATCGTTAACCGGCATCCACGTGAAAACAGCCTCAGTTCCCTCGAGACTGACCGGATAATCCGGCAACCGCACTTCCGGTACGGAACAGTCAATAGTAATGGTTCCCCCTGTTCTGACTATACTTTCATTACCCGCATAGTCAACGGCTTTCACTTGACAAACATAAGTCTCGCCATCTATAAGGTTATCCCATGTGAAGCTGGTTATATCCAGATCAACTGTTGTCCAGTCTTTCACCACTTCCCCGTCGGCGGTTTCAATCCGTACTCTGTACTCTTTTAATACACCGATCTCATCTATGGATTCGCCCCAGGACCAAGTAACCGTAGTAGAATTAGAGAATCCGCCCTGACCCGGGGTTGCCTCTATAAATCCCGGCATGGTCGGAGGAGTGGTATCAAGCATCACGGCAATGCTTTCCCCTACGGAATTCAAATTAGCATAGTCTATTGCTCTGATTCTTATCTGATACACATTTTGATCTTGAAGAGAAATAACCCCAGTAATAAAACCGTCTATCCCCTTAACTTCGTTAATTTCTTCTGTCCCGAGAATTGTGCCTATTGAATCCGTCCTCTCTATTAGGTATTTTTTCAAACCACTTGTTACTGTTTCTCCTCTATAGTATGTCCCTTGGTCTTTGATAGCCGACCATTTTAATTCTAGCCTGTCATGCCCAGGGTTAATGTAATATACGCCATTATATAAGCCACCCGGACCTAAATTTGTAATCATTGGAATTCCAGGGCACTCCGGTGGCGTTTCATCAATTTGATAATCAATATATATATTGCATACATAAGCATAACGATCATTACGTTTATACCAATATGAATATGCGCCTGTGTTTGCTGTAACATAGAAACCATGATTCTTTGGAAGGTAAAATTTATTCGAGCTACTACTATCTCTACCTAAATCAACTACAGTAGTAGTTATGGTCTCCGTTGATGAACAAATATATATACTATTATGAGGCCACTGTTTGTTTTCACCGCCTCCTCCCTTATCTCCAACACTAAGCGAATACCACACCGGAATGGAGTATTCAAGAGTATTTTCCTTCGTAAAGTAATATTTAGAAAAGGGTTCGCTTGGAGTCGTAAGTTGTATATTTAATACGGGGTGACTCATCCCTAAAACAGTCAGTGGAATGCAGTTTATCAACACCAAAACAACTAGAACAAAAAACATTGAAGATAATCCTTTTTTTGTTGGCATAATCCTCGCCCCACTTTCACAAATAATGGCTTGCTTCAAAATAAAAGCAGAAGATAACATCAGATCATTACCAAACCAAATATTCGGGTAACAAAAGCAGTTTAAGAATATTTAAATAGTAACTGAAACACCATTCCATAAAAACTAATAGAATATTTATGTCACATAATATAACTTTTTGTCGAATCAATAAAAAATAAAACCCCACCGCCTGCTGCGATCGGGTTCCTTCCTGAAGCCGCGACAAATTCCTCAAATTGCTGGCTTTTATGTTTGTGATATGTTTTCTTCTTTCTTTTCGTAAAAAAGAGCATCTTCAATACCCCTTTGGAATTTATATTAATTTTAGTAATATAATGTAACTAATGGTTAAAAATACATTCTATACTTTTCTCTATATTCCTCCCCATTTTTTGGATTTTTTATATAAATCAAAATTTAAAAGACAAGCCTCTCAAAACCGGTAGCCGATTGTGTCTAGTCTAGTTCGCAATTTTTCATTAAGA
Source organism: Bacillota bacterium (assembly GCA_012838955.1). Taxonomy (GTDB): domain Bacteria; phylum Bacillota; class UBA4882; order UBA10575; family UBA10575; genus DUOH01. The sequence goes on along the minus strand of DUOH01000020.1, from coordinate 49,790 downwards.
CCCGTGAAATCCGCATGGCCTTGAACACTCATTCCCCCACTGCGCCGGAAATAAAGGAACGGGCGACAGTTAAGAGCCGAGATTAATAATTTTTTTTAAATAAAAAACCTCCCGGAATTCGGAAGGTTAATGTTAAGTATTATTATTTTCTTAGCAGCAATTTAGCAGTAATTTGGGATTCTTATTATACATCTAATTACCTATTAAGGGGTTTAGCTGGCGCGCCTGAAGGGATTCGAACCCCTGGCCTACGGATTAGAAGTCCGTTGCTCTATCCAGCTGAGCTACAGGCGCACCTTAAAAGTGTTACTTAATAATAATAGCATATTATTCTGGAGGATGCAATTGTTTTTTCGGTCATTCCTGGCGCGGCGCACTCCGGCTGTAACTCTAGGTAAAACTGATCGTAAAAACCGTGGCGCCCACGATTAGCACGGCTATAATAATTAAGATTATACAAAACAACTGCCATGGACGTAAATAGCGGGATTTAATTAAGTCAAAGTCTACTTTCACATCTCCTTTTGTTTGCGGGCTCCGCAGCATCTCGGCCAAGAATTTTGTGGAATTCAGAGAGATAAGATACCCTTGATCATCTGCTGTTTTTGGGCTTTTCCGCACTCTGCCGCCATCGTTCTCTTCTTCTACCATCATCTGTAATATTGGAAACACCTCTCGGATACATAGAATCAGACGGAAATATTTTACTTAATCTTAACATTTCTAATATTTCTCTTTTTTATTCTGCACAGCACGAAAAAACCCTCTTTTTCACGAAAAAAAAGATGACCACGGCTCGCCCTTGGGCAACTGATTACTAGATCTTATACTGTCTATCCTGTGCATATCCGTAGAAAACAAAACCCGAAAAATCGCTGCCAAAATGTTAAAACCGGTTGCTTCAGCCGGACAACCGCCAATGACTCCTCGATCAGTATAGAAGCTTATAGCCGTTCTTCTTCAACCAATCTTTTTGCTCCCGATAATCCGGGATCACTTCCGCCACCTGTCGCCAAAAAGCAGCCGAATGATTCATGTGTATGAGATGGCTTAACTCATGAACCACCAGATAATCAATGACTCGCGCCGGGGCCATGACTACTCTCCAGTTCAACAAGGTTGTTCCTCTTGAGGTACAACTCCCCCATCGCTTCGTGGCATTTGATAATTTAATCCGCTCCGGTTTCTTGCCGATCTTGTCTCCATAAAATTCTATTCTCTTCGTAAAAACCTCGATGGCCTTCTGTTTATACCATTCTTCCAGAGCTTCCTTGATTACCGTCCTGTCCCCGGAGGGGGTTTCCACGATGAGCCGACCGGCGCCTGTGCCCTGCCCGTCCAGGCGCACCGTGGCTTTTTGGAGCAGCGCATTACCGACCACGGTCAAAGTCACTTCTTCCCCTAAAAACAGGAAGACCTCCCCGGAAGTATACTCCCGTTTCGGCAGCAGCCTCTCCCTGGCCTGCGCTTCAGCTAATTTCTTCCGAATCCAGCCGGCCTTTTGCGCCAGGCAATTCCTGATAAAGCGGTCCGTAGTCCCCCGGGGCGCCACCACTCTCACAATGCCAGCGGGGAGCACCCTGATCTCCAGGGTCTTTCTGTTCCTATAGATGACCGCCACTTGAAGCTCCTGGTCTGCAAGTCTAAAACCATCTTGCATTATACCACCATCAATCTTTGGACTGAAGTATCTCACGTGACTCTTCCCCCGGGTCTTGGCCTTCCTATAATATTCCCTACCGTTATCAAGAGTGACGCTTCCCTTTGGCCCACCCACCGGTGACAAGTAATCTTATATTACTAAAAACGGCACTCATCCCTGATCATTCTCCAGTTACTCGCGGATGTGCCGTGATCGGAATCGCCGGTTGTCCCGATCATCCTCTGGAATACCTCTTCACTACCCCTGTACTCCGTGATCCTTAATCACCTGGCGATACCACTGCGCGCTCTTCTTCCAGATCCGCTCCTGGGTGTCATTGTCCACGCCGAACAGTCCAAAACGTTTAGTGTAACCTAACGCCCACTCGAAATTATCCATGAGCGTCCAAACATAGTATCCTGCCAGCCGTACGCCATCTTGTAGGGCGCGGTGAGCGGCGGAAAAATGGGCTTTTAGATAGTCAATGCGGTCTTCATCAATGATCACCCCGTCTTGGCAGATCTCATCCTTAAAAGCGGCGCCATTTTCCGTAATATAGATACAGGGAGCTTGATAGTCTCTGGTTACCCGGACCAACACATCATATAGGCCTTGCGGGAAGATCTCCCAGTTCATTTCGGTGAATGCCGCCTGGGGATCCTCCGACCCAACGTGTTCAAACCCCAGATTCAGTAGGGATTCCCCAGCGGCTTTCTTCACAATCGACCTGGTATAATAGTTGATACCCAAAAAATCAACGGGGTTTTGGGCCAGCCACTCCAGATCGCCTGCTTCAATTGGTGGCGCGATGCCCATTTCTGTATATAAATCCAGCATATCCTGGGGGTAAGCGCCACGGAACACCGGATCAAGGAACCAGCGGTTTTGAAAACCATCATAAACCCTGGCCGCCACCTGATCCTCAGGCGAATCTGTAGCCGGGCACACGTGTACAAGATTGGGGGCGATGCCGATCTCTCCCTCTTGCCCCAATTCCCTATATCTGGCCACAGTCTTTCCATGAGAAACCAGTAGATTATGAGCCACCCTTAAGGCTGCAGCCGGGTCTTTCAGTCCGGGAGCATGATCGCCAAAGAGATACCCGTTAAAGGCGATTACCGCCGGCTCATTATGGGTGATCCATTTTTTTACGCGATCCCCGAAAGTTTCAAAAGCAAAATCGGCATATTCCAGAAAAAACTCAATAGTATCGCGTTTCATCCAACCGCCAAGCTCCTGCAGGGCTTGGGGGAGATCCCAGTGATTCAAAGTGATCGCCGGTTCAATTCCTGCCGCCAACAGCTCGTCGATTAAAGAATTATAAAAATCTACTCCTTTGGGGTTGGGACGTCCTGTGCCTTTGGGAAACAAGCGCGGCCAAGCCAGGGAGAAGCGATAACCTGAAAGTCCAATCTCTTTCATCAGCGCAACATCCTGCTTATACCGGTGATAATGGTCGCAGGCCACATCACCGGTGTCTCCGTTCTTAATCTTGCCCGGCGTATGGGCAAACCGGTCCCAGACCGATTCACCGCGCCCATCCTCAGAGACCGCTCCTTCAATCTGATAGGAAGCGGTGGCCGCCCCCCACACAAAGTTCTCTGGAAAAATCATCTTTGTCATCTTTTTCCTCCTGTTGAATTTGTTTTAAATCACCTAAAGCCTTCCATAGTCAGTCTCCTTTTTCATCTCCAGATTAAGTATAGAATAAAAATCCGGCCGGGGCATCCACTCTATTGCCCACTTCTTATCTAATCTTGCTACCGGAGTATTCTGACGAAGAAAAAGAACCTGTGGAAAAACCAGGCACCAAGGATTGATTATCCCCCGGTTTTTCAGTAAACACGGGAGATTCCAGCCTGCCCAAGACCGTATAGGAGATTGAGGCGGAGTGGTCAGCCACTTGCTGAAGATAATTGATTAAGTCCAAATGAATAATGCTGCTATTCTGCGAAAGGCCCTTCCCTTCATGCAACCTTTTTACGTGTGACATTCGCAGGTACCTCTCTAAATTCCGGATAACCATCCACTGGTCCAGTGCTGTCTCGGCCAATTCTTTGTTGTCTGAAGTAAAAGCCGTTAAAACGTTCTTCAATTGAGTTGAGACTAATTCATGCAGATGAAAGAGTTCTTCCTTACCCTCCGCAGAAAAGTCCAGATTTAAATGAAGTTTCTTTTCGGCCAGATGAGCCAAGTTTTCCACAACATCGCCGATATGCTCCAGATCGTTTACCACATAAAGTAGGGTGATGTCCTTCTGGGATTCTTCCGGCGTCATATTGTGTCCGGCCAGAGCCGTCAGGTACTTGCTGATCTGTGCGGAGAGTTTATCGACTTCTTCTTCTTTCTGCAAAATCTCAATCATAATTCTTCTGTCTTTTGCGGTAAAAAGTTTCATTACCTCCTGGATCATCCCTTGAATTATCTCTCCCAAGCGTACAGTCTCTTTGGTTGCTTGAACCAAAGCCAGCGCCGGGGTGTCCAATAACCGATCGTCCAAGTATAGCGACTGAGACAGCCCAGCATCTGCCGCCCGGTCCGGAAGCAAGCGCACGGCGAAACGCGCCAAGTGAGAGGAGAGAGGAAGAAAGATGAAGATCAAGAGGGTATTAAAGATGGTATGGGCGTTGGCAATCTCTCTGCTGAGGCTGGTGGCAGTTAGGCCTATCAAATCAACGAAGACAGGCATGAACAATAGACAAAGCAGAGCTCCGCTGGTTTTGGTAAAGATATGTAAAAAAGCCACTCGCTGAGCCTCCCTAGTAGTTCCCAGACAGGAGAGTAAAGCAGTAACGCAGGTTCCGATATTCGCCCCTAAAACCAGAGGGATGGCTGAGTCCAAAGTAATCAAGCCTTGATTCGCCAGGGAGAGGGTTAGCCCAATAGTAGCTGCGCTACTATGAATGATTCCTGTAAAAACCGTAGCCGCCAAGACTCCTAAAACAGGTTTGTCCTCCAAATCGAGGAGAACTTGGATAAAATAAGGATTGGAGCGTAGTGGAGTTAAGGCCTGGGTCATAATATGCATACCAAAGAAGATCAAGCCAAATCCCAAAACCACCTGCCCGACATATTTGATGATCAGCACCCGTTGTTTATTGCCGGACCGACGGCTGCTACCTGCCGCTAAAATCATCAATGATCCGAGGCCGATAAATAATAGGGAATAATCCGTTGCATTAAACGCAATAAGCTGAACAGTGAGAGTTGTCCCTAACCCGGCTCCCAGCATCACACCGATGGTCTGATCCAACCCCATCAGTGAAGCGCTGACCAATCCGACCAGCATAACAGTGGTGGCGCCGCTGCTTTGTAACAAGACAGTGATCACCGTTCCGAGCAGAACAGCGACGATTTTGTTATTGGTCAGGACCTCCAAAATACTCTTTAACCTGGCATCCGCCGCCCTTTGCAGGCCGTCACTGGCGATCTGCATTCCATAGAGAAACAGACCAAGACCACCGATTAAGCTCATAAAGACTCCAACCACATTTATTACCTCATTCCCTTTTAGTGTTCATCTCTGTTAGTTTCTTTCAACCCGTAACCCGGCTTTCCGCCTCCGGGTTGTCTATTTAATTCACCAAAGCAGGAGGAGTTCCCTCTTCCAGAACCTTCTGCCCACAGAATAAGGTATCGTCCCCCTCCGATGAAGACGGGCGTGGACCACCGGCCTACAGCAGGGGACGGTCATTTTGGGTATAAAAAAAGCCCGTAGTATAATACCTACGAGCCGTTGCTTACCCCAACTACACCTATAAGCCGAGTTCTGTAACGGCTATGCGCAACATAGCCGCTGGTAACCATTTATCTGGTACGGCAGTCACCTGCCGTCTCGTGCGACCGTACCCGAGGGAAAGACGGGCCGTCTTCGTGTACACACTAAGGTGTACACTCCCTCCTATTCGGTCTTGCTCCGGGTGGGGTTTACCAAGCCGACTGATTACTCAGCCGCTGGTGCGCTCTTACCGCACCTTTTCAGCTTTGCCATGAAACAGACCGGTCAGAGACTGGACTGCCATTCGGCGTCTTCTTTTCTGTGGCACTTTCCTTAGGGTCGCCCCCACTGGACGTTATCCAGCACCCTGCCCTGCGGAGCTCGGACTTTCCTCAGACACTGCCTTTCGGCGCCTCCTCCCCTGGGGAGAAGAGTGTGCCCGCGGTTACCCGGTGTAGTTGGGGCCAGGATTATTTATAATACCATAGATCTTAATTGCTGGCAAGAAACATTTTCTTCCTGTCCCCGTCGGTAGACTCTTCTTCTGCCAACTTACCATTATCATCCCCCGCCTTACCGGAAGATCTTCCCCTACCGCCGGGGCGGTCCGGTTTTCGTCCGAAGGTAGCGGTCCATTGCTCTGGCGGCTTTCTTCCCCGCCCCCATCGCCGCGATGACCGTTGCGGCGCCGGTAACGATATCTCCCCCGGCAAACACCCCGGGAATGCTGGTCATTAGTGTCTCCGGATCCGTTTCAATATATCCGCGCTCATTGAGTTTCAGACCATCCGTACTCCGTAAAAGAATGGGATTGGGTCCCTGCCCGATGGCGACCACCACCGTATCGACAGGCAGTTCAAAATCGGAACCAGCCACCGGCACCGGACGGCGTCGGCCGGAAGCATCCGCCTCACCAAGCTCCATCCGTTGACAGACCATCGCTCTGACCTCGCCCTCTTCATTACCTAAAATCTCCACAGGAGCGGTGAGCAAATGAAAGATCACGCCTTCTTCCTCTGCGTTTGTTACTTCCTCCAGCCGAGCGGGCATCTCGTTCCGGGAGCGCCGGTACACAATATAAGATTCTTGCGCGCCCAAACGTAAGGCGGTCCGGGCGGCGTCCATCGCCACATTTCCCGCACCTACCACTGCAACCCGCGCTCCGACTTTGATCGGGGTGTCATACTCCGGAAAAAGATAGGCCTTCATCAGATTCACCCTGGTCAGAAACTCATTTGCTGAATATACTCCATTTAAATTCTCCCCCGGGATCCCCAAAAAGTGCGGCAAGCCGGCGCCTGTTCCGATAAAAATCCCTTGATAACCCTGGGCGAAAAGCTCCGGAATGGTTACAGTCTGTCCTACCAAATAATTAGTTTTTATCTTGACTCCGAGCTTAACCAAGTTCCCGACTTCATAATCGACAATGGACTTCGGCAGCCTAAACTCGGGAATTCCGTACCGCAAAACGCCGCCAGCCGCATGTAAAGATTCAAAGAGGGTCACCTCATAGCCGAGAAGGGCCAGGTCGGCGGCAGCCGCCAAACCGGCCGGTCCGGAACCGATTACCGCCACTTTCACCTGGTTCTGCTGGAGATCAGCTGCTGTGATCTCCACCCCATTCTCCCGGCCCCAATCCGCGACAAACCTTTCTAAAGCTCCGATGGAGACCGGATCGCCTTTTTTCCCCAAGACACATTTGAACTCGCACTGATTCTCTTGAGGGCAGACCCGCCCGCAGATAGCAGGCAGACTATTCTTCTTCTGTATGGTTCGTAAAGCTCCGACCAGATCGTCGGCGGCCACCTGAGCGATGAAGTCCGGTATATCAATCTCCACCGGGCATCCTTCCCGACAGAGCGGCCTCTTGCATTGCAAACAACGTTTGGCCTCGGCTATGGCTTGCTCCGGTGTAAAACCTAGAGCCACCTCTTGGAAATTTCTCTTGCGTACTGCCGGGTCTTGCTTTGCCATCTCCTGTCTGTGGCTCATTATTCGCCCCCCTCTAAACGGCATCTGTGTTCCGCCTCTTCTTCCATACTTCTATAAAAACGCTGCCTCTTCAGTAACCCCTCAAAATCCACCTGATGACCGTTGAAGGCCGGACCATCCACACAACAGAACTTCGTCTCTCCGCCGACCGTCACCCGGCAGCCGCCACACATGCCTGTCCCGTCAATCATCAACGCATTCAAACTCACCATAATAGGCGTTTTAAACTCCTTCGCCACTTGCACGGAGGCGGCCATCATCGGTACCGGCCCGATGGCCAAGACCTCATCCACCTTTTCGGTGGCCAAGATCTCCCGCAAGGGGCCAGTAACAAACCCTTTATAACCAACACTTCCATCATCCGTGGCATACAAAACCCGGGCGCTGATCGCCTCCATCTCTTCGGTCATAATTAATAACTCCTTACGTTGAGCGCCGATGATGGTAATGATCCGGTTTCCGGCGGCCGCCAAAGCCTTGGCTTTGGGGTATAAAGGAGCCACGCCCAACCCACCGGCCACACAAACCACGGTCCCCAGTTTTTTTATGGGGTAAACTGTTCCCAAAGGGCCCAGCACATCAAGGAAGTCGTCCCCCGGCTGCAGCCGGTTGATCTCCTTTGTGCTCTTGCCGACGCCTTGGCAAACAATAGTGATCGTCCCCGCTTCCCGGTTAAAATCAGCCACCGTCAATGGAATACGCTCACCCTGCTCACTATGGCGGACAATGAGAAAATGTCCGGGTTGCGCCTTGGCGGCGATCTGGGGCGCGTCCAAAACGAACCTCTGAATATTGGGCGCCAGTTCTTGCTTGTCAAGTATCTTTGCCATCGTAATCCCTCATTTCCATACCAAGCCGCCTCTCCAAAATCCATTCCATGTTTGGAGAGGCGGTAGAGCCGTAAAACAACATTATTGTATCACTAGATAAAAGTCCATGCAAGCGCGCGGTGCTCGTGATAGAGCCAACTTATTCTTGAATAAATCACCGGATGTTTTCTTCTGTACCTCGCCGCCTCCGGGTCTGCCTAAAGTAGAATATATGAGCCGCCCCTCCGCCTGTCAAGGGGTTGAAGTAATGAATACAAAATACGCAGGTTTAATAGTTGTTTACACCAGCCCCTAAAGATAAGATCCAAGGGAAAACGCATTAGAGCAGATTTTTCGGTTAAACTGAATTATTGAAACGAAAACTTGCTCCGGAGGATTTTATCGTGTTAATCATCTTCGTCCGCACACTCTTGCTCTACCTGTTAGTGCTGATCGTCATGCGGGTGATGGGCAAGCGGCAAATCGGCGAGTTACAACCAGTAGAGTTGGTAGTCACCATCATCATCGCTGATTTGGTCACCGTACCCATGCAAGATAAGAGATTGGCCTTAATAAACGGGATCATCCCAGTATTTACTCTTTTGATCGCCCAAATCACCATCTCTTTTCTGTCACTGAAGAGCCGGAAATTCCGGGAACTAATCTGTGGAAAGCCAGACCTGTTGATGGCAGCCGGGCGGATCAGCTACGATGAACTGAAAAAAAACCTGTACAGCCTGGATGATCTCCTCGAACAGTTGAGAGGCAAAGGATTCTTCAACGTGCATGATGTGGAGTATGCCATCTTGGAGACGGACGGCAGTCTCAGCGTAATGTCTAAACCCGACAAAAAACCGGTTACCCCGGAAGACCTGAATCTAACCGCCAAAAACCAAGGCCCCGGTCACGATCTGGTCTTGGACGGCGTCATTCAAGACGAAACCCTGCGTCAGCTGAATCTGACTGAAGAGTGGCTCCGGCAAACGCTGAGCAGCTTTGGAATCAGTGACCTAAAACAAGTGCTCATCGCTACCCTGGACCCAAAAGGCCGCTTCCTTTATCAATTGAAACACCACCCTTCGGGAGGAGCGGATGAAAAATAGGATCCGCGCCCTCCAGGCGCTCAGCCGGAGCTTGTTTTGCTTCCTCCGCCAACTCGTTAAGTAGCGGCGGAGAATCCCCCACGCGCCCGGCTGCTTAAATACACGGTCCGCGAAAGTAATGAGGTGAAAAAGATGCGAATTATAATCATCGTCTTGTTCCTACTGGCCTTGTTGATTGGTAGCGGTATATATACCGAATCAGCCCTGAAAAAACAGGCCGCAAAGTTACAATCCGCCTTGACCGGCTTGGAAGAGAGCATCCTGGCGGAAAACCGGGCGGAAACCCAAGACCGGCTGAACATCATCGAAACGCTCTGGATGAGCTGGCGCAGATTATGGGTGCTCCTCATCGACCATCATGAACTCGAAGAATTTGAGTTGGTGCTCGCCCGCGTCAAAGCCTTATTCCTACGAGGAGAAGCGCCGGAGATCACCCCGTTTCTGCTGGCGGAGATTAGCGCCATGAAACAACTGGCCACCCAGATTGCTGATCAACAGAGCCTGACCTTGGAAAATATCTTCTAAAACACAGAATCCGCGTTACAGTGGCTGTGAACGCGGATTCTGTGCGCGTACTGTGACACCATCACCTCCGGCTGGTTATTCCTTCTTCGTCATGGCTTCCTTGCCTTTTTTCACTAATTTTCTAACCATCTGGCCTCCGATCTTACCGGCCTCGCGTACTGAGAGTTCATCACCTCCCTTCGCCAAATCGTCTTGGAGATGTAATTCTTCAGCAACTTCCCATTTCAACCTGTTCTGCTTCTTCTTCGGTTCTGCCTCTTCTTTTCGGGCCAAACAGTCACCTCCGTCTGCTCTCCTTACGGAATCTTGTCACGACAACGCCCCACACGATCTGGAAGCAGAGCGCGTCATTTCTAGTATTTCCTATAAAAGAAAAGATATTATCCACAAAAAACTATAGATCTTCCTTGTCTTCCCCGGAAAAGAGGTAATAATATCTGCTGGGAGGAATCAAGATGGAGTCTTTAAAAAACCCTGTTGGTCTTCGAGATAATGAAGATAAAGAATTACTGCAAACTCCCGCTGCTACCGGGACCTTAGAGCAGGCGGATTTCATCGCTGAAGATCCCTGGCGGGTACTGCGCATCCAAGGAGAAATAGTGGAGGGGTTTGACGCCCTTTCCTGTCTTCCGGCGGCAATCTCCATTTTTGGCTCCGCGCGGTTGGGACCGGGGAACGCCTACTATGAAGCCTGCCGGGAGACATCAAGGCTCCTGGTGAAAGCCGGGTATGCCGTAATCACCGGAGGGGGGCCGGGGTTGATGGCCGCGGGCAACCAGGGCGCCTTGGAAGCAAATGGGATCTCCGTAGGGTGCAGTATTCAACTGCCCAATGAACCCGTTCACAACGAATACCAGACCATCACATTGCGGTTCCGGTATTTTTTCGTCCGTAAATTAATGTTTATCAAATACTCCGTGGGCTTTTTAATCTTCCCTGGAGGCTACGGAACACTGGACGAACTCTTCGAAGCCTTAACTTTAGTGCAGACCGACAAGATCGACCACTTTCCCGTCATCCTCTTCGGCCGGGATTATTGGCAAGGTTTGATTGACTGGTTAAAAAACTCTCCACTACACACCGGTTGCCTCGGCCGGGAGGACTTGGCCCTTTTTTCCCTGACCGATGATCCCCGCGAAGCCGTCTCCATTATTGAAAAAGTGACAAAAACCCGTAGGCGGGCTGGGATAGAATAAGCCTACCACAGACTTATTTTCCGCTCGTCCCCGGCTCTTAATTGATGCAGCAAAGAAAAGAATGAACCCACCAGCCAGTTGGCTGGTGAGCTTTCCAAAAAAACGCGACGCGCGTCCGAACGGTGGAGAAGAAAAAAGTCCTTACTAATACACTTTTTTACAATCCAAATAATTCTGGACAATCTGTAAAGCCTCTCCAAACCTTTGGAAATGCACCACCTCTCTTTGCCGCAAGAACCGGAGGGTATCATTGAGATCCGGATCATCGGACAGGTTAATCAACCATTCATAAGTAGCCCGCGCCTTTTCCTCGGCCGCCATGTCTTCATGAAGATCAGCGATGGGATCGCCCTTACTCTGAATGTACGCTGCTGTCCAAGGCACACCCTCACCGTTCACCAAGTACAACGCCTTGTCATGGTCGGCGTAATAAGCGCCGAGACCGGCTCTTTTGATCTCATCAACCGAAGCGCCATCCATCAGTTTATAGACCAAAGTCGCGATAATTTCCAAGTGTGCCAGTTCCTCCGTGCCGATATCCGTTAAGAGTCCTTTGGCCTGTGGGACCGGCATCGTATATCGCTGAGTCAGGTACCGCATGGAAGCGGCCAACTCTCCATCCGGCCCGCCGTATTGAGTGATTAGGAACTTCGCCATCTGCAGGTTGGCCCGGCCGACCTTTGCCGGGTATTGCAGTTTCTTTTCATAAAACCACATTTAGACTCCCCCTTTATTCATAACAAATTTCCCACGGCCAAGGATCGCTGATCCACTGCCAAGGAAAACCACTCTGCGCACAGAAGGTGAGCGGGCCGTAACAGCTTTCATAGCGTTCTCTGGCAGCTTGCGCCGCTTGACATGCTGAATTATTCTCCATTAACGCCCTTTGGTCATTGGGATGAGTATCCAAATACAAGTGTAATTCGAGGGCGGTAAATTCAAGGGCCATTAATTCTTTTAGTAAAGCCAATTGTTCCCTATCCACGTTCATACCTCCTTAATACTCCCTTCTCTTATAGGGGAAGTAAAGTTCTGGAAAGATTGTTCCCTTCATCAATCCTTCAAGCGGTTCCCACCTTTGACTGAAGACCTGAAAAGGAACATACGCCCTAGCCAGGCGCAAATTCTGGTTCATCTCATACATACTTATACCTCCTTAGTTGAGCCCACAGACCATGGATTACTCACAGCCAACCACCGATTAATACCTCTAGCCCTAGGTACTACCATCATATTCCGAAAGGTACGAGCATTCTATAATCCTGCCGAAAATGTGCTCAAGTCCTTAGTCATCATTAATGATCAGCGCAACCTGCCGGATGGTACAGGCGGAACAGTCCGGTAAGTATCAAGGCTACCGAGGAGCACCTGATTTTTATAATTGCCTAACACGGCGCGCCAGAGGAACCTACTCTTTCCGCATAGACGCTCCGGATAAATAAAAAAAATCTTGAGCGTCCGAAGCTCAAGATCATTCAGAGACCAAGACAATCAGTGAATTTTCGTAAGAATATTGTAAATTTATGGAAAGGAAAACCATCTCCTCTGTGGAATTCAGGAAAACGGAGGTGAATACTGTGCGACGTCGACGAAGAAAAAACCGGCATGTTCAATTACGCCTTAACCTCGAATTTGGGCTGCTCACCGAAGCGGTACGCAGAGAAGAAGAGGTCGACTCCTGCCAGGTCTTGTCACAAGCTTTAATATTCAAGCACAGAACAGCCGAGCCTGATCCCTTTTTTCGAGATTTAACAGGACATCCTCTGCTTTGACTCGGGTTGCTCCGCAAACGCTCTCCACCGGCTACTTCTCCAGGAATTCCTCGAGCGACCAGTTCCCAAAGAACTGATTGAACCAGCTGGAGATGACTTTGAATTCATCAAAGAACAACAAGAGTCCAACGACGATCAGCAGTCCTCCGGTGACCCACCCGAGCAGGCCCGAATAAGGAAGCACCCGGCGATACCAGGCATAAAAGGTGGAAAAAGCTACGGCCAGCAAGAGAAAGGGGATAGCCATCCCGAGGGAATAAAAGAATAAGAGCGTCACCCCGGTAAAAACCCGTTCTGCGCTGGCGGCCACCACCAGAATCATACTTAAGATCGGTCCCACGCACGGCGTCCAGCCAAAGGCGAAAGCGGCTCCAGTCACCAACCAACCCACCGGCCCGGTGAGACCCTTCTTTACTTGAAAACGGAACTCTCTATGCAAAGTGAATGACTTGATGAACCCCAGTTGAAAAAGGCCCAACAGAATGAGGAGGCCTCCGCCGATCCTGAGAAAGACTAGCCGGTACTGGAGTAAAAGTCGGCCCAGAACGGACAAGGCCGTGCCCATCAAGATAAAGACCAAGGTAAAACCGATAATAAAAAAGACCGTTCCGGCAAGGGCTTTTCTTTTCATCGCCTGTGACAGCCCGGATTCATCCTCCGCCTGGGGCAATGTTCCGGAGAGCATCGCCAAATAGCCGGGGGCTACCGCCAAGACGCACGGTGAAAAGAAGGACAATAAACCGGCGAGAAAAGCCAGAAAAAGGCCGGGAGTCTCCATGATCATCCCCTTCCTTCCTTATAAAAATTCCTCGGCCACCCGGACTAGCCGGTCATAGTCCAGCATTCCCCGGTGCACCAGGCGAATCCGTCCTTCCCGGTCGATAAAGAAAGTAGTGGGAATGGCGGTGACATAATACTCCCTGGCCACCTTGGCTTCGGTATCCAAAAGAACCGGAAACTCCATCGCCTGTTTCCGGACGAACTCTCTGACCTGTGCCGGTTTTTCCTGAAGATTCACCGCGACAATCGCCACTCCCCGCCCTCTGTACTCCTGAGCAAACCGGTTAAAATCCGGAATCTCCCTTTGGCAAGGTCCGCACCAGGTTGCCCAGAAATTCAAGATGGTCAGATCACTCTGCTCATAAACGACCTTTAATTCTACCTGCTCCCCGGAGAGATTAAACAAGGAGAAGTTCGGGGCGAACGCTCCTTGCACCGGAGCCACCCGCTCTCTGTCTTCCGTTTCCGCCCGGGACTTTTCTCTCTCCATCAACGGTAACAAGGTAATACCCGCCAGTAAAAGCAGTACACCCCCAAGAAATAACAAGTTCTTCAGGTTCTTCTTCATTTCTCCACCACCCTTTGGTTTATGATCGGAACTCCCTAATATTTTACCATACTTTTTTAATAGGGTACAGGGTATAGTATAGCAAAAAGGTATCCCATTGTATATGGAATACCTTTTTGCTTTTAATTTCTACCACGTACCCGAAGTGTACGCGCTTGATCGGCCTGTAGTTTTAGAAGACTTCCTCCCGTCCGCACTGAGCTCTCCGGCACGACTCCTCTCTCTCCCGGCCGGCTGTGGATTGGAGTTCCTTAAGACCGGTGGTGTCACCAAGTAAAATCAGGTGTTTTCTTAGTTTCTCATGGATTTTTTGTCTCAAAGCAAAACCTCCGTCTTTTTTTATTACAGGGATCATTATATTAACGAGAGGCTTGGCAGATGACTGGGCCGAAGAAATTTTTTTGGTCCCGCGCCCGCCCGCAACCAAAACTAGCGGAAGTGAAAAAAGGACACGGTCAATGAACCTGTCGGCAGCCTTAGGCATAAGTTGAAACACAACCATTTTGTTCTGCCCAATACTTTAATAAAAGGAGGGTACTTTATGACCGGACAACACGGTTCAATCAGGCGAATGTTCCCCGGCGGCAACAGTAGTTCAGGTTTTTACTCTTTTTATGACCAGATCGTTAAGGCCGACGCCATCCGGGTCTTTCTACTTAAAGGAGGCCCCGGCGTAGGAAAATCCACCTTTATGAGACAGATTGGTGACACCATGCGGCAAAAAGGTTACGGCCTGGAATACCATCATTGCTCTTCGGATCCGGACTCCTTGGATGCCTTGGTTATCCCGAAATTGCAGACCGCCCTCATTGACGCCACCGCTCCCCACGTGGTGGACCCGAAGAACCCCGGGGTAGTGGAGGAGATCCTTAATCTCGGGCAGTTCTGGAACGAATCCGGACTCAGAGAGAATAAAGACCGGATCATAGAGATGAACGGGGAAATAAAAGACTGTTTCACCCAGGCCTACACTTACCTGCGCATGACCGGTGAAATCTACCGGCGTCTACTCTCGATCCAGCAAAAGCTGGTGCGCCCGGAGGTCTTATCCGAATTAGGAGCAAAGATCAGAGCAGAAATGTTTTCCCGTCGAAATCCGCCCGCGCACACCTTCTGCACAGAACACCGGAAAATGTTTGCCAGCGCCATCACACCCAAAGGCCTTGTTCATCACTTGGAAACCATCTTTCCGGCAGGAGAAGAAGGCGGAAAAATCTTCGTCCTGAACGGTCCGCCGGGTAGCGGAAAAGAGTTGATCCTCGAGCGAATGTTGGCCACAGCGGTAGAAGAAGGCTACCGGACCGAGACCTTCTACTGCCCTTTACTGCCGGAAAAGCCGGAGCATCTTTGGCTTCCTCAGCTTCGGACCGGGCTAATCTCTGCTCATCACCCGCATGCCTACACGCCTCAAGGTGCCGAAGTCATTGATCTAACACCGTTACTGCATCCGGCGGACCAGTCAGCAAAGGAAGCCGCCAGGGAAGCGCAAGCAGTCTATGAGGACCTTTTATCAAAAGCCATCAGCTGGTTACAGAGGGCCAAAAGCCTCCATGACAAATTGGAAGCGTGTTATATTCCGCATATGGATTTTACCGGTATTGAAGAACTGAGGCGCCAAACCCTGGCCAGCATACTAAGGTAAATAAGGCAAAAACCTTCTCTTTTCTTCGGCATCCCCCGATGCGGAGCGAAATAGTGTGCGCACAGCCGTGCGCACACCCTTGGTACGCTCTTTTTTTATCAATATAGAATACTAAATTTGACAATTTTTTAAAAAGGATTTCATCCACTCAAAGCGAAGAAGATATCTTTATACTTAGCGCGTGGGCTCCCATACACATATCTTTAGATAGTCGGGGGTATGCAGACACAGATTGAGAAGGAGATATTACTTATGAAAGTAAATGGGATCATTCCAAAGAACTACAAAAACCTCTTGGACCTGCGAGAAACAGAGAGAGCCATCAAAATGATTAAAGATTTTTTCCAGATAAACCTGGCCGGCCGCTTGAATCTGCAGCGGGTAAGCGCCCCTCTCTTCGTAAAGTCAGGAACCGGCGTCAATGACGACCTAAGTGGGGTGGAAAAACCGGTCACCTTTAAAGTCAAAGCCCTCCATAATGAACAGGCTGAAATCGTGCAATCCTTGGCCAAATGGAAGAGGATGGCCTTGGCGGAGTACGGATTTGCAGAAGGTGAAGGGTTATATACGGATATGAATGCGATCAGACCCGACGAAGAACTGGATAACCTTCACTCTTTATATGTGGACCAATGGGACTGGGAGAAGATTATCTCCAGAGATGAGCGGAACCTGGATTATCTGATTAAAACAGTCAAGCAGATTTATTCCGTAATCAAAGAAGCGGAGGATCGGATTTTTGCGCAATACCCGGCGCTCGAACCTACACTACCCCAAGACATCACCTTCATCCACAGCGAAGAACTGGAAGAACTCTATCCCCAGCTTACCCCCAAAGAGCGGGAAGATGCCATCTGCCGGGAAAAAGGCGCGGTCTTTCTGATTGGGATCGGTGCGGACTTAAAGAGCGGACAACCCCATGACGGCCGGGCGCCGGACTATGATGACTGGTCAACCCCTACCACAGATGGGAAAAAAGGCTTGAACGGCGATATCCTGGTGTGGAATCCTGTGCTAAAAAGAGCCGTAGAGCTTTCATCCATGGGGATTAGAGTGGATAAAGAGGCCTTACTGCGCCAACTGCAAATTACCGGAGAGGAAAAACGGCTGACTTATAGTTTTCATCAGAAACTCCTCCATGACCAACTCCCCCTCTCCATTGGCGGAGGAATCGGTCAATCCCGGCTTTGCATGCTCCTCCTGAAGAAGGCGCATGTCGGAGAAGTGCAAGTCAGTATCTGGCCGGAGGAGATGATCGAGGAATATCGAAAAAATAACATCTTTTTCTTATAAAACACCAGACATCAGAAGAAGAGAGAAGGACCTTGTCTGAGTTTCCTTTATCTGCAAAGTATAAAGGTAGTTCAGACACGATCCCTCTCCCTTTTTCTGTTATCCCTTTGTCTATCCTTCGCCCGAAGATAGTCGAAGGTAGTCCGGACAAGGTCCCTCTCCCCCTGTCCGGTCAGTTAATGCCATAAAACATCCTGGTCAACTTCTCCCGTAAGCTCGCAGGTAGGAATCTGTTAATGAACGGCAGTTTGGTGGAGATAAAGTCACCAGCCGGATGAGAGCCGCGGGGATTCTTCTTTCGCACAATCTGCCAGACCTTCCTGGCGATCACCTCCGGAGGCGGCGATTTCTCCAAGTTTTCCTCAATCACCCGCCAACAAACGTCTGCCCACCGCTGATAAGGGGAATCGGCTCTACAGCCGAAGTCCGTCATCTTATTGAAGTTTGTCTTAATATCACCGGGCGCCACCGCCACCACCTTCACCCCAAAAGGCCTTAACTCCTGTCGCAAGCCCTCAGTTAAAGCCTCCAGCGCGTACTTGGAGGCGGAATAATGAACTTGAAAGGGAATCACAAACTTTCCCGCCAAAGAAGTAATGTTGATGATTAACCCCTCACCAGAAGCCCGCATCTGAGGCAAGACCGCCTGAATCATGCGGAGAGCCCCGAAGTAATTGGTTTCAAATAAAGTCACGGCTTTTTCCACCGGAAACTCTTCCACAGAACCGAATACTCCGTATCCGGCGTTATTGATTAAGATGTCGATCTTACCGGCCTGTTTCAAACAGTCCGCCACTCCTTTTGCCACAGACTGTTCATCCGTGACATCAAGTTCGATAAAGGACACCTTCTCAGAGAACGATTTTGGTAAATCCGCCACTTTAGCCAGGCTCCGTGTGGTTCCCCAGACCCGGAATCCTTGATCAGCCAAACATTCCGCTATGGCGGCGCCAATCCCGGAAGAGGCGCCGGTGATCAAGACATTTCTCTCCTTCCGGGTTGACTTCGCCTCCGTTGCGCATCTTTTTGCCATTCCATCCATCCCCTTTGGTCACTGGTCACTACTGTACGTCACCGGCCTTGCTTCAAACCACGGTACGCACATTAACTAATTAACAGAAGATTTTCTCCCAAAGATCCTGCTCCAGAAAGAAGGCTTATACTCCTTATCAATCCGCTTCATCACCGTCTTGGTAATATCCCTGCCGCCAACCGTTACTCCGCCCTTATGCAGCACACATGATAAATTCCATCTATTTACCATCCTCAAAACAGCGGCATCTAATTTTTCATTAAACGCCAGATTCTTCTCTTCCTGGATCAACTCTAACTCCCTTTGCTTTGTATCCATTTTTTTCTGGGCTTCTTCCGCCAGTTCCTGCACTTTTTTCTGATAATCCTTCCGCAACCGCTCAGCCTCATCCCCGCTCTTACCGGCTACTGCGGCTTCATACTCGGCAGTCAGTTCCCTTACTTTCCTGGTGTGCACGGTTAAGATCTCACCCTTATACTCTTCCAGTTCCTCTCCGAGTTTTCTGACATCCTCTTCCAGCCTTTGATAGGCAAGGGATTCTTGTTTTATCTGATTCAAGTCAATCACCGCAAATTTTGAGTCGGAACCAAAGCCCGCTCCGTAAACCACGCATGATACTAAAAGAGAAAGGAGCATAATCAGGATAAATAGGTTTTTCTTCATTTTCAACCGCCCCATATTTTTTATGCGTTATCTTATTATTTTTTCGGTACATCTCTCAGATTTCCTGCCAAAATATTTAGTTACCTTTAGATCACTAACTTTACCAGTCTTCGCGCAGATTGTCAATTATCCGCAAACCGGCGTTGGGTGTATTCTTCCAACCCAAACCAAATGAAAAAAATGGCCATAAATGTCATGGAATAGATCGTTTATCCCATACATCCTCATGGCCATTATACTTCAGACTCGATACCTGATTGCACATAACCCCACTCCGGAACGGCGCATCAGTGAAGCCTAAAACTTCACGCGTTTACCGGTGTTAATCAGGATGGCTTCTTCCCCGATATTCGTGGCGTAATCGGCGATCCGCTCGAAATAACCGCCGATCAACAAGAGCAGGATGGCTTGCCTGGTGAAGCTCAGCTCTTCCGCTTTTGTCATAATGCCCATCAATTCCTGATACAACTCATCGTACAGGTTATCCGCTTCTTCATCCTTTTTGCAGACGGCTTCCGCCAAGTCCGGGTTATTCTCCACATAAGCCTTTAACGATACATCCAGCATATTCACGGCGAGCTCCGCCAGTTTCGGAATATGGATCAACGGCTTAATGAACTCTTCATTCTTCATCTCCAAGGTACGCTCTGCGATGTTCGTGGCCAAATCGGCGATGCGTTCCAAGCTGATGGCGATCTTCAACATCGATAGACATCTCCGAAGCTCCTGTCCTGTTGGATTACGGTCGGCCAGAATCTGGGTGGCCTTGTCTTCAACCACAATCAATTGATTGTCAATAATATCATCGTACGAGATAATATCCAGCGCTTCTTGAGCATCCTTTTTAACCAAAGCGTTAAGAGAACGTTTTACAATGTTCTTTACTTCTTCTCCCATCTTCATAAATTCCGTCGTTAACTGCTCGTTTTGGCTCAAGTTAATACCACACCTTTCCTCTGGTAATCGTTTGTACCTATTCGCATACGTACAACGCTTCATAATAGATATTAGATTATAAATATTAAATTCCTGCCCCGGAAGTAAAGATCCTTCTTAAATTCCAGCGCGCCAGGGGTGGATTAACTTTGAAAATCGTGTCCCTCTTCCCTCAATTCCGCCGCCGGTCTTGCCTCTCCACTCTCCTGACTCGTCCTCTCCACGATGGAGTCAGGCCGACCAAGGGGTGGAGGGTCCTGATAGAAAAAATCTCTCCCCGGATAGTTGGCGCTATTATACCGGCAACTCGGATTCCAAAAGAGCCAATTCTGCACCCCCGCGTCTCTGGCCGCCCTAATCTGAGCCAAGATCTCAGCCCGCCCATACTTACTGGCCAAAGAAAAATCCTGCAGCCACGGGCGAATCTCCACCTGTGCATCCTTGAGTCTCTTTTGCGCGTCGAGCAGGCTCTTATAAACTGTAAGATAGGGTTCGGTGTCGGGATTCTTAATCCCATAAGTCCCCTTGTAGTAATGGGAGGGATAGACCATGGGAGATAATACTCCAACAGCATCAGCTATCTTCTCCAAGTTTTGCCCAATCCCTAAATCACCCTGGTTCGAACAGACCAGACCAAAAACGTCCACCGACAGAACCGCCCCAGTCGCCTCAAGCTCTTCCCTGGCATACTCCAGAAAATCTTGGATCACCTGCGCCTTGTCCAAGTCTTGAGTAAAGGGATAAACACACTCATTAACCGGCCCGTCACTGGCATAACGGACATAATCAAACTGCACCTCCGGAAAACCCATTTCAATCGCTTCTTTGGCAATTTGAATATTATAATCCCATACTTCCTTACTATTCGGATCTACCCAGGCCAACCCCTTATGATCACGCCACACTTCCCCGTTTTTATTTTTTACCGCCAGTTCCGGACGTTTCTTCGCCAAGATTGGATCCTTAAACACCACCACCCGGGCGATGGGGTAGACTCCGTGCTCCTTTAAAACCCGTAAAATCCGCTGGGGATCCATTTTAGGGCGCCAGGCGCCAATCGCCTGCGCCAAGGGCACCTCCGAATAATAACTCACGGCCCCGCTGTCATCTTTGACGTCAACCACCAGCGAATTGATACAAGTTTCATCAATAAACCGTAGTAACTCATTGAATAATCTCGGATGGCCCGCCGCCCAACCGGTGGAATAGACAGCCCAGATATTTTCCGGTTGCGGAATTGGTTTGATCCGGTTGGAAGCGGCCGCCTCCAACTGCGCAATGTCAATAGCCCGCAGATCCGAATTGAGGCCGGATTCATAGGTGATCATCTTCAATCCATAACCGCTTTGTTGAGGAGTTTTCGTTGGAAACAAGAATGATCTGATCCTATACGACTGAGTGCTGGTTAGAAAAAAAAGGAAACTGACCAAGATAATTTGGATTACAAATCTACTTATGGTATTCCTCATCTACAGACTCCTCCTGCTGGTCTATTCACACTTCTTTTGCGCCTGGAAGCAGACGGGTAATACTGAACATCCTTACTTATGTCCGCCTTAACCGCTACAGTGCCACTCCTTCCGCCGGGCGCTAAAGTAATATATGCATTCATACAGGCAAAGGTGCGCCGGATACCAATGCGCGGGGCGCTTCCGCCTCAGATCAGGTAATATAAGTATTCTCTTGCAAAATATCTCTTTCCTCTTTTCTTGCGCCACAAAAGAAAGGGATTTTCTGGGCCGGAAGGTATTCCTCCCTTATCGCAGAAATAAATGATTGCATGAAAAAACCCACGCTAAGCGTGGGTCTGATCTACACGATTTTTATTCCGGACGCAGTTTAGTCACCAGCTCAAACCGGCCATTCTTTACAGTGGCAATCGTGATTTCTTTGACCGGATTTCTGTTTTCATCCAGAGTAATCGTACCGGTCACACCGTGAAAATCTACGGTGCTATTGATCGCCTCCTTAATATCCTTAGGATCCAGACTATCCGCCCGGTCAATAGCCTCGGCCAACAAAGCGGCCGCATCATAGCCTAAAGCCGCCAGAACGATGGGGAATTTATTATATTTTCCCTGATAATCCCGTAAGAAATTCTGTACGATCTCAGCAGGGTCGGTCGGAGTGTAGTGCGTGGTGAAATAAACACCCTCCGCATCTTCCTTTGCCCCGTCAATCAACTCTTGCGCGTCCCAGCCGTCGGCTCCCATAAAGGTGGCGGTGATCCCAAGATTCTTGGCTTGACGCAAGAAGAGCACGTCATCTGAGTAGTAAGCGGGCAGATAAATCACATCGGGATTGGCCGCTTTGATCTTGGTCAACTGCGCGTTAAAGTCCGAATCCCCGGTGGTGTAGGAGACGATCTCCACCACCTCTCCTCCGTACTCAGCAAAGGTTTTGGCAAACACATTCTTCAACCCGATACTGTAATCATTGGCCAGATCAAAGATGACCGCGGCCTTCCTCGCCTGTAAGTTCTCTACGGCAAATCTCGCCATCACACTGCCTTGAAAATCATCTAAAAAACAGGTGCGGGAGACATACTCGCCGACTTCAGTCACTTCAATGGCGGTCGCGGTTGGAGTAATCAAAGGAATCCCTTCCCGAACCGCAATCGGGCCGGCCACATTGGCGGTGGCGCTAATCACCGGACCGACTACAGCCACCACTTTATCCTTGGTAATCAGTTTATTTAAAGCATTGGCTGTCTCCGCCCCATCCGCCTTATTGTCCACCACGATCGGTACGATCCGTTTTCCGTCAATACCCCCGGCGGCATTGACCTTATCAAAAGCTAAAATAGCGCCGTCCCGGACTCCTTCCCCGTACACGGCCAGCTGTCCGGATAAGGGAACCATAATTCCGATCTTCACCTCTTGTTCCTTCCGTCCGCATCCGGAGAACGCAAACAGAAGAATCAGGAAACAGAGTAAGATCAAGGAATAACGCTGGATCCTCCGCATTTAAACCCCCTCCTCATTCGGAAGCTTCTTTCAGAAGCTTCTTTTTGCCCAATCTATGTCGGCAAAGAATCCGCCGACCAATAGAATTATTGCAATAATACAAACGGCGGTAACCTCTGTCAAGCACAAACCTAGAACATTTCCTACGCGTTTACCGCAGTCATCTGCGCGACATGCGTCACTTTATAACCTCGCTTTTCAAGCTCGTTCAGCAATTGCCCGGGATCTTTCGTATCGAGCCGGAGCACCACTTCACCTTTGACGCTCTCCGGCAAGTCGTCCGGTCTATGCATCGCGGCCATACTGATAATATTCACCCCAAACGACTTAATAATCTCGGTGACCTCAGCCAGCACCCCGATACGATCCTCAGTAGCAATGGTCACCCTGGCGCCGGTCTCTTTTAACCCCATCAACTCAATAAAGGCGTCAAAGATGTTACTCTCCGTAATAATGCCCACCAGTCTCCCGCCTTTTACTACAGGTAAAGCCCCGACATGCTTCTCCCGCATAATCAAGGCTGCCTCTTCCAAGGTAGCATCGGGATCGATCAAGATCACTTCTTTGGTCATGGCGTCTTTCACTGTAAGCTTTGATAATAAGTAGTTCACTTCAAAAACACTTAAAGAAGTAGCAGTGGAAGGAGAGACGCGCAACAGATCATCTTCGGTGACAATCCCCACTACCTTTTCTCCCTTCACCACCGGCAGACGGCGAACACCGTTTTTGCGCATTAGTTCAGTTGCTTCCAACACCGGAGTGTCTTCTTTCACAGTCAAGAGTTGTGTTGACATTCTGTTTTTTACCAGCATCTTTCTTCCTCCTTATCCTCCTAAATAAGCCTTCCGCACCTGCTCGTTCCGGGAAAGCTCCTCAGCCGAACCGGAGAGCACGATCTTTCCGGTCTCCAGTACATAGGCTTTTTTCGCGATGGACAACGCCATATTGGCATTCTGCTCCACCAAGAGAATGGTGGCGCCGTTGGCATTGATCTCTTTAATAATCCTAAAGATATCTTGGACCAACAAAGGAGCCAATCCCATTGACGGTTCATCAAGGAGCATCAGTTTTGGCCTACTCATCAAGCCTCTGCCGATGGCCAGCATCTGCTGTTCGCCGCCGGAGAGAGTACCGGCCAGCTGATTTTGGCGTTCAGCCAAACGAGGGAAGTAAGAAAAGACCTGCTGTATATCTTCTTTAATTCCTTTATAATCCTTACGTTGATAAGCTCCGAGTTCCAGGTTTTCCAGTACGGACTGGCGGGGAAAGATCCGCCGCCCCTCGGGAACCTGGGAGATTCCCAAGGATACGATCTCATATGAAGGCGCCGTGGAGATCTCCCTTCCTTCAAAAATGATCGAACCGGACTGCGGGCGCAGCAGACCGGAGATAGTCTTCAAGGTTGTGGATTTTCCCGCGCCATTCGCTCCGATCAGAGTGACGATCTCTCCGGCGTTCACAGAGAAGGAGATCCCTTTCAAAGCCTTAATCGCGCCATAAGCCACACGCATCTCTTTGATCTCAAGCATCAGGATACTTCACCCCCCAAATAGGCCTGGATCACCCGGGGATTACTCTTGATCTCGTCGGGAGCTCCCTCGGCAATCGTCTGTCCATAATCTAAGACGATAATTCTTTCACAGAGATTCATCACGAAACTCATGTCGTGTTCAATCAAGAGAATAGTCAGGTCGAATTCTGCTCGGACTTTCTTCACCAAGCTCATCAAGTCCATAGTCTCCTGGGGATTCATACCGGCCGCCGGTTCATCCAAGAGCAGGAGCTTGGGTTTGGCAGCCAAGGCCCGGGCGATCTCCAAACGCCTCTGCGCGCCGTAAGGCAGGTTCCTGGCCAGCTCATTCCTATTCTCCGCCAGCCCGAAGATGGACAAAAGCTCCATTGCCCACTCGGTAATCTCTTTTTCCTTCCGGCGATACCTTTTACTCCGGAAGATCGCATCTCGCCAAGAATAACCGCCCAGATATTGGTAGGCGATCTTCACATTGTCCAGGACGGAAAGGTCGTTAAAGAGCCGGATATTCTGAAAGGTCCTGGCAATCCCCATCCGGTTGATCTTATACGGAGGCATGCCCGTCACGGACCTGCCATTCAACATAATATTCCCTGCTTCAGGATGATAGACACCGGTCAACATATTGAAGATCGTAGTCTTGCCCGCGCCGTTCGGCCCGATTAAGCCTACCAGTTCCTGAGCTCCTAAGTCTAAAGAGAAATTGGAGACAGCCCGCAGGCCGCCGAAGGAGATGGAAATCTCCTCAACTTTCAGTAGGCTCACCGGCCTCACCTCCTGGGTGGTTTTTCTTTCGTGGCGTCAACCATTTCCTCAACAATTCGGCGCTGGCTTCATCCCGGCCGAAGAGTCCCTCTTGCCTATAGAGCATCAATAAGACCAGGGTTAAAGAGTAAATCACCATCCGATAAGATTGTAAGAAGCGTAACAGCTCAGGCAGACCCGTTAACACAATAGCGGCAATCACCGAACCGGTCAGACTGCCTAAACCGCCGAGCACCACCATTAACAAAATTTCAATGGACTTCATAAAATCAAAGGACTTGGGCGAGATATACCCCAGATAATGGGCGAATAAGCCGCCGGCTAAACCGGCGAAGAACGCCCCGATCACAAAAGCGCTGACCTTATAGTAAGTGGTATGCACCCCCATGGCCTCAGCAGCGATCTCATTCTCTCGGATCGAGACTAAAGCCCGTCCATGGTTGGATTTGATAATGTTCCAGATCACCAGCACGGAGAGGACCATAAAGAGCTCCACCCACCACAGATTAGTGTAGTTTGGGATGCCGGGCAAACCACGGGCGCCCTTTGTGATATCCAAGTTCAAGATGACCACCCGGATGATTTCGCCAAAACCCAGGGTAGCGATGGCCAGGTAATCCCCACGCAACCTGAGCGTGGGAACGCCTATTAACATACCGATGAAAGCGGCGGCCAGACCACCGGCGCACAAGACCAAAGGAAAGAGGAGTACCTCCGGTAGATTGGACTTGGAAAGAAAGATGGATAAGATGGCGGAGACATAAGCGCCCACCGCCATGAACCCGGCATGTCCCAGAGAGAGCATTCCGGTTACCCCATTAATCAAATTCAAACTGACCGCCAGAATTATATTGATCTGCATTAAGATCAGAATACCCTTTACATACCGGTCAATCACTTCAACCCCAAAAAACTCCAGAACCAAAAAGAGGTTGATCAGGAGCAAAAAAGCCAGACCGGCCGGGAGCAAATACTTTTTCAATCCGGAAACGTCGATCTTCATTGCCATCACCTACACTTTCTCCCGTACGTTTTTACCCAAGATTCCGGATGGCTTAAAGAGTAAGATCACAATCAGCAAGCCGAAGGCGATGGCATCCCGCCAGGTAGAGGAGATGAAACCCGTGGTCAAAGTCTCCACCAAACCCATTAGCATTCCACCCAGCATTGCCCCGGGAATACTGCCAATCCCACCAACCACTGCGGCCACAAACGCCTTGAGCCCCGGCATAATACCCATTAGCGGCTCAATCCGGGGGATTAAGATTCCCACCATCACCCCGGCCGCGCCGGCCAAGGCGGAACCGATCATAAAGGTCACTGAGATGATACTGTCCACATTGACCCCCATTAACTGCGCTGCCTCCAAATCCTGAGCCAAAGCGCGCATGGCTTTTCCGGTTTTGGTATAACGGATAAAAAACGTTAACCCAACCATCAAGGCCAAGGCCACTCCAAAAGTAAGCACCTGCGGAATGGAGACGGTAACCTGTCCCAATTGAAACGGCGGGTTGGTAAAGACCTGAGGAAACGGCCTCGGATCCGGACTCAAAACCAGAATGCCAAGATTTTCGAGGAAGAGCGAGATCCCGATGGCAGTGATTAAAGCCGTGATCCTTGGGGAATAGCGTAGGGGTCTATAAGCCACACGTTCAATAAACATACCCAAAATCGCCGGGCATACCATGGCTAGTAAGAGAACCAGGGGAAATGGTAGACCGGCCAGAATGGCGAAGTAGCCGGTAAACGCCCCCACCATGTAAATATCTCCATGGGCGAAGTTAATCAGCTGAATTATACCGTACACCATCGTATAACCCAGGGCGATTAGAGCATATATACTTCCAAGGCTTAATCCGTTAATAATCTGTTGTAAAAATTCCGACATGCCGTCACACCCTTAAAAATCAACTTTCCAATATTTAACACCCGTAGCCCAAAACAGGGCAAAGAGGGGATAGCCCCTCTTTGCCTATGTGCGTGCAACAAGCGAAGAAACCCGGTTCTGACCAGAAAACAACTTCTCATGGCACGCGCAAAATATATGAGAACCTATGGCCGCATCTTAGTAACCAGTTCAAACCGGCCGTTTTTCACTGTGACAATCGCTACATCCTTAATGGGATCCCCGTTTTCATCCAGAGAGAGGGTGCCGGTTACTCCCGGGAAATCTTCGGTGGCGTTAATAGCATCCTTAATCTCTTCCGGATCCAAGCTACCAGCCCGCTCGATGGCATCAGCCAATAAAAGAGCGGCGTCATACCCCAGCGGCGCAAAGACAATGGGGAAACGATTGTACTTTGCTTGATAGTCCCGGAGAAAATCCTGCACGATCGGTGAGGGGTCGCTTGACGAATAGTGGGTAGTAAAGTAACAACCTTCCGCGGTCGCACCCGCGCTGTCAATCAATTCCTGCGCATCCCAACCGTCTCCCCCGAGGAAAGTGGCTTTAATGCCAAGGCCGTGCGCTTGACGGAGCACCAGAGAATCATCGTTATAGTAAGCAGGCAGATAAATCACATCCGGATTGGCGGCTTTAATCTTCGTCAGCTGAGCGCTGAAATCCGCATCTCCACTGGTAAAGGAGACAGTCTCAATTACCTCACCGCCGTGCTCCGTAAATTTCTCAATAAAAACATCCTTCATCCCGATACTGTAATCACTGGCCACGTCATAAAGGACCGCCGCGGTCTTGGCCCCCAGATTTTGCACGGCAAACTTCGCCATGACCGATCCCTGATAACTATCGAGAAAACAGACTCTGGAGATATACTCGCCGGCTTTTGTGATCTCCACTGCCGTACCGGTCGGAGTAATCATCGGAATTTTTTCTTTATTACAGATCGGCGCCGCCACGTTGGAAGTTCCGCTGATCACCGGACCAATAATGGCTATAACCTTATCTTTACTGATTAACTTATTAACCACATTGGTTGTTTCCGCTTGATCTCCTTTATTATCCTCCAGGAAGTACTTGATTTTTTTACCGTTGATGCCGCCGGCGGCGTTGATCTTATCAAAAGCCAACAAAGCACCGTCCCGGGCGCCCTCCCCGTAAGCCGCCACTGGACCCGTCTGCGGCGCGATGATCCCAATCCTGATTTCATCAGGCTCTTTTTGCCCGCAACCGGTCAAGAGCAAAGCCACGCTTAACAAAAGCGCCAAGCCGAGCAGTGATAAGATTGATGATTTTTTCATTATCAAATCCCCCTTTAAATTTTCCTGTAAAAAGTATGGTAGGCACGGGTAAAACCCGTATCACCACATGATTATGCAAGAAGTTGATTATAGAAATTATACAGAAGTTTAGGCCCGGGATCAAGCGATTGGACGCAAGTATACATTGGAATAAATATTTACGTATCCGCCAATTGAAATTACTGTAATTAAGGAGATGATCATAAATATCCTAGGCCTTCTTGGTTTCAATCTCCTGTTTGATCCTGGCTAAAAACACCTCCCTCTCTTGGACCCCCAGGTCCCCTTCTCTCCGGCTTCGGACGGAGAGCGTCCCCTGGGCAGCCTCTTTCTCCCCGACAATAATCATATAGGGAACCTTCTTCACCTGCGCTTCTCTAATCCTGTACCCGATCTTTTCGTTTCTGCCGTCCGGTTCAACCCGGATTCCGTTCTCACGCAGCCAAGCACAGATCCGGTCCGCATATTCCCGATGTTCAGGCAGCACCGGCAGCACAACAACTTGGACTGGGGCCAACCATAGCGGGAAAGCCCCCCCGTACTGCTCAATCAAGATCCCGAAGAATCGCTCCAGCGAACCCAGTAGAGCGCGGTGAATCATATATGGTTGGTGATCGGCGCCGTCCGCTCCTTTATAGGTCAACCCGAAGCGCTCCGGTTCGTTAAAGTCAAACTGAATAGTGGAACACTGCCATTCCCGACCAAGGGCGTCCTTGATCTTCAGATCAATCTTCGGCCCATAGAAGGCTCCGCCCCCCTCATCCACTTCATAGGGCAGCCCGGTCTTTTTAATCGCCTCTTCCAAAGCGGTGGTCGCCGCCTGCCAGCGCTCCTCTTCACCTACAGACTCCTCGGGCCTGGTGGCAAGGTAAAGCCGGAAGTCGCTAAAACCGAAAGCCTTCAGCATATGGAGGCAGAAGGCTAACACCCGGTCAATCTCCTCCGGCATCTGATCCGGTCGGCAAAAAATATGAGCGTCGTCTTGGGTGAAACCGCGCACCCTTAACAGTCCATGGAGCACCCCGCTACGTTCATACCGGTAAACAGTGCCCAGCTCCGCCCAGCGGAAAGGAAGCTCCCGGTAAGACCGGCCCCTGCTCTTATAGATGGCGATATGAAAAGGACAGTTCATCGGCTTGATGATATAATCCTGGTCCTCAACTTCCATGGCGGAGTACATATTCTCCTGATAAAAGCCTAAGTGTCCACTGGTCTCCCACAA
This sequence comes from Bacillota bacterium, assembly GCA_012838955.1. Classification (GTDB taxonomy): domain Bacteria; phylum Bacillota; class UBA4882; order UBA10575; family UBA10575; genus DUOH01. The sequence continues at coordinate 20,436 of DUOH01000020.1, read as the reverse complement.
ACCGGCCCGTCCGATATGAGGAGAGTAAACGATCTCATACCCGTTGGCCCGGTGCTCCTTCCGCCAGAAGTTCTCAATCTCCTCCCTGATCCGTCCGCCTTTCGGATGCCACAAGATCAATCCGGCGCCAATCTCTTCATCGGTAGAGAAAAGGTCAAGTTCTTTACCGAGTTTTCGGTGATCCCTCTTCGCGGCTTCGGCCAACAGATCCAGATGATTCTGTAACTCTTCTTTACTGAAGAAGGCGGTGCCGTAGATCCGCTGCAACATCTCGCGGGAAGAATCCCCCCGCCAATACGCTCCGGCCACACTCATCAACTTAAAAGCTTTAACATAACGGGTGGAAGGAAGATGCGGTCCCCGGCATAGATCAATGAACTCTCCCTGCCGATAGAAGGAGAGTTCCTCATCGGCCAGTCCCTCAATTAACTCTATCTTATACTTCTCCCCCTGTTTTTCCAGGGTGGCCAGGGCTTCTTCCCTTGGGATCAACTCCCGTTCAAACCGGAGATCCGCTTTGATGATCCGCTTCATCTCCGCCTCAATCTTGGTCAGATCTTCCGGAGTCAAGGGTTGGGGCAGGTCAAAATCATAATAGAACCCGTCGGCGATTGACGGTCCGATCGCCAGCTTAGCCTCGGGATAAAGCCTTTTTACGGCTTGCGCCATAATATGAGAAGCAGAGTGTCTCAGCACACTCAAGGCTTCCGGATCGCCCTTCAATACCAAAGAAACCTCGCCGTCTTCCGGAATAACGGCGGATAGATCAGTCAGATCCCCGTTAATCTTCAGGCAGATCAGATCTTTCTTCAACCCGGGATCAACCGCCGCCAGCGCTTCTTTCCCCGGGACTCCACTGGAAATCTCCATTATTTTGCCATCCGGCAAGAGTAATCTACTCATTAATAGTCCTCCTTTTCGTCACTATCCGCAAACCCTGTCCTTTTCACCGCTGAGGAGCGATGACTCTCAGCCTTTCCCTTTCTTCACTAAAGTCAGGGCCAGTTTGGCCAGTTTTCGGTCATGCTCAAAGCTTAATAACTCTATTTCCTGCTCGTCTAGGAGCTTAATATCTGTGAACATCCCCGCTTCCGGAGTCAGTTCTCCGGAGACAGCCTCCATATAGAACCAATGCACTTTCTTGTGATGCGGTCTCCCGTCCTCCCGATGGGTATATTCGGTTTCGCCCAGCTTCACCCCGGCCCTGGCCACCAGTCCCGTCTCCTCCCGTACCTCGCGGACGGCTGCTTCTTCCAAGGTTTCACCGGGATCCACATGCCCCTTGGGCATCAGCCAGACCCCATTCTTGCGCTTAATGGCCACGACCTTTCCGTCTTTGATTACTACGCCGCCGGCGCAGATCTCCATCGTCGGTTCCATCCGTCATTCCCTCCTCTCCAGTCGCGCGGAACACACGACACCAGTCTTCATTCTTTGCGTAACTCAACTTCTCTGATTAAAAGGCTCATACAGAAAATCCCCGTCGAACCTTGCCTCTTGTGAAGTTCTCCGGGTTCGGCTGGCGCAGCAGCGCATCTTGGAAGAAATTCCTGCCCGACTTTGCTCGCCTAAAGTTCTCCGGGTCCCGCCGACGCAGCAATGTTATAAAGAAAAACCCGCCCCTGTAGTATTCAGGGACGGGCAATTTGCTCGCGGTTCCACCCTAATTGACCCCGTCAGCACCCAGCTAAAAGCAGGCGCGCACCGGGATCCGGCTTCCTCATCATGGCGGTAACGGCGCCTACCGTCCGGCTTTCATCTTATCTGATCAAATCAAAATATCTGAAAAGATCTGAAAAGATACCTATCTGAAAAGATACCTATCTGAAAAGATAGGACTTATCCGATCAAGATAAAACTTACTCCGGCAGCTCCGAGGTGGTTTTCACCGCGCCTCTGGGAAGGGCTTGCAGCGTCCACCCTTCTCTCTGAAACCTTCAGCCTGCGGTTACTCTCCTCTTCATCGCCTAAGTCCGTACGCATCTGCGCATAGTTTGCGCATACTTCGTATGCACTATTTAATCAACCTTAACTTAAAACTCAAACACGGGTCGTGCATTTCCACAGCAAACAGCTGGAAATTCACTCCACGCATATGCAATAGGCGTGCAATTGGCGTGCGCGTACTCATAAATTAACACATATTATAGCCCATCCGTACAAAAGCGTCAAGTTTTTTTCTCTTCTCCGTTCACGTCTTTGCACCCTCAAGTACGTCCACGTGTCCCGCGTTGGTCGCGTCTGTCAGAGACGTATCCGTGTGGGCGGGTCAACGCCCGCACCCGCCTGGTTTCTCTTCTCCCGGTCACTCCAAACTCTTCGGCAATCTCTGCCTGATCCCGATAGATGTCATCAGCGAACTGATCCAACCGCGCCGGTTTGCGCGGAGGCCTCTCCGGATGTCTGGTATTAACACCTTGGTTCTCCCGACCGCTCAACAAAATCACCTCCGGCTTTAGCTTAACCGGAGGCGGTTAATTGATACTCCAATCATTACTGGTAGTTACTTGCGCGCGCTACCGGAGACGGCAGAAAAGCCAAATTCCTCCCAGATATCTTTCCATAAAGGTAAAGGTTGACCGGCTCTCCGGCGCCGCCACTCTTCCATCTTTCCCTGGATCGCCTTTTCCAACTTTCCTTGGTCTTCCGGATTTAATCCGCGCAAAAACTCTTCTTGTATTCGATCCCATTCTGCGCGCCTTTTATCTAAGTCAAGGTTACCGTCTAAAATAGCCTCATAATTATGTAAAACCAATGACATAATCTCATCCAGTTGAGCGAGTAACTCCTCATGGGTAGTGAATTTCCAAAAATTATCCCCAATCACCTCATCGGTGAAGAGTTCGTCCGCGCGCCCAATATATCGCCCATTCAAAGTTAGATCAGCAGCAATTCCGTGACCGCCTTTCTCCAATTCAAAGCCAACCCCGAAAGAATTTCCTCCCTTCACTAATTCATGGTATAAAGGCAGGAAAGATTTTTTCTTCTTAAAACCCGCCGCCCGCAGAATCCTGCTGATTCTCCTTAAAGCCTGTATTTTGTTGGGCTTCTTTTCTTCTCTACTTAGTAACACACTTTCACCCCCGCACCACATCTTTAAGTAAATTCACTATGGGCAGGGCGAAATCCTTTCAATTACTATAAAAAAAATACGAATTCTGCACATCTGGAAAGAACAGGCCTTCTCTTTTGAGATGATGAAGGGAGGCGCGCCTGTGCGCGAAGATCTTCGGCTTCCCTGACAAACTTCTTAAAAAAGCCCCACTATGCTTTGCCAAATCGCGGCGAAAAAGCGGCCGATCGCCCGTAGTATTCTAGTGAAGAACCCGGCCTTCTCCACTTCTTTAACTGTTACCACTTCCACTCCTTCCAGGTCTTGCCCGTCGCCGGTCAAGTAATCATAATCCTTTTCCCCTGTATACTCCGGAACCAGCAAGCCTACGACCTTTCCTTTTGGCGCCGGAGCCGGTAGCCTACCGTCCGAAGTAAGCACCCGCTGATCAAGTTTGTATGCGGGCTGATAAAGGCGGTCCTCTCCCCTCCTGATCAACACAGTCAACGGCTTTGTATTTTCAATGTCTACCGTCCGTTCCCTACCGTTGGCCACTGGAATTTGCCCTTCTGCACTCCGGTAACGGGCCTTCGCCACCTCGTGCCGGTAAAAATTGTTGAACCCGTAGTCCAGCAGTTTCCGGGTTTCCGCAAACCGTGCCTCTATGGAAGAGGTCTTCATGATTACAGTCAATAAACGGACTTCACCCCGCTTGGCGGTACCGGTAAAGGAGTACCCAGCCAGCGTAGTGGAGCCGGTCTTCAACCCGTCCACCCCTTCGTAGGCGTAGATCAGGCCGGGAAGCATAAAATTCCAGTTCGACATGGAGATCTCATCCTTGGTTCCTTCCCGGAAGTATCTCTTGGGCACACTGGAGAAGGTAAAGACCTCGGGATAATTGCGAATCAAGTGAAAGGCTAATTTCGCCGTGGCCCTGGCGGACATCATATCCTCTTCGTTCCGGCCGGTATTAGCCGGATGCATACCCAAGAGATCACTATTATTCAACCCGGTGCTATTCACGAACTTATAATCCTTCAGCCCTAGCTCTTCCGCTTTCTCATTCATCATCCGGACAAAATTATCCTCCGAGCCACCGACCAATTCGGCCAGGGCAATCGTAGCGCCGTTCGCCGAGTAAATGGCCATGGCTTCATAAAGTTCCCTTATTGTATAGGATTCATTCTTCCGCAGCGGAACATTGGACAACGAGAGGTTCTGGGAAATTCTATAAGCATAATCACTGATGCGCGTCTTTTGCTCCCAGTTGATTCTCTTTTCGTCAACCGCCTCCAGCACCAGATATTCCGTCATCATCTTGGCCATACTGGCGGTAGGCAATAACTCGTCCGGATTCTGGGCGTACAGAATCTTCCCGGTGGCGGCGTCGACCAAGATCGCAGCCTGCGCCCGGAGCTTCAAGAAATCCTCTCCTGTGCCAGAGAGCGCTGCTGCCGAAGAGGAGCAGAACAACATAGAGAAGAGCAGACCTAAAACCAAACCCAGAATCACGTGATTAAAGAAATTTCTCGTATTCATCAAGGACTTCCTTTCTTTCTCCTGCCTGTCTCTATTCTGACTAATTCTGGGTGGTCTTATACTTTAACCCATAAAAGCGCGTCCTTTGGCAAACCTATATCTTCCTCAGGAATGACCGTATAAAGGCGCCGGGAAAGGAGAACATATGGAATACGAGCTCCAGGTCGCGAAGACCGGCGCGACACTAAAGGGAGGTGAAATCCAGTGAGTAAAACCACGACCGCGCTGATCGTCAAGTTCCTTCTCACCTTGGTCTCCGCCTATATTGCTTTTACCATCATTGATAATAACAGCCTCGGCTGGGTCTTGGGGACCAGTATCGCTGCTACCGCCCTGAACTACTTAATCGGAGATTTAATGATCCTTCCCAAATACGGTAACTTCTCCGCTGCAGTGGCGGACGGCGGATTAGCCGCCTTCACCGCTTACCTGGCGGCAGCCATGACCAGAGGGAATAATGTGGGGATGGGTAGTTTAATCACCTTCTTCCTGTTGATTGCTGTTGCCGAGTATTTCTTCCACAATTACCTGCTGGAAGCAGAGAAGGTAGAGCCGAATACATAAACATAAAGAGGGAGCGCATACATAGTTTCACATTTTTTAAAAACCACGCAGGGTGTGAAGAGGGCTCTTTCCCGGAGAGCCCTCTTTTCCTACGGAAAAATCAGTTCAGTTTTTCTGAGCGGATACGGGCCGAAACCCCAAAGAAACCGGTGAAGAAGAGTCACCTCCCTGGCGGAAGATCCTTCAACTCCTGAAAGTACGGAGCGTGCCTGCAAATAAAGGCCATCATCGATAAACCATAGAGCAGATTGGGGAGTAAATAAAAGAAGGCCGTCTGCGGCGCTCTAGAAGTCGCCACGGAGAATACAGGGCAGAGCACGCCGCAACAGACCAAGAAGGTAAACACGCCAAAGCCGACCCCTCTTAGCCAGTAGTATCCGCCGCCGGTCTTCAAATAAATATAGTAAGCGAACAAACCAAAGAAGGACGCTACCGTATAGTCAAGAAGCACCCCGATGAAGACGGATAACGGTTCTCGGATCCGGGCGGGGGAAATGACCATTCCGGCGCAGAGATGACAGAATGTATAATCGAGAAAGCCCAGCCAGTAAAAGGCCCAGGTCATGATCATCTTTAGCGCATTACCGGCCAGTCCGGCCAGAGTCCCAACTATGTAAAGATTCTTCGACATACCATCACCTTGCTCAATCAATCTTCAAGACTAGATTTCCCTGGGTGGGGCGGAAAGATACAAAACGACAAAGCACACATCTTCATCTATAAATAAAAAACCACCCGGTGGGTGGCTGGATAGCACTATTTCAAAAAGAAAACCACCTTCACAGGCGGTCTGCGCTCTGGATATAAAATTGGTGCCGAAGGCGGGATTTGAACCCGCACGGGAGTACTCCCACTACGCCCTGAACGTAGCGCGTCTGCCAGTTCCACCACTTCGGCACTGCAAAAGTTATTATACAGCAAAAATATCATTCTGTAAAGGCCTTAAATCATAAACTCGAATTTATTTTCCTTTCCCCTCACGCCTGAACACGCTTGAACTAAAGTGCGCGGTATACTTTGCTTGACTTAATTATTTTTAAAGGATAAAAAGAGTTCATGCAGAAATTATATAAGATGGAATAATTGTACCAATTATCCTGCCGTGCTGACTCGATAATTGATATTGCGACATACTTGGGGGGGTGTCCAAATGGCTAAATCGATGAAAAGAGGATTATGCCTTCTACTCTTCCTTGTTTTTCTCTTTCTCCCGGCCACTGCGCCACGGTCGGCCGCAACTCCACAGCTTCCTGCGGAATTCTACTACCGGGCGCTTATTACTTCGGGCGAATTCAGTCAAGAAATTCAGCACTATCAATCCGGGGAGTTCATCCGGCACGTAGTGACTACTCCGGGCTTTTCGCCGAGCGTCACCATATTCCGCCCTGATTTAGCAGTCATCTGGATCTATGATGAAGGCGGCGCCGAATATTCGGCCTCTCCTTATGATCCCCGCCTGATCCCAGAGATTTTCGCTCTTGAGCTAGTGGAATCTTCAAGTATCAAACGGCAGAATCTGGGGCACGAAAGAATTTTAGACTATAACACGACAAAAATCCGGATTACCGATCCCTCGATGCCTGAATGGGAAGTCTATATCTGGAACGCTTCCAAGCTGGGGGGGATGACCCTGAAAAAATTGGAACGGGTCACCAACAACGGAAAAATCGTCTCCGAACTGCTGGTCGAAGTAAAAGAGATTAAGATTAACCCTATTCCCCCCGAGTATTTTCAGCTTCCGCCGGGGATGACCTTGGTTGAAGGCCTGTCCCCCAAAGCAATAGAATGGGACGAAGATTTTCTCCCGGACATTCATTATTAATGAATTAAAGAAGTTAATTAATTATCGGCATTAACCCGCCGGACGAATAGAAAGGATGTTTCGTTTGAAGGCTCTTGCTTTGTTTTCCGGAGGTTTAGACAGTCTGCTGGCGATCAAACTGATTCAGGAAACCGGTGTGGAAGTGGAGGCCGTCTATTTTCTCCAGCCCTTTCTCCAGGAGGAGCAAGAAGAAAAGCTGGTTAACCAGCTTAAAGAATTAATCAGTCAATTACACGTTAAACTACATATTATCCGCTTGGACCAGCGGTATCTGCGCATATTAGAAACACCGAGACACGGCTATGGAAAAGCGGCCAATCCTTGTTTGGATTGCCATATCTTCTTCCTGCAGGAAGCGGCCGTCCTCATGAAAGAGATCGGCGCGTCCTTCTTGGTAACCGGTGAAGTGGTGGGGCAACGTCCAAAGTCCCAACACCAAGGGGCATTTCCCGTAATTGATCAAGAAACCGGGTTGGCCGGCCTGATCGTGCGCCCCCTTTCCGCCGGTCTCCTTCCACCCACCATTCCTGAGGAGAAAGGTTGGATCTCCCTGCGGCACTGCCCCTCCATTCAAGGAAGACAACGAAAAATCCAACTGGAATTAGCCAAAAAGTACGGTCTGAACTACCAAGCGCCGGCCGGTGGCTGTCTCCTGACCAATGTGGAGTACGGACGTAAAGTCTTTGACCTGCTCAAACACGAAGGAAAACTGGACTCCGGCTCCCTGCGTCTCCTGGGCCTTGGCCGCCATTTTCGCTTGAGTCCGAAGTTTAAGGTAATCATCGGCCGCAATCGAGAAGAAAACTCCAAAATACTCAGGTACTTTTATAAAAACCGTAGAGACGAGAGGCTCTTCCTGTTGAAGATAGACGAAGCGCGCGAACCGCGCGCGTACAGAGTCCCCGGCCCGCTGGCGATGGGGATCGGTGCCCCGTCCCCTGAAGAGATTAACCTCTTCTCCCTGTTATCCACGCGCTATAGCGACCTGGCCGCCGGTAAAGAAGCTGTCGCCCGTATACTGCAGGGCGGAGCAGAACATCGTCTCCGCAAGGAACGGGTGACCGCCACTAAAGATCCGGCGCTCCCGCAGAAATACAGAATAACCTAGAATTTATACAACTCGCTCTCTCTGAGCAGTTTTACTTTCGCCTCTTGCAAAACCGCAATGGCCTCCTCGATCTCCTCCATCTTCAGCACTACGACGGCGTTATCTTTCTCCTTGCCGACAAAGGCATACATATACTCAATATTAATTCCGCGCCCGCCCAAAATCTCCAACACTCCGGCCAACCCGCCGGGAATATCCGGCACCTCGGCGGCGACAATATCCGTAGTGGCCACGGTAAAGCCCTCTTCTTTCAAGACCCGCACGGCTTTTGCCGGATCATTCACGATCAGCCTCAAAATGCCGAAGTCCGAGGTATCAGCGATGCAGAGCGCCCTGATATTAATGGACTGTTTTGATAAGGCCTTTGTCACCTCGCATAATCTTCCGGATTTATTCTCCACAAATACAGAGATCTGTTTTACCTTCATCTTATCCCCTCCTCACAAACTTGCCCACGCGTCTGAAGCGCAGATGGATAAGTATAACGTCACCCCCGCCAATCTCCCCATCAACTACTATACAAATCCCTCTTATCCACTACCCGCTTGGCCTTTCCTTCACTCCTGGGAATGGTCTTCGGCTCCACCAGTTTTATACGCGCCGAGATCCCTAAAGTACTTATGATCTCATTCTTAATCCTATGCTCTAAATCCTCTAATTTTCGCACCTCGTCGGAGAAGAGTTTCTCGGAGATCTCCACCCAAATCTCCAACTCATCCAGGTTGCCTTTGCGGTCGACCACCAATAAATACTGGGGCTCAACCTCGCCGATCTCCAGCAACACATTTTCGATCTGCGTGGGGAAGACATTAACCCCTCTGATAATCAACATATCATCTGTCCGCCCGAGAATACGGTTCATCCGCTTCAGCGTACGCCCACAGGCACAGGCTTCCGAATAAAGCAGGCTGATATCCCGGGTTCGATAGCGTACGATCGGAAAAGCCTCCTTGGTCAGACTGGTAAAGACTAGTTCCCCTTTCTCCCCATCCGGCAACCTTTCTCCAGTTTCCGGGTCAATCACCTCTATGATAAAATGATCCTCATTAATGTGCAACCCGTTCTGTTCCAAACATTCACTGGCTACTCCAGGGCCGATCACCTCGGAAAGGCCATAAATATCAATAGCTTTAATCCCCATCTTCGCTTCGATCTGGGCTCTCATCTGCTCCGACCAGGGTTCCGCGCCGAAGACTCCGGCTTTGAGCGGAAATTCATGCAGATCAATTCCTTCCTCCTCGGCGGTTTCCGCCATATATAGAGCATAAGAAGGTGTACAAGCCAGCATTGTGACTTTAAAGTCCCTCATAATCTGGAGTTGACGTTTGGTGTTCCCCCCGGAGATCGGCACCACCGTTGCCCCCAGCATCTCCGCTCCGTAATGAGCGCCTAATCCTCCTGTAAAGAGGCCGTACCCATAGGCCACCTGAATCCGGTCATATGAGGTTCCTCCGGCGGCAGCAAATGTTCTTGCCATCACCTGCGCCCAAACTTTAAGATCGTTCCTGGTATAGCCGACCACAGTCATTTTACCGGTAGTCCCGGAAGAAGCATGAATCCGGACGACTTCATCCATGGGCACGGCGAACAAGCCGAAGGGATAATTATCCCGCAGATCTTGTTTAGTCGTAAACGGCAGGTACTTCAGATCATCAAGGCCACGGATGTCATCGGGTTTTACCCCTGCGGCGGTCATCTTATCCCGGTAAAACGGCACCCTTTCATAGACTCTGTTTATGGTCTTTTTCAACCTCTTCAATTGTAATTCTTCCAATCGTGGACGAGACATACTTTCATATTCAAGATTCCAAATCAAAATACTCTCCTCCTCATCTCTCTTGGTTTCCTCTACACGCTTCCGGCTGTATACGCGCTAAACCATTCCTCCATACTACCACCTCACTCCGGCCTTTACTATGGCAGGGGCTTCCGCCCTTTCTAATCCGCGGACCAGCTTCCGTCCTCTCTTCTGCTGCTTAAATGGTGTGATGATCCACTGATCTGATTATGGCTTATGGCAATAAAAAAACCTTTCGTCTCTACATGAGACGAAAGGTTACTTCCGCGGTACCACTCAATTTGCCTGAAGACTATCCAGGCCGCTCACTTCCACGGGGGTAAAACTACCGGAACGGATGATAAAAATAGAGAATAGACAATCGTCCTACCCCGATGGAGGTCCCCGGCTAACGGAGGGACAATCCGGCGACGCCTACAACCGTACCCGGCTTCAGCCTGCGACTCCGAGGCGAACTTCACACCGGTTTCCGGGGCCTCTCTTGCACCGTCAGAGGCTCGCTCTACCCTTTCCCCGGGTTACTTCTCCTCTTCAACGTCTTTAAGTAATCTATTCATACCTTCTTCTACCATCCGTGCACGCGCGCATCTGGACGTGGATGAATTGACATTTATTATACCACAGGTCAACATGGAGCACAAGCGCTTGTTTGAAAAATTTCGCACCCTCTCGCGCCCTGTGGATCAGCCATAGGCGCCCGGCTTACCCTTCGGCCATCAACTTCATTGCCCTGTCATGCTGATTGGGGAATAAATCCGGCGGGACCTTATCTGTACCAAGCTTCTCCCGTACCTGATATCTGGCGCAATTACTATGATCGCCCTGACAATAATTTTTCTTATAAATCTCTGACATAGCAGGCATGTCTTTCATCCGATCATTGAAAAACGGACATCGGCTGATAAATTCACAAGCTGCCATCATATTCCCCTCCTTGATATTTTTTATGTCTAACACCAGTTTAAAGCATTTTTAACAGCTAGTCAATCCATTTCCCCACTTAAACCGGGGTTTCGTCCTTGCTCCCCACTTTAAGGCCTGTTTTTTCAGGCGGCCATAATTCGCTGGGACGACCCTCCCGCATCGCCGCAGCCAAATTCGCATAGACCCATCTTCTGTCTCCGGTCAATTCCCGGATCAGTTCCTTCGTCTTCTGTCGGTAGGAATTACCGTCATACGGACAGACTTTGGGGGCAGGGGTATAATCATAAAACTCCTGCGCTTTAAGGACCTCTTCCTCCCGCAGATAAACTAAGGGACGGATCACAGTCAGCCCGCTCCGCTCCAAATAGGTTTTGGGCAAAAAAGTCTTGATCTGTCCGGAATAGATGATACTCATCAAGAAGGTCTCCACCGCGTCATCATGATGGTGGGCTAAAGCCACCTTCTGAAAGCCCTTTTCCTTGGCGAAGTTATTCATGACGCCTCTGCGGAAATGGGCACAGCGGGCGCAGGGGTTATCCTCGTTCTGTACGACTGAAGCAATATTTTTCTTCAGATAGTTGAATTTAATCCCCAGTCCCGCACAGAACTTGGCCAAAGGTTCCGGATCCAATGGCCGCATAAAACCCAGATCAATGGTTAAAGCCTCCAAATCAGCATGGATGATGCCGTGTTCCCGTAAGATCGCCAGCCCGTACAGGAGCAGTGCGCTGTCTTTCCCCCCGGAGAAGCCAATCAAGATCCTGTCCCCGGGGTTGATCAGATCAAACTCCTTGATGGCGCGGATCATTTTTCTGTTATAAACTCGCGGTAGTCTTCGCTTCATTATACCTCCATACCTCCGGATCAAAAGCTCGATGCCAATAAAATCTTAAATTACTTAATCAATAAAATCAAGAACCAGGCTACGCAGAAAAGAGCAACGGATTCTCTTCCAGTAAATACAATACATAAAGGCTCTTCGTTCTCCACATGCTATAACTGCTCTCGCTGAAAAATGCAGAGAGCTGGCGACCGTCAATGGACGCCAAGAAAAAGGAGGAAGATTGTATGGTTCTGGTGACCTTAATCTTCCTCCTTGCCCTTGGGGTTGCTCCCTTTCCCATCCGAAAAAAGAAACCGGCTATCCGGTTTCTTTTTTATGAAGCTTTCTGTAGACCCTACCGGGTTCAACTTGGGTAAAAGGCGCGCCCCCTGTCAATCAATGACCTGCTCTTAACATCCGCCTAAGGCGCCGAAGATCAAGAGGATTAAAATTAAGAAGAGTAAGAAGCTCCACCCATCCGAAGATCTAAACACATCCATCATTCCAGGCATGTATCTCAACCCCTTTTGTGTTTTTATAATAGGATATGATTTTTTCCCGGAAACGGACTGTGCCTTTGTAACTTTTCCCCGGCGCGGCGTCGGCCGCCAAGAAGTCAGCCGGATGGAGGGTCCACTGCTAATCGGTTCTAATGTGAGGCGCGGGCCTGAAAATACTCCTCGATCTCCTGGGCAGACTTGGTATTAAAGACATCATCCTTCTCCAGCCAACCCTTACGAGCGAACATCGCTCCGCTACGCGCCAGCTCAAGCTCGCTAATACTATGGGCGTCCGGATTGATGGTAATCTTCACGCCCAGCTCTTTGGCCTGCCGACACCAGCGCCAGTCCAAATCCAGCCGGTAAGGACTGGCGTTGAACTCGATAATTATCCCCTTCTCCGCCGCTTTGGCCAGGACAGCATGGAGATCCACCGCATAAGCCGGGCGTTCCAACAAGATCCGGCCGGTCGGATGCCCCAGCATAGTCAGGTAGGGATTATCCATGGCCTTTAAGAGCCTGTTGGTCATCTCCTCCTTAGCCATCCCGAAGTGCGAATGGACCGAACCGATGACAAAATCAAACTTGGCCAAGATCTCCGGGTCATAATCGAGTTCCCCGGAGGATAAGATATCAGCCTCAATCCCCTTGAAGATCTTAAAACCGCGGTATTCCTGGTTTAACTGATCTATCTCCGCAAACTGCCTGCGCAGCGCTTCTTCATTTAACCCGTGAGCATAAACAGCGGCCCGGCTATGGTCCGCCACTCCCAAATATGTATAACCCTTGTTGAGCGCCGCCTCCACCAATTCCCGCAGGGTATTCACTCCATCGCTATAAGTGGTGTGCACATGAAAGAGGCCTTTGAGGTCTTGCGCTTCCACCAACCGCGGCAAGCTCTGCCCGGCGGCGGCCTCAATCTCCCCCAGGTTCTCCCGTAGTTCAGGCGGGATATAGGCCAGGCCCAACCGGTGATAGAGCTCTTCCTCGTCCCGGCAAAACATCCTTTGCCCGTCCTTAAAGAGTCCCTCCGCGGTGAGCTTATATCCCATCCCCTGCGCCAGGCGGCGCAGAGCCGCATTATGCTCCTTACTGCCGGTCAAGTACTGTACAGCATGGGGAAGAGCCTCAGGGGCCACCACCATGAAGTCTACCTTCAGCCCATTATTGAGCCTGAGCCAACTTCTGCCATCCCCTACCGCGTTCAGACTCTCCACCGCCGCCTCCAAACTACGGTGAAAATCCGCATGGCCCAAATAGGCCGTTGCCGCTTGGGGCGTACCGGTAGCCACCACCAAAGCGAGGTCCTTGCATACCGGCTGGTACCGGCGGAGACTACCGGCGATCTCAATCCGCTCAATCCCCGCCCGGCCGACCAGTGCTTCCCGGATGCGCAGCGCCCAGCCCATCCCCTCCGTCCACAAAAAAGCACCCTGCTGTTGCCGGAGGAACTGAATTCCGGCGCAGATCTTTTCCTGCGTCTTCCGGCCAAAGCCGGGGATGGTTAAGAGTTTATTCTCTACGCAGGCCGCTTCCAGCATCGCCAGATCCGTAATCCCCAAAGCGGAGTAGAGAGCAGCAACCTTCTTCGGCCCCAAACCGGGGATCCGCAAAAGCTCCATTAGACCGCCTGGCGTGGTTGCCTTTAAGTTTTCATAATACTCAATGCTGCCCGTCTTCCACCACTCCAGGATCTTTCCGGCGATGGCCGCCCCAAATCCGGGCGTCTCTCGCAACCGATTCTCCCTGATTAAAACCTCCAGATCCTCTTGGAGATTCTCCAGAGTCCGGGCTGCATTATAGTATGCCCTGATCTTAAAGGGATTCTCCCCTTTTAATTCAAGCAAGATCCCGATTTCATTAAAGATACAGGCCAATTCATGCCTGTCGATGACGCTCACCTCTTTGGTCGGGCCGGACCATAGCGCATAAAATCTTCTTCCGCCACCTTCCGGTCCCGCCCATGCTTAGAGCCGCTGATCACAAGGCCAACCGGTAAATCCGGTGCACGTCTTCCCGATCCAGCCGTTTAAAGTTCCCCACCGGCCCCCTCTCCGTGCACTTGGCAGCCATCTCCTCCAGCCGGTCCGTCCCTATCTTAAGCTCAGTCAAAGTCACTGGCAGCCCAATGGAGCGGAAGAAATCCTTCACCCGCTCAATACCGGCCAGGGCTGTGCTTTCCAGATCAGCAAAGTCAGGCTCCACCCCCCAGACCCGGGTGGCAAATTTGGCAAAGACACGCACATCCTCTTGGTAGACGTATTGCATCCAGGCCGGAAAGACCACGGCTAAACCGGCCCCGTGCGCCACGTCATAGATCCCGCTGAGCTCGTGTTCGATCATGTGCGAAGCCCAGTCCCCGATCCGTCCGGTGCCCAACAAATCACTATGCGCCACCGTACTGGCCCACATCAGCTCGGCCCGGGCCGCATAGTCCGTAGGATTCTGCAAAGCCAGGGGAGTATACTTAATCACCGTCCTAAGGGTGGACTCACACAGCCGGTCCGTTAGATCCGTCTCCTTCACTCTGGTAAAGTACCTCTCCATCACATGGGCCATAATATCCGCCGCCCCGCAAGCAGTCTGGTACGGTGGTAGCGTAAAGGTGAGCTCCGGGTTGAGGATGGCAAACTTAGGTCGGATCAGGTCCGTGCCGATGTCCCGCTTCAAAGCGCCCTCCTCGTTCGTAACCACACTGGCCGGACTTGTTTCACTTCCAGCCGCCGGAATCGTCAGCACCACACCGACAGGCAAAGCCTGTTTCACGACTGCCTTTTGCAGGTAAAAATCCCAGACATCCCCCTCATACGGCACACCGACGGCGATCCCTTTCGCCGAATCGATGACACTGCCGCCGCCCACCGCCAGAATAAACCGGATCCCGTGTTTCCGGCAGAGCTCAACTCCTTCTCTGATCAAACCTATCCTGGGATTCGGCTGCACTCCGGAGAGCTCAACAAAGTCGACCCCGGCTTCTTTCAGCGATGCGACCACCCGGTCATAGAGGCCGCTCTTTTTGATACTGCCTCCGCCGTAATGCAGCAAGACCCGATCCGTATACTGTTTGACTTCCATCCCCACTTGCCGCTCGGTGTCTCTCCCAAAAATAATCTTCGTCGGGTTCTGAAAGACAAAATTCTCCATCCAGTATTCCTCCTCTTCCTACTTTGAGCAGCCGCTTCCGCCTGCGGTCACCATCCGGTCTGGCGCCGTCCGGTCCCTCTTCTCCGCAGTCCGGCGGATTGACACGGCCCACCGTCCTTACTATTCACCAATATTCTGCATATAATCGGACAAACCTGCCTAGCTGCGAAAAAGTCTCAGAATTTTCCATGTTTGCGCCTGAAAAATCCGGTTAATATATAAATACTCCATCAGAGGTCAGGGTGGTAATTAACTGTACGAGTTTCTTTTACCCTTCACCTCTTATGGATTGAAGAGTCGAAGTCCGAGTATGACTTCGGCTCTTCTTGCTTTACGCCTGCCACCGGCGAACGGCAGCAGAGCCCGCTGCCTACCGGAGCGGTGCTCACAACATTTGTCGAAATCGGTAATCATTCACCTACAGATTTAGGGCTTTAGGTGGAAGAATAGATAATAAGGTAAAGGAGGTGTAAGCATGGGCTTGGTCAAAAGAATGCAGAAGGCTTTACGATTTAATCCCCAAAACAATTATGAGTTTGGCGCCTTAGCGGATTACCGCGTCTCGGTCTCTTCGGACCTGAACCGCTCAGTAGATTCCTTTCGCATTAAGTACCAGGGCTTGCTGAAGGAATCCGGTGCGAATGAAGTCTTTCTGCACTACGGATTTGACGGTTGGAAGACTCCTGGTAAAACCGTAAAGATGGAAAAAGAGGAAGACGGCAGTTTCGGGGTGGACGTCTATTTCGAGGGAGAGCGGGAGATAAATTTCTGTTTCAAAGATCCCGCGGGGAACTGGGACACCAACAACGGCCAAAACTGGAATATTAATGTTTTATAACCGCCTACACCCCCGGTAGGCACAAAACCTCCCTTCTGGGAGGTTTTTTTACTATTCATAGAACCCCAGGGTTAAGGTGAGTTTCTCCGTTGACAGAGAATAACTGGTCTTGATCACCAGATGCTTATTGACGGTATACGAGACCCCGGTGGAGAAGTCCCCCTCCCGATCAATCTTTAGTTGCCAGCCGATCCGCTCCGTAGGCAGATAGGCGCCTTCCACAGACCAGAAGAACTTATCGGAAAACCCCGTGATTAAACTGGTCCCCAACCGATTACTCCACCGATAATACTGCTTGAGGCCAAAGGCCCCCCTCTGCTCCGGGGTGTGCTCGGCAAATAAGGAAAACTCCGCTCTTCCCCGGTAACCCAGTAAAGAAAAGTAATCCCGGAAGTCCAGTTCCTTAAAGTAATAATCCACAATCAACCTGGCTTCATCATCAGCATCCGACTGGCCGGAGGCCGGGTCCGCCCGAGTAACCACTCCGGTAAAGGACAGCGCAGGCCAGATGGGTACGGTGAGCCGGGCGGAGGAAAGGCCCTGGTTCCCAGTGCCCCGGAAGGAAAACTCCGCTGCTCCGCTCCTTCTTCCGACGTCGGGCAGTACAGGATGGTATTGCCAATCATACGCCGGAATCTGCACCCGCTTGGGCTCTGCAGCCCGGTCCGCGCCCGCGCCGGTTTTCAGTCGGAGTTCGGCGGTGACCGGTAAATGATCCGAATGTTCCCACGGCAAGACCTGCCCGCCCAGGGGCTCCCAGTCCGGTGAGAACCAGATCAGGTCAATACGGTACTTCGGATTGGACAGAGGAAAGGTGTTGGGTAAGTCAAATACGTTTCCAGCCTCGGCAAAACCCGGAGGCAGCATGGTAAAGAGCGCATCATAAGATCCGACATTAAAATCGCCGGTCAGTAAGAGCGGCCCTTCCAAATAATCCGCGATCCGAAGAATCTCTGCCATTTGTCCCTCCCGTTCCACTCTACTCAGTCCCAGGTGGGTATTGAGCACATAAAAGTACCGGCCGTTGATCTCCACCGCCACCTCGTTGATTCCCCGTTGTTCCAATTCCCCCGGCAGATAATGGTGGCGTTCATAGACAATACGGTGGGGAGTCATCACCACGTTTCCAAAACGAAAGTCCGGACGGTTGGCGTTAAAGCCGACCGCCACGTTCCAGCCGGTAGACTGCAAAATCTCCAGATGACGCCTTTCCACCTCCTGGAGGGCGACCAGGTCCGGCTCTTCCTCTGCCAGAAGCTCCAAGAAGCGCTGAAGATTATCCCTCCCCTGCAGATCCCTGCCGTTATGCAGGTTCAAGGTCATCACCTTAATGGTTGGCTCCGCTTCTGTTGCCCGGGCCGACGCCGTGAACGCGAGGACCGGAAAAACCGTTACCATCAGCGCCAACAACAAACTTCCGCGTCTGACCAGGGATGTTTTGATGCCTTTCATCGCCGGAATCCCCCTATAATCCCATATACAAAAACTCCATAAGCTACAAGTTCTTTTCTAGTCTGGATATTCCAGTTCCTGCAGGGAGTTCCTGGTTAAGGCGTCCTCATCCTCCGCCGGTGCTCAGTAAGTCATCTGCTGCTTGACTGACACACCAAAGCAGGCCGGAGATTTTACAGAAACCTCTTGACAGAAGTCCGGAGATCAGCGTATGCTAAAAATATTGGAATACAGAAACGGCGTTTCATATTAAGAAACAAATATAACCTATCTCCCGCAGTCGCCGGTTCTGTGTGGAAAAACGAAGGGAGACTGGGAAAATGAAGAAAAAAGTGGTTACCTTTGGTGAAATCATGTTGCGTCTTTCACCCCCCGGCTATCAACGGTTCGTGCAAGCGGAAAAGTTTGAGGTGGTGTATGGAGGCGGAGAGGCCAACGTCGCGGCTTCCCTGGCCCATTATGGTCTGGACTCCTATTTCGTCACCAAAGCGCCACCACACGAAATCGGTCAAGCCGCCGTCAACCACCTGCGCAGATTCGGCGTGCGCACCGACTACATCGCCAGAGGCGGAGAGCGGTTGGGAATCTACTTCCTGGAAATGGGCGCCTCTCAAAGGCCTTCCAAGGTCGTTTATGACCGGGCGTACTCCGCCATATCCCAAGTAAAGCCGGGGGAGTTCCCTTGGGACGAAATCTTCAGCGGCGCCCAGTGGTTCCATTTTACCGGGATTACTCCGGCCTTGAGCGACGGAGCGGCCGCTGTCACCTTTGAAGCGGTGAAAGCCGCGAAAGCCAATGGAGTTAAGGTCAGCGCCGACTTGAACTACAGAAAAAAGTTGTGGACTCCGGAGAAGGCCAACCAAGTGATGAGCGGCTTAATGGAGTATGTGGACGTGGTGATCGGTAATGAAGAAGACGCGGAAAAAGTCTTCGGGATTAAAGCGGCCGCCACGGATGTTACCACCGGAAGACTAAACGAAGAAGGGTACAGAGAAGTCGCTCAGAAACTGGCCGACTGTTTCGGCTTGGAGAAAGTCGCCATCACCCTCAGAGAAAGCCTCTCCGCTTCTGACAACAACTGGTCCGCCCTGCTCTACGACGGCCGGGAGTATTTTCGCTCCCGCATCTATGAGGTGCACATCGTCGACCGGGTCGGCGGGGGCGATTCCTTCGCCGGTGGGTTAATCTATGCCCTGCTCTCCGGCAAATCCGCCAAAGAGGCCTTGGAGTTCGCGGTGGCCGCCTCTTGCCTGAAGCATACCATCTTTGGCGACTTCAACCTGGTTTCCGTAGAAGAAGTCGAGAACCTGGCGGCCGGCGACGCCTCCGGCCGGGTGCAAAGATAAAAATGAAGGCGCCACCTACCTTCTTTCCTGAAAGTAAAATTTCTCAAAAGAAGGAGCGGAAAAAAATGAATAAAGAAGGATATATACAGGCCATTATTGACACGGGAATCGTCGCTGTGATCAGGGTAAACAACGCAGCGGAGCTGTTGGAGACCGCCATCGCCTTGCACAAAGGGGGAGTGCGGGCGCTGGAGATTACCATGACCTCACCCGGAGCATTGGCGGCGATCAGCAAAGCCGTACAAAAATTGGGAGAAGACGCCATCATCGGAGTGGGCAGCGTATTGGATCCGGAGACCGCCCGCGCGGCTATTCTAGCAGGGGCCAAATTTGTGGTCTCCCCCGTGCTGCACACTGAGGTGATCAAAGTTTGCCGAAGATACAGCGTGCCCTGTATCCCGGGGGCCTTTACCCCCACCGAAATCCTGCGAGCCTGGGAGGCCGGGGCTGATGTGGTCAAGGTCTTCCCCGCCACCAAACTGGGGCCGTCCTTCTTCAAAGATGTCTTAGGACCCCTGCCGCAAGTGCGGCTCACTCCCACCGGCGGCGTGAATCTGGAAAACACCGGAGAATTCATTAGGGCTGGCGCCTGTTTTGTCGGCGTAGGCAGCGCCTTGGTGGACAAAAAGTTGGTAGCCGGGAAGAAATGGGAGGAACTCAGCGCCCTGGCGGCTAAATACATTAGAGCGGTACAAACAGCCAGAAAATAAAGAAGAGTTGATGCAGATGGAGAAAGACCTGCGGGCGTCTGCGCGTCCGACAGCAGAAAAGAATAGAGTAAATTCTGTAGGAAAAGCGCTCCTGATCATGGAGGCCATCTACCAAGCCCAGCGCAGCCTGAGCATTAAAGAGCTCGCCACGGAACTCGGCATGCACAAGTCCACCCTCCATCATTTGGTCTCTACCTTGACGGAGTTTGGCTTCTTAACCCAGGATCCGGAGACCCGGAAATACAATATCGGTCTCCACCTAGTCGAGATCGGCCAGGCTTACCTACAGCAACTGGATGTGCGGAGTATCGCCCATCCGTTTCTGGAGCGCCTGGCCATGGAGGTCGGGGAAACAGCCCATCTGCTGATCCTGGACCGTAATGACGTGGTCTACATTGACAAAGTGGAAGACTTGAGCCAACCAACCGCCTTGCGCTGCAGCTCCTATATTGGCAGACGGGCCGCGGCTTATGCCACCGCTGCCGGTAAAACACTCTTGGCGCACTTGCCCGAGGCTGACCTCCGGAAGTATTTAGCCTATCAAGAATTACCGGCCAAAACCCCGTACACCATTACCGATCCCGCGCAACTCCTCAAGGAGCTGCACCGCGTCAAAAAACACGGATTTGCCCTGGACCGGCAGGAGAATGAAGTCGGCCTGCAGTGTGTAGCAGCGCCCATCTTTAACCAGGAGGCAAAGTGTATTGCCGCTCTGAGCGTCTCCGGTCCGGCCACCCGCCTGACCATGGAGAGAATCACGGAAACCCTTTTACCCTTGGTCAAAGAAACCGCGGAACAAATCTCCGCGGCTTTGGG
>DUOH01000002.1 GCA_012838955.1 Bacillota bacterium | reverse complement strand
CCTGGCTCTGGGAGAACAGAAGGCTCATTCAGGGGCTGCGGTTTACTGAAGAACCAAAAACTCTGCGTTTCTTTGTCGGACGCTTGGAGCCGGTCTCCGACTGGCAAGAAAAACTGGTGCAGAAGTTCAGGGAAGACTTCCCGGACAGCTTATAAGGGGAAAGGACGAACCGTCCAGGCGGGCAAATACATCTCAGATCTGGTGATCACCGCAGCCAAGGAGGAAGAATTATCTTTCGCACTTTCGCGTACAGGTATAAAACAGACCTCTAGTTTGACTGGAGGTCTGTTCTTTTTACGAGTTCCTCCTTTTACTTAATATAATTTTTTGTGTCCAAGCCATCATGCTAAACACATTTAACATACTTAATTTATCAAGGACAACCTATACTTTCTTCATTGAAACCAATGGAATATATCACATATAATAGTGCCGGATTATAGTCCTGAATAGATTTGTCCTAGCATAGAAGTAAAAATAAGAGGCTGTTGACACAGAACCTTCAGTTCTGTGGAACAGCCCCAGAGTGTTACTTCACAGTGTAATGAATCATCGGCATTGGTGTCCGGGTAAAGAGGGCCGGACTTTAGTCTCCAAAAGCAATTAGAGTAAGGGTTTGATTCATATGGTGCCTTTGCAGCTGTTCGCCATGGGTATTGAAGCCGCAGATCGGTCCGAGTTTCGCATATTCTTGGGCGATGATCTCCGTCTGCTTGTCCTTTTTAAACTGCAAGTATCTTAAGAGGCAGTTAAATAAGATAGCCCCTTTGCAATTAGGCAACTTCTGCTTAATGGTTTGCACGGTTCTGGCTGCTTCAGCGACAGCATCAACCGGTTTAAGCAACTTAACTATAGTGCGAGGCAAGATCAGAGAGGCAAAGGCAATAGCATTATCATCAACGATTGCTGTTGGGGCAGTGATCCAGATATCCTCGCCAAAAGTCCGGCCCAGGGGGTTTTCGAAGAACACATCACGGAAGTTCTCTTTTAAGTAATCCAGTTCTATTCCTAAGATTCTGGCATATTCTTCTGCAGCGGGTTTACCATTTAATTCCACAACTTCTCTTCTTTGAATGTTGGCTTTGGTCACTTCCAATTGAATGGGCGTGGGAGTGTAGATGTTTTCCTTATGGAAGAGAATTTCATGGGAAGTCCTGACAAAAACAATAGCCGCAGCATTTTCCATGGTCTCCCCGTTAACACTCACCAGCGTCTCTTTGAAATCTTCATCAGCGGCGCTGCCGCCAACCAAGTTTAACTTGGGGAAGGTATTACAAAGAAGCGTTAGTATCTTTTCTTCCGCCGCTTGTGAGCTATCAATTAACGTGAGGATGAATCCGTCGCTGGAATCCGGAGCAAGTCCGATTTTACTCGCTGTTTGTAAGAGATCATCCTTTGCAAAGTATGGTTTCTGTTTAATATCTTTAATTAAATAGGGGGCGACCTCGAAATCATCCGCGGCAATGCTTACTGCGGAGATACTGCCTTCGGTAAAGCCCCGGTTGCTTAGTTCACCTGCTGTTGTGCACCCTACTACATCAACAGTGGGCAGGTATTCTTTGAAGACGGTGGCTACCTCATGGATGTCATATTTTTTACTGGTAAAAAACATGACCAATTTCATCTGAGGCTGCCGGATTGAGGCCACAAGTTGGGCAACTACTGACTTGACATCTTCTCCACTTTGATTACCGGTTAATAATTGAAGCATTTACTTCTCCTCCTTTTTTGATATATGTTTAAGTTTTAACCAGGTATATTGGGCAAGTAGAAAATTAGTTATTGATGGTGGTATATAGCAAAACAGATTCTTCGGCGTGTTTCGCTTTAACAAAACCACACTAAAATATGTTTTTAATCTATTGTAACATATATTTTACTTTTTTGTAAACCTCTTTGGTATTGAATTGCCTGGAGGGAGAGGAACATCCTTTTGTGAGTTGCGCAAAGAGGAGAAGTAATAACTATATACGGGGTGAGCTAGAATGGTGTTTGAGCCGGTCATGCGTACTGATGAACATCATGTGGAGAAGCATGAGAGAATCCTGAAGATGAAAGAGAGAAAGATTGGGGTGGTGTTTTTAGGCGACTCGCTGACCAGAAGATGGGAAGATTATGAAGAAGTGTGGAATAAATATTTTGCCAAATACCACCCGGCGAACTTCGGGGTTGGATCTGATTCTATTCAGAATGTAAAGTGGCGAATTCTCCACCGGGAACTGGACGGGATTGCGCCACGAGTGTTGATTCTGTTGATTGGCACTAATAATCTACCAACCAATTCAGTGGCGGAGATTGTCTCCGGCATTGAGGAACTGGTGGAGATCATCCGGGAGAAGCTACCCAACACTAAACTGTTATTACTCGGTCTGTTACCGCGTAACCTCGATGACCAGGGAATAGACTACAACGCGAAGATCACCGCGATCAATCAGAAGCTGCAGGCGTATTGTGCGGAGCATCAGGTTCGCTTTGCAGAGATCGGAGGCGTGCTTCCACAAAGAGACGGTCAGGTTGAGGCCAGTGTCATGCCTGACGGACTCCACCTGAATGAAGAGGGATACGAATTAATCGGGCCGGAGCTAGTACGGTATATAGAAGAGCTTTGGTAGAAGACAGGCTTTTTTGTGTTATGATTATTTATTGGTTGTTGCGTACAAGTATAGAAAGGGCATTAAACCCATAATGAAACTGCGCCCGGTATTCGCCGCGTTGGTCAAGAGAAGTAAAAGGGATAACCGGTAGGGCGCGCTGGAAGGGACGGATGGTCGGCCTCCGGAAGAGCCGCTGGTAGACGGGGAGAGGGTTAAACCTCTCCGGCAGATGGGTATGGAAAAAGTTCGAATCAGAGAGTCATAGGCAACTCCAGCTCAAAGGCGACGCCGCCCGCTTCATTGGCCGCGCGAATCGTCCCCTGGTGCAGACGGATGATGGTATGGACGATTGCCAATCCCAGTCCGTGGTGGCCTTGATCCCCTTTCTTAAACTTTTCAAAGATCGTCTCCAACACTTCCGGATCAATGGGTGGACCATCATTCCACAGGTTTATAATAGCCACCGCTCCATTATTCTCCTTTCTGAGCGCGCATTTTACCTTTACTACCTTACGGGCGTAACGAACCTGGTTATCCAGGAGGTTTTCCAAGGCGACCAGGAGTTTCTCCTTGTCCGCCCAAATGGTTACCGGCTCGAGATGAAGGTTCCACTCCAATTCGGTTCGGCGCCATTTAAAACTATCGATCTTTTCCTTCAGCAGTTCCGCCAGATCTACTTCGCGCTCTTCTAATTTACGGGTGGAAAAGTAATCGTACTTAGTCAGGTTCAAGAGGTAACCTACGTTCTTTTCCAACCTGTAAGTTTCTTTTTCGATTACTTTTACGGAATTGCCCAGGTTTCCCTTGGGAAAGATCCCGTCGAAGATGGCTTGGGCGTAACTTCTAATCACCATGACCGGAGTCTTTAGCTCGTGGGATACCTGTTGCAGAAAAGATTGTTGCTTCTCGTTTTGCTCAAGGAGTTGGCCGCGTAGCCAATCGATGGCCTCCCCCAGCCTGCCTATTTCATCCTTCCGGTCCAAAGTGATGTGTGTATCCCACTTTCCGGCCGCAATTTCCCTGACGTCCGCTTGGAGTTTGGTTAGGGGTTTCGTCAGGTATCTGGCGATATAAATGGAGGCGATCCAACCGATTGCTAAGACAAACAACAAAAGCCCCATGGTCCGCCGGAAAAAAGTGATGATCAGGTTATCACGGCGCCGGAGTAAAACGTAAGAAACCAGATAACCTCTTCGGCCTTCTGCTGTTTCAACCTTTCGAATCAAGTAGATCAGGTTATTCTTCTTTACCCGCTTTGTATAGTATTTCAACTCCGTAACTTGATTCGTGGCATCTTGCTGGATCTCTTCTGAGAAATCTTCAGGAACTTCACTGGCTGGAATCGGCTGCGAGTCGGTGAGCCAAAGATGCCGGATCACGCGGAAAGGGGGGCCGAAACGCTCTTTTGGTTCTCTCTGGAGGGGAACCAACCGGTCCTTCCCGTGGAGAACCACTGGAACCCCGTCTTCCGCAAAGAAGCTCGGCTCAATGTGCTCGAGAAGATAGTTTTGACTGTCAAAGAGTCTGTCGTAGATCTCTTTAGTAAAAGTCATCCGTAAGATCAAGGGGAAGACCAAAGAGATTATTATAAAAGAGAGACCCATAATCAAGCCCAGAATAATCCAGATCTGCACGGCCAGTGGTTTGTTTTTCAGCCAATTCTTCATGATTTCACCAACCTGTAACCATACCCATAGATCGTCTCAATCCTGAGACCGGGCAGTTTCTTTCTTAACCGCCTGATCAAGACATCGAGCACGCGGTCGGTGCCGAAATAATCTATCCCCCATACCGCAGTCAAAATCTGTTCTCTGGCCAAGGAAAGCTGGATGTTTTCCAGCAAGTACAGAAGGAGATCGAATTCTTTGGAGGTTAGTTCGATTTCCAGATCGTCTTCAGTGAAGACGGCTCTTTTCGCCGGATCGATCTTATAGACATCGTAGAGAAAGACCTGTTCATGTCGATCCTGCGGTGAATATACCCTTTCCAATAGTTTTCTGGCGCGAATCACCAATTCCCGCGGGGAAAATGGTTTGGCCAGATAATCATCGCTCCCTCTTTCCAGACCGATAATCTTATCCAGATCTGAATCCCGGGCGGAAATGAAGATCACCGGGAGATCGGGGTAGCGTTCTTTAATTTTGGCAAGTAACTGATAACCGTCGATCCCCGGTAGCATAATATCGAGGATCCACAGGTGAGGCCGGTCTTCGATGACTGCTTCAGCCTCTCCGCCGGTTAAAAAGGACGTTACTTCCCATCCCTCTTTCTCCAAATAAGATTTGAGCAGCAAGTTGAGGTCTTCTTCGTCTTCCACCAGATAAATGGAGTAACGCATCAGGATCACCTTCTATTGTTTATGATCGTACAGGGTATCTGCTTTTCAACTTACCAAGCATACGGATGCCAACTTTTTATGTGAGTAATATCCTATAGCCCGTAACAACTCAGGAGGTTCTCTCCATAAAAGACTATTCGTAGCTCAGGGCAATCACCGGATCAAGCTTTGCTGCTTTGACAGCGGGATAGATCCCGAAGAATACCCCGACAGTCAGTGAAAAGCTGAAGGCCAGCAAGATACTGAGGGGTGAGATGACAAACGGCCAGTTCCCCAAGAGCGCGGTTACATAGGCGCAGATCTCTCCGAAGATAATGCCTAGAATGCCCCCGGTGCAGCTCATGGTTAACGCTTCGATGAGGAACTGGGTGAGAATATGTTTCTTCTTGGCGCCCAGTGCTTTTCTGATCCCCACCTCTCTGGTTCGTTCAGTTACTGAAACCAACATGATATTCATAATTCCGATGCCGCCCACCAACAGGGAGATGGCGGCAATTCCGCTTAACATCAGCGTCATGGTTCCGGAGATTTCCGTAATGGTCTGGAGGAGTTGATCCTGGCTGAAGAGGTTGAACTCCTCCCCATCCTTTACGTATTTGGTCAGTAAATATTTGATCTCTTCCACGGCGGCGCCGGCCACTTCGGAGGAAGCGGCTTGGGCGAGAAAACTATTGATATATCGACTGTTGCTGATTACCTGAAGGTAAGTGGTGATAGGAATATAGGCGCTCCCGTTCAGATCTCCGGAAATACCCCTTTCTTTCTCCTCCATCACTCCGATAATGTTAAAGACCAGGGAGTGTTGGTTATAGAGGAAGGTGATCTTCCGTCCTACCGGATCCAGACCAGCAAAAAGCTCCTTGGCCAGATCTGAACCGAGAACAATGACGTTGTTGGCATGGGTTAAGTCATAATTGTTGAAGAACTTGCCATGTTCTGGCCGGTATTTGTTAATTACTAAAAAGTCCGTGGTAGTTCCTGTCAGGGTGGCCAGGTAATTATTACCGGCAAAGACAAAATGACCTGAGGTCTCGTTTCTGGGCGCGATCCTGATCACCGAGGGGCAGTAGTCAACGATGGCTTCCGCCAGTTCCATAGTGAAAACATTTTGGGCCGCTTTACTGAAGCGCCCGAAGCGCCCTCTTGAGGTTCCGGGTCTGATATTAATCAGGTTTGAGCCCATCTCCGCAATACTGCTTGTTACCTCTTGTTGCGAACCTGCGCCTATGGAGATGACGGCGATCACGGCGCCGACGCCGATAATAATCCCCAGCATGGACAGGAGCGTCCTCAATTTATTACTCTTCAGACTGTGGACAGCCATTTTGATAGTCTCCCAGATCATGACGGTGTCACCTCATCATAACGAATTTCTCCGTCGACCAAATAGATTCTGCGCTTGGCATGTCTGGCGATGTCTTCCTCATGAGTAACTAAGATGATGGTCTGTCCTTGATTATTTAACTCATGAAAGAGGTCCATTATCTCCGCGCTGGTTTGGGAGTCCAGATTACCGGTGGGCTCATCGGCCAGGATCAGAGACGGATTGATGGCCAAGGCTCTGGCAATAGCCACTCTTTGTCGTTGTCCGCCTGAGATTTCAGTGGGCAAATGATCTAGGCGGTGCTCAAGCCCAACTTTTTCCAACATTTCCCGGGCGATCTCAAGCCGCCTTTTTTTGTTAATACCTGCGTAAATCAGGGGGATCTCTACATTCTGCAGGATAGTGGCACGGCTCAACAAATTAAATTGTTGAAAAACAAAGCCAATATATTTATTGCGAATCTCCGCCAATTGATCGTCATTCAGACCGGCCACATTGATTCCGTTCAATTTGTACCTGCCTGAAGTGGGATGATCAAAACAGCCCAGTAGATGCAGGAGGGTGGATTTTCCCGAACCGGAGGGACCCATGATCGCCACAAACTCACCCTTGGTCACGGCAAAGGAGACTCCTTTCAGAGCCTGAACTTTGATTTTGCCGCTTACATAAACCTTGGACAGCTCTTCTACTTGCAGCATCAGCGACCGCCCCTTCCGGACGCCGGCCCCATTCGCATCATCATCCTCGGCTTGCTCTGCTCCTGTTGGGTGGGGAATTGGCTACCCTGGAGATAAGTATTGACCAGGATCTCGTCGCCGATCTCCAGGCCGGACTCGACGGCAATGCGCAGGCCGTCACTGAGGGTGGTCTCGACCGGCACCGGCTGCAGTTTGTTGCCGATCCATTTCATCACCAAATCCCGGTTCTCTCTGGTGAAAACAGCGGTGATCGGGATGATGATTTGATCTTGAACTGCCCCTACAACAATGTCGACCTGGGCTGAGCAACCCAGTTTTATCTCCTGGTCTGTTTGATCCAGGGTGATGGTGACCGGCAAAGTAACCAGGCCGTTGTTATTTACTACTTCCGTAGCGATCTCCGTGACTTTGCCCGTCAGCAGCTCACCCGGTAAGGACTCCAAGGTTATCCTGGCGTTTTGTCCCAGTTTTATAAGGGGAATATTCTTCTCTTCGATGTTAACTTCCACCTCTAAGCGGCTGATATCCTTAATAGTCGCCACTTCACCACTGACATAGTGGTCTCCTTCCTCCACATACACCTCGGTGATTACCCCGGCGAAGGGGGCGACCAACTCCATATTCTTCAATTGATCCCGGGCCAACTCCATATCAATGCGGGCTTCTTCAATCTCCTTTTGGGATCCGGTGATTTTAATCCGGTTATAAGTATTGACTTTTTGGGTGTAACGCAGTGTTGCTTCTGTTTTGTCCAACACCATCAGCAGAGTCCCCTCATCCACTCGGTCTCCCTTTTTAATATATATCTTGGACAGTTTTAAGCTGCCGTCACTTTTCACCGGAAAGGTCAGGGTCTGCTCTTCTATGGCTTGGATAAAGCCTTCGGTGGCAATGGTCTTTTCCAGACTGCCTTTTCTTACCTGATACAACATCTCCTGAGTGAAAGCAGGGTTCTGGCCGGACTCCCTGCGATTTCGGGATCTGCCGAACAATCCCCAAGAGGCGGCGATCACCACCAGGGTAATGATTATTAATAGTAAAGGTTGGTTCCTTTTACTCATCGTTAAATCCTCCTGTTATCTCCCGGACATTCACGGCTTTGACGAAGTTAATCTTCTCCAGAAAGAGGCGGTCCGCCAAAGCCCGGAGCTGTACGGCGGCTTCTTCCCGGTGCAACCAGTACTCTTCATACTCTTGGTAAGTGATGAACCCCAGCTCCCATTGGTGTTTGGCCACCTCAGCCTCGAATTTGCTCTTTTCCCAACTCAGCCGGGCTTTCTCCAGTTCCCTCTGGAGAAGATTCAGGGTATTCACTTGTTGATAGAATTGCAACTCCAAGCGCTGGCTGATGCTGTGGTAATCAGCTTCTTTGCTTTGAAGCTTTGCCACTTTCTCCTCTAGCTCCAGGCGGCGTTTTCCTCCGTCATAGAGTTTATAAGTAAAGGTCAAGCCGATGGTGAAGTCCTCATCCCAGTCATTTGTATTGTAACTTCCTATCAAGTCCAAACCGGTCCGGGTGCTCCTTTTTAGCCAGGTTAATTCTTGTTTCAACACTTCCTGGTCGATCTGGTTCATCAGTAACTCGTAATTTGCTTGACAGAGGAGGGATACTGCCTCCCGGTTCCGTAGGTACTCTTCAGCCAGCTTTATTGTGGAATCCTTGAAATCCTGCAAAAATTGTTCATCAGCAGTGAAGATCAACTCTGTGTCATCTGCTAATGATAACTCCAGCAACAGGGAGCTCTCGGCTTCGTTGATCCTGTAGTCAATCTCTTGCAACAAATAGTCCGCGTCCTCCAGACTGATCTGGGCCGCCAACACTTGCCCCGCTCCCGCCTCATTTATTTCCCGCCTGGCCATGACATTCTCCAGGTTCTGCTCTGCCTGCCGGCGATTCTTCTCATAAAGCTCTCTCTTTTCCAGCAGTCGGCAGATCTCCAGGTACTTTCCGAGCCAGGTATGGATTTTTACCGCTTTCTGCTGTTCCAGGTTTTCCCTGGCTTTCAGTAACTCTTGGGCGGTTTTAAAGTACTGCTGCTGCAAGGAAGTAGGGACAAAGGGGAGAATAGACTGGGAAACTTTCAGGGAAAAGCCGGTCTCGTCCTCAGTGACTGTAATTCCAGGCTGTACAGTCAAGCCATAAGGATATGACTTGCTGACGCTAAGCCGGAGTTCTTCTTCGGACGGGGAGTGCGCGCCGGAAGTGTTCCGGGAGTGCCCGTTCTCCGGAGAGGAGTATTCGTAGTCCGCTCCCAACTCTACCTGCCAGCTTTGCTGCGCCCGAATTATTGAGAGTTGCCTCTCCAAACCGGCGATTTCCTCTCTGTTCTTGCGCAAGTCGTCATTTTTGGCCAGGCCGATCCTGATGGCTTCCTCCAGGGTAAGACCTGCGGCTTTGCTCGGCGAAGGGCAGAACAGGCTGAAAAAGACAGCTGCGCAGAGAAACGAGGTTGTGACTAAGCTATGTACTCTTTTACCTTTGGCCATGCTGCTCCACCTCAAGCTTCAGGTTCAGGAGTGCTTTCAGGTTCGCTTCCTTCAGGTAATAGTCGGCGACGGCAGCCAGGTATTGATATTCCGTCTCCCAACGGTTCACTTCGTACTGGAGGACCTCGGTTTCGGAAACAAAACCGCCTTGGTACTCTTCTTGCTTCAGCTCATATTTCTTCCGGGCTGCTTTCAATCGGTCCTGCCACAGCGTCATTCTCCTCATCGCCTGCTTGAATTGGAAATATGCCCGTTGGGCAGAGCTGATGATTTCCTTCTGTTTCTGCGCACTTTCGATCTCTGCGGTTTGTCTGGCTATTCTCTTCAGTTGCCGTTCGAGTGCAGGTGTGTTAATAGACAACTCGGTCCTTTTTAGATCGGTCTCGATCAGGGCTACCTTCTTCTGCTGTAACTTCCATTCCCAACTGTTTTTCAAAGCCAGCTCAACGGCTTCTTCTTCCGTAATCTGCCAAAGTTCAGGGACTTCCAAATCGGCCAGGGAAAAAGAGGCGGTCTCCGCCAACCCCAACAAAGTCAGGAAATCGCTCCGAACCTCTTTGACCTCTTCCTCCGCCATTTCCCGGTTGAAGCAAGCGTCCAAGTAAGCATTCTCCTGTTCCAGCAGATCAATACCGGTGAGATCGCCCAACTGGTAAAGGGCTGTATCAGCCTGTAATTTGCTATCTTCCAATTTGGTTTGGAGTTCTTTAATCTCCAGGTCCAGCTGGGCCAAGTATAATTTGGCGTATTGTTGGATGGCCTGATTAACCAGGTTATCACGGAGGCTTTTATATGTATGCCGGGCTGCGGCTAGATTGTATTCCGCCTCCAGCTCTGCGTATTGGGACTGGTTAAGCAGGTTTTCCGCTTTTCTTCGCTGATATTCCAATTTCGCTTTCTTGAGGTTGAGCTTTCCCGCTTTTAATTCCGGACTATAATTCAGCGCCCTTTGCACTGTGGTCTCCAGATCAAGCCGGAGTGGCCCGGAGTCCGCCGCATGTATGGAGACCGGAAATAGGACCAGGATAATCAGGGCGAATATGCCGGGTGCTTTTATCTTCACTACCGGTTCACCTCTTTCTTGGTTTGTCAGCCTATCTCTAAAGGTAAAGGAAGAATGTTAACAGAATAAAAACAGAATATGTCAAATTGTTACACTTCAACAGTAAATCTTGTTCAGCGGTGGCCGATGTAATCCATATAACTAAAAACCTGTTCCCACAGACTACGGGAACAGGTTTTTCTCTGAATCACCTGGATTTTACAACAAATATTCTTAAATTTGTGTTCAGCGAATACTCTGTAACTCCAAGTAAAGAGCCTCATATTCCTGAGTTGCCATACTATTCGGATCGTAGGTCACGATACTCTGGGCGGAAGCAGGGGATTCCTCGAGTTGAATATGGTGGTGAATAGTTGCTGAGAGGAGAGTGGTATCAAACTTTTCTCTAATAATCCTCTGTATCTCTTCCGACACAGAGGAATGTCGATGACTCATGGTGATAAAAGCTTTGATGAACTTGGACTTGGAGTCAAATGGTCTTTTCGTGCAGAACTGGAGAAAATCCGGAAGAATCTTTAGGCAGAAATACGTTGCTTGAGTGGGGATCAAGATACCGTCGGCAATCGAGATGGCCTCGATGGTCAGTGAGGACAAAGCAGGCGGGGTATCAATCAGGATTAGATCGAAGTCTTTGACGTAAGGAGAGAGCTTTTCTTTCAGACTATATGTTTGCCTTAAGACTTCCTGCTGCGGTCTTGTAAACCCGGTTAACTCCTGGCGGGCGGGGACTAGAAAGAAATTATCCTGAACCGGTAGGCAAATCTCGATAAAAGAGGTGTAATAAAAGAGCAGATCAGTAATGGTAGGAATACTGGCTGTCGTCTCGATCAGGGCTTCAGTAAGGTTCGCTTTTGGGTCATAGTCAATCAGGCAAGTGCGTTTGCCATGATAAACGGAGATTGCTCCCAGGTTTAAACAAGTGGTGGTCTTGCCTACACCACCTTTGGGATTGGCCACAGTGATGATCATCGGCATCCCCCTTTTCAGAGATAATTCAGGTAATTGTTGAGGGGAAAGCCTGAATTTGGTAAAATAGAATATGTCACAGTAAGGCTTGCCCCTTACGTGATCTGCTGGCTATCAGTATACTCTTGCCGGAGGCTGATAGCCTT
>DUOH01000019.1 GCA_012838955.1 Bacillota bacterium | reverse complement strand
GAGCCATACCGCTGAGAATTTAGAAAAATTAATGGCGAATGTGGATGAGACCGCCAAAAAGCTCCTGGCGGACCGGAGCAAAGCTAATCTCAGAGCCTACCGGGAAGCAGTGCGTAATTTCATGAAAGAAGCAGTCGGCGGCAGTTACCGGATGAAGGGAGAACGCCGCTGGGACCGCCGGGGAAATACGCGTATTCTTTATCTGATTGAACGGGTCAATCAGAACATGGAAGAGGTGGCGGCCATGGTTTTGCAGGAGCAAGCGGACGCCATGGCCGTGATGGCTAAATTGGACGAGATCAGGGGGTTGCTGATCGATCTATATTACTAGTTACTAGAGTATTATTAGAGAAAAAATGGTTGGAAGGATTCGGCCCGGTCTTCAAGGCAGAGAATTATTGCTGATCAGTGATCCGGGTTAAAGATTTGGCGGGAAGTGATAGGCTTGAAGGCGCCGGATGATTTAGGTCAAGGCTGTGACAGAATAAAACAGATCTTTTCTGGGCAGAAGCTGAGTCATGCCTATCTTTTCTTGGGACCAGGCGGGCGGAGGAAAGAAGCGTTTGTGCGGGAGTTAGCCTCTAGAGCGCTATGTTTGGCAGAAGGCGGGGCAAGTCCTTGCGGACAGTGCCGGTCTTGCCATTTGTTTTCCAGCGGTAATCACCCGGATTTTCGCATGATTCGCCCGGCAGGAGACAAGATTAAGATTGAACACATTCGGGAAGTTTGCCGTGATGCAGCCTACCTTCCTTATCTGTCCAAGCGGAAGATTTATTTCTTTACCGAACTAGACAAGCTGACTGAGGTGGCGGCCAATGCTTTCCTCAAGACCCTGGAGGAACCGCCCGCAGGCGTAATCTTCTTGGCCATGGCTCCCGGAGAAGATAGAGTATTACCCACTATTCTCTCGAGGATGCAGCGGTGCTATGTTTCTTTTGCGGAGGAAGGGTCCGACCCGGAACAGGTGGGAGCGGAAAAGGACGACCCCACGGTTATTGAGGGTTTTAGCGGTTGGAAAAGTATCTTGGACCTTTTTCACCTGGCGGAATACTGGGAGAAGCAAGATCGTACCCTAATCGACCGACATCTTCTGAATCTATGTGAAGAATTCCGCCGGAGAATGCTGGCTGAACCGGATAATTCAGCCTATCCGCGGATTATCGGCGAGATCGGGGAGGCCAGAGAACATTTGGCTTCCAATGTCAATACCAGATTACTATTGGAAGATCTCTATCTTAGAATATATGAAGCATCCTTCGCCACGGGACACTCCACTGAAGGACTTGTGGTAAAAATGCGACCG
This sequence comes from Bacillota bacterium, assembly GCA_012838955.1. Classification (GTDB taxonomy): domain Bacteria; phylum Bacillota; class UBA4882; order UBA10575; family UBA10575; genus DUOH01. Next base: position 15,829 of record DUOH01000019.1, on the reverse strand, counting down.
GAATCATAGTAAGATTTGGATTCGGATAAAATCCCGCGCCTGCGTGCGCGTAAGGAATGGAAAGGGAAGTTTAATGGATAAAAAGACGGAAAAGACAAATTCAGCTTGTTCATGTCCATGCACAGGAGAGAATGGGGCGTCGTGTGCCGCTGGGCACAACTCGTCTCCAAACAGAGAGGCGCCTCCTGGTGCAGGTGTGTCTTGCGGCCTGTCTCCATCCGGAGGCGCGCTGCAGTCCGAAGACGCGCAGGAGACCGGGGAAGCGTATACAGTCATCGGGGTAAGGTTTAAGCGGGCCGGGAAGATATATTATTTTGATCCTGCTGATTTACAGCTGCAACCGGGCTCTGAGGTGATTGTAGAGACCGCCCGGGGTTTGGAGTATGGGTACGTCATGGTGGGACCCAAGCAAGTTTCAGCTGCTGAGATTACGCAACCCCTGAAGAAGGTAATTAGAATCGCCACGGAACAGGATCGTATCCAACTGGCTGAGAACAAAGAAAAGGAGAAGAAGGCCTTTACGATCGGGCTGGAGAAGATAAGCCAGCATAAACTGGAAATGAAACTAATTGATGTGGAGTATACGTTTGACCGGAACAAGATCATCTTTTATTTCACAGCGGACGGACGGATTGATTTTCGCGAACTAGTCAAGGATCTGGCCTCTGTATTCAAGACCAGAATAGAACTGAGGCAGATCGGCGTGAGAGACGAGGCAAAGATGATCGGCGGATTAGGAGTCTGCGGCCGCTCTTTATGCTGTGCTACTTTTTTGGGGGATTTTGAGCCGGTCTCTATAAAAATGGCTAAAGAACAGAATCTGTCACTAAACCCCACAAAGATCTCGGGGATCTGCGGAAGGCTGATGTGTTGTTTAAAATTTGAATCCGACAGCTATAGAGAGGCGAAAAATGAGTTGCCGGCGATCGGCGCCACTGTGAGCTATCAAGGGAGAAAAGGGCGGGTCATCGAGCAGGATCTGCTCCGGGAGACACTGATCATTGCTTTCTCCGATGAGGAAAAGGTAGAGGCGGCATTAGGAGAAGTGGAATTCTAGAAACCCGGGGGACGATCTTTTGCCGTCTCCGCCCCTCTGATTATAAATATTACAGTGTGTTGCATAAGTATAGTCAATCAGCTATAATAGGTGTTATAAACAAGCGCGGTCGTTGCACCGTCGCGTAGGATTAATGGGAGGTAGGGCCATGAAAAAGAGTTATCTGATTACTGGTATCATAGTAGTATTAGTATTGGTTCTTGTTCTTCTCTTACTTCCAGATAGGCAAGAAAATGGCGCTGCTGTGATCAGGGTTGGCTGTGACGCCGCCTTTGCTCCTTTTGAATATGTTGATACAAAAACCGGAGAGGTAGTAGGCTTTGACCCAGATTTAATGCGAGCCATCGGTGAAGAGTTAGGCATTGAAGTAGAAGTTTATAACGTGGCCTGGGATGGGATTATCCCCGGTCTGGTCAGTGGGAACTATGATGTAATCGCCTCCGGGATGACCATTACTGAAGAACGGAAACAGACTGTAAATTTCAGTGATCCTTATATTAATGCCGGGCAAGTGATTGCCGTACGAAGTGATGAAACAGAGATTCACACTCCGGCTGATCTGGTCGGTAGGAAGGTGGCGGTGCAGATTAGCACCACCGGACATTTGGAGGCGGAAAAAATTCCCGGTATTGCCGTGATAAAAAAATTCAACACCTCACCGGACGCTTTCTTGGAGATGGCCAACGGTGGTGTGGACGCGGTTGTGATTGATCTGGCAGTGGCAGCGGAACAGATTAAGGCGAATCCGGGGATGTATAAACTAGCCGGTCCTCCTTTTACCACGGAAGAGTATGGACTGGCCTTGCGGAAGAGTGATACCGAGCTTTTGGAGAAGATTAACCGGGCTTTGGCGGCTATTAAAGAAAACGGGAAGTATGATGAGATCTACAATAGATACTTTAGTGAATAAGTTTAAAGTAAATTCTGTTATTTGCGTGCTGTGATTATATTTATGCCAGGAAGAGCACAACCTTGAACAGGGTTGTGCTTCTTTATACTCTTTATGGTGCCTGGGAGAATTTATTCTGGTATTATCAGCCGGGATAATATAAAATATTGGTGTATATTTCGGAAGGAGTTGAACTAATGGATTACACCTGGAGTTGGGACGTGGTATTTAGTTCGCTGCCGGTGCTTGCCCAAGGAGCATGGATGACTATCCGCCTAACTTGTATCGCCGTTGGCTTGGGGATCCTGATCGGCACTTTTCTCGGGATGGGGCGGGTATCCAGTGTAAAGATTATTTTTGCCCTGTCTTCATCTTATGTGCATTTTATACGGGGGACCCCATTGCTGGTACAGTTATTCTTTATCTACTATGCTTTACCCATTGTGCTCGGACGCCATGTGCCTCCCTTTGCCGCGGCGATTGTCGCCATGTCATTGAATAGCGCGGCGTATGTGGCGGAGATTGTCCGGGCCGGTATTCAATCCATTGACCGAGGACAAATGGAGGCCGCCCGTTCTTTAGGGATGACTTATCAACAGGCCATGCTGTATATTATCATTCCGCAAACCTTCAAGCGGATCGTTCCGCCCTTGGGAAATGAGTTTATCGCTATGTTGAAGGATTCTTCCCTGGTTTCAACCATCGCCCTAGAGGAGTTGGTGCGAAAGGGACAAATTATCTACGGGAGGACTTATAAATCATTTGAAGTCTGGACAGCGGTGGCTTTATTCTTTCTCCTGATGACGCTGCCCATTACCGCGCTGGTCAACTATACGGAGAGGAGGATGAAGGCAGGTGATTAAAGCCGTAAACTTACAGAAAGACTTCGGTTCTCTCCGGGTTTTGAAGGGAATCACCACCGAGATTAAGCAGGGAGAGGCGGTTTGTATTATAGGACCCAGCGGTTCGGGAAAGAGTACTTTTTTGCGGTGCCTGAACTTGTTGGAGCAACCTACCGCCGGACAGATCTTCATCGAAGGAGTAGAAGTTACCAATCACAAGCTGATTGATGTGAATCAAGTCCGGGTCGAGGTGGGTATGGTTTTTCAGAGATTTAACCTCTTTCCGCATATGACGGCCTTACAGAATATCACCTTGGCGCCGATGAAGGTGCGCGGGTTAAGTTTAGAGGAGGCGGAGGAACGCGCCTACCAGCTCTTGGATAAAGTAGGTCTACGTGATAAAGCTGATGAGTATCCGGACAACCTCTCCGGTGGTCAGCAACAAAGGATCGCTATCGCCAGGGCGCTCGCCATGCGTCCCAAGGCCATGCTCTTTGATGAACCGACCTCGGCTTTGGATCCGGAGATGATCAAGGAGGTGCTCGATGTCATGAAAGACCTGGTCAATGAGGGGATGACCACAGTGGTGGTTACTCACGAAATGGGTTTTGCGCGGGAGGCGGCGGACCGGGTCCTCTTTATCGACGACGGTTTGATTATAGAAGAGGGCGCTCCGGATCAAGTCTTTAGCCATCCGCAGAGTGACAGGACGAAGAGTTTTCTAAGTAAGATACTTTAACCGGCAAGCCAAAGGATAGAGGCTGTCCCCGGAGAGGAAAGCGTGTTGCGCGCGGTCCGGGTGACGGCCTCTCCTATTCTTTTCCGGATGCCGGGAAACCAGTTTTCATCAGGAGAGAGTGGGTTGACGATCCCGTTAGTGTAGTCTGCTCAGCATCAGGGAGAGAGCAGGGGTAAAACGGAACATCCTCACGGTGAGTAAGATCGTATAGGCAATCTGGCTGACTATAAAACCCCAGGCCGCTCCGGTAATCCTATAAGCGGGTAAGGGAGCCAGGGCCGTAGTGATGGCGGTCTTGATCAGAATCACCAGTAGGGTAGCACGGCAGAGAAAACCTTGTTTTCCGAGACCTTCGATGATGGAGGAGAGTAAGAGGTTAAAAGCGGAGAAAGGTAAAGCAGGAAGGATCATTAACAACAAGCGGTTAGGGCCGGAGGAATTAAAGAGGATAGCGGCGACTTCATCCCCAAAGCACCGGAGAATCAGCACAGAGCATACTCCATAGATAAAGACCAGGACCAAGAGTTTATGTGCTGTGCGCCAGAAACGGCGTAAGGTTTCTTCTCCGGTTCCCGCCCGGGCGGTAGCCGGTAGAATTATAGTGGTGAGGGGGAAGAGAAAAACCAGGGGAATAAAGTAAAGAGGCTGCGCCAACCCCCAATAGAACCCAGCCGCTTTCGTGGCTTGGACGGCTGTAAGACCGCTCAGCATTAAAAGGCGGGGGAGGAGAATACCGTCAGCCAGGCCCGAGACGGCGTAGATCAGGTCTTGTAGGAGGAGAGGGAGAGAGTTGCGCAGTAACCGCCTGTGGCCGGGCTGAGCCTCGCTCGCCCGTAGTCGCCTCTTGCCGACGCTCACCTGTGATCCGGTTTTGGCGGGAGCAACCGGTTTTATCTTGTTCTTTGCTATGTCCCAGAGGATGAAGACGGAAAGGGTAATACTTTCGCCAAAAATCGAGCCGGTCATAATCAAATTAATCCCTGTCTCTGTAGTAAACGGAGGAAGGGTGGAGAGCCTGCGCACTACGTAAATGAATTCCGCCAGGGCCCCGCCCAGCTCGGAACCGGCCAGAGGGAGGGTGTGGCCTAAACCACGGTAATAGCCGCGGTAGGTTAGGGAGAAACTGGTTAAGATAAGTAATGGCGCGAGGAAGCGCAGTACTGTCCCGGTTCTTTGATCCTTATAGAGTAAGGAACTTATACTGGTGGAGAAGAAGAGGATCCCAAGGGCGATCCCAACGGATAAGATAAAGATCAAAAGAAAGCAAGTTCGCTTATTTTTTCCAATCCCAACAGTATTTCCTGTGGATAAGTCTATCGCCACAAACCTTGCTAAGACGGTAGGTAAACCAAGAGTAACTATGGTAAGTAAGAGTTGGTAGATGGGCATCACCATTCCCAATACACCCATCACCTCCACTCCAATCCGCCGGGCCAGGAGGATCCGGTAAACCCAACGGAGCAGTTGGAGGATGAGATTGGACAGGCTCAGAATGGTTAAGTCCTTTACAAACTTGTTTACCGTCAGTCACTCCCCTTTTATACCTCTCCCAGCCCAAAATGTTTGTAAGGAGATGATTTCGGTCTTCATGTTCAGAGGGGAAGAAGTAACTTTTGCTATTGAATATGAGATGAACTCTAATTCTATGAAGGAATTTCAAGGATTCACCGGAACTTAGGAAGGAGTGGATTGGTGGCGGGCGGCAGGATTTTAGCGAGGAATCCGGAATTATAATCTAAGATGTGTCAGTGCCACGGAGCACACTCAAGACAGGCGGGTAATCCGGTTACATTGACGTGCCGGGGCATCATCCTATAGTGGCATGACCTATTTTGGAAGGGGTCATAGTTTGAAAAAGATTGGTTTGTTTCCGCACTTAAAAAAGACGCCGGTTTATAACCGGACGCATGAATTAATAGAGATTTTGCAGAGCGAAGGGTTTCAAGTGCTGATGGAGGAAGGAACAGCGGCCTATCTAGGTCGGGAGGATCTGGGGCATGAGAACAAAAAGCTTTTGGAGACGATTGATTGCGGGATCGTATTGGGTGGTGACGGTGCCCTTCTTTATGTGGCCAGGTTAATCTATCCGCGTCAGATCCCTATTTTTGGGGTGAACTTTGGCCACTTGGGGTTCTTAACGGAAGTGGATGACCAGTGCCTTGCAGAGTCAGTCAGTCGGTTACGAGCAGGCCGTTTTTTTCTGGAAGATCGCCTGATGGTAGGGGCGGAAGTGGTTAGGGAAGGCCAAGTAGCAGAGGCTTTTGTGGCCTTAAATGATATAGTCATTACCAAAGGGGCCTTTGCCCGGATGTTAAGGTTGAAGCTGAAGATCAACGGGCAGTCGGCCGCGGCTTTTCCCTCCGACGGCTTGATTATTTCCACACCTACCGGTTCGACCGCGTATTCGCTCTCTGCGGGAGGCCCGGTGATTGACCCTAGTTTGGCGGTGTTACTGCTGACCCCCATCTGCGCCCATTCTCTCTTTGCCCGGCCATTGGTGATTGGGGGGGAGGCCCAGGTAGAGGTGGAGTTCTCCTCAACTACCAACGATCTGATGTTGACCGCCGACGGGCAGGAGGGAGCTGTCTTACAAAATGGAGACGTTGTGCGGTGTTTTACCGCTCCTTGCCCTACAAAACTTGTACGCTTTGAAAGAGAAAACATTTATCACTTGTTACAGGCCAGATCAAACGAGGGAAGGATCTGATTTTCCCAAAGAGATAGGGACTCATCAGGTAAGTGTGGTATATTGCCCACGATCTTTCACCAACAGGCGACTGAAGATAAAAGGAAGTTTTGGTAAAGACCAAGGGGAGAGTGAGAAATGAAGGCGCGACGGCATGCTTTAATCCTGGGTATTATTAGAGAGAAATTCATCGGTACCCAAGAGGAGCTGGGAACGGCCTTGAAAAAAGAAGGAGTGGAGGTGACTCAGGCCACCCTCTCCAGAGACATTAAAGAACTGGGCTTAATCAAAGTTCCGGCCGCCAGTGGGCATTACCGGTATGCTTTACCCAATGATAAGACCCTTACCAATATAATAAAAAGGGCGAAACGAATGTTTGAAGATTCGGTGGTCAGCCTTGATTTTGCCGATAATTTGCTGGTAATTAAGACGACATCCGGGACAGCGCAGGGTGTAGCCGCAGTCATCGATGACCTGGAATGGAGAGAAATAGTCGGCACTATTGCGGGGGATGATTCCATCCTGGTAGTGATCCGCAAGAAAGAACAGGTCGAAGAAGTGCTCAACCGGTTCTATAAGCTAAGGAGGAGTAAAAATGCTTCGGGAGCTGACGATCAAGAACTTGGCTTTGATTGAAGAGCTCCGGCTGGAGTTTACAGAAGGTTTAAATATTTTAACCGGAGAGACCGGAGCCGGTAAATCAATCATTATTGATGCGGTAAGCCTCGCCTTGGGCGTACGTTCCTCTGCAGAGATGGTACGGGCGGAGGCTGATTCAGCACAGGTGGAGGCGGTCTTTGAGTTGGATGGGAATGCCGATCTGGATCGGGCTTTGGCGGAATGGGGCATCCCCATGGGCGAGGATCGGATTTTGGTGATTAATAGAGAGGTTCAGTTGGCCGGAAGAAGCCGCTGCCGAGTGAACGGCCAGACAGTCACAGTCTTAACCTTATCGAAGATCGGTGGTTTTCTCCTGGATTTGCACGGCCAACATGAACACCAATCTTTACTACACATAGATAAACACCGGGAGATTTTAGATGGTTTCGGCGGCGCGGAACTGAATGAGCAGAAGAAAGCCACGGCTGCGACGTACCAGCGGTGGGCAGAGCTCAAGCGAGAATTGGACAGCCTTTCCCTGAATGAACAGGAAAAGCGGGAACGCCTGGAGTATCTCAGCTTTCAGCTTCAGGAGATCGACCGGGCCAGGCTGCAACCTGGTGAAGAAGAAGAACTCTTGAAGGAGAGGGAGGTTTTGTCGGCGGCGGAAGCCCTGTTTGCCGCTGCTTCCACCGCTTATGAACTTTTGTACGGAGGGGAAGAGCCCGGTTCGGCCCTGGACAAGCTGACCGCTGGGGAGCAAGTTCTGGCCAAGGTGATCGAGGTTGATCCGCGGCTGAAACCATTCCATCAGACTATTACCGAGGCTGCCTGTCACTTGGAAGAGACGGCGCGAGATATTCGCGCTTACCGCGATCAGGTAGAGTTCGATCCGGCCAGATTGGCTACGGTGGAGGAGCGGTTGGATGAGATCACAAGGTTAAAGCGGAAGTATGGCATGGATGTGCCAGAGATTATGGCTTATGCGGAAAAAGCCCGTAAAGAGCTGGAAACCATGGAAAGCCAAGAGGAGCTGTTGGCCGTGAAAGCCAAAGAATTGGCTTTGGTGGAAGAGGAGTTGCGGGGAAGAGCCAAAGCCCTCTCAGACTTACGGCGGAAGGCGGCCGCAGTGTTTGAAGAGACCGTCACTACCCAACTTGCTGAGGTTAATATGGGCAAGACCGTTTTTAAGGTCTCCATCAGCCAGGTCTCTGATGAAAAGGCAGGATTGTCGGTTAACGGCCGCAAGTTGTCCATTAACGAAACGGGCTTTGACCGCGTAGAGTTTTTAGTGGCGCCCAATCCCGGTGAAGGGCTGCGGCCCTTATCCAAGATCGCCTCCGGCGGCGAGCTCTCCCGGATGATGTTAGTTTTGAAAGTGATTATGGCTAAAACAGGCAGTATTCCGACGATGGTCTTTGACGAAATTGATGCGGGAATCAGTGGAAGGACTGCCCAGGCGGTGGCGGAAAAACTATTACTGTTGGCGCAGACGAATCAAGTAATCTGCGTAACCCACTTACCGCAGATCGCTTCCATGGCTACACGGCACTTTTATATAGAAAAGCGTACCTCCGGAGAGCGGACCAGAGTTCAGGTAGGAGTCTTGTCCAAGGAGGGGCGGATTGAAGAAATGGCGCGGATGCTCGGTGGAGCGAAGGTTACAGACACCACACGGAACCATGCCGCGGAGATGCTGATTCAAGCCGAAACGCTGCGCCAGAAGGCCTGTCGACACTAAGCGGCCGCCGGATATAATAAATTGAGAGCCAAATCTGGTGGAACGCAAGAGAAGCTGACCCACAACACGAACGGCCAGTGACGAGAAGCATGGTATAACCTGATTAAAACCATGGTGAGGGAGGGATTGCATCATGACTGATCTCTCCGGAAATCAGAAACGCCTTGTTTTTCTGCTGTTATTTGCTGTTCTATTGGGCTCCGCTGCCTTGCTTTATCGATCGTGGCGTCCAGGCGCCACGGAAGTAATCACCCTGGATTTCAGCGGGGAAAGCCAAGCTGGAACCCCCGGCGCAGACTGGAAAGTAGTTGTCCACCTGGTGGGGGCTGTTTCCCAGCCCGGCGTCTATGTAATGCCCCAGGGCGCTCGCTTATATGAAGCCTTGAAGGAAGCAGGAGGCGCACTGGATGATGCGGATCTTGATTCCTTGAACCTAGCCGCTCCGGTCAGGGATGGTGAACGGATTTATATACCTTTCCGGAAAGAGCGGGAAGACCTTTTGCCACCGGAACCGGTAGCGAGTACGAAGTCGAGCTCACCAAGGCATTCCCAGACCGGGGAGGACCCCGCCCCGGCGGGACAAACCCCAGCCCCCGGCCTCATCCGGCCTGTGCAGGGGCGAATTGATCCCAATACCGCCTCTAGTGCTGAACTACAGTCAATTCCCGGAATCGGACCGGCCCTGGCGGAGAGGATTATTGCCGATCGCCAACTAAACGGACGCTTTCAAACTGTCGATGATTTAGCACGGGTAAAGGGGATCGGCGCCAAAACACTGGATAAGATTAGAGCTTATCTTATTATAGAAGAATGAACTCCCCACTTGCTCTACTGCTTATTCCATCTTCCCTTTTCTTAGGAATTTGGGGCGGTTGGAGGTTGGGGGGAGCCCTTCACCGACTACTGATCGGATTGGTCCTTCTTGGCTGCGCAGCCTGTTTTTTTCTGTTTTTTACTGATCAAAACAGATCCATAGACAGGAAGGGAGCTTGTCTTTTAATATCAGCGCTCCTTCTCGCTGGAGCCCTTGGTTTCTATCGGGGCGCCGGTGAGCGCGCCAGTTTCGAACGGTCGATCGCCGCAGGCGCTCACTTATTGCGGGCGGGCAGAGAGATAACGATCACCGGAACCGTAGTGGGGGAAGTTAGGAGATGGCGAAACGGCCAGAGGTTTGTTTTCCGCGTGGAGGATCTGCTCCCGGTGGATCAGGACTTCCCCGGCGTAGAGGGGAGAAGGTCCGGTGGCTTTCTTCTCAAATGTGAAGTTTTTCTGGAAGAACAATTGGTGCGCGATCCGGAAGTGGGAGATTGTTTGAGACTGACCGGGGTGTTTTCTGCTCTTACTTGGCCGGAAGGCGGGGAAAACCCGGTAATGACCTGGTGGACCAGGGAAAAGATTGCCGGGGGGTTCTTTGTCAAGGCCATGGGCAGTCACGGTTTGGCAGCACGGGCTGTCTTGGCAGGCAAGTCCCGTCTCAATCCGGTGACGGTTTATATCAGCCGGTTACGCCGTCGACTGCTGCGGATCGGCGAGGAGACCTTGTCGCCGCAGTCGGCTGAGGTTTTACATAGTATGCTCTTTGGAGAATGGATTGAATTTGATCAAAAGACAACAGAAGGGATCCGTCGGACCGGTGTTGCGCATCTCTTCTCCGTCAGCGGGTTGCATCTAATCTTCTGGCTCAGTTTATTTCTGGGCGTGGGGAAGCTCCTGCGTTTGCCTACCCCACTCCTATCCTTCCTCTCGATCCCGGTGGTTTTAGTTTTTGTGTTGATCGCCGGATTGCAGCCACCGGCTATCCGGGCGGCAGTTATGTACTTTTTAGCCTTGGCGGGGAAGATCTGTGCGCAACCCAGGAACCGGGCAGTGTCCGGAGAGAATTTACTCTCTGTCACCGCTTGTCTAAGTCTGCTTTGGCGGCCGCTCGATTTATTCAGTAAAAGTTTTTGGTTGTCATACGGGGCTTGTGTCGGTATATTTGTCTTTTATCCCCCCTGGAAACGAGTGCTGGGTAGATGGGGTCGGTATCAACCGGCGCAGGCTATACTCTTATCCTCAGTTATTCAAATCGTGATTATGCCCTTATTAATCAATTTTTTCGGCGGGGTCTCCGTGTTGACACCTATCGCCAATCTCCTTCTGGTCCCCTTGGCCACCCTTGCTCTGCAAATCGGCTTGCTGGCGGCAGTGGGCGGACTCTTCTTTTTTCCCGCTGCTCAGTTGTTGAACGCCGGTAATGAGTTGATTCTGAATATTTTACGCCGGTTGCTCCAGTTTTGTTCGACTTGGCCCGGGTATCTTCCGGCAGAGCCTTGGCCTTGGCTGACTGTGGGGTGTTTTTATGTGGCTCTAGCCATTCTGACGTCAGGAGTAAACAGGAATCCCCTCACCAAGAACAGGAGAATTCCATTATTCTACTTTTATCTGGCAATTCTCCTTCCGGCTGTGGTCTTTGTTGGCTGGAATCTGATATTTCAGACTAATCCGGACCTAATCATGGTAGTCTTTGATGTGGGGCAGGGGGATTCGATTCTGCTTTCGACCACCAATGGTTGTCATATTTTGGTGGATGGTGGAACCAGGGAAGGTTTTGACAGTGAAGTAAAGCCGTATTTGGAAGCCAATGGCCTTACCAATCTGGATCTATTGGTCGTCACCCATCCTCACGAGGATCATCTGGGGGGAGCAGTTCGTCTGCTGGAGGAGGGTAAGGTCAATGTGAGAATGGTATTGGACTCCGGATACCCCCATACAACCCGCCTTTACCAAAAGTTTATTTCATTAATCAAAGAGAGGCGTATTCCATATCAACGGGCAGTGCGGGGAATGGATTTTCGATTAGGAGACGGGGAGCCCCGGTGGCATGGACTGGTTTTGCACCCCCCTGACCCCTTTTTGTCCGGGACGGGTGCTGATCTAAACAATAACTCCGTTGTTTTGCTCTTAACCTATGGCCCGGTTCGGATCCTTTTACCCGGAGACTTGGAAGTGCAGGGGAAGGAGAATTTGCTTACTGCTTATCACGGCTCGCTACGCGCGCAGATTCTAAAAGTCGCCCATCATGGAAGCGCCGGAGCCAACAGCCGGCAGTGGCTGCAGCGAACCGCGCCGGAGATCGCTGTAATTTCCGTGGGCTGGGAGAATCCCTTCGGGCATCCGTCGACAACGGTGCTCCAAGATTTACAGAGCAGCGGCGCCCGGGTCCTGCGCACGGATCTTGACGGCCGGTTGGTTTTGGAGATTAAAATTCTGAAAACTGAAAGAAAAGTGATGGTGAGAAGGGGAAAGTAGGCAATGAAGATTTCCGGACAGAATTTTTTACGCCGTTTAGAAGAAGGACTTTTACCCAGAGTTCTTTTGTTTCAGGGAGAAGAGGAGTATTGGATCAACCGGGGCCTTGCGGAGATACGAAGGAGGTTATTCCCAGCTCATGAAGAGGAGTTTAACCTGGTTGACTTGGAAGCTAAAACACTGGAAACCGGTGTGCTAAAGACCACCCTTCTATCCCTGCCTTTTCTCTTTCCAACCAGGCTGGTCATTTTGAGAGGAATCGAAGAGATGAAGCCTGACTACGACCAGGAATTACTCCAAGGGTTGAAAGGGATGCCTGACGGTATCTATCTGGTGGTTACAGCGAAAAAGGCGGACCAGCGTAAGAAGGCGGTCAAGGAGTTAATGGCCTGCGGGACAGTGGTGGATTGTAGTCCCCTCAGAGTCTATGAGGTCAAGAAATGGCTGGCCGAAGAAGGTAGGAAGTTGGGACTGAAGATGACAGCCAAGATCAGTGATCTCTTAATTGAGCGGCGGGGAACATCCCTTGGTTTACTCCGTCAGGAATTGGAAAAGGCCCTGATCTATAAGGGAGAAGAACAGATCCTGACCTTGGCGGAGTGGACAGACCTCATCGGGGCGTCGGCGGAGAGTAATATATTTGCCCTGATTGACCATACTTCGGCGGGAAATTCCGGTGCGGCTCTACAGGGGTTGGCGCAGCTCCTCAGGGACGGGGAACCGGAGATGAAGATCTTGTTTATGTTGGGTAAACAGATCCGTCAACTCTTTATTGCCTGGCTTTTTCTGCAGGAAGGAAAGGGTGAAGAAGCGCTGAGGCAGGAGCTTAAATGCCATTCCTTTGTGGCGGAGAAGCTGATCGTGCAGGGACAGAGGCTTTCCTTTGCCCAACTATCTTCCGCCATGCACCGAGTTTTGCAGGCTGATTGGAGGATTAAAACCGGAATGAGCGACCAAAGACTGGAGCTGGAGATGGCGGTCTTGGATTTAAGCGTCATCCTAGCCTGCTGACGAAGGAAAGGACATATAAGATATCGGCCATGTTTTAGAATTGGGTAAGGATAAATGAAAATACGGAGCTGATTGCTCCGTATTATGTTTCGTCCCGTACACGAAAGATAAATCTTTTAAGATAAATCTATAGCCTTAGGAATTTGCGGCGCTACGCTTGTTTAATCTCTGCATCAGTCGGCTCTTTTTGCGCGCGGCGACGTTTTTATGAATTAACCCTTTGGCGGCGGCTTGATCTAGCTTTTTATAGATGAGAGGCATAGTTTCTTTGGCCTGCTCGGTATCGTTATCCAAGGCTTGTTCAAATTTCTTCACTGCGGTGCGCAAAGCAGCCATCTCGCTCCTGTTCCGCAGACGTTGGATTGATGAAGTTAAAACCCTTTTTTTTGCAGATTTGATATTTGGCATCTGGTTCACCTCCCGTATCAATGGATGAACATTCTTATTTTACCCTTTTTGTCTGTGGAATGCAAGAACTTATTCCTCTTTTGTCGCATAAATTTACCTGGCGGTGGCAAGCTAAACTATACTCAACTGACGTAAAGGAGGAAGTCTTGTGCTTGGAGCAGTAGTGAGGTTTATCGTATCCGCCCTCGTCTTAATGATTGTCGGGTTTATAGTCCCCGGGTTTCGGGTAGGAGGGTTTGGCGGCGCCTTACTGGCGGCAATCGTCATTGCTGTCCTCGGTTATATTGCGGAGAGCCTGTTTGGTAGGAACATTTCTCCCCAAGGCCGTGGCTTGGTAGGTTTTTTAACAGCCGCAGTGGTCATTTATTTAACCCAGTTCCTAGTGCCCTCCGTTGAGGTGTCAATCTTAGGGGCTTTATTGGCCTCGCTGGTCATTGGGGTTGTTGATGCCTTTATACCAACGGAACTGCGTTAATTAATTGTTAATTAAGTAAGCGAATTACTCATTTCACTTGACTATTAACGTGGATTTACTATTTAGGAGGGATTTCCTGTGGCCGAGGGAAGGTGGGGGGAGAGTATCCGTACGGATTTAGCCCACGAAGCCAATGAACTGGCCATGCAGCGGCAAGGCCAGCAGATTCCCGGGGTGCAAACCCAGGCGGAGCGGAAGGGACCCACAGAGGTCACCAGGGTTCTGATTCAGACACCGGAAGCCGGGACGGCCCTGAACAAACAGCCGGGATACTATGTAACCATTGAATCACAGGCCTTTCGGGGAAGAGACAAAGATGAGTTGGAAAGCGCGGCGCAGGTTGTGGCGGAAGAGGTTAGAGGATTCATCCGGGGGTTGAATCTAAACGATGAAGCCGCTGCCCTGGTGGTAGGGCTTGGCAACTGGAATGCCACTCCGGACGCGCTCGGTCCGAAGGTTGTGGAAAAGGTATTAGTGACCAGACATTTATTTTACAGTTCTCCGCCGGAGAAGAGAGGGGGTCTCCGGCCGGTCTGCGCCATTTCTCCGGGAGTATTGGGGATCACCGGATTGGAGACCGGCGAGATCGTCGCCGCTTTGGTCCAGAAGATCCGTCCTCAGTTTTTATTGGTGGTGGATGCTTTGGCTTCAAGGAGTACAGACCGGGTCGGGGCTGCAGTGCAACTGGCGGATACCGGAATTCAACCGGGTTCGGGGATTGGAAACAAACGCCAAGGAATTAGTCCGCACACTCTGGGCATTCCAGTCATTGCCATGGGTGTGCCGACGGTGGTGGAGGCGACGACGATTATCAGTGATGCCTTGGAGCAGATGGAGAAGGAAAAGGGTCCGGGCATGCCCGGCGCGCGGCAACCAGCGGCCCAATCGGCAAGAAAGGCTGTGATGAACAGGGTTCTCCATCCGTTCCTCCGGGACTTGATCGTTACTCCCAAAGAGATTGATGTGCTGATCCAGGATCTTTCCCGGGCCTTGGCCGGGGCGATCAATATCGCCCTTCATCCGGGCGTGACGCCCGAGGAAGTCTTCAGGTATTTGGATTAAAGAGCCGAAGTCTGTTGAACGCGCATAAACAGCCCCCAACTCAACATAAGATAGAGAGGATGGGGGTATATTCATGTTAAGAAGATACGGTCATCCGGAGCGGGCGGCGGAAGCGCGAAAACACCGGAAGCGGGCGAAAGCAGCCTTAACTAATTTGTGGTACTTCAATTTCCTGCTGTTTTTGGTGCTTTGCTGCACTGCGCTGAGTCTGCGAGTCTATCTTACATCCAAGGTTATTCCCGTTGCTGTCCATGGTAACGGAAGCGGGGAACGGGTGGGCGAAGGGGGTGTACCGGCCAGTGGACGAGGAGAATATGTAAGCTTATGGGAGCTCAGGACCGGTATAGCCAAGCGGCTCTTGCAGGAAGGCCTTCCCTTGCTGCAAGCTAGGAATAAACCCCAGACCTTGGATGAGAGGCCCAGGGGTTTTTTTAAGTTCATTTTTCAGTATATTTTTCCCTACTTTTAGTGGGGAAGGAGGAAAAATCAATTAAATGAGGAAGTTTATAGTTTTAGTTTGATAGAAAGGGTTGGACATATGACGAAGAACGGAATCTTGAATACAGGAAAGCTGGCACGGACCGCCGGAATGATCTCCGGAATGATCTTAGTCAGCAGATTATTGGGTTTTGTCCGGGAAACAATCACCGGGCGTTTATTTAATAGGCAACAAACGGATGCTTTTTTTGCCGCGTTTATTATACCCGATTTTATGTATTATATTTTGGTTGGGGGCGCTTTATCCGCCGCCTTTATTCCTCTTTTCTCTGAATACCTGGCCAGGCAAGAAGAGGAGGAAGGTTGGAAGATGGCGAGCACCTTCATTAATCTCACTATCATGTGCTTGGCGGCTTTTACTGTTTTGGGCATGATCTTTGCCCGACAATTGGCTCCCCTGCAGGCTTATGATTTTCGTGGAGAAAAATTGGAGCTTCTGGTCGAGTTGACCAGAATGATGTTTCCCGCTGTCTTTTTTACGGCCTTGGCCGGTTTGATGGGAGGAATTCTCAATTCCTATCAGTATTTTT